>NZ_JAWQNH010000021.1:0-226 GCF_033741155.1 Mycolicibacterium chengduense | reverse complement strand
GCGCAATAGGCCGCCGCGGTCATCAACAGCACCATCGCCGCATCCGGATTGTTGAACCGGAACATCAACACCGCCACCGGCGTCAACGCCAACCCGGCACCGGCCAACAACCCCGCCCACGGCCCCGCGATCCGGCGCACCGCCCCATACACCAGCGCCACCGACCCCACCGCCATCAACGCCTCGGGCACCAACATGCTGGCACTGCTGAACCCGAACAACTGAC
>NZ_JAWQNH010000020.1:0-401 GCF_033741155.1 Mycolicibacterium chengduense | reverse complement strand
CCGTTGTAGCCCAGGACCAGGTTCATGAAGTTGTTGTCGGTGGAACCGGCCAGATACGGCCGCGACGAGGCCGGCCACACCAACGTCAGCACCACATACCAACCGGCCGACACCACAAACGCCACCAGTGCGGCCACCAGGTGCACCACCCGCCTCCGCACCAGCACCGGCGCCGCGACCAGATACATCACCCCGATCGCCGGCATCACCATCAACCCCTCCAGCATCTTGGCCAAGAACGCAAACCCCAACGCCACCCCGGCCAACACCATCCACCGCGCCCCATGGCTGTGCAGCGCCCGCACCGCGCAATAGGCCGCCGCGGTCATCAACAGCACCATCGCCGCATCCGGATTGTTGAACCGGAACATCAACACCGCCACCGGCGTCAACGCCAACCC
>NZ_JAWQNH010000019.1:0-683 GCF_033741155.1 Mycolicibacterium chengduense | reverse complement strand
TTGAGGAGTCGACGCAGTATCTTGCCAGTCGCCGATTTGGGTATCATCTCAACGAATTCGACGCTACGAATCTTCTTGTACGGGGCGACCCGTTCGGCGACATAGGACATCAGCTCGGCAACGTCGATGACCGCGTCGGTCACCACGAACGCTTTCGGTGCCTCACCACCCTCACGGTGAGGCACTCCGATCACCGCCGCATCCCGCACATCCGGGTGCGTGAGCAGCACAGCCTCCAGCTCAGCCGG
Source organism: Mycolicibacterium chengduense (assembly GCF_033741155.1). Lineage (NCBI taxonomy): Bacteria > Bacillati > Actinomycetota > Actinomycetes > Mycobacteriales > Mycobacteriaceae > Mycobacterium > Mycolicibacterium chengduense. The sequence continues at coordinate 435 of NZ_JAWQNH010000019.1, read as the reverse complement.
CGCAACCTGATAACCCTTGTACTTGATCAGTTCCTTGCACCGATCCACAACCCAGTAGAACCCGTCGGCATCGATGCGAACGACATCACCGGTATGCAGCCCCCCCCCCGGTAATCGTCTCGGCAGTCGCCTGCGCGTTATCCAGGTACCCCGACATCACCTGAGGACCGCGGATCAGAAGCTCCCCCGCCGACCCCGGCGCGACATCAACATCGGTACCCGGCTGCACCAACCGGGCCTGGGTACTGGGCATCAAGGTGCCCACACATCCCGACGGTGTGCTGGAGCAGTCAGCATCGCCCACACCAAGAATCGCCGGCGAAGCCTCCGTCATCCCATACCCCTGACGAATGACGCAGCCCAGCCGCTGTTCAGCGCGGGCAACGATATCGGCGTCAACGGGGGCCGCACCGCACACACCGTACTTCAGCGACG
>NZ_JAWQNH010000018.1:0-1430 GCF_033741155.1 Mycolicibacterium chengduense | reverse complement strand
GGTTGCGTCCAGCAGAGTGGTGTACGAGTCGGACCTGATCAGCGGTACCGGCGTGTCGTAGCCGAGTGATTGAAGGTCATCGCGTGATTCTTCGAGGGACCGACCAAAGTCACTCGAGCAAAGAAGGAACACACGCGATGACCGCTGCCCACAATATCGACCTGCCCGCCGTGCTGGCCGAACGACTCACCACCACCCATCCCGACGTCCTGCGCGAGCTGCTCGCCACGTTCATCCACACCCTGATGGGCGCCGAGGCCGACGCCCTGTGCGGCGCCGGTTACGGCGAGCGTTCGGCACAGCGCACCAACTGCCGCAATGGCTACCGACACCGCGAATTCGACACCCGTGCAGGGACATTGGATCTCGCGATCCCGAAGCTACGGCAGGGTTCGTACTTCCCGGACTGGCTATTGGAGCGCCGCAAACGGGCTGAGCGGGCGTTGACCACCGTGGTCGCGACCTGCTACCTGCTCGGGGTCTCCACGCGGCGGATGGACAAGCTCGTCGAAACGTTGGGCATCACCAGCCTGTCGAAGTCGCAGGTCTCGGTGATGGCCAAAGAACTCGACACCGCCGTCGAGGCGTTTCGCACCCGCCCGCTGGATGCCGGCCCATACACCTTCGTGGCAGCCGACGCCCTGGTGCTCAAGGTCCGCGAAGGCGGCCGGGTGGTCAACGTGCACGCACTGATCGCGGTCGGGGTCAACGCCGAAGGCTACCGAGAAATCTTGGGAATCGACGCCACCACCGCCGAGGACGGCGCGGGTTGGCTTACGTTCTGGCGGTCGCTGACCGCCAGAGGCCTGTCCGGGGTCAAACTGGTCACCAGTGACGCCCACGCCGGCCTCGTCGCCGCGATCGGCGCCACCCTGCCCGGTGCGACGTGGCAACGCTGCAGAACGCACTACACGACCAACCTGATGGCTATCACCCCGAAATCGTCGTGGCCGTGGGTCCGCACCCTGCTGCATTCGGTGTTCGATCAACCCGACACGGAATCGGTTGCAGCGCAATATGACCGGATCATCGACGCCCTGTCCGACAAGCTGCCGAAGGTGGCCGACCACCTGGAGGCAGCCCGGCCGGATCTACTCGCGTTCACCGCGTTCCCCAAACAGATCTGGCGCCAGATCTGGTCCAACAATCCCCAGGAGCGGCTCAACAAGGAAATCCGCCGACGCACCGACGTCGTGGGCATCTTCCCCGACCGTGACGCCCTGATCCGCCTCGTCGGTGCCGTCCTGGCCGAACAACACGACGAATGGGCCGAGTCCCGGCGCTACCTCGGCCTGGACGTCCTGAGCAAATCACGCGCCGTCAACGACACCCCGATCGAACAGGAGGCCACCCCCGCAGCACTGACCGCCTGAACCATCACATCGAAGAATCACACGACGACCTCGTACACCACGTCTGAGGACTTGACC
>NZ_JAWQNH010000017.1:0-1518 GCF_033741155.1 Mycolicibacterium chengduense | reverse complement strand
GCAGGAGATCAACCGTGACTGTTTATGCACGCCCGGGTGTTGAGGGCGCTTTGATGTCTTTTAAGTCTCGTTATGAGAATTTCATCGGTGGGCAGTGGGTGGCGCCTGTTTCGGGCCGGTATTTCGAGAATCGGACGCCGGTGACGGGGCAGGTGTTTTGTGAGGTGCCGCGGTCGGATGAGGCTGATGTTGAGGCGGCGTTGGATGCTGCGCATGCGGCGGCGCCGGCGTGGGGGAAGACGTCGGTGGCGGCGCGGGCGGTGTTGTTGAACAAGATCGCGGATCGGATCGAGGAGAATCTGGAGTCGATCGCGGTGGCGGAGTCTTGGGATAACGGTAAGCCGATCCGGGAGACGTTGAATGCTGATATTCCGTTGGCGGTGGATCATTTCCGGTATTTCGCGGGGGCGATCCGGGCTCAGGAAGGGTCGTTGTCGGAGATCGATGAGGACACGGTGGCGTATCACTTCCATGAGCCGTTGGGGGTGGTGGGGCAGATCATTCCGTGGAATTTCCCGATTTTGATGGCGGTGTGGAAGTTGGCGCCGGCGTTGGCGGCCGGGAATGCGGTGGTGCTCAAGCCGGCTGAGCAGACTCCGGCCTCGATTTTGTATTTGTTCGAGGTGATCGGGGATTTGTTGCCGGCGGGGGTGGTCAACATTGTCAACGGGTTCGGGGTGGAGGCGGGTAAGCCGTTGGCGTCCTCGAATCGGATCGCCAAGATCGCGTTCACCGGGGAGACGACCACGGGCCGGTTGATCATGCAGTACGCCAGTCAGAACCTGATCCCGGTGACGTTGGAGCTGGGCGGTAAGTCGCCGAATATTTTCTTCAACGATGTGTTGGCCGAAAACGATGCGTATCAGGACAAGGCGTTGGAGGGCTTCACGATGTTCGCCTTGAATCAGGGTGAGGTGTGCACGTGCCCGTCACGGTCGCTGATTCAGGCCGACATTTTCGATGAGTTCCTCGCGTTGGCGGCGATCCGGACGAAGGCGGTGCGCCAGGGGGATCCGTTGGATACCGAGACGATGATCGGGGCGCAGGCCTCCAATGATCAGTTGGAGAAGATCTTGTCTTATATCGAGATCGGTAAGAGTGAGGGTGCGCAGGTGGTGACCGGGGGTGAGCGCGCGCAGCTCGGTGGGGATCTCAACGGTGGTTATTATGTGGCGCCGACGATTTTCACGGGGAACAACAAGATGCGGATTTTCCAGGAGGAGATTTTCGGGCCGGTGGTGGCGGTGACGTCGTTCACCGATTATCAGGATGCGATGGCGTTGGCCAATGACACCTTGTATGGGTTGGGGGCCGGGGTGTGGAGTCGTAACGGTAATACCGCGTATCGGGCGGGCCGGGATATCAAGGCTGGTCGGGTGTGGACGAACTGCTATCACCAGTATCCTGCGCATGCGGCGTTCGGTGGGTACAAGCAGTCCGGTATTGGTCGGGAAAACCACCATATGATGCTCGATCACTACCAGCAGACCAAGAACCTGCTGGTCAGCTACAGCGAAA
>NZ_JAWQNH010000016.1:0-2247 GCF_033741155.1 Mycolicibacterium chengduense | reverse complement strand
TGAACCGTTCCGGGTTTGATGCCGCTTCCTTGTGTGTGGAGGATGGCGATTATGGCCAAGCATTACCCGGTCGAGCAGCGTGAGCGTGCGGTGAAGATGGTGCTCGACCATCTGGACGAGTACCGGTCGGTGTATGCCGCCTGCGTGGCGATCGGCCCGAAGGTCGGTGTCGGAATCGAGTCACTGCGTCGGTGGGTGTTGCAGGCCCAGGTCGATGACAGCGCGCGTCCGGGCATCACGACTACCGAGCAACAGCGCATCCGCGACCTTGAGCGAGAAGTGCGAGATCTCAAGGAGGCCAACGAGATTCTGAAAGCGGCCTCGATTTTCTTCGCGCGGGAGCTCGACCCGCGCCACCGCTGATCTGCGGGTTCATCGACCAGATGCGGGCCCGTGGATTTCGGGTCGAGTCGATCTGCCGCGTGCTCACTGAGCACGGTGTGCAGGTCGCCCCACGCACGTACCGCAACTGGAAAGCCGCTCCACCGTCGGACCGGACGGTCACCGACGCTGCGCTCACTGACGCTCTGCGGGCCACGGTGGGCACCCCGGAGAGCATGTATGGGCGACGCAAGATGACCGCCTACCTGCGCCGCCAAGGCCATCGGGTCGCCGGGTGCACCGTGGATCGGTTAATGCGCGATGAAGGCCTGTCCGGTGTGGTCAGGGGCCGAAAACACCGGACCACGATTCCCGGTAAGGAGGCTCGGCGGGCACCGGATCTGCTCGACCGCGATTTCACCGCCGCCGCACCCAACTGCAAGTGGGTTACCGACTTCACCTACTGCCGCACCTGGTCGGGCTTCGTCTATGTCGCGTTCGTGGTGGACTGCTTCTCGCGGGCCATCGTGGGCTGGCACGCGGCGTCGGTGAAGGACACCTCGATGGTGACCACAGCGCTGAAGATGGCGTTGTGGCGACGCGATCACGCGCAACGCAGCATCGGCGATGGGTTGGTACATCGCGATGGGTTGGTACATCACAGTGATGCTGGCTCGCAAGGCGGATTCAACTGGTCGTCGCAACACCTCGATGATGGAGGTGTCAGATGGTTCGTCGTCAGCAAGCAGCAGACCGTGCAATCCGCCCAAAGCTCCGGTCGCCGGGGCATCCGAAGCATCAGCGTCATGTCGAGGTGGCCTTCTGGGAACAGATCGCCGCAGGGCTTCTCGCCGAGGAGGCCGCGGCCGTTGTCGGCGTGGCGCCGGCGGTCGGAGCACGCTGGTTCCACAACGCTGGCGGCATGCCACCATTTGATTTGACGTTCCAGTCCTCGGGCCGCTACCTGTGCTTCGCTGAGCGTGAGGAGATCGCGCTGCTGCGGGCGCAGGGCAAGGGAGTGCGAGCGATCGCCCGGGCGATCGGACGTGACCCATCGACGATCTCACGGGAGTTGCGCCGCAACGCGGCCACCCGTAGCGGGACGTTGCAGTACCGGGCGTCGGTCGCGCAGTGGAAGGCCGATATGGCCGCACGTCGGCCCAAGACGGCCAAACTGGTCGCGAACCCGAAGCTGCATGATTATGTGCAGAAACGTCTTTCGGGGCAGATCAGCCGCCCCGACGGCGGCATCATCGCCGGACCGCAACCGCCGCGGTTCACCGGCCGCAACAAACCGCACCGCAAGGACCGGCCATGGTCACTAGCGTGGAGCCCGGAGCAGATCTCCCACCGGCTCAAAGTTGATTTCCTCGAGGATACGTCCATGCGCATCAGCCACGAGTCGATCTATCAATCGCTCTACATCCAGGGCCGGGGTGCGCTCAAACGGGAACTGGTCTGGTGCCTGCGCACCGGACGCGCACTTCGAGTGCCGCGGCAACGATCACGGCGAAAGACCTGGGCCCATGTCACCCCGGAGGCGCTGATCAGCGAACGCCCGGCCGAAGCCGCCGACCGCGCAGTTCCCGGACACTGGGAAGGCGATCTCCTCATCGGGCTCGAACGCTCTGCGATCGGCACCGTCGTCGAACGCATGACCCGGTTCACCATGCTGGTCCACCTGCCCCGCGAACAGGGCTACCGACACAGGGAAACCCCGAAGAACGGTCCGGCACTGGCCGGCTACGGGGCGATCACTATGAAGAACGCCCTGGCTGACACCATGTCGACCCTGCCGGCGCAGCTCGTCCGGTCGCTGACCTGGGACCGCGGCAAGGAAATGTCGGCTCATGCCCAGTTCAAGGTCGAAACCGGTATCCCGGTGTTCTTCGCCGACCCCCAGTCACCGTGGCAGCGCGGCACCAA
>NZ_JAWQNH010000015.1:0-10651 GCF_033741155.1 Mycolicibacterium chengduense | reverse complement strand
CAAGACACTCGGTTGGAGGACACCCGCCGAAGCATTCAACGACCAACTACTGTAAGTCCAACAAGCCGGTGTTGCATCCACCGATTGAATCTGGTCAATATACCTCGATCGCCTTCGCGGAAACGCTTGCGCTGGAGGGGATTGCAGCATCTGTCGGGAGCGTCGGTGATGCTTACGACAATGCATTGGCCGAGACCACGATCGGGTTGTTCAAAACCGAAGCCATCGGTCGCGGCAGCCCGTTCCTCAGTGGTCCGCTGCGCACCGTCGACGACGTCGAGTATGCGACGCTGGAATGGGTCGACTGGTTCAACAATCGGCGCCTGCATAGCCTGCTCGATTACGTCCCTCCAGAGGAATACGAGACCGCCTACTACGCTCAACTCCGGGCGTCCCAGCCGGCGATGTCTCAAACATGAAGCCGGCATCAAACCCGGAACGGTTCACGAAGTGCTGTTACGTAAGGCGTGGGCTTGTCACAAGCACGTGCAAGATGAGATTTTTGGCGCCTTCGAGACACACGGAGCCGAGATCGGTCCCCTGGAAGAGCTTCGCGCGCTGGGTCGTACGTTGTTCGCCTTCACCGAGTTCGTCGTTCACGAGATGTCGGTCAACTACGGTGACGAGCAATCACGCTGGCAGGGGCGACTTGCGGCGGCGCGTCGACGCGTATTCGACGCGGTGGTCTCGGGCGAACACCCACCTGCGGACGCCGAATCGGTATTGCGCCTCGACTTCAGCTGGTGCCACCTCATGGCCGTCGTGTTACCGACTGGGAGGGGTTACGCGACGGAACGCGATGCGGCCCTCGACCAATACGTGCGAGACATCGCAGATGCGTTGGGGGCCCGCACCGCGTTCGCCCTGGAACAGCCTGACGGCAGATGTGAGCTCGTCTGGTCGTCGCCGATTTCGTTCGATTCCCGTTTCGTCGAGATCCTGCGCTTGGTGCCCAAGCCCGACTGGCTTCAGCTTGCAGTGGGTTGTAGCGGGAAGGGCATCGACGGGTTCAGAGATTGTCACCGGACGGCCCGGCTGGCAGCCCGAGTAGCCGAATTGAGTCGGAGCGCGAGCGTGCGCGCGTATCAGGACAGCAGGTTGCTGGCACTCCTGGTGAGCGATCCCGTCGCGGCGAAGACCTTTGCCGCCGAGGTCCTCGGAACTCTCGCACAGGACGATCCCAAGCTCAAAGACATCCGTCAGACATTGAGGCTCTACCTGGGATCGGGGCGCAGTCGAATCGCCGCTGCAGAAGCCCTTCACCTCTCTCCGAACACCGTCGCCTACCGCGTCAAACGAGCAGAGGAACTGCTCGAACGACCAGTCGGCGAACAAACGCTCGAGACGCTGGTGGCGCTGGAGTTACTGGAAGAGCTGCCGCGTCTCGCAGCGCTCACCTGACGAGGCTCGCGGAGTTCAACGTCTCGCCACGGCCCGCACGAAGTTCTTAAGTTCGAAGTCGAGTACTTGAGCCTCGGCGACCGACGGGCGGACGTCAGTGGCCAACAGTGTTCGAGCGGCCATGTGATCGGCGGGGCGGTTGACGGATTCCACACAGGACAACCAGCCTTCTGTGAATCGAAGAACGGAGAACGCGCCGGACGCACGATCGCCTACCGTCACCGTCTCATCAGTCGGCCCACCGATACCAGCGAGCTGGATCTTCATGTCGTATTGGTGGGTCCAGAACCAGGGCACCTTCACGTACGGCTGAGCCCCACCCTCGACGAGACGGGTTGCGACGAAGCGGGCCTGATCAGACGCGTTCTGCACCGACTCCAGCCGAATCGAGCGTCCAGACATCGGGAATATGCAGCAGTCTCCGATCGCGCTGATGTGCGGATCTGATGTCAACAAGGTCTCCCCGACGACGATTCCACCGTCCACGAGGAGGCCTGCATCCTCGGCCAGCTCCGTGTTGGGGACGGCTCCGATCGCGATGAGGACGGCGTCGGCGTCGAGCCATCGACCGTCGTCGGTCTCCACCGCTGACACCGTCCCGTCGTCGTTCCCGTGAATGGCCGACACCCCGCGACCGGTCATCAGAACGACCCCGCGCCGAGCATGTTCGTCGACGAGATGGATCGACAGCTGCTCGGATATCGCGCGCTCCATCACGCGACCGGCCGGTTCGACGACGGTGACGTTGAACCCCTGCTTGCGAACGGCGGCCGCGAACTCCATGCCGATGAAGCCGCCACCGACGACGACGAACCGGGCGCTTCCGCCCAGCCGGCTCCGCAGTTCCTTCGCATCGTCGAGGCCGCGTAAGGCGAACACGTCACCCCGCTCCGCACCGGGAAACGGCAGCCAGCGCGCCCGTGCTCCGGTTGCCAGCACCAGGTGCGAGTACGCGAGGCGCTCACCACCTGACAACTTGAGTTCCTTCGCAGTTCGATCGATCGCGGTGGCCCGGCAGCCCAAGTGCATTGTGACCGAGCGATTCTCGAAGAAGTCGACGGGCCGAAAGTGCACGCCGGAATCCTGAACATCACCGGTCAAGAACCTCTTCGACAGTGGCGGCCGCTGATACGGAGGGTGTGCCTCGTCTCCTACCAGGTGGATTGCGCCGCCGTACCCGAGGTCACGGAGCGAAGACGCCACCTGAAAGCCGGCTTGACCCGCCCCGACGATGACAACGCCATCCGCAGTAGCCACTAGATCTGCGTTTCGGGCACGTGAAATGTGAGCCCTTCGAAGGCATTCGAGACGATGAGCTGACAACTGAGGCGACTGTTGTCGCGGCGCTCGGCGGCAGCTGAGTCGAGCATTTCGTCTTCGTCCGCTGCGATCGGCGGCAGACTTTCGACGGGGCCGGAGGAGACGTAGACGTGACAGGTGGCGCACATGGCGTTGCCGCCACATTCGCCGACGATGCCGTCGACGTCGCCGCGCGTCGCGGCCTGCATTACCGACTCATCGGCCAGGGCGTCGACGTCGACTTTGACACCGAGGTGTGAAACGAACGTGATGGTTGGCACAGAGATCTCTCCGCTCAATAAACTGGTGACACAGGAGGTCTGGACTGGTGTTGGCCTCGTCTCACCATGTCACTGGATACTCGACCAATCCACGGAATGCAGCACCGACCCAACGGGCCGGCCGGTCGCCGTCTGCGGAGCGCAGCTTGGGAAACCGCTTGGTAGAGAGTCGGTACACCGATCTGACCGATGGAGCGGCGCGCGGCCCACATTCCGGCGCACATGTGCACACCCGCACCGAAGGCCAGGTGCGGTTTCTTCTCACGGTTGACGTCGAACACCGCGGGCGCAGCGAACACTTTCTCGTCGCGGTTGGCTGAGGCCAACGCGAGGTACACCGATGTGTCTGCAGGAATCGGGATTCCCGCAAGCACCGTGTCGGAATTGGTTAGCCGGGGGACGAGACCGCAGGCCACAGCGCGGGGTTGTTCAGGACAGCTGCTCGCTGCTCGGGATACGTTGACAACGCCCAGACAAGCGTCGAAATCATGTGCTGCGGCTCATTCATCCCCCCCGAAATGGCCAACTTGATATTCAGATGCATCCGTTCGACCGACAAGCCGCTGTTCGCGAACGCAGACACGATCGTCTGGTTCGGATGCCGTTGCAGATGGGGTATCAAGTCACGGAGTACCGCGTCGACCTCGTCACGAGCTAGTGCGGCTTGAGCGAAGATGTCCGCATCCCGGGCCAAGTTGAACATCGCCGCGATGAAATAGTACGACCAGCGGTGCATATCCTCGGCGGAGACGCCGTCCATCCCCAGAAGGTCGACGAGGTTCTTGGCCGCAAGAGGGGCTGCGTAGTCACGGTTGAGGTCGGCATGGTCGGGCCCGATGTCGTGCATCCGATCGGCGTACGTGTGCGCGTTCCGCTCGAAAACCTCTGTCCACGAATCGATGCTTCTGGGTCGCATCACCGGGTTCATCGGCGCGCGGGTGGCCGCGTGCTGTGGGTCGTCTTCCGCCAGCATCGGTGGCCCGCCGATTGCCCCTGTGAAAGGCAGAGTCGCACCGCGTGCCGAATAGATCTCCGGGTGTCTTTCCGCCAACGTGCACTCCGCGTGGCTGGACACGACCAACGCATTGAAAGCGGGGACCCAGGCGACGGGCGACTCCTCTCGCAATCGCTGATACGTCGGGTAGGGGTCGTCTTCCATGTCGAACGGATTCACCCAATCAGCAACCGGGGGTTCTTGTGGCTCCATGGCACTTCCACCGGGTTGCGGATTCGGCTCCCCGGTCTGCGACGGGAAAAGGCTCGCTCCTACGGGGATCGACATCACTGTCTCCTCAGGACTCGACGACGGATACGCCGTGACCCATTGTGTGGGCGCAGTCACCAGACGGCTTCCGCTGTGACGGTGACCACTTCAGCATGGCTCCCGCACTTCCCAGAACTCTTGGCGCGCGGCACCAAGTTTTCCGTCGGCCTTTGGCGCCCGGCGCTGGGCCGCGCAGCCCTACTTGTCACAGGCGATACCGGCTTCTCGGATACGCCGGGCACGCGCCGGCAGCCTTTCACCATTATTCGTCGATTTGTTGACGTGACGACACAACCATGCGTAGCATTTTTGCGTCCGCTGTCGGGGGCTTCCCGAGCGCGACATCGGCAACCGACGATCGGGTCACCGCCATGACACATGTGAACCAACGCATTTCGGCATCCCTGCACTTCGACCGGTGCGGCAGCATCGGTGTGCTGCGTTTGGACCGAGCGCACAAGCGCAATGCGCTCGACGACGTGACCATCGAGGCCTTGGGGAACTTCTTCACGTCGCCGCCGAGTGGGGTGTCAGCCGTCGTGCTGACCGCGGCGGGCGAGCACTTCTGCGCCGGCCTGGACCTGTCCCAACTGGCCGAACGCGACGCGATGGAAGGCGTCATGCATTCGCGGATGTGGCACGCAGCCCTTGGTGCGATGGCCGACGGGGCGGTTCCGGTCGTCGCCGTTCTCAAAGGCGCGGTCGTCGGCGGAGGCCTGGAACTGGCCAGCGCCGCCCATATCCGGATCGCCGAGCGAAGCGCCTTCTTCGCGTTGCCTGAAGGACAGCGGGGTCTGTTCGTGGGAGGCGGCGCATCGATGCGCATTCCTCGCCTGATCGGAGTGGCCCGGATGCAGGACATGATGCTCACCGGCCGCGTTCTCGATGCCGAGGCCGGCGAAAGGCACGGACTGGCAACGTATCTGGTCGGCAATGACGAGGGCGAGGCACTTGCGTTCGAACTTGCGAACACGATCGCCGCCAACTCGCCTGTCACCAACTACGCGGTGCTGCAGGCGTTACCGAGGATCGCCGAGGTCGGCCGCGACGAGGGCTTGATGATGGAATCGCTGATGGCCGGGATCGCACAGTCGACCCAGGAGGCCAAGGACTCGATGGCGGCGTTCCTCGCCGGCACCGGCAACAAAGTCAGCGCCCGCAGGTCCCCCCACGCCACCGAGGCCAACTGAAATGGCGACGGTGTGCAGGCCCGTGCCTGCCGATGCGAGGGCCACTTCGCGAGTTGGCGCCTTCATGGACTGGTTGGCGGCCGAGCGCGGCCGCACGTTCACCGACTGGGAGACCCTGCAGCGGTGGTCGTGCACCGACATCGAGGACTTCTGGGAAGCGATATGGCAGTACTTCGCCATCGACAGCCACCACCCCTACACCGCGGTACTCGACACCCGAAAGATGCCCGGCGCCCGGTGGTTTGACGGCGCGCAGCTCAACTACGTCGAGCACTCGTTGGGCACCGAGGGCACCCTCGACGACATCGCCGTGATCGCCAAGAGCCAGACCCGGCCCGACCGCACCCTGACATTCCGCGCGCTGCGCGACGAAGTGCGGCGGGTCCGGCAGGGCCTGGCCGACCAGGGCGTCGGCCGGGGCGACCGAGTGGTGGGTTACCTTCCCAACATCCCCGAGGCGCTGATCGCCTTTCTGGCCACGGCCAGCCTCGGGGCGACCTGGGCAGCCTGCGCGCCGGAATTCGGATCGCAGAGCGTGATCGACAGGTTCGCCCAGATCGAACCAACGGTGATGATCGTCGTCGGCGGCTACACCTACGGAACCAAGAGTCTGGACCGGCGCGACGAGGTAGCCCGCATCCGCGCGGCCATCCCGTCGCTGCGGTCGGTCATCTCGGTGCCGTACGGCGAGCATGTGGTGATCGAGGACGTCATCGGCTGGGCCGAGATCGGCGGCGGCGACGGCCGCACGGGGACCATGCCCGCCTGTGAGCCGGTTCCTTTCGCGCATCCGCTGATGGTCCTGTTCTCCAGCGGTACGACGGGTCTACCCAAGGCGATCATCCACGGCCATGGCGGCATCCTGCTCGAGATGATGAAAAACCATTCATTCCACTGGGATCTGGGCCCCGGTGACCGCCTGAGCTGGTACAGCACCACCGCCTGGATGATGTGGAACTCTCTGGTGGGCGCACTGCTGGTGGGGTCCTCGATCGTGATGCAGGACGGCAACCCGGCGTACCCCGATACGGGGAACCAGTGGCGGGTCGCCGCCGAGACCGGCGCGACGATGCTCGGGCTGAGCCCGGGGGTCGTCATGGCCTCACGACGGGAGGGAATCGAACCGGCCCGGCAATTCGATCTGTCCGCGGTGCGCCAGATCAGCGTGGCGGGCAGTCCGCTCCCGCGCGAGGGTTTCGAGTGGATCTACCAGCAGTTCGATTCCTCGGTACTGCTGAACGTCGGCAGCGGCGGGACCGACATCTGCACCGGGATGATCCAGGCATCCCCGCTCACCCCGGTGTTCAGCGGCGCGATGTCCGGGGGCAGTCTGGGTTTCGCCGTGACAGCGTTCGACGAGAACGGCGGGGAGGTCGTCGACGAACTGGGGGAACTGGTGATCACCTCCCCCGTGCCGTCGATGCCCGTCGGATTCTGGAACGACCTCGACGGCGTGCGCTACCGGGACACCTATTTCGACCGCTACCCCGGTGTCTGGCGACACGGCGACTGGGTGCGCTTCGACAGCACGGGCGGGGTCACGATCACCGGACGCTCCGACGCCACCCTCAACCGCGGCGGGGTGCGGCTGGGCACGGCCGAGTTCTACCGTGTCGTCGACGAGCTCAACGGCATCCGGGATTCGCTCATCGTCCATCTCGAAGACCCCGACGGTGGGTTGGGTCGGCTGGTCCTGTTCGTCGTCACCGACGACGGGATCGTGCTCGACGACGACCTGCGCGCGGTGATCACCCGTGAAATCCGCTCCGCACTGTCGCCACGACACGTTCCGGACGAGATCCATCAGGTCCCGGTCGTGCCCTACGGCCGGACCGGCAAGAAGTTGGAGATCCCGGTGAAGCGCATCCTGCTGGGGGCCGACCCGCACACCGTGGCCTCACCCGGTGCGCTGGCCGACCCGACTGCGCTCGACTTCTTCAGCACCTGGCCGCGGACCACGGTGACGGCGTGACCGAGCCTGCAGTACAGAACATCTCGTGCGCCGGTGTCTTCGGACTCGGCGTCATCGGCTCTGCCATGGCAGCCTGCTTCCTGGCCGCGGGCGTCGACGTCGTCGGAACCTGCGGGCCCGACGAGGACCAGCATGACCTCACCGAATCCATCATCCGCGCCGCGCTGGACTATCGGCAGCTGACCGTTCAGACGTCAGGGACCGTCGGTGACCTGCGCGTGGTCCGGTCGGTCGCCCAGGCCGCGGCCGCGGCCGACTTCATCCAGGAGAACATCCCCGAGGACCGGGAGCTGAAGGCGCGCGTCATCGCCGAGATCGACACGGCTGCACGGCCCGGCGTGGTGATCGCCTCGTCGACCTCCGGGATCCGGCCGACGGAACTTCAGGCAATGTGCACCACGGACCCGGGTCGAGTGCTCGTGGGTCATCCGTTCCACCCCGCCCACATCATCCCGTTGATCGAAGTGGTGCCAGGATCCCAGACCCGGCCGGACGCCGCAGAGCAGGCGATGGCGGTGTACCGGCGCATCGGCAAGAAGCCGATCCTCGTCCGGGCCGAGATCCCCGGGCATGTGACCAATCGGCTGCAGGCCGCGATCTGGCGTGAGGCGTACTCGCTGATCGATCGCGGGATCGTCACGGTGGCCGACATCGACACCGCGATCGCCAGCGGTCCCGGACTGCGCTGGGCCATCGTGGGACCCATTGCCGGACAACATCTTTCCGGCGGCCGGGGCGGCCTGCGCGCCGTGCTCGACCACCTCGGCCCACCGGCCCAGGAATGGATGGACGATCTCGGTGCACCGCAGCTGACGCCCGAACTGGTCGACAAGCTGGTCACCGGCACCGACGACGAAATGGCCGGTATCGACCCCGAACTCCTGGCCACCGAACGCGATCAACTGCTGGTCGACATCATCCGGCTCAAACAGCGCGCCCGATCGCTTCCCGAGACGGCCCGAGCAAGAGAAACCACTCTATGACCTACACCCCCAACATCGACCTCGACGCGATCACCGCCATCGACGTCCACACCCATGTCGAGGCCGACGACGACCATCGCCACTTCTCGTTCGACGACGAGCTGATGGCGGCCTCGGCCAAGTACTTCAAGGCCGGCGCGAACCGCACCCCCTCGGTCGACGACCTCGCCGACTACTACCGGCAACGCAACATGGCCGCGGTCGTCTTCACCGTCGACGCCGGCACCGCCTTGGGCGGACGACCGCCCATCTCCAGCGAGAAGATCGCGGAACGGGCTGCCGTGCACAGCGACGTGCTCATCCCGTTCGGCTCGGTCGACCCCCTCGACATGACCGACGCACTGCCCCGATTGCGTTCGCTGGCAACCGATCACGGTATCCGTGGAGTCAAGTTTCATCCGAGTTTGCAGGGCTTCGTCCCCAATGAGCGTCAGTACTATCCGCTCTACGAGGTGTGCGCCGAACACGGTCTCGTCGCGCTGTTCCACACCGGCCAGACCGGCATCGGAGCCGGCTTGCCAGGCGGTCGTGGGATCAAGCTGCGGTACTCGGACCCCATGCTCCTCGACGATGTCGCGGCCGACTTTCCTGAGCTCACCATGATTTTCGCCCACCCCTCGGTCCCCTGGGTCGATTCGTCGATCTCCATAGCGACGCACAAGGCCAATGTCTACCTCGACCTGTCCGGGTGGTCCCCCAAGTACTTTCCGCCACAGCTGGTGCAGGCGACCAATTCGTTCCTGAAGCACAAGGTGTTGTTCGGCTCGGACTTCCCTGTGATCACACCGGATCGCTGGGTCGCCGACTTCGCCACACTGGGTATCCGCGAGGACGTCACGCAGCTGGTGATGAAGGACAACGCCGCGGGGGTCCTGGGGCTGGGGTCGACCACCGCATGACGAGCCGCTCCGAGACGTCGTCGGTCTGGCTGCTCGACGATGAGCACCTGGCGCTCCGCGAAGTGGCCGCCGACGTCGCCGATCGCCACATCGCACCCCGCGCCGCCGACGTGGACGACCGTGCCGAATTCCCCGAGCAATCGCTGCGCGCGTTGATCGCAGCCGATCTGCACGCTGTCGGCATCCCACAGAACTATGGCGGCCAGGGCGGTGACCACCTCGCCTCGGCCATCGTGGCCGAACAGATCGCGCGGGCCTGCGCAACGACCCAGCAGGTCGCGGGAGGCAACGAACTGTTCGCCATGCCCCTGCTCCTCGCCGGCTCAGACGATCTCAAGAAGCGTTACCTACCGCCGATCGCGTCCGGGGACATGCTGGGCGCCTTCGCCCTCACAGAACCCGAGGCGGGCAGCGACGTGGCCGCGCTACGCACGCGCGCCCGGCCCGTGGCGGGCGGCTGGCTGCTCAAGGGAACCAAACGCTGGATTACCAACGCCGGGCGGGCCGACGTGTACGTGGTCTTCGCATCCACCGATCCCGACGCCGGATCGCGTGGCATTTCGACGTTCGTCGTGGAAGCCGCCGACGAGGGCATCTCGTACGGGAGCCCGGAACGCAAGATGGGCTTGAAAGGGTCACCGACCCGCGGGATGACGTTCGAGGATGTCTTCATCCCGGCCGACCGGCTGATCGGCGACACCGGCAGAGGCCTGCGCATCGCGCTTGGCACCCTGGATCGCAGCCGCACCACCGTCGCGGCACAGGCGGTGGGAATCGCCCAAGGCGCACTCGACATCGCCGTCGCCTATGCCGGGCAGCGGCGACAGTTCGGCACACCCATCTCGGAATTCCAAGGCATCCAGTTCCTCGCCGCCGACATGGCAACACGCGTCGAGGCCTCGCGTCTGCTGACATGGTCTGCGGCCAGGGCCATTGACGGCGGGCACACGGCCATCGGCGCCGCCGGCGCCATGGCCAAATGCTTCGCCTCCGATACGGCAATGGCGGTTACCACCGACGCCGTGCAGATCCTCGGCGGGTCGGGTTATGTCAAGGACTATCCGGTGGAACGGATGATGCGCGACGCCAAGATCACCCAGATCTACGAGGGCACCAACCAGATCCAGCGCATCGTCATCGCACGGCACCTGTTCGGCTGAACCGCCGACGTTCTCGCGCATGACGTTCGGACGGAGTCGAGACCGACGTGCCGCGCCCTCTGAGCCTCGCCGCTGAGCCTCTGACGCGGGCACCCTCGCGTCATGCTTTGAGGAGTCGACGCAGTATCTTGCCAGTCGCCGATTTGGGTATCATCTCAACGAATTCGACGCTACGAATCTTCTTGTACGGGGCGACCCGTTC
>NZ_JAWQNH010000014.1:0-25023 GCF_033741155.1 Mycolicibacterium chengduense | reverse complement strand
GGCAAGGAAATGTCGGCTCATGCCCAGTTCAAGGTCGAAACCGGTATCCCGGTGTTCTTCGCCGACCCCCAGTCACCGTGGCAGCGCGGCACCAACGAGAACACCAATGGGCTGCTGCGCCAATACTTTCCGAAAGGCACAGACCTCTCGCGTTGGTCCGCAGAAGAGATCGAGGCCGTCGCCTACGCCCTGAACACCCGACCCCGCAAGACACTCGGTTGGAGGACACCCGCCGAAGCATTCAACGACCAACTACTGTAAGTCCAACAAGCCGGTGTTGCATCCACCGATTGAATCTGGTTAGTGGCCCTCGTCGACGAGTACGGCCTCGAATCCGGCGAAGCATGCGTGACGGCGAGCCTGGTCTGCGCCGAACTCGGCGTCGATGCTCAGCAGCTTTTGGAACGTGCCGACGAACACCGTGGGGGTCGTTGTCGCCGGCACCTCATCGATGTGCGACGCGGTGGGCAGTTCACGCACCGCCGGAAACGACGACGGGTTTTTCACGCCGAGCGTGCGCCACAACCCGCCGTCGAGCGCACGCCGAACCTGGCGCACCAACGATCGCCTCGGCACAATGACCAGCCAATGCCGACGCCGTCTGCGGCTGTCGATGACGCCAGCGATGACTGCCGTCTTACCGGCACCCATCGGCATCGTGACCAGACCTGCCCCCTGCGGAGAGCGTGGCTGGGAGACAAGGTACTTCGTCATCACGTTGACCGCTTCGCGTTGGTGCGGCCACAGGGCGCGGGCCAATGTTGTGGGCGGGGTCATGTGGCCACTCGCACGTAGCGCAAATCTATCGCTCCAGCATGGGCGAGGTTCCGTGCGAGCTGGTCTTCATAGGTGGTCACCAGAAGCTGACGCGTGTGGTCTCCGGCGGTAGCCATCAGTGATGCCGCGAGACGCCGATTGCGTGGATCGAGGTGCTCCAAGGGCTCGTCAAGCCATAAGAAGGACGCTTTCGTGCAGGCCTCGAGCACGAGCAACCGGGTGGCCAATAGGGCAATGACCTTTTCCCCGCTGGAGAAGTGGTCGAATTCGATGCGGTGCGCTCCATGCAGCAGTACGAGCCGGCCGTCGTGTTGGAGTCGCAATTCACCGCGATTGACGAACACTCGCTTCCAGCGGTGGGTGATTTCGGTGACCAACGGGTCGATGCGTTCGGTCAGCACGGCATCGGCGGTACGGGCCATCACTTGTGCGGCGATATTGGCCACCGCTTCGCGGCGATGGGCAAGTTGCGACCGGCGCCGCAGCGTCGCGGTGGACTCCTCGTCGTTGATGAGTTGCTCGAGCTGGTCGCGGCGCACCCGTGCTTCAGCAACCCTGTTCACCCAGCGCTCCTCGGAAGCGAGGGCCACTTCCAATTGTTCGGACGCGGCGACAATGTCGGCGTCCGAGGGCGCACTTGCCGGTTGCGCGGGCATGTGAAGCTGCGCGGCCCGGCTGATCAGCGCACGGATTCTTTGTAGACGCTGGGTGTGCTCGGTGACCGCCGCGCGCAGCTCGGCCTCGCGCTGCTCAAGGCGCGCCGTCGACTGCTCATGGCCGACGGTGGCGGCCGCCACGTCATCGGGACCCAGCGGGCGCCGGCACACCGGACATTCGCCGCCGGCCTCATCGAGCTCGTGGGCGGCGGCGCGCGCTGCGGTCAGCTGGGCGCTCACCGCGACCAGTTCACTGCGGTGGGTGTCGAGTTGCTGCGTCGCGGCTGTTTCTGCCAGGCCAAGTTCGGTCTGTGTCTGGGCGAATAAATCTCCAGTGCCACCGCCGGTCTGGGCAATCGAGGTCTCGGTGGGCGGCGGCTGGGCGGGACCAGCCGCCTCGCCGCCGCCCACCATCTGCATCTCGGTACGGATCTGTTCGAGCTGGCCATAGTCGCGATCGGCTTGCTGTTTGGCGGTGTGGGCTGCGTGCAGCCCGTCGATGACTGCTCGGGTGGCGACGGCTCCTTCAGCGGCGTGTGCGCGGCCTTGTTCGGCTTCGGCTAAGGCTTCGTCCAACTCGGTGAGCTGCTCGTAGAGCGTGGTGAGGTCCGCTGCGGCGCGGCGGTCCTGCTGTCGATACCGCTTGGCCTCGGCGTCGGCGGCAGCGTGTGCGCGGGCCAGTGCCTGGGCGGCGGCTTGGAGGTCGTCAACACCGAAGACGTGGCACAAGTGTTGGTGCAGTTGAGAAAGCCCCAGAGAGTGATCGGCCACCGCGGTGCTGGGGAGCAGGGTGGTGCGGGCCAAGAAGCTCTGTGATGCTCCGAACGCGTCGGCCATCACAGCTGCCAACCCGTCCTCATCGAGGTCATTGTCACCGAGGGCGGCGTGCAGCGTTTCAGTGCGGCCGTCAAGTGTGCGCTGCACCGTGGCCAGTCGCCCGTCGGGTAGCTCCAAGTCCACTTCCACGCGAAGCGAATCCTGCCCGAAACGGCGCGCAGCGGCGGCATCCACCCCTGACAGCGGGCCGTAGAGGCCCCACCCGACTGCTTGGATCAGCGATGTCTTACCGATGCCATTGTCAGCCACGACGAAGGTGACACCAGCATCGAGTTTGAGGGTGAGCCGGTCAAAAGCGCGCCAACCCTCGACACGCAGTTCTCGGATCATGCAGCCTCCCGCACAATGGCATTCAGTGCGGCGGCGACACGTTCATCATCAACTCCGGGGGCACGGCTGAGTTCCTCCACCAGTCGGGTGAAAGCCTCAGCGGACCCTGTCAGCGTTTGATAGGCGGCTTTCTTATCGCCGCGGTAGGCGCGGCGAGTTTCGGCTTCGAGCACAATGCGCGATTCCCGCGCCGCCAATGCCCCCACGTCGAGGGGCTCCTGGAGATTGATGTCGAGGCGGTACGGCTCCCAGGTCGGTGCCGCCGCTTCCAGCATCCGCCGTAGGGCCTGCTGGGCGGTAAGCACCGGCAACCAGGGGACACTCAGATCGACCGACGGAGCCACCACCACGGTCGCCAGATCGCTGGGCGTCAACAGCTGAGTCATTAGCTCGGCGGATCCATCGGCGACGACACCGACGTAGGCGAGGTCGGCATCGTCGAACAGCTTCTGAACCTCAGCGCGCAAACCCGTGCTGATCACGGGTTCTTCGCCGTCGACCGGGAAGAACACCGCCCGCAGATCCAGGTAGGACACCCTCACCGCGGAGCCCACAACATCGTCAGGCTCGACGCGGATGACGGTGCGGTCGTCGATGCCGTCCAGCATCGTGGCGATCCGTTCCAGGCGGGCGCGGTGACGATCCGCCCCTAAGCGCGCACCGCTGCGGTCGGTGCCGCGGAGGTCGGTGGGCTCCGCGGCGGCGTGGGCGCCACGCAGCGCGGACTCAAACTCGGTGCCCACTAGCAATTCTTCGAAGCGCGGTGTTGAGCTGTCTAGATCGCTGCCCCGGCCGGCGAGCACGGTGTTGATCACCGCGATCGCGTCGGCGCTGTCGCCCTCAGCAAGATCATCGAACGCCGGGCGTGGGCCAGCTCCTTCAAGGAAATCTAGATAGGCCGCGACAGCACGCTCGACCGGACTCAACTCCGGTTCGTTGCGACCGTCACCGCCCGGCGTCATTGTGGCGTCGCGGTCTGTGTCGTCGGTGTTCATGGCTTCTTCCGTTCAACGAAGTAACTAGCGAATTTCGGGTCCCGACTTGCCTGGTCCCGCAACGCCAGCAATGTCTGGGTGAGGATCTGTCCGACCCACTGACCCGTAATATTCAGTTCCCTGCCGACCTCCGCGCGGGTGCGCCCATTCATGACCAGCTCCACCACGATGGTGCGCGCCGGCTCCGGCAGCGCCCGGATCAGCGGACGCAGGGCTGCCACCTGTTCATGGTGTTCATAAGCTTGCTCAGGGTTGTCCTACCAGGCCCCCGCCGGCGTGCCCAGGTAGTCGTCGAGCACCACATCGACGGGAAGCACGCTGATCCGGTCGGGCTCGCTCTCTGCCGCGTCGCGGCGACGCCGACCCCGGGTCGCACGCCGCAACGCATCGATCGCCCGCATATGGGCGATCCTGACACCGAGCCCCTCCCAGTTGCGTGCCTCCTGGCGGCCAAGCAGCTCTAACAAAGCCTGCTGCAACACATCGCGTGCTGCTTCCCCACCAAGCAGGCCGCGCTGCTCGTCGTGATCGCTCGCATGCCCGAACAAGGTGCGCTGGATGGTTGTGTGCATGACGCCAGTGAGTTTCTGCAGCCGCGCCGGATCGGCCAGCAGCGGATGCTGCGGGCGGTTGTGGTCTTCGTCGTCGTCGGCCGATCCGGCGTCAGCGGGTTGGTTCATAGTCTTGCCCCACTGTCGACGCTTACGCGGAAAGTGAAAGCTGCCACGCCGGGCCGGTCCGAAATGGCCTTCATGTCACCTCCGAGGCCGGGCAACGACACGTCGGTGGATAGCGACGATCGAAGCTGCGGGGCGGCCAGCCGGTCACCGATCAAGCCGGCGCTGCGCGCGCCGGATCCGGCCCACGTGCAGCTGGTATCGCGCGTCGTCGAATACGCGTGACAGCCGCAGACCCCTATCAAGGTGTCGACTATCGTGGCGGCGACGCTCGTCCTGAGCGGCCCGATGTGGCCCGGTCAGCCGCAGCCCGTCATCGCCGCGACCACGTTGTGCCTCCACCGGACAGCCGGGGCTGCTGCGGGCGTCCAGGGATTCGAGGGTGTGGGTGCTCAACACGTACTGCAGGGGCCCGGGTTCGCCGAGTCCGCCAGGAGCGACGTTGAGGCTCACGTACTGCGCCAGCAACGACGCCGCGGCGCTGACCGACAACACTGAGACGTTGGCGGAGGTGTTCTGAGCGTCGGTCCCCGCGCGGGGGCCGCGCAACCCGTCGATGTAGGCCGGATCATCAAGGTCACCGGAGCGGTCTGCCGCCACAGCGCCAAGGTCGAGTTGACCGTTGCAACTCATGCAGGGACGCCCTGGGCGCAACACATGAGAGCGCCATGTCGCGTTGCGCATCCCGGTGCCGTCGTCGAAGGTGTCGATGGCGATGCCACCGTCGATGACAGGGATGTAGTCGCTGTGGGCAACCAGGTTGAGCACCGCCCGCGGCCACGGCCGGTCCACGCAACAGAAGATCTGGTCAAAATCTAAGGCAGCGGCCAGGCCGTCGGGCTCGCATATGCTGATGTCCCATGCGTCCACGGTGGTCGTGGGGCTGGTCGCGTTGTCTGCGACCAGGCGTCGGGCCACCTCAATCTTGCTGCGCCGCAACCTCGCATCTACGGCCGTGACTCCAATGAGGCGATCGAGGTTGTGCGCCTCGACAGTGTCGAAATCCATCAATCCGATGCGGGTGAGCCCGGTGGCTGCCAATCGGACAGCGACATCGAGGCCCACACTGCCCAGGCCAACGACAAGCACTGAGCGACGCGCCAGATCGGCGTGGCGGCGCGCACCCCAACTCGTCACTGAGCGGATATTGGCTGGGCCTGACCGCGGCGGAGCCACCCGGGTGTCGTCCCAGCACACCCGCAACTGGTCGCCGACGACCCTGACGTTCTCGCATCGCGAGGGCGCAACATCGTCTGCCACGCCCTGATCCCAGTGGCGGGCCGACCACGCGCCGTCCCGGCCGGCGAGGGTCATACCGACCAGCGGGAGCCCCGTGATGTCGCGCGCCAGATTGGCGTAGGCGCGTTCGGCGTCGTAGTCGGGCAGGCTCATCTGCTGCCAGCCCCTCCCGCGGGGATGGCTGTGCGGTATTACCAAACCCTCGCCTTGTTCAGCGGCTCGAGTGGCGACACGCCACACGTAGTCGCCGGTGATGGTGGCGTTGCCGTGGACGTCGCGGTCGCCGGGTTCCGGGAGATCCACCTGCTGGAGTAACGCTGTACGACGCCGCGCACCGGTTGAGGGCCGGTAGGTCGCCAGGCACAGATCTTCCTGGCCGTCGGCGCGGAGGAGGTGGTTGCGCAGCGCGTCATCCACATCCGCCGTCAGGGCCACCGAGGTGCGCTCGGTCATCGTCGAAGCTGCCGCGCGCCGCCCCCGCGGAGTCATGCCGCCTGCCCCAGCACGCCACGAACATGGGCCAACCAGGCCTGGCCGGGGTCGGGATCTAGGCCCCAGTCGAACACCTGCCGGGAGTGTCGGATCCACCCGGGGACCGCCGAGTCTTGGCTGTTGGTGTGCTCGAAGACCACCGTGGCGGGCAGGTGAATCCAATGCGGTGGCGCGATGGGCCACCCTGCCAGTTCGGCGATTTCCACGCCGGTCTCGATGACTGCGCCGGCCTGCGGGCCGCTGATGACGTCCACCGTGTAGACGATCAGCGGCCCGCGGCGCTGCGGCCGGGCACCCGACGCCTCCAGCCCGGCGGTAAACGCGTCCGCAGGATCAGCCATCATGCGACGTCGGCGCGCTGCCGGATCGATACATACCGGTCGCCCGGACGGATCTCGACGATCTCTCGATCACGAAACCTGCTCTGATTCTCCTTCTGGCCGTGCAGGCGACCCAGGTCATAGCGGACCGGGTCCAGCCCCGCCAGCCGCAACAGATCAGCGGCCGGTTGGCGGCGCACTGTCGTGCTGAACGGCTTGCCGTCGATGGTGAAATCGATCTGCTTACGCAACGCGGTGACCTTCTGCTGGCCGTCGTCGGGATTGGGCATATCTACCTCCAGTGGTGTGTGACCCGAGGGTCGTTCGCTCGTACACCCCCTTGTCGACGCCGACATCCCGACTGAAAGTCGCCGCGCACCGCGAAGCCGGCAATAGCCACCCCCAGATTCGTGGGACAGGACCGCCGCCCCGAGAAAAAGCACGGAATCACTGGTGACCTCCCTGGTCCGAACCCCCAGTTCTGTAGCAGCATCTGACGTGGATGAACGTAGAGCTCATGGTCGAAAGGGCCTGGGCCACACCGGCTCCGGGTGCCGTGCAGCACTGCGCGAAGGATTGCATCCAGTAAACAGTGTCGGCATCAACGCGAACATCGCGGCTTCGCCCCACTGCACCAGTGCGTGCGCTCACCCGGCGTCATCGACACCGAAGGTGTCGTCAACCATCCATTGCGCGCAAAGTCGGCCGGCATTCGGCGTCCCACGAAGTCGGCGGTGATGGGGAAGGTCATCGCGGGCCCTGACAGGTCAGATTGAGGACCGATCCTGGGGGGGGGTAGCTCGACCGAGGTAAGCCTGACGGCGGCTGATGGCACGCGCTGAGCGCATGCTCGCGCGGTTCTAGTCAGCCAGCAGCCGGTAGTCGGCGGCCAGGTCGGAGACAATGTCCGCGAGTCCCTTCGGATAGTTGCGCAACCGCTTCGGGTCCGGCTGCGGCCCGATGGACTGCGCCTCGAAGAGAGACACCGCCGCTTCCGTCATGCGCAGAGCGTTTCCGAACGCGTCGAGCGTGACCGCCAACAGGCCCGAGTCGTCTAGCTCGTGATTGTCAAACACGTACCCCGCCAGCCACTTAAAGCCGTGCACGAATCCCGATCCGAGCGAATAGAAGGCCTTGGCACTGCGCGGATGCATCACCCTGTCGAGGTCAGGGTCTAGCTTGCGCGGCAGGCGATTGTCCATCCAAACTTCGGCATTCTCAACAAATTTCATCGGTCCCCCAGTCGGCCCGATGAATGTATCCGGAGGTAGCAGCGCTAGCTTGGCGTGACGTTTAACCTCGCGAGCGCGACGCTTCTCAAACTCGGCCAGGTCCGCCTCAGCCATCGGATCGTTGCGCGCCTCCAGAGCTGCGGCCTCCAGCTTCTCAAACCCCTCCTGCTGACCACGCTCACCCTTGAGGAACCCATAGCAGCGGCGAATCCGTTCGTCGGTATCCGTCTCGCTGATAAGCCAAATGGTCTTGGCTGACGATTCCATCGCAATGCGGCACAGCGCGGCCGTCGCTGATGTGCGCATCTGCCCCTGAGTCAGAGCGAACGCGATCACTTCGGCTGCCGCCGTGAGGCTCTCGCTCGCGTTCATCGTTGGATATAACGCGGTTGAACTGACAAGAGTCTTCTCGCCCTCAAGCGTGACCGCAGCGTCGTCGTGGGCGAGTCGACTCTGCGGATGCGGCCGATTGGGCTGTAATCCCCACGACAGGAATGCTTTTGCGTGTGCGGCGCGTTCGCCGATTAACGCGATGAACATGGAACGGAGCAGTTTCCGCGCGTCCTCGGGGTACTTCGCCTTGAGCCTTTCCCAGTCGACCTCAGAGAAGTCCGGCCGTGGAGCCGGTGCCCCTCGCGGCGGCTTAGGCGGCAACTTGACGCCGAACTCGGCTGCCTCTCGTTCGTTTCGAGCGTCGCTCTCCTGACGGCGCCGAGCCTCCCGCTCTCGCCTCTGTGCCGTCGTCTGCCTGTTCCTCTTTCCCTTCCCCACCCGGTCCCCCCTCCGTATCGGCTCACAAGCACGCGAAACTCACGATAGGACCATGTACCGACAGGCTGCGAAAATGATTGCACCAACGCGCGACGGTTGACCACGGCGATCTCCTGGTACTGGTTGGCGGTCGCTGCACGGCGTGGGTGGACGTCGGCAGGACCGGTGTCCTCACGCGTGGCCCGCGGCGGTGACGCCGCAGCGACGGGTTGGCCGTACTCCCGCGCGCGAGTGGCTGGACCGTGAGTCCGGCACCAATTGCGGCCGGTCAAGCCACTGCGAAGCCAACAAACCACGACGAATAGCACGCTTCGTCGATCCCGGGCGAACAGGGCGCCCCGACCAAGAGGGAAATCGACAATGCGGCGCAACCGGGCAACGGATCCGCCCCGCCTGCGCGGCCCCGATGTAGAACGAGACGATCACCAGGACGACCACCAACCCGGTGAGAGTCTGAGCCCGCAGGGTGCGTAGACCGGCGGGACTGGTCGGGCCGAAGGTGCTGTCGAAGGCGCGCAGGTGATCGTGAACGATCAATAGGACGCCAACCCGCCTCGGCAAGCGGGTGTCCGACACTCTCACGTCTTTGCGGATTCTTTCCGGCACTCTCATGTTTCCGTGGACATATCAACAAAATGTCGTCCAGAACCAGTTGAGAACTACCAGTTCAGCGACATGCTTCACTCTCAAAATATCTAGGATCGGACAGTCCAATCCAGAACTAGTTGAGAGTAATCCGGGAAAACCTGAGAGCTGTCCGATTTTTCGCCCAAGATTCCGGAACTGTCTGATAGTTCCGCGCACCTAGGCCTCCGTGTGTGCACCTGCAGACTTATTACGGGCGCACCCCTAGGCGCCGGGCGAGAATATACGACTACCCGATAGCGCCGGACAAATCGATCGACAGTCCAGAACTAAGTGATGGCGGCGGACGCGCCCCACGCTTCGAAGAGCCGTAAACAGCTCTATTCGTCACTGTGACGATGTTTCGGTGTTTTGGCGGCTTATGGCCTGCAAAGCCGGGGTAGGGTCATTCCGGGCGTGATTGGTCGCGTGTCAAGGCGGAGCGGGGGCCACGGTGCGTGCAGCACATGCACAGATCAGCACGCCACACAGGGGCAGCAGGAACGCGCAGTCGAGGGACAGAAGGTCTGCGAGCCAGCCGATGAGGCCAGGCCCTGCCAGGATTGCCACGTAGCCGGTGCCGACCACCCGGGACAACGATTTGCCCGCCGAGCCGGTGAGATTCCCGGCTGCGGTGAACACCTGGGGGACCCCGCCGGAGAGCCCCAAGCCGAGGACGGCCCACCCGATCAGCGTGAGTGGCAGCACGGGCGAGACCACTACCAGTGCGATACCGGCGGCCGCTGCGGCCGATCCCCACCGCACCGTCCGTACCGCCCCGACACGCTCGGCGATGCGGTCGACTCTGAATCGGCCAATCGTCATTGCCGCGACGAAGCAGCCGAGGGCGAGCGCCCCGGTCGACGGCGAGGCCCCCAGATGTTGCTGGGAGTGCAGGCTGCTCCAGTCCATCGCCGACCCTTCGGCCAGCAGCAGGAGGAAGGCCAACACGCCCAGCAGTGCGACGCGCCAAATCGGCGGCTGTGACGGTTCGGGCTCTGCAACGTCGTGTGCGTCGGCGTTGGGCTGAGAAACAACGATCCGGCTCGAGAGCACACCCGCGGCTGTTGAGACCGCGACGAGCGCCAGGACGCTGACGGCGATGGCGGTTGCGAGAACACCGACGCTGAGAGCGAAACAAGCGGCACCTAGCAGTGCCCCCACGACGTTCCCCACCGAGAACACTGCGTGAAACGACCCCATGATCGGGCGGCTGTAGTCCCGCTCCACGTCTACTGCTGCGGCGTTGATGCCCACTTCGCCGATGCCGGTCGCTACACCCAGGACGAGCGCGCCGGCGAGCACCCCCCACCAGGAGTGCATCGCCAACGGCGCCGGCAGCGCGATCGCCATCGCTGCGACGCCGATCACTGCGATGCGTGAACTGCCGAGCCTGTCGATCAGCAATCCGCTCAGTTGCATTCCGGTGATGGCGCCAATCCCGAGCACCAACAACACAAGGCCCAACCGCGACGTCGAGATACCGGTGGCGTCCTTGACCGAGGGAAGGTGCACCGCCCACGTCGCGATCACCACGCCGAAGGAGGCGAACAACGCGAAGACGGCCCCGCGGGCGCGAATCAGATCGCGCTGATGGGCGGCATCAGTGGTCATCGCGTTCCACCGCTTCACTGACATCCGGTGTTGTGACCATCCGCGGGCGCAGGGGCTGCTGGTGGGGGCCGAGTTCGCGAAAGGCGCTGCGCCGTCGGCGTGCCGATTCGAAGCGCCGCCGGGCGACGTCAGTGGTCGGGACCAGTGGCATGACGGGCTGCGACCGTCCAGCCTCGTCCATAGCCACCATCGTGAAGTAGGAGCTGTTGGCGTGGCGCCGTCGGCCCGTCCCGATGTCCTCCGCGTCGATTCGGATACCCACCTCCATGGACGTGCGGCCGGTGTAGTTGACCGACGCGGAGAACGTGACCAGTTCTCCGACGTGAACCGGTTCGCGGAAGATCACGCGGTCGACGGACAGGGTGACGACGTAGGAGCGCGCGTATTGGGTGGCGCAGGCATACGCCACCTGGTCGAGCAGCTTCAACAGGGCACCGCCGTGAACGTTGCCGGCGAAGTTGGCCATGTCCGGGGTCATCAGCACCGACATAACCAGCGATACCTCCGGCAGCCGATCGTCGCCCGGTGAGGTCGTCGGGGACTCCGTGGCGGGACAGCACGGACAGTGAGCGGTCACGACGCCTCCTCGGGCGGCTCGATGAGAAGGGCGCCGCGCTGCGCCATGTGGAATGTTACATGTTATGTAGTGGGTGCTTTCCACCTCGATCGCCGCCGACCGATGATCGATTGCAATTGGTGGTGAATCTGCAGCCGACGAGGCGCGACCACGGCTACTCGAGCCCGGCGAAGGCACTGGCGCTCGGGTGCGACAAGCTATACAGTAACCGGTAACCGGTAATATTTTAGTAGCCGACCGTGAACTCGCGATAGGAGGACGCCGCATGAAGATCGTCGGTGCCGAGGTGTACGACTACAAACTGAACTACGCCCACGGCGTGTACGTGATGTCCGGCGGTCGGGCCGCGCTGGCTCAGGTGGGCACGCTGGTGCGGTTGCGCACCGACGACGGCGTCGATGGCTGGGGCGAGATCACCCCACTGGGCAGCACATACCTGCCCACCTCGCCGGATGCGGTGCGCGCCGGGCTGTCCGAGATGCTGCCCGAACTGATCGGCTTGGATCCGACCAACGTCTCCGGGGTGAACCGCGTGATGGATACGGTCCTGCTGGGCCAGGGTTTTGCCAAGAGCGCAGTCGACATCGCGTGCTGGGATCTGCTCGGCAAGGTCGCCGGCCTACCCATCTCCGCACTGCTCGGCGGGGTGCTGCAAGAGGACTTCCCGATCTACGAAGCCGTTCCCCTTGGCAGCCCCCAGAGCATGGCCGACTTCATCACCGCCCGCCGCGAGGCCGGTATCGGTCGCTTCCAGCTCAAGGTCGGCAACCGACCCGAGGACGACATCGCACGCAGCCGCGCCTGCGCCGAAGCCGGTGAAGGGCAGACCGTCATCATCGCCGACTCCAACGGCGGCTGGAACATCCTCGACGCCCAGCTGGCGATCCGCGGCATGGAGGACCTGCCCATCTACGTCGAACAACCGTGTCGCACCACCCAGGACAGCATCATCGCCCACCGCAACTCCCGGCTCCCGCTGGTGCTCGACGAGTCCATCACCAATCCCACCGAACTGTTCGAAGCCAAGACCGTCGCCGGTGCGATGTCGGTCAACATCAAGATCAGTCGGGTCGGGGGGCTGACGAAGGCCGCGCGGATGCGCGACCTCATGCAGGAACTCAACATGATGGTCTCCGTCGAGGACATGTGGGGCGGCGACGTCATCACCGCCGCGGTCAGCCACATCGCCGCTAGCACCCGGCCCGAAAGCCTGCTGAACACATCGTTCTTCAACGACTGGACCGACGGCCACGTCGCCGGCTACACCCCGCGATCGGCCAACGGCCGCGGCTCGGCACCCACCGACCCCGGTCTGGGCATCACCGTCGACGTCGACGCGCTCGGTGCGCCCCTCTTCACCACCGCTGGATAACAGGACACCACAGCTTTCCCGCTCCCCCACGGCGACCCCGCACGCCCACATCCACCCGATAGGTCTTCACATGCCCGCCACCGCCATCGATTTCGCCATCGAAAACTTCATCGACGGCCGCTGGTCGCCCGGCACCGGGTCGGAGGAAATCGACGTCTTCAATCCCGCCGACGGCGCGGTGGTCGCGACCTTCACCTCGTCCTCACCGGCCGACGTCGACGCCGCCGTCACGGCGGCGCGCACTGAGGAATTGCCCGACATCGTCACCCGCGTGAAGGCCATCGGCATCGACCTCGGACTCGACGACTGACGCCCTGCATCATCCCCAAGATTCCGCTACTTGACCCGATGGGAACTCTCATGACCACCCTCCTGCCCGACACCGTCCAAACCCGCGCCTACATAGACGGGGCCTTCGTCGACAGCGCCGACGGCGACACCTTCGACAACATCTCACCCGCGACCGGTGAGGTGCTCAACAAGGTGGCCGCGTGCAGTGCCGCCGACGTCGACGCCGCAGTCGCCGCGGCGCGGCGCGCCTTCGATTCCGGCACGTGGAGCCGGATTGCCCCGGCCGAACGCAAGGCCGTGCTGTTGCGCTTTGCCGACCTGATCGACGGCCACGCCGACGAGCTGGCCCAGATCGACTCGATCGACGCGGGCAAGCCGATCAGCGACTGCAACGACCTCGACATCCCCGACGTCGTGCTCACCATTCGCTGGTACGCCGAGGCCATCGACAAGGTGTTCGGCAAGGTCTCGCCCACCGGCGCCGACAACGTGGGTCTCATCGTGCGCGAACCGGCAGGGGTGGTCGGCATCGTGGTTCCGTGGAACTTCCCGTCCAACACGCTGTCGTGGAAAATCGGCCCGGCGCTGGCCGCCGGCAACTCGATCGTCGTCAAACCGGCCGAACTGTCCCCACTCAGCGCGCTGCGCTACGCCGAACTGGCGACCGAGGCCGGTATCCCCGCCGGGGTGTTCAACGTCGTGCCCGGACTCGGGCACGTGACCGGCAAGGCGTTGGGCCTGCACACCGACGTCGACGTCATCAGCTTCACCGGGTCAACCGAGGTCGGCCGGATGTTCCTCAAGTACTCGGCGGAGAGCAACCTCAAGCAGGTCGCTCTGGAGATGGGCGGCAAGAGCCCGCAGATCGTGTTCGCCGACATGCATGAGGACCTGAAGGCGGTCGCCGAGGATCTGGCCGGCGCCGCGTTCTGGAACGGCGGGCAGAACTGCTCGGCCGGTTCCCGGATTCTGGTGCACAACTCGATCAAGGCCGACTTCGTCGGCCACCTCGTCGAGCTGGCCGCCGCGCGCGTCGTCGGCGATCCGCAGGACCCCCACACCGAAATCGGGCCCCTCATCGAGCCCAGCGCCAAGGAGCGGGTGCTGCGCTACATCGAAGGCGCCAAGGCCGACGGCGCCACCGTGCACGGTGGCGCCTCGATCCTGGAGGAGACCGGCGGTAACTTCGTCTCCCCCGCGGTCATCGACGACGTTGCTCCGTCGGCGGCGGTGGTGCGCGAGGAGATCTTCGGCCCCGTCGTCGCCGTGGTCGGCTTCGACGACGAAGCCGAAGCCGTCGCACTGGCCAACGACACCGTCTACGGGCTGGCCGCCAACATCTGGACCCGCGACATCAACGTCGCACTGCGGGTGGCCAAGGCGGTGCGAGCAGGCACTGTCGCGGTCAACGGCTTCAGCGAAGGCGACATCTCCACCCCGTTCGGCGGCTTCCACACCTCCGGATTCGGCGGCCACGACAAGGGCCTGGAGGCCTTCGACCAGTACAGCGAGCTCAAGACCATCTGGATCACGCTGCACTGATCAGCCCACGTGTGATGCATGCCACCAAAGGGTAGAATATTACCGATTACCGGTGATAGGCTATCGGTACAAGCTTCGGACGGACACACGAGAAAGAGACCACCCATGACCCTCAAGCCCTGGCACGGAATCGTCGTCGCCGCCACCCTGCCCTTCAAAGACGACTTGTCCGTGGACTACGACCGCTTCGCCGAGCACGTCCGGTTCCTGGCCGACAATGGCGTGCATGGCGTCACGCCGAACGGGTCGCTCGGCGAGTACCAGGTGCTCACGGCCGCGGAACGCGCCCGCGTCGTCGAGGTGGCCGTGGAGGCCGCTCCCGAGGGTTTCAGCGTCATCCCCGGCGTCGGTGCCTATGGGTCGGCGGAGTCACGCCGCTGGACCGAGCAGGCCCAGGCAGCCGGCGCCCACGCGGTGCTGGCGCTCCCGCCCAACGCCTACCGTGCCGACGCCGAGGAGGTCGTGGCCCACTACCGCGAGATCTCCCAGGTGGGTCTGCCGATCGTGGCCTACAACAACCCGTTCGACACCCGCGTGGACCTGACCGCCGAGCTGCTGTCGCGCCTCGCCGAGGTCGACAATGTGGTGGCCGTCAAGGAGTTCTCCGGGGACATCCGGCGCATCACCGCCATCCAGCGCCTCGCCCCGCAGATCGACGTGCTCTCCGGCGCTGACGACAACGTCTTCGAAGCGACCCTGCTCGGAGCCGTCGGCTGGATCGGTGGTTTCTCCAACTCACTGCCCAAGCAGTGCGCCAAGATCTACGAATACGGCACCACCGGTCAGGTCGAGAAGGGCCGCGCCCTCTACCAGCAGCTGCAGGCCGCGTTCTTCTGGGACACCACCCACCAGTTCGTCCAGGCCATCAAGCTCAGCCAGGACGTCGCCGGCGGCTACGGCGGCCCGTGCCGCCCGCCGCGCAACCCGCTGTCCGACGAGACCCGCGCGCAGGTGATCAAGGACGTCGAGCAGGCGCTGTCGGCCGAACTGTGACATCGCAGGTGATGCCAGCGTGCGGCGCCGAGGAATCTCATCGCTGCACGTCGGCATCGCCCGCCACGCCGCAATACCGACGACACCGGTTCCAGGAAACAGGTAGGCGATGAAAGAGATCACCGACTTTCTCGCCGCTCACCCGCCCTACGACCAACTCGACGACGCCGACCTGCGGCGTCTGGCCGCCTCCATCGAAGTGGAGTACTTCGCCGCCGGCACGGTCATCGTGGCGGCCAACTCCGACACCTTGGATCACCTGTTCGTCGTGCGTACCGGGTCGGTAGACGTCGTCGACCGCACCCGCGTGGTCGACGTGCTGGGCCCCGGCGACACGTTCGGTCACATCTCCGTGTTCTCCGGCCTGCCGCCGCCGCTGGCCGTGCACGCCACCGAAGACACTCTGTGCTACGTGTTCCGCGATCCACGGCGCCTGCTCGAACATGCTGAGCGACTGTCTTTTTCGCACTACGGGACGATGATTGCCCGTGAGCGGCTCATTTCTTCCGGGGGGACGTTCAGCCAGTTGGAACGCCCCATCGGCGAGGTGATGCACCCGATCACCTGGTGTGAGGCATCCGACACCATCCGCGACGTCGCCGCCCGCATGACCGAGGACGGCCACTCCTGCGCGCTGTTCGTGCGCGGACATGAGGTCGGCATCGTCACTGACGACGACTTCCGCCGCCGCGTCGTCACCGGCGAGGTCGGCATCAATGCCCGCATCGACACGATCGCGTCGATCCCGGCGATCGTCATGTCGGCCGACCGCACCGTGGGCGCGGCCTACCTGCTGATCTTCGAACGCGGCATCCACCATCTCGTCGTCGTCGACGGCGCCACCGGCCGCCCGATCGGCATCGCACGCGTGGTGGACATGGTGGCCACCGAAGTCCGCCATCCCCTCGTCATCCGGGCCGCCACCGGCGCGGCCACCTCGATGGACCAACTGCAGTCCGCAGCAAGCACTCTGGCGCCGACCATGCTCGAACTGTGGGATTCGGGCGTGCCCGCCGATCACTTCGGCTCGCTGGTGGCCGCGATGGTGGAGGCGATCTTCGAGAAGGCCACCGCGCTCGCGGGCACCGCCGCGCCGCTCCCCGACCTGGATTGCGCCTGGATGCTGCTGGGGTCGATGGGGCGGCGCGAACCGCTGCCCAACTCCGATGTGGACACCGCGCTGGTCTGGACCCCACTGTCCCCCGACGCGCCGATCCCCCGCCGTCAGGACGTCGCCGCCGCCACCGAACCAGTGATGGCCGCCATCGAACAGTGCGGTCTGCGTACCTGCTCGGAGAACCTCAACGCCTCCTTCCCCCTGTTCAATCGTTCGACCGCCGAATGGCGCGACGCCGCCGAGCACTGGCGGCAGAACCCCGACAACCCCGACGACCTGCTGCTGGCCGCAACCATGCTCGACGCGCGGCCGGTGACCCGCCCCGTGCTGGCCCGGCCGCTGCGCACCGCACTGACCACCGGCATCGGGCGCGGCGAGTTCACCCGCGCTCTGACGCGGCTGTCAATCGCCAGCCGTCCCCCGCGCGGGTTCGTGCGCGAATTCGTCTCCGACCACTTCGGTGAACACCGAAACCACCTCAATATCAAGAAGTCCGGGATGCGCCCGATCGTGACACTGGCCCAGGCACTGGCGTTGCAGACCGGTGATCTGACCGGCTCTACCGTGGACCGGCTCGATCGCGCCCGGCAGGCATCACTGCTGTCCGCCGACGACGCCGAATCACTGAAGACCGCCTTCACCCTGTGCTACCAGATCTCCATCGACTACCAGATGCAGGCCCTCCGCGACGACCGACCGATGAGGCCCACGGTGGATCCGACAACCCTCGACAGCCTCGAACGCCGGCACCTACGCGACGCCTTCCGCGTCATCGCCGCCGTCCAGGACAAAATCGCCTCACGCCGCGCGGCGGGGATCGGAGACGCTGCCCGTGGCTAGCCTTCTCCGACGGCTCAACCCCGTCCGGCGGGCACAGCCCGACGTCGCACGTTCGTGGCGCGAGGACGTGTTCTGGGTGATCGACGTGGAGTCCACAGGGCTGAATCTGCGCCGCGACAAGATCATCGCCTACGGGGCCGTCCCGATCCGACGCGGCCGCATCCAAATGGCCGAGACCACCTACGGGTTGGTGGGCATCACCGACGACGTTCCCGAAGCCTCCACCTGCATCCACTACATCCGCACCCAGGATCTCGCGGCAGCCCCACCGCTGGAAGACGTGGTGCGGCAGCTCGATTCGATGATCGGCGACACACCGATCATTGCGCACTGCGCCGTCATCGAGCGCACACTGCTGGCCCGCGCCTACCGCACAGCCGGTCTCGAGCTGCGCAACCCGTTCGTCGACACCGCCCCGCTCGCCACCGCAGCGCTCGACGAGGAAGTCGAAGGCGGCTACATCTCACTGGAATACGCGGCGACCGCCCTCGGCGTTCCGGTACACGCCCCGCATCACGCCCTCGGAGACGCGATCACCACCGCCAACGTCTTCCTCGCCGTCGCCAGCCGCATCGAACGCGACTCCGCACCCAACCCGGTGAGCACCGCGGCACTGACCGAGGCCTCCACCCCACCAACCCCACAACGAAGGACATTCGAATGGCCCTACCCCCGACCGCTGTGAACCCGCGCACCGGCGTCCGCATGGATGCCGTCGCGGAGGACACCAGCACTGCCGAGGTACAGCAGTTGTGCGCCGCGGCCGCCGCGGCCGCGCCGGCGCTGTCCGCGCTGAGCCGGCAGGACCGCGCGCGCTTACTCGACCGCATCGGCGACGCCATCGACGCCCACCGTGACGAACTCATCGACATCGCCACTCAGGAAACGGGTTTCACCGCCGCCAAACTCAGCGGCGAGGCCACCCGCGCGGCCTACCAGTTCCGGTTCTTCGCCGAGGTCATCCGCGACGGCGGTTACCTGGAAGCCAGCATCGACCCCGCCGGCGACACACCGATGGGGCCGCGGCCGGATCTACGGCGATGGCTGATTCCGATCGGACCCATCGCGGTATTCGGAGCGAGCAATTTCCCGTTCGCCTTCTCCGTTCTCGGAGGGGACACCGCGTCGGCGCTGGCCGCGGGCAACCCCGTCATCGTCAAAGCGCACGGCTCCCATCCCGGAACCTCTCGACTGTCCTACGAGCTGATGGCCGACGCCCTCGGCGACGCACCCTCAGGGACGCTGGGCATCGTCTACGGCACCGCCGCCGGAGCCGCACTGGTCGCCGATCCGGCGATCAAAGCCGTCGGCTTCACCGGGTCCCTCTCCGGCGGAAAGGCGCTGTTGGACATCATCTCCGGCCGTGAGGAGCCCATCCCGTTCTACGGCGAACTCAGCAGCCTCAACCCCGTCGTCATCACCCCCTCCGCCGCCAGCGCACACGGAGCCGACATCGGCACCGGCCTGGTGGCGTCGGTCACCCTGGGCTCCGGACAGCTCTGCACCAAGCCGGGATTCGTTCTCGTTCCCGACAACGCCGAGGGCGCCGCGCTGGTGCAGGCCGCCGTCGACGGACTCACCACCGCCACCGACCACGTGCTGCTCAACGAATCGATCTACGACAGCTACACCCAGGCCACCAGCGACTACGCCCAGCGCAGTGACGTCACCAGCCACAGTGCACCCGAGGCGATCGGCGCCGGCTATTACGTCACCCCCGCACTGCTGGAGGTCGGCATCGACGATCTCGACGACTCCCTCGTGCGCGAGGTGTTCGGCCCGATCGCGGTCATCGTGCGCTATCCCGCAGACAACCTCACCGCTGCAGCGCACAAACTGTTCGACACGCTGCCGTCCTCGCTCACCGCCACCCTGCATACCACCGAAAACGACGACCTCGCATCACTTCTCAACGTTGCCAGTGCCCACGCAGGGAGGATCCTATTCGGCGGCTTCCCCACCGGCGTCGCCGTGTCATGGGCGCAGAACCACGGCGGCCCGTGGCCGGCCACCAACACCCTGCACACCTCGGTCGGGGCCACCGCAATCCGTCGGTTCCTGCGGCCCCTGACCTACCAGAACGCCCCGCAATCAGCACTGCCCGAGGAACTGCGCGACGGATACGACGCCATCCCGCGCCGCATCGACGGACACCTGTCCGCCGCAAGTCGCTGACCACCGAATCACTACAGCGAACCCCTCTGACACTCCTTGTGATGGGCGGACTTCATCACAAGCGCCGCCACGGCGTCGTGCGCCGGTCGACGTCGCGACTGTTCGAATCTCACCGGTCGCCCGGTGACACCGAACCGACGACCGCCTCCGCCGGTTGCGCCGCGTCCGCGCTCACGTGCGGACCAACGTCCATCACATGTAATATTGTACGTAGCACCTACACCTGTGGGTTGGTGACGGAGGACAGGACATGCTAACCACGACGGCGACCCTCAAACAGCCGAGCTTGCGCGACCAGGCGCTGCGTGTGATCCGCGAGGGGATGGTCTCCGGCGAACTCGAGCCGGGCGGAATCTACTCGGCCACGGCGCTGGCCACCCAACTGGGCGTCTCAGCCAGCCCGGTGCGCGAAGCGATGCTGACCTTGGTCAATCAGGGGCTGATGGAGGCCGTGCGCAACCGCGGATTCCGGGTTCTCCCGCTCGACGAGGAGGATCGCCGGGAGATCTACGAGATGCGGTGCCTGCTTGAGGTTCCCGCGACGGCAGCGCTGGCCGGACGCCAGGAGATCATCGACGAGTACGAGAAGTTCCGCGCGCTGGCCGAGGAGATCGTGACCTCGGCCATCGCCAAGGACCTGATCAACTACCTCGACGCCGATCGTCGGTTCCACCTTGGACTGCTGGAGCACAGCAACAACAATCGTCTGGTCACCACGATCGACGGTCTGAGAGATCAGACCCGCCTGTATGGGCTGAAGTCGTTGTCGGACAAGGGCACTCTGGTCGACTCGGCCGAGGAGCACCAGCCGATCCTCGACGCCCTGGTGGCTGGCGATGCGGACGAGGTCCGCGAACTCATGCAGCATCACCTGCGGCATATCCGGGGCGACTGGGCCGATGCCAAGTTCGACCAGTCGTCCTAGACCGTCAGACGCCCAGGACGGAGCCGAGGAACGCGGTCTGCTCGGCGAATGCGCGCTGCGCCACCGGTAGGGCCGGCGCGGCGGCGTCGAAGACGTGAAACGTTCCCGGATAGTTGTGAATCTCGGTGGGCACGCTCGCCTCGCACAGTCGACCGGCATAGGCCAGAGCTTCATCGCGGAGTGGATCCACCTGCGCGGTGACGACCAGCGCTGCCGGCAGGTCGCGAAGATCATCCGCCAAAGCCGGTGCCGCATAAGCTGATACAGCCCCGGCCCCGCCAAGGTAGTGCTCCCACATCAATCGGCTCTGCACCGAGTTCCAGGCCGGCATGTCGGCGCCGTCGCGCATCGACACCGATTGCTGGCGATGGTCGAGTGCCGGGAACAGCAGCATCTGCCCGCGCAGCGCGACGACGCCGGTGTCACGGCAGTGCAATGCCGCCGCAGCCGCCAGGCAACCGCCAGCGCTCTCGCCGCCGATGGCGATGCGTCGAGAATCGACGCCGAGACCATCGGCTTCGGCGGCTATCCACTGCAACGCGGCAACCGTGTCGTGAAGCCCTGCGGGATAGGGGGACTCCGGCGCCAGCGCGTACTCGACGCTGACGACGATCGAATCCGCCTCCTGGGCGTAGAGCATGCACCGCAGGTGATCGGTCTCCAGATCACCGAGACAGAATGCGCCACCGTGGGCGAAGATCAACGTCCCTAACGGACCGCGAACGCCCCGAGGGCGGTAGATCCGCACTCGGGGCGCTCGCACACCGCGCGACGTCGGCGTGATCGTGATGGTCTCGAAGCTGACCCGCTCGGGGTCCAGGCCGGGAAAGTCCTCGGGCGTCACGGCGGCCACCAGCTCGGCGTCGGTGATCCGGGCGGTGTGCACGTCGCACAGGTCGGCGATGTCCATCTGTGTCGCGACGACCCTCAATGCCGGGATCAGACTGTCGTGGTGCCGATTCACCCGAGGACTCTCCGATGACTTAGCTCAGGGCGGCGGCGGACTCGCCGCCCAACTCCGGGGTGCGTTCGGCTTCCGCGGCGTGTTCGGCCAAGATGCCGATCTTGCCGCGGCGGGTGGTCCAGTACACCGCGAACGCCAGGCCGAGCATGATCGCCGGCGCCAGCACGCCACCCCAGCGCAGGTACCAGTGGAACGGTTCTGCGGGGTTGTAGAGCACCGGTCGCGGCCAGGCAATGTTGACGATCATCACAATCGCCCACACCGTCGCGGCGACCGCGATCGGGGTCCCCAGCCGACCCAGATTGAAATAGCCCTTCTCCGGCTGCGTCCATTGGCCACGAAGCCGCTGCAACGCGTTCGGAGCGACGATCAACAGATAGGACGTCAGCGCAAGAATGATCGTGGTGCCGGAGACAACGAGGAAGATCTGGGGCTGGCCCATGTTGAACAGCAGGATGAGAATGGCGATGAGCGCGACACCGATGGTGGGCACCACCGGCACCTTCACCCGCTCATTCACCTTCGAGACGAACTTCGAACCGGGGAAGGCGTTGTCACGCGCCATCGCGAACATCAGATTCACTGCACCGGTCTGATTGGCCATACCGCACACGAACACTGCGAGGGCACCACAGACCAAGAAGATGTCGCCCACGGCGTTTCCCAGCGTGCTGGTGATGACGTAGGCCAATCCACCTGAGGCGATGTCCTCGGCGCCCAGATCCTCCACCGCCATGACCGCACCCAGAATGAGCAGTGCGCCAAAGATACCCGAGGCAAGCAATGCCCGGATGATGGCCTTGGGACCGTTCTTGCGAGGGTTGATGGTCTCCTCGCTCAAGGTGGTGGCGGAGTCGAAGCCCCACATCACGATCAGGCCGAGTAGCAGGCACAGCATCAGGGCGCCGGTATAGCCGGTGCTGTAGTTGCTCTCGGTGCCATTGGTCTGGAAGACCACCGCGGGCCCGCGCTTGGCGTGGAAAATCAGCAGCACGATCAACGCCAGCGAGGCGACGAGTTCAACGGTGACGCCGATGTTGTTGATCAATGCGCGAACCCTGGTGCCGCACAACATGACGACGGTGGTACCCACCAGCATCAACGACCCCAGCATAACGGAATTGATGCTCGCGTCGTTGGGGCCGCTGCCATCGCCGTAGATCCAGAAGACGTCGGAGATGCTGGGCAGGATTGCCTGCATGGTCAAAGCGACCGCAGCAGAGGACACCACCAGCGCCAGGATCATCGCCGATCCCGCCATCCAGGCCACACCGGTCTTGGCGATGTGCTTGGACCAGTTGTAAACCGACCCGGTCAGGGGATACTTGACCGCCAGCTCGGCGAAAACGAGCGCAAAGAGCAGCTGGCCACCGATGGCCACGATCCACGCCCAGATGGACGCCGGCCCACCACTGGCATAGGTAAACCCGAACAGCAGAAACATGCCGGTCAGGATGGAGATGAACGCGAACCCCGTCGCGAACGTGGAGAACTGGCCCAGCGAACGGGTCAGTTCCTGTCGGTATCCCAGCTTCGCAAGAAGCTGGTCGTCTTCACGGTGGTCGTAGCCGGCCATGCCGCAATCCTTTCCGAGGGATGATCGAGGTGCACCGCTGCCACCTAACCGGCAATCGGTAATATCTTACCGGTTACTATGGGCGAGGCGAGTCGGGCTGTCAACAGCAGAGGGCAAGTGGTGTGTGGGTATGACTGCAGGAGCCGCCTAGTGTGCTGACGCATGCCGCCTCGGGGAACGACAGCGGGGCCGGTCGAATTCAGCAAGGCGCAGCCCGGGTGAAATGACCAGCCAGGGTGTGACACCCGCCGTGCACCGTAGCGTCCACTAATCGATGCGGGGCAACCGCCGTCGACAGAGGCAATAAGCTCGCTTTAGCGCCGAATCGGTAAGCGGTGACATGTAGCATGGCACTAGTTGCACGTTTCCAGATATGCGGAGGACCCATGACCGACCAGACGCTGACCACCGACACCGGCCATCACTGGGAGAACTGGGGCGGCAATCAGAGCTTCACGTACGCCGAAGCGGTCATCGCCACAACCGACGACGACGTGATCGAGGCCGTTCGTGCGGCAGAGTCCCACAACACCGGTATCCGCGTCACCGGCAGCGGCCATTCCTTCACACCCATCGTGCAGACCGACCACACGCTGCTGAACATCTCCCAAATCGCCGGCGTCACCGCGGCCGATTCGGAGAGCAGACGCGCCACCGTGCGAGCCGGAACCGGACTGGCCAACGTCGGTGCCCCCCTGTGGGACGCCGGCCTGTCACTGGCCAACCAGGGCGACGTCGACGCTCAAACCATCTCGGGCGCTATCGCCACCGGCACCAAAGGCTCCGGGCTGCAATTCGGCAGCCTGTCCTCCACCGTGCGTGGCGTGCGCCTGGTCGACGGACGCGGCGACATCGTGACCATCACCGAAGACGACGCCGACCTTCTGCACGCCGCGCAGGTCTCGATCGGCATGCTTGGCGTCTTTCTCGACATGACCCTGCAATGCGCGCCCGCGTACAAGATCCAAGAACAAAACGCCGTCCTCCCCTTCGACGAAGTCGACAGTCGGTGGGACGAATTCCTCAACGGATACCGGCACTTCTCCTTCTGGTGGCTTCCGCAGCAGGGCTCCTCCCAGATGTATGACCTCGGTGACCTACCCAAGGACCACTGCGTCGTCAAACTCCTCACCGAACTGCCCGCCGACGCCCCCGACGTCGAAGCCGAACCCGGCGCACGAACCGGCCGCGCACACCTCATCTACCCCGACGCCACCACTGACGCCCGGTTCCACGAACTCGAATACATGGTGCCCGCCGAACACGGCCGCGCCGCACTCGAAACCGTCCGCCACCTGATGCAGACTAAACACGACGACCAAATCAGCCCCGTCCAGATCCGGTGGCAGAAAGCCGACAACGCGTACCTATCCGCACAGTACGAACGCGACACCGTATCGGTATCCGTGTCCGGCAAGCCCGGCACCACCTACGAACCCTTTCTCCGTGAACTTGACCACGAACTGCGGCAGTTTGACGCCCGCCCCCACTGGGGAAAGGTGCACTACCTCACCCGCGAACGCGCCGAAGCTCTCTACCCCAAATACGACGACTTCCAACGCATTCGGCGCCAGTTCGACCCCAAGGGCATCTTTCTCAACCCTCACCTTCGCGAACTCTTCGGCTAACCAGAGGTTAGGCCCACCCACTAGCCCAGGCTGTGGAAGCCAGAGCCGGCTACCTACAGACCGGTGGTACCAGGTTGAGGAGCGGACCCGCGCGTCACACCAGGCCGACGTTCCGGCTTTGGGTACGCACCCACCGCTGAAGCTCCACGGCTTGCGGTGCGTACGCGATCGGTCGCGGATAGCGAGTGTTGTTCTGCGATGGTTAGTTTCGGCGCGCAGCGCAGCGTTACCGGAACCGCGCGCCCCCTATGGCCGTCGAGAGGTCGTTCACTGAGGGGAAGCGCTACGACCGCCAGCCTGTGCGTCGTCGGCCTCGGCAGCGTAAGCAAGCGGGTGACTGACACTCTCAGTTCTTTCGGGAATCTGAACCGTTCCGGGTTTGATGCCGCTTCCTTGTGTGTGGAGGATGGCGATTATGGCCAAGCATTACCCGGTCGAGCAGCGTGAGCGTGCGGTGAA
>NZ_JAWQNH010000013.1:0-29377 GCF_033741155.1 Mycolicibacterium chengduense | reverse complement strand
CCCCTGACGAATGACGCAGCCCAGCCGCTGTTCAGCGCGGGCAACGATATCGGCGTCAACGGGGGCCGCACCGCACACACCGTACTTCAGCGACGTCCCCCCATCGAGGTCCAAGTGATCGGAACTGGCAATGGCCAACAGCATCGGCGGCACGAAGTACCCACGCGTCGCACCGTGCCGCTTCACCACGCCGAGGAACTCCTCGAGCTCAAAACGAGCAAGCGTGACCACGGTCGCTCCACTCAACAGACTGAAGTTGAGAACCATCGTGAAACCCAAGATGTGAAAGAACGGAGGCACCGCCACCACCACGTCGTCGGGACCGATTGGCCAGACGGCACGTGACTGGGTGAGGTTGGCCACCAGATTGCGATGGGTGAGCTGCACCCCCTTGGATTTCCCGGTGGTTCCGCTGGAGAACGGCAACACAGCGACCGCCGTCGCAGGGTCCAGCCTCGGCGACCGGACACCGGCGCCGGTGTGCAGCAGCTCGTCGAACGGCCGCGCCGAATTACCGAACGACAAAACATGCTTCACACCGGCCACCGCCGCAGCATCAGACGCACGCGACACCGCCTCCTCAGACGAAACGACGGCGCACACCTTCGCGGCCATCAACTGCTTGGCCACTTCGTCAGCGGTGGAGACCGGATTGATCGTCGTAACCGCCACACCGGCCGTTAGAGCCGCGTGCGCGGCAACGGCAAACCGCGGCTGGTTATAGCTCATCACCGCCACGGTGTCCCCGGGCCGCACCCCCAGCTCCGCGAACCCTGCCGCAGCGGACCGGACCGCCTCACACAACTCGGCATAGGTGAACCGTTCACCGGTGTGCCCGTCGATCAGCGCAACCCGATCACCGAACCGCTCCGCGGCACCCCCAAGCACCAACTCGGAGACCGTCGTCTCAGGAACCGTGATCTCAGGATAGGGACTGTCGTAGATCATGCTGAGGCCTGACGTGCGCGAAATGCGTTCTCCAGCAAGGAAATACGGGCGACACCAACGCTCATCCGGTCGAGTGTATTCAGTTCGTCGAACCAGCCGGCGACGGTCACCTGGCCTCCTTCTCACAACACACTTCTTGGAAGGCGACCGAAGCCGGCGGACTTGCACCGCGCGGACACGACCACCCATCGAGTTACTGGCATGCTAGCCTGCTAGGCGTTAACGGCCCGAGGGACCCCTGGCAAGGGTCTACCCCCGAGGGGGCTGACAGCTTCGGAGGCAGGGCGCCATGGATGGCCGTGAGACACCGGCGCTTCACGTCGACGTTCGCGGCAGCGGGCCACGGACCCTCTGGGTGCACGGCGCGATGTCGAACGCCGCCCGAACGTGGCGACTGCAAACCGATCTCGTCGACCGGTGGACGATGCTCCTCGTCACCCGGCGCGGCACGCCACCAGGACCGTCATCCGGAGACGATTTCGACGCGGATGCCTACGATATCGGCGAGCTGCTCCGCGCCGCCCCCGCCCACGTGGTGGCCCACAGCTACGGCTGCATGGGTGCGATCATCGCGGCCGGCCGAGATCCGCACCGGATACTGTCGCTGAGCCTCCTCGAACCGCCGGCATTCCATCTCGTGAATTCACCGGCAGCGCGGTCGTACATGGCCGAATTCGAAGAGCTTCAGCGACTTAGTTCGCCGGCCGACTTCCGCGCAGCCTTCATGCGCATGCTCGGACACCCCGCCCCGGACCCGCGTCCTCTGGACGCGGAGACCGAGACACTCATCCGTCTGACCATGCGGTCGATAGCTCCCTGGAAAGCCGAATTGCCGTTGACGGATCTGGTGGCGGGTAAGGTCCGCACCCTGGTGGTGACCGGCGCCCATGATGCGCTGTACGAAGACGCCGCCAATGAGATCGCCCTGCGGCTCGGTGCGCATGCGCACCGAGCCGTCGTCGAGGGTGCGGGTCATCTCGTACCGCAGATGGCACAGGAGCTCAACCTCTTGCTGGAGGAATTCTGGCTTGAGGTTGACTGATCGAACCAGTGTCTAGCGTGGCAACGGGTGCCGGGCCATCCAGGCCGCCACTTGAGAGCGGGACGCAAAGCCCAACTTGGAGAGGATGCGCTCAACGTGCCCGTCGGCTGTGCGCTTGGAGATGATCAGTCGTTCGGCGATCTCCCGGTTGGATAGACCAAGCTCGACCAACGCCGCAACTTCGAGTTCCCGCTTCGTCAGTGGTTCGCTCGGCAGGCGCGCTGACCTGTGCACTCCGTCGAGGACCCCGAGCACGAAATCGATCGCCTCGTCGACCTCCATCGGCCTGTACGCGTGGGAAGTGTCCACCTGCGCAGGATCGGCGGACGCGGGAGAGTGCGCCGCCGCGAAACCGGACAACTGTGGTCCGAAGGCATCGATGGAGGTTCCCATTGCCTGCCACAGCCCCTTGGCCGTGCGCGTGAGCACCCGGCAACGGCCGAACTGACGGCGGTCGTAGGCGATCCACCCGAGTAGGTCGGTAGTCAGCGCGACCGCGATACCGTCGCCGAAAGTGCGTCGCAGGTCCAACACTCGGCGCGCCGAGCGCTCCGCCTCGTCATAGTGGCCGAGGGACCAATGTGCCAGTGCCGCTGCCCATTCGGCATATCCACGCGCCGAGCGTTCACCGTGCCGTTCGCAGAGGCTCGCGGCGTCACGGGCTTCGGCGAGGGCTCGGTCAGCCGCGCCGTCGGCGACCAAAGCGCTGGCAAGCATGTATCGTGCCGTCAGTTCCATCTCGCGATCGCCGCGGGCAGCGTGATCTTCCACCGCTCGGCTGAACCCACGCACGGCAGCGACCGTGTCACCGGCAAACAAATCCCGCAGCG
This sequence comes from Mycolicibacterium chengduense, assembly GCF_033741155.1. Classification (NCBI taxonomy): domain Bacteria; kingdom Bacillati; phylum Actinomycetota; class Actinomycetes; order Mycobacteriales; family Mycobacteriaceae; genus Mycobacterium; species Mycolicibacterium chengduense. The sequence goes on along the minus strand of NZ_JAWQNH010000013.1, from coordinate 26,557 downwards.
CCGTCCAGTGCCGCACGTGCGCGCCGAACACGTCATCATCGGACTCCACGGCGTACGACCCGAGCTCGTTCAACCAGGTAACGGGAGATTCGTGGTCTCCCTGCAGCAGGGCGATCCAGGTAACGACCCACAGACAGTGCGCCCGAGCGGCCGATGGTGCCGTTTCGGCCTCGAGCATGGATTCGATGCGCATCCTGCCCTCTGCGAGTCGTCCGTTCGACAACCACTGATAACGCAACCGGCCCAGCAGTTCGAGCGCGACCTGCCCTTCTGACGGAGTCGTAGCGCTCCAATGCACAGCGGCCACGTAGCTGGGGTGATCAAGGCTCATCTGTCGAATCAAACTGTTCTGATCGGGTCCACACCACTGCGTCAACATTCCGGCGGCGCGATGCAGCATCACGTCGCGGTGACGTCGGTGCAACTGCTCCGTCTCGCCGGATTGGTCCGCCATTTCCGCAGCGACCTCCCGGACGGCGGCCGGCAGGTAGTAGCGCATGGTCCCCGCTCCGCGGTCGGTCAGCACGATCGACTGGGCGACGAGCCGGTCGATCGAGTCGAACACGTCGTCAGCTCGCAGCTCGCCGAAAGCACAGACCTGTTCGGTGAGTTCGAGGTCGAACGTCGACGGAAACACCGCCAGTCGGCGCCACAACACCTGCGCGGTGCCGTGACACAGGTCGTAGCTCCAATCCACCATCGCCCGCAGCGATCGGTGGTGCGACATCGAATTGACATCGGAAGCGGTCAGGGAGGTCAGCCGCTTGCGGAACCGCTCGACAACCTGCTCGACCGTGAGGGACCTCAGCTTGGCCGCCGCCAACTCGATGGCCAGCGGCGATCCCTCCAGCAACCGGCATAGCTCGATCACGGCGTCGGCGTTGACGGCAGTAACGCCGAAATCAGGGTCGACGGCGACGGCGCGTTCGACGAGCAAGCTCACCGATCCGTCGGCGACCAGCTGCTCGGCCGGCGTTCCGGGCTCGGGCACACTCAACGGAAGGACCGGGCGCAGCACCTCGCCCACCACGCCCAGGTGCTCGCGACTGGTGGTGATGACACATAGGTTCGGCGCCGCCCGCAGCAGCACGGGCACGGTAAGGCGCACTGCGTCGATGACATGTTCACAGTTGTCGAGGACCAATAGCACTCGGCGTTCGGGGAGGAAAGACAGCAGCTTGTCGAGCGGCGGCGTCGCCGACTGATCGCTGATTCCCAGAGCACTGACGATCGCACCCTCGACATCGTTGGTGCCCGCTCCGACGCTCAGATCGGTCAGCCGGACCAGCCAGGCGCCGTCGGGGAACTTTCCCTGCCCACGATGCGCTACTTCCAGAGCGAGCCGGGTCTTGCCGACACCCCCAGGTCCGGTAAAGGTGATCAACCGCGACTGGGCCAGCATCTTCTGCGCTGCTTCCAGATCGGTGCGGCGAGCCACGAGTCGATTCAACGGCGGGCCCACCCGCTCGCCCCCACGTCGCTGGCTCCACGATGAGCTCATACCGAGATCCTAGGTTGCTTCTCCCCCTGCACCGAGAAATCGGGTTTCTGCCCGTTCGGCATTCACGTGTGAACGATGCCGCTTCGGTGCGACGAAGTCACCGCCGCATCGCCACGGGTACGCGTATCCATACCTGAACCCATACCTGTCTCTGATCAACCGCCGGATCGGCTGCCGGAACGCCCAATAATGACGTCATGGCATCCGGATGTGACGCGATACCGCTGGAACGAGACTTACCAGCCGGCAATGTGCGCGCATGCCGACGCCGCGTCGCCATGCCAGGGGGTCGAGCGGTTGGCCAGACTCGTTCCGCTGCGCGGCACGACACGTCGACCACCCTGTCATCGCTAGGTGCAATCAAGCGATGAAGTCGAAGCTGATGTCGCGCCGTGATCTGGACTTTCTGCTCTTCGAGTGGCTGCGGGTCGATGAGTTGCTGAAGCGACCGCGATTCGCCCATCACAGCAGTGACACGTTTGCCGACGTGCTGACTCTTTGCGAGGAGCTAGCCGAGCACCATTTCGCGCCGCACTATAAGCGCAGCGACGTCGAGGAACCCACCGTGGAAGGCGGAGTCGTCAGCGTCCTGCCCGACGTCAAAGATGCGTTGCGCGCATTCGCAGACACCGAACTGCTCGCGATGAGCTTGGACGAACAATACGGCGGGGCCCAAGTGCCCGTGGTCGTGTCCACGGCAGCGTTCGCATGGTTCCAAGCCGCCAACGTCAGTACGCTCGGCTATTCCCTACTGACGTTGGCCAACGCCAACCTGCTCATCGAATTCGCAACCGAAGATCAGATCGCGGCGTACATACCGCCCATGCTCGCCGGTCGGTTCACCGGCACCATGTGCCTGTCCGAACCGCAGGCGGGATCGTCGCTCAGCGACATCACCACCCGAGCCGTCCCACAGGACGACGGCACCTACCGACTTTTCGGATCCAAGATGTGGATCTCGGCCGGCGACCACGACGCCAGCGAGAACATCGTGCACCTCGTGCTGGCCCGGGTGCCCGGATCACCACGTGGCACCAAGGGTATATCGCTGTTCATCGTGCCGAAGTTCCTCGTCGCCGAAGACGGATCGCTCGGCGAACGAAACGACGTGGTGGCGGCAGGCCTCAATCACAAGATGGGACAACGTGGACTGACCAACGCGGCGTTGAACTTCGGCGACGGCACCTTCGAGCCCGGCGGCACCTCGGGTGCCGTGGGATACCTCGTCGGGGAGCTGAACCACGGGCTGGCCTACATGTTCCACATGATGAACGAAGCCCGGCTGATCGTCGGTGCCGCCGCCACCGCGCTGGGCTACACCGGGTATCTCAAGTCGCTGGACTACGCCCGGACGCGGCCCCAGGGCCGTCCACTCGCGGCAAAGGATCCCGATATGGAGCCCGTGTCGATCATCGAACACCCCGACGTCAAGCGGATGCTGCTGGCGCAGAAATCCTACGTCGAGGGTGCGTTGGCCCTGGTGCTGTACTGCGCGCGTCTGACCGACCTCACCGCAGCCGCCGAGACCCCCGAGGAGCGCCGCGACGCCACCGAGCTACTCGACCTGTTGACCCCCATCACCAAGAGCTGGCCATCACAGTGGTGCGTTGCGGCCAACGACCTGGCCATCCAGATTCACGGCGGCTACGGGTACACGCGCGAATACGACCTCGAGCAGCTCTACCGCGACAACCGACTCAACCCGATCCACGAAGGCACGCATGGCATTCAGAGCCTGGATCTGCTCGGCCGCAAAGTGCGCCAGCACGGTGGTGCGGGTTTGACACTGCTGGAGCAGGAAGTCACCACGACGATCGCACGGGCCACCGCCTTCGGAGGTGAGCCGGCACAATTGGGTGAGCGACTTCAGGCGTCGTGGCAGACGTTGCGCGATGTCACCACCGTGCTGCTCAGCTGCGGTGACCCGACCGTGGCGTTGGCTAACAGCGCGCTGTACCTCGAGGCGTTCGGCCACATCGTGGTGGCCTGGTTGTGGCTCGACCAGGTGCTCGCCGCCCACGGCCGCGACGACGCCTTCTACGTCGGCAAGCGGTACGCGGCCCGTTACTTCTACCGGTACGAGTTGCCAAAGACCCACGCACAGCTGGAGTTTCTGGCCACACTCGATTCGACGACCGTAGAAGCAACCTTCGACGGCTGGGACGCGTAGATGGTGCGAAGGATTCACTCGTGAAAAGCACGATGCAGGACTACCCCCTGACCATCGGGGCCATCACCCGACACGGAACCACCATCCACACCCGGTGTCAGGTGAGAACCCGTCAGCCCGATGGGACCATGCGGGTCGCGACTTTCGCTCAACTCGGCCATCGCACAGCGCAATTGGCCAACGCACTGCGCACGGCGGGGGCCGGTACCGACACCGTGGTGGCCACCTTCATGTGGAACAACCAGGAGCACGTCGAGGCCTACTGCGCCGTCCCCGCGATGGGCGCGGTGCTACACACCCTCAATATCCGGCTCGCAACCGAGCAGCTCGTGTATATCGCCAACCACGCCGGCGACGAGATCGCCATCGTCGACGCCAGCCTCGCCGAGCAATTCTCCGAGATCGCGCCGCACGTGCCCACCCTGCACACCATCATCGTGACCGGTGATGCCGACCTGAGTGCTCTGATGCGTACGGAAAAACGCGTCGTGCGCTACGACGACATTCTCGATCAGGAGTCTCCCGCGTACGACTGGCCCGACATCGACGAGCACAGCGCCGCAGCCATGTGTTACACCTCCGGGACAACCGGCAACCCCAAAGGGGTGGTCTACAGCCACCGGTCCACCTATCTGCACACCATGGCGATCTGCGCCAAGGGCGCACTCGAAGTGGGACCCGGCGACGCCGTGTTGCCCATTGTGCCGATGTTTCACGCCAACGCGTGGGGGCTCATCTACGCCGCCCTGATGGCCGGCGCCGATCTCGTCCTGCCCGATCGCTTCCTTCACGCCGAACCGCTGGTCGAACTCATCGAACGCGAACGCCCGACGATCGCCGGCGCCGTACCCACGGTCTGGAACGACATCGTGCACTACCTCCAGGAGCGCCCCGACGCCGACATCTCGTCGTTGCGACTGGTCGGATGCGGCGGATCAGCAGTCCCCGTACACCTCATGCGCACCCTGCACGAGAAGTACGGAATCTACCTGGTACAGGCGTGGGGGATGACCGAAACATCGCCGTTGGCAACGATATCCAAACCAGCGTCAAGCTCAGAGGACAGCCAGTACTGGCAGCGCCGGGCATCCCAAGGTCGGCCGGCGTGTGGCGTGGAGCTACGGATCGTCGACTCCGACGGCGTTGTCGTCGGCCACGACGGGGAAGCCATCGGGGAGTTGCAGCTGAGGGGCCCATGGATTACGGGTGGGTACTTCGACTCGCAGGCTGACGACTCCTTCGACGCGGGCTGGCTGCGCACTGGAGACGTCGGCTCCATCGATGCCGATGGGTATGTCACCCTCACCGACCGCGTCAAGGACGTCATCAAGTCCGGCGGTGAATGGATCTCCTCGGTGCAGCTGGAGCTGGCCATCGCGTCGCACCCAGATGTGTTCGAGGCGGCCGTCATCGCGGTACCCGACGACAGATGGCAGGAACGTCCGCTCGCAGCGGTCGTGCTCGGCCAAACCGCAGATGTGACCATCGCCGAACTACAGGATTACCTGCGTGACAAAGTCGCGCGCTGGTGGATTCCGGAACGGTGGGCGTTCGTCGACCGGCTTCCTCGCACGTCGACCGGAAAGTACGACAAGAAGTGTCTACGCGAACAGCATCGACAAGGGCTGTTGACTCCCGTCGACCTCACCGGTCGCTGAACCCGATTCCGTGAAAGGAGCCGTCGTGGCCGCTCCTATGGTCCCGGTCAGCGCAGACTGGGCGGAAGTCTCACATGCTGTGGCGAACGCGTATTTCCCGCACGACCTGCATCCGCTCGGGCACGCGGGATCACGCGACGCACTCGCCCGCGGGGTTGATCTGGGACCGATCAGGATCGTGAATATCGGCTGGGGGACGGCCGTCTCCGTAACCACCACCCATCCCGGCGCTTACGCTGTCAACATTCCGGTATCGGGTCACCTGGAATCGGTTATCGGTCGCAACGAAGTCATCGCCACGCGCGACCGTGCCACCATCTTCCCTGCTGATACCCCAGCATGCATTCGTCGCTGGAGCGAATCATGCGTCATCATCGGGGTCCGATTCGACCGCGACTACCTTCATCGCGAGATCCACCGCTTGCTTGCCGAGCCGACGGGGCGTTTGCCCGACCACGTCGACCTCACCGAAAGGGCCGGTGCGGCTTGGGTACAGCTGGTGCGATGCTTGTCGGGCGACATGGCATCCGAACAGCATCCCCTCGTGCACGAACAGTTGTGTGCCGCGATCACGACCGCGTTTGTGCTTGCCGCGATACCCGAGAGCGGCACTCGGGCACCGGCATTGCAGCCCCGGATCGTCAAACGCGTCGCCGACCAACTGCGCGATGACCCGGCCCGCGCCTGGACGGCCGGCGACATGGCAGAGGTCGCCGGTGTCAGTGTTCGCCGTTTGCAGGAAGGGTTCCGGTCCTATCTCGGCGTGACGCCTCGCGAGCTATTGGTCGACATCCGCCTCACCCGAGTGCGAGAGGAGTTGCTGCGCGGTACCGACGATGCCACCGTGACATCGGCTGCCATGCGGTGGGGCTTCACCCACACCGGCCGCTTCGCCGCCGCCTATCGCCGCAAGTACGGCGAGTCGCCGTCCCAGACGCTGCACGCCTGACACACCTGGCGATCGCCGGCCTCGCCACGGTGTGTGACTCGGATCCCACTCGTCGCGCATTGTGGATGGTCACCGCGCATCCTGGCTCGACGCAGTCCTCTACGTCGAAATAGCCTGCGTGACAGCAATTGTGACGAAGGAGTCTCATGGGCGAGCAGTATGATCTACGGCGCATATTCGGTCAGTTCGCCAGCGGCGTCACCGTCATCACATGCCGTAACGGCGACGGCGAACCCCACGGCGCCACGGTCAACGCCTTCACGGCGGTGTCGTTGGAACCGCGCCTGTGTCAGGTGACGATGACCAGACGATCCAAGGCCTGCACATATCTCAGCGGAGCACCCTTCGCAGTCAACGTCCTGGCCAGCGATCAGGTCGACACCGCGATGCACTTCGCCGGCCGGCCCTGCGTCCGTGACCCCGCATGGGCCGAAGGCCCGACCGCTCCGATCTTGGCGGATACGTCGGCCACGTTATCTTGCCGTCCCTGGGCCGAGTACGACGGCGGTGACCACGTCATCTTCATCGGCGAAATCGTCGACGCCGTCGCTCACGACAAACCACCGCTCATCTTCTACCGCAGCACCTTTCACAGCCTCGGTGCGCCGTCGGCGCACGTGACATGGGCAGGCAGCGCCGACGACCCCGAGATCGGTTGGTTCGACGCCGCAACGGCCTTCACCCCCATCAACCTCCCGCACACCGTCTAACGCGAAGGAACACCAACCATGACCACCACCACGCCCGAAGCCGCAGCCGCCGATGGCTTGCCAGCTGACAGCGGCGCCGTCAACTACGCCAGCCGCCCCATGACCGGTGATGAATACATCGAGTCGCTGCGCGATGACCGCGAAATTTATCTGCACGGCGAACGTGTCACAGACGTCACCACCCACCCCGCCTTCCGCAACCCCATTCGCATGACAGCGCGGCTCTATGACTCACTACACGGCGGCGAGCACGTCGACGAGGTGACCAGCCCGACCGACACCGGCAACGGCGGCGTCACGATGCCGTTCTTCAAGACTCCGCACTGTTCCGAGGATTTGCTCAAGGAGCGCGATGCGATCGCCCGCTGGGCTCGCATGACCTACGGATGGATGGGCCGCAGCCCCGACTACAAGGCGTCGTTCCTGGGCACTCTGCACGCCAATAAGGAGCTGTACTCGCCATTCCAAGACAACGCCGAACGCTGGTACCGGGAGTCGCAAGAGAAGGTCCTGTACTGGAATCACGCCATCATCAACCCGCCGGTAGACCGTCAACTGCCACCTGACGAGGTCGGCGACGTGTACATGAAGGTCGAAAAGGAGACCGACGCGGGCCTTATCGTCTCGGGAGCCAAGGTCGTCGCCACGGGTTCGGCCATCACCAATTACAACTTCATCGCCCACTACGGCCTGCCCATCAAGAAGAAGCAGTTCGCCCTCATCTGCACGGTGCCGATGAGCGCGCCGGGAGTCAAACTGATCTGCCGGTCCTCGTTCACCCAGCAGGCCGCGGTCATGGGCACGCCGTTCGACTATCCCCTGTCGAGCCGCATGGACGAGAACGACACCATCTTCATCTTCGACAAGGTCCTGGTCCCTTGGGAAAACGTGTTCATGTACGGCGACGTCGACAAGATCAACGCCTTCTTCCCACAGTCGGGGTTCCTGCCTCGCTTCACCTTTCAGGGCTGCACACGACTGGCCGTCAAACTCGACTTCATCGCCGGACTGTTGATGAAGGCGCTCGACGCCACCGGCGCCGGCGGATTCCGTGGAGTGCAGACCCGGGTCGGCGAAGTGATCGGCTGGCGCAACCTGTTCTGGGCGTTGAGTGAATCCATGGCACGCGACCCCGAGCCGTGGGTGGGCGACACCGTCATCCCGAAGCTCGAATACGGCCTGACCTATCGCATGTTCATGATCCAGGGGTACCCGCGCGTCAAGGAGATCATCGAACAAGACGTTGCGTCGGGCTTGATCTATCTACCCTCCAGCGCAGCGGATTTCCACTCACCCGAGGTGCGCCCGTACCTCGACAAGTACGTCCGCGGATCCGACGGCATGTCCGCGGTCGAGCGCGTGAAGATCATGAAGGCACTGTGGGACTCGGTCGGCACCGAGTTCGGCGGTCGCCATGAGTTGTACGAACGCAACTACTCCGGCAACCACGAGAACGTCAAAGCCGAGCTACTGTTCGCCGCCCAAGGCCGCGGCGACGCCGCGGCGATGAAGGGGCTGGCCGAGCAGTGCCTGTCCGAATACGACCTGGACGGCTGGACGGTGCCAGATCTCATCGGCAACGACGACGTGTCCTACTTCGGCAACCGCTGAGCGACACGCCCTCCGCTACGAGTCCATTCGCAATGTTCACTCCCACCGGCGCGGACACGTTCGGTACCGCACCGCGCCAGTGGGAGCCCTAACCTGATGCCATCCAGAGGTGGACGATGAAGATCACCCGGGTCGAGGCGATCCCGTTCGCCATCCCCTACAAGAGGGCGCTGAAATTCGCATCCGGTGAGGTGCACGTCGCCGAACACGTACTGGTCCGCGTGCACACCGACGACGGGGTGGTCGGTACCGCCGAAGCCCCGCCGCGGCCCTTCACCTACGGCGAAACCCAGACGGGCATCGTCGCCGTCATCGACCAGATCTTCGGCCCGCAGATCATCGGGGTTTCACTGCTGCATCGCGAGGTCGTGAACGCGAAGCTTGCTCGCACCGTCGGCAATCCGACCGCCAAAGCCGCGATCGACATGGCTCTCTGGGATGCGCTCGGGCGAACTCTCGGCACCTCGGTGAGCGACATGCTCGGTGGGTTCACCGACCGCCTGCGGGTCAGCCACATGTTGGGCTTCGACGAGCCGGCGGCGATGGTCACCGAGGCGCAAAAGATGCACGACCTGTACGGGATTCGCACCTTCAAGGTCAAGGTCGGGCGCCATCCCATCACGATGGACACCGCGGTCGTCCGCGCACTGCGGAACCACTTCGGGGACGACGTCGAACTCTACGTCGACGGCAATCGCGGCTGGAGTGCATCGGAATCACTGCGCGCCATGAGAGAGATGGGCGACTTGAGCTTGCTCTTTGCCGAGGAACTCTGCCCGGCCGACGATGTGCTGAGCCGCCGATGGCTCGTCGAGCACCTCGACATCCCTTTCATCGCCGACGAGTCCGTGCCCACGGCCGCCGACGTCAGTCGCGAATTACTGGCCGGCTCGGCAACGGCTATCAGTATCAAAACCGCAAGAACCGGTTTCACCCAATCGCGGCGCGTGCACCATTTAGCCGAGGGGCTCGGCGTCGAGACGGTCATCGGCAACCAGATCGACGGTCAGATCGGCACTGCCTGTTCACTCGCCTTCGGCGCGGCCCACCAAACCACGTCACGATACGCCGCCGAGCTCTCGAACTATCTGGACATGAGTGACGACCTGCTCTCCGAGCCGCTGGGCATCCACGACGGAGCACTTCAGTGCCTCCCCGGCCCCGGCCTGGGAGTCGACATCGATGAAGACAAGCTCGCCCACTACCGCACCGACCGCTGACATCTCCGCCGCCGCAACGCCCTTCGTTTCCAGCCCACCAAATCGAGGAGAGAACATGACAACCTCTGCAACACCCGCGATCGGCGCCACCGCCGCGGCATCCGGCGCCGCCGCCACCGACCGTTTCCACGCCGACAAAACGCCCTACGACGCGGTCGCGGACACTCCGGCCGAACGGGTCGACATGCTTGCGCGCGAGGTCCTCGCAGGCATCCACGAGACGATCCGGCGGCACGCCGTCGGCTACGACGAGTACAACGCCCTCAAGGCATGGCTCATCGGCGTCGGCGAGGATGGCGAGTGGCCCCTGTTCCTCGACGTCTTCGTCGAGCATGTCGTCGAGGAGGTCAACACCGCACAGCGACGCGGCAGCAAGGGCACCATCGAAGGCCCGTACTACGTGCCCGGATCCCCCGAACTCTCCTCTCCTGCAACGCTGCCCATGCGCGACGGCGAGCAAGGCACTCCGCTGACGTGGACCGGCAAGATCACCACCGCCGACGGCTCGCCGCTGGCGGGCACGATCGAACTGTGGCAGGCCGATGCCGACGGCTACTACTCCCAATTCGCGCCGGCCATTCCGCAGTGGAACCTGCGCGGCACCATCACCACGGACCTTGACGGCAACTTCAGCATCACCACGATCCAGCCGGCGCCCTATCAAATACCCACCGACGGCTCATGCGGGCGACTCATCTCCGCAGCGGGTTGGCACGCGTGGCGGCCCGCTCACCTGCACGTCAAGGTGTCCGCGCCGGGCTATCAGACACTGACCGCGCAGCTCTACTTTCCGGGAGACCCGCACAACGACGACGACATCGCCAGTGCCGTCAAACCCGAACTGATGCTCGAACCGGTCGCCGGGCCAAACGGCATCTCCATCAGCTACGACTTCGCCCTAGACCCGCAGAGCTGAGAGCTGACCGCCGTGATCTTCCACGTCCGGATGGACGTCCACCCACCCACCGACCTCGACCCAGCGGTGTGGGCCGAGGTGGTGGCACGTGAGAAGGCCTACTCTCAAGACTTGCAGCGCAGTGGAAAGTGGCCACACATCTGGCGCATCGCCGGTGAGTACTCCAACTTCTCGATCTTCGATGTCGAGTCCAATGACGAACTCCACAACATCCTGTCGAACCTGCCGTTGTTCGCCCACATGACCATTCGCGTCACAGCTTTGGCGACGCACCCCTCCGACATCGAGAATACGGGCCGGTGAGCGCCCAGCCCGCGATCGGCGGTCTTCGCCTTACCCAGCCGCCCGGTGATCCGGATCGTCCGCTGCTGGTCGGGTCGCCGCTGGGCAACTCCGCAGCGTTGCCGTGAACGTTGCGGCACAATACCTTTCGGCGCGTGTGCGGACGAAACTTACCCGGGCACGGCAGTTCCAAGGGGCCGGTCCACGACCGGTTCGCGATGGCGGACATCGCAGCCGCCATTTCGGCACTGGTCGAACGGTCGTCACCGCCGGTGCAAGCGCAGCTGGGTGTCGGCAAGCCGGACTTCGGCCGGCATGGAACACGCTGGCACGAGTGTCGAGGCTGACGTTCTTAGCAGCGCTTACGGAGGTCGCGCAACCCTCTGACGGACAGTTCCCGTCGGCGTACGAGGAAGCAAAGGCGGGCTCGTGCACCGTGCACTGGGGACATGACAAACTCTCGAGAGTCCTCATCCCGATCACCGGCCAGCGACCAGTCTGACTACCTGACTTGGAACGAGTCCTCTTGGATTGCCAAAGATCCAGCATGCATCGAGCTGGACTCGACCGATCACGCCGACCACATCGGTGCGGAGACCTCCGGTCAGACCTGTTCGGCGTACCTGTGTTGGGAGGTCGGGAGTACTCCCGCTCGCACTTCTTCAGGCCCGCTCTTCTGGAGCCGCTGCTCAGGTCCCCGGCACCCGATCGAGGTCGGCGTCCACCTCAGTCACCCACTCCGGTTCCAGGACAAACAAACTCAGCTCCTCACCGGGAACCTCGACGTCGACGACGTGACGAAACCCGACCGCCTCCGCGGCCGAGACCACGGCCAGGTCATCGGGCGCCACGGCAACGACAACGCGCCGGCACGCGCGATCTGCGGACAGGATGGCGCCGCCGAGTTCGCCGAGGAAAGAGGCAAGTCCCGACGGAGGCGCGAGGCTGCTGGAGATCCGAATCTCGACATCGTGGGCACCCACCGGGTAAGCATCGCGCAGCGGACCGCCAGTGGCGTACCGGGCCAACGCCTCGACGCACTCCCCGTCGTCATCACGACGAACGATGTGGAGAGCGTCCTTCTCCCCCGGTGTGACCGTCCACGCCGGCCCCGGGCTCAGCGATAGCCGCTTCACAGATGGCTACCGCCGGCAGCCGACGCGAACCCCCGCACGCCGATACCGCCGTCCACCGAAATCGCTTGTCCGGTAATGGGTCCGCTCTGCTCGCGGCTGGCGAGCAGAACGTAGGATCCGGTGAAATCTCGTGGATCGGTGCTCGAGTCGTACAGCGGGATCGGCGGCGGCGGGTCGTCCGGTTTCTTCTTCGCGAACGACGCCGCCAGGGTGCGATCCTGCATGTCCAGGGCCGCCGGCCCGCGCAACGCCGTGTTCATCGCCCCACAGGCCACGCCGTTGACCCGAACTTTCGGCGCCAATTCGTATGCGAGCTCCCGCATCAGCCCGAGGCACGCATGCTTGCTGGCCGTGTAGATCGGCCCGCCGCCATTGACGTAGAACGAGGCGTTGGACAATGTCATCACGATGCTGCCGTGGGTCTTGACCAGCTCCCGCCATGCCGCCTCAGCGGCCAGCAGGTAACCCTTGACGTTGATGGCGAACAGCTCGTCGAAGGTCGCGCTGAGCTGCTCACCGGTCATCCGGGTCAGCTGCCGCTGGTAATCCCAGATGCCGGCATTGGCCACTAGTGTGTCCAACTTGCCGAAACGGTCCACGGTTTCGGCAACCGCGCGGTGCAGGTCGGCCGAATCTCGCACGTCCCCGGTGATGGCATGCAGCTTGGCTGGATCTGCGCTGGCCTCGACGGCGGTGTGCAACGCGTCGGGGTCACGACCGAGGATGCTGACCGAGGCGCCCTCGGCGATGAATCGTTCGGCGACAGCCCGCCCGATCCCGGTACCCCCGCCGGTGACCAGCGCAACGTATCCCTGCAGCCAGCCGGTCACCGCAACTCCGCCAGGAACTGGCCTACCAGCGCTTCGAAATCGCGCTGGCGCTCCAGCTGAACCCAATGCCCACAGTTGCCGAACACGTGCAGCTGCACGTTGCGGATCTGCTTGAGCATGATCTGGGACCCGTCAAGGGTGATGGTCCGGTCATCACGGCCCCACAGCAGCAGGGTGGGAGCGGTGATCTTGTGCAGATCGCGCCACAGCGGATCCATCCCGTGCCGCTTACCGAAGGCGGCGTTGTACCGGTGATAGAACTCGATGTGGCTGGGGTCCAGCGACGCCTCGTAGCGCGCCCTGACAACGTCGGCGCCGAACTGCTTGTGATCGAAGACCATGGCGCGGATGAAGTTCGACATCTTCTTCTCGCTGGGGCCATCGCCGTTGTAATACCGGAACATCTCTTTCTGCCCCTCGGTGGGAGTGGGGCCGAACGGAAGCCAGCCACCCCCGGGAGCCATCAGCACCAGTCCGGTGATCCGGTCCGGTTGCGCCTGTGCCATCGCGATGGCCGCCGCACCGCCGAGGCTGTTGCCCAGCAGGTGAAAACGGTCGACACCGAGAGCATCCAGGGTCTCGAAGAGCGCCCCTACCGTGATCTGGGTGATCGACTGCGCATCGAGGTCGGCCTCGGTGGGGCGGTAGCTGCCGCCGAACCCGGGCTGATCGGGCAGCACCACCCGGAACCTCTTGGCCAGCGCGGGCAGGTTCTGATGATAGTTGCTCACCCCGGAGGCGCCCGGGCCGCCGCCGTGCAACATGACCAGGACAGGCCCCTCACCGGTTTCCGCCACGGCGATGTCCCCGTGGGAGGTGCTCACCGTCCGCTTGTGCAGCGTGGGCATGTCGTCGATCGCGGCGTCGAATTCCGTGCTGGTCACCGGCACGTCCTTTCCCTTATCGGTTCGAAAGACCTCGTCGATTCGGAAGAAGTCAGAAGAAGGTGGAGATGTTCTTGGCCTGCAGGACGTTCTGGTCGAGCAGGATGACTCTGCGGGCAACCTTCAGTTGGCCGTCGGGGCTACGACGCAGAATGTCGGTGCGGCATCCCGCGAATACGTTCTCCTCGCGTTCCAGGCGGTTGCGGTACACCAGGAACGCCGAACGGACAGCCAGTTCGGAGTCGTGCCCCTCTTCCGACTGCACGTGGTGCACCACGACGTTGGTGATCAGATGCCGGGTCCGCGAGGGCGGATCCTCGGCCCAGGCCATACCGGAATCGAACCGGCGGATCCGCCAGGCCAGACTCTCCTTGGTCTCGTCGTAGAACGCGGCCTCGCCCCGCGCCGAGATCGACAGCGCTTGCTGGCGGCGCAACCGGTTGGTTCTGGTGGGCATCCAGTAGTCGAGGTCGTCGGCCAACAGATCCAGCCAGTCGGTGAATCGCCCGTCGTCGAGCAACTCCGCCTCGGTGTAGTAGAACTGCTCGACCTCGAAATGAATGTCGTGGCCGGCCCGCCGCGCACCGTCGATGCTGGCCAAGATCGTTGCCGCGCTGGTCATGTGCGTGCTCTCCGTAGTCGTCGTCATCGTTTGATGAGCCTGCGTAGGTCTACCGATCGGTCGCCCAGTTCGGCAGCGGACACGGCGATGCCACGGTCGATCATCCGGCGTGCGGCCCGAACAGACGCGGAGTCGTCGACCGCCACCGCCCCGGCAACCCGCCCGCCACGCAATCCGAAGCACGCGTAGGGCTGCTCACCGAGGTGACCTCGAGATGCGAACTCCTCAGCCCCGGCCAGGTTTCCAACAACCTCGACGTGTGTCCCGTACCGGTCCGTCCAGAACCAGGACGCGCCGGCAGCCGGCGGTGGCACGCCGAGGATCGTCGCGGCCGCGCGCTGTGCGTCGTGCTGTGCCGCCTCCCAGTGTTCGCTGCGGTGTTGCAGGACACCGCCGACATGGGTGCGTGCAACGTCGCCGACCGCCAGGACCGCAGGATTCGACGTCACCTGCATCGGATCGACGACGATGCCGCCGTCCACCGTCAGGCCGGCATCGCGAGCCAGCGCGGTCGCCGGGATCATGCCGACGGCCAGCACGACCGCATCGAACACCCGCGGCTCGGCGCCGGCCAGTACGGCGGTGATTCCGTCTGGCGAGTCCCGGAAAGATTCGACGACACCGCGTAGCGCCGTGGCACCGTGGGCGGTGTGCATGCCGTGCAGCCAGGAGGCGATCTCGTCGCCGATGACAGCGGCCAGCGGCGCCATGACCGGGTCGACGATGGTGACCTGGCAGCCCAAATGCAGGGCGGTGGACGCCACTTCGGCGCCGATCAAGCCCGCACCGACGATCAGCAGGCGCCCACCGGGAACCAGTGCGGTGCGCAGTCGGTCGGCATCCTCCGCGCTGCGCAACGTGTGCACCCGCGCGCTGTCAGCCCCCGGGATCGGTGGTCGTAACGCGCGGCCGCCGGTTGCGAGCACGACCTTGTCGGCGCGGACCGTGCTGCCGTCGGTCAACTCGACCACGCCCATGTCGGGCCGCAGCGCCGCCACCGAGCTGTGTGCCAGCAGCTGCACATCGTTGCCGTCGAACCACTCCGGTGGCTGCAGCGCAATGCTTTTCAGTTCGACATCACCGGCCAAGTAGGACTTCGACAGCGGGGGCCGGTCATAGGGGAACTCCCCCTCGTCGATCAGCACAACGTCCCCGTCGAAGCCGCCGGCCCGCAGCGCCGCGACGACACTCACGCCGCCGATCCCGCCGCCGACGACCGCGACCCGGCTGGTCATCGGGGCCGCTCGCCCGGATAGAGGAACACCTGGCCGTCACGCACCTCGACGCGATGCGGGCGGGCGTCCTTGGTGGCCGGCAGGCCGTCGACGGCACCGGTCTTGAGACAGAACTTGCTCGAGTGCAACGGGCACTCGACCTGGCCGCCTTCGACCCATCCCTCGGCCAGTGAGGCGTCGGCGTGGGTGCAGGTGTTGTCCAATGCCCACACGCTGCCGTCGTCGTCGCGCAGCAGAGCCACATCGTCGTCGGTACCGGTGATCGATCGTTCGACGACGATGCCCTCGCCCTCGGGGATGTCGTCGACCGCGGCTACGCGGATGCCCTCACTCATCGGCGGCCTTTCGTTCATGCCACGCCGGGGTATTCATCACGTCACGCCAGTGCGCGTAGAACGAGCGCGCGGCCGCGTCGCTGTACAGCTCGCTGGTCTTTCCGGGGTGGCGCCCGTCTTCGCGTTCGGATCCCAGTCCCATCTGGTAGTTCAGCGGGAGGGTGTTGGTGATGAATCCGTGCGAGATTGCCTGCACCTCGCTCCAGTTCTCACCGTCGTCTTGTTCGAAGATTCCGCTGGGACCGAACGTCCGAAGGTTGTAGAGGCGCTGCGCCTCTCGTACCTGCTCGGGCATCGACTTGTCCACGATGGTCCACGCCCAGACCTCCATGCGGTCGGGCCCCTTCGGGTGCCACACCCGGATCGACCCGTTCACCGGCAGGTAGGAGAAGTTCGGGAACACGGTGGCGTGCCCGGTTGTCAACGGGCCTTCGACGCGGGAGTCGCCCAGCCGCAGCCGCAGGGCGGCATAGTCCATCCACTCGTGCACGGTCTGGGCGTCGAACCGATTACGCGGGTGCACCGGGAAGCCGTGCCCGTGCCCCTTCGGGTCGACATACTGCCGCCCAGTGCGGTGCACCACTTCCTCTTTGGGCTTGCCGCCCGGTGAAAGCACCGTCAGCGCCGAGCCGTGACTCATGTTCACGTGATACCAATCGCTGGCGAACTGTTCCGCGGCGAGTTTCCAGTTTCCCTCCAACACCCACTTGTTCACGCCGCCGACGACGACGGTGCCTTCTGGGTCGTGGTCGAGCATCGCGTCCATGTACCAGGTCATCCCGCCCAGTGCGTCGCGCAGGGTACTTGCACCGGGATCCCAGTTCCCGAAGATCAACCCCCGGTAGGAATCCACGTTCGGCACCTCGAGCAGGCCCCACTGACCGGATTCGAAACTGTCCGGGTAGCCCTCTTTGTTGGGGATGCTGATCAGCTTGCCCTCGAGGTCGTACGCCCACCCGTGATAGGTGCACATGAAGCTGCGGGTGGCACCGAAATCTGCCCGACACACCCGCGCCCCCCGGTGCCGGCATGAGTTCAGAAACGCCCGTATCTTGCGGTTCTTGTCCATCGTGACGATCACCGGGTCCTCACCCATATAGGTGGTGAAGAAGTCGCCGGGCTTGTGGAACTGGTCGCTATGGGCGAGGAACAGCCAGTTGGTGGCGAAGATGCGCCGCTGCTCCTGACGGTAGATCAATTCGTCGGTCCACACCGCGCGGTCCAACAGCCCACCGTCGGCGTCGACGAGGCCCGACACGTCGACGGTGCGCTCGAGTTCAGCGGGACGTCGCAGCGTGGCGCTCGGCGGGGACGTGAGGCACTGCGCCTCGGCATCCGGACGCATGGTTGAAGTCATGCTGACCACACAACCCGCCCCGCGCGACCAATTCCAGCAATCGTTTCGCACAATGGCACACCGACTGTGTATCGACGGTCTACACCGCCAACGATGGCGATGTGCTTGCCGCAGTCGCCGTCTCACAGAACCCGCATGACCCCCTGCCCGGGCTCGAACTCCGCGAGGTGCCCAAACCGCAATCCCGACCGGGTTGGGCGGTGGTGCGGGTGGTCGCCTCGGCGCTGAACATGCACGATGTGTGGACACTGCGCGGTGTCGGGCATCCGGCAGAGCACTTGCCGATGGTGCTGGGCTGCGACGTGTCGGGCTATGACGAGGACGGCAACCCGGTGATCGTGCACCCGGTCATCGCCAACCCGGACGCCGGCCGCGGCGACGAGACGCTGGACCCCCACCGTGCACTGCTGACCGAACGGCACAATGGCGGATTCGCCGAGTACATCTCGGTGCCGCGGCGCAACCTCATCCCCATGCCGCCGTGGCTCAGCTTCGACGAGGCGGCGTGCCTGCCGGTGGCGTGGACGACGGCCTATCGGATGTTGTTCACCCAGGCGAACATCAGGGCAGGTGACCGTGTCCTGGTGCAGGGTGTCGGTGGCGGGGTGTCCTCGGCGGCCATCAAACTCGCGCTGGCCGCGGGCGCGGTCGTCTACACCACCAGCCGAAGCGAGGCCAAACGCGCCGAGGCGCTGAGTTGGGGCGTGCGGGAAGCATTGCCCAGCGGGGAACGACTGCCCGAGCGGGTCGACGTGGTCATCGAGACGGTCGGCGAAGCCACCTGGTCGCACTCGCTGAAGTCGGTGCGCCCCGGCGGCACCGTCGTGGTCGCCGGCGCGACCACCGGGATGAATCCATCGGCAGACCTGGGACGCATCTTCTACCTGCAGTTGAGAATCTTGGGCTCCACCGGAGCCACCCGCGCCGAGTTCGAGGCATTGCTGCGGTTGCTCGACGCCACCGGTACCCGGCCGGTGATCGACCGGACGTTGCCACTTACCGATATACACAAGGGTTTTCAGCTGATGCTCGACGGCGACGTCATGGGCAAGGTCGTCATCCATCCGTCATCCGAGAACTGAGGTATCCACCATGACCGCCGCCGCCATTGGCCTGTCACATTCTCCGCTGATCGGCAAAAACGACCCCGACCCCGAGACCCTCGGCCGGGTCGAGGGAGCAGTCGACACCGCGCGAGCTTTCATCACCGACTTCGCCCCCGACCTGGTGGTGCTCTACGCGCCCGACCATTACAACGGCTTCTTCTACAAGGAGATGCCACCGTTCTGCCTGGGCACCGAAGCCCACGCCATCGGCGATTTCGATACATCGGCCGGACCGCTGTCGGTGGACACCGACGCCGCGCGGCGCATCGCCGAGGGTGTGCTCCAGCGCGGCGTCGACCTCACGATTTCGGCGCGGATGACGGTCGATCATGGCTTCGCCCAACCCTTGGAAAAGCTCTTCGGGGGTATCGACCGGGTGCCGGTGGTGCCGATCTTCGTCAACGGCGTCGCCACACCGCTGTGCCCCGTCGCACGGATTCACGCCCTGGGCACCGCCGTTGGTGCAGCCGCCGCCGGTCTCGGGCGGCGCGTGCTCTTCCTTGCCTCCGGAGGCCTCTCCCACGATCCGCCGGTCCCGGTGCTCGACGGCGCACCGCCGAAGGTCGCCGACGCCCTGATCGAAGGGCATCCACCGACACCCGAGCAACGCACCCGTGGCGAGGGACGGGTGATCGAGGCCGGCCGCCAGTACGCGGCCGGAGCCACGACGATGATCCCCATCAACCCGGGCTGGGACAACAGATTCCTCGACCTGCTCGAGCACGGGCCCCTCGGCGAGTTCGACACCTGGACCACAGAGGAGATGGCCGCCGAGGGCGGTGGCTCCGCCCATGAGGTACGCACCTGGATCGCCGCCTTCGCCTCGCTGGCCGCCGTCGGCAACTACACGATGGGACTTCGGTTCTACGAACCGATCCCGGCCTGGATCGCCGGATTCGCGGTGGCGACCGCACGATTGACGGAGGGACCCCGATGACCCTGCACAGCAGTGCTGCTCTCGTCACCGAGGTGGCCGACCTCCTGGCTGCCGCCGCCGAAAGCGGTAGCCCCGTCTCCCCCGTGCGAGATCTCATCGGCGACGCCGATATCGGCCTGGCTTACGCCGTACAGCAGGAGCTCGTGCGGCGGCGACGCGCGGCGGGTGCCCGAGTGGTGGGACGCAAGATCGGACTGACCTCGCCGGCGGTGCAACAGCAACTCGGAGTCGACCAACCCGACTTCGGCGTGCTGTTCGCCGACATGGACGTCAGCGGTGTCGATGCGGTGCCCTCGGCGCGGCTACTGCAGCCGAAGGTCGAGGCGGAGATCGCCTTCGTCCTGGCCCACGACCTCGTCGGCGGCGACTTCACCGCGGACAGCGTGCGCGGCGCCGTCGACTACGCCGTTGCGGCGTTGGAGATCGTCGACAGCCGTATCTCGGACTGGGACCTGACGATTGCCGATACCGTCGCCGACAACGCCTCCAGCGGACTGTTCGTGCTCGGAAGCAGACGCATGCACATCAGCGACTTCGTCGCCAAGGACGTCACCATGCAGATGTACGCCGACGATCAGCTGGTCTCCGAAGGCACCGGCAGCGCCTGCCTCGGCGATCCGCTCAACGCCCTGGCCTGGTTGGCCCGAACCGCCGAAGAGTACGGCGAGCCCTTGCAGGAGGGCCAGATCATACTTTCCGGCGCGCTGGGCCCGATGGCTCCGGCACCGCCGGGAACCCGTATCCATGCGACGATCGCCCCGCTGGGCGAGGTGTCGGCTGCCTTCTCACCCAGGGAGACCTCATGACCAAGACCAAGGTGGCCATCATCGGCTCCGGCAACATCGGTACCGACCTGATGTTCAAGATCCTGCGCACCTCCCAGCACCTGGACGTGGCGGCGATGGTCGGAATCGACGCCGAATCAGACGGTTTGGCGCGTGCCCGCCGCCTGAACATCCCGACCACCCATGACGGCGTAGACGGGCTGATGTCGATGCCACACTTCGGCGAGATCGACATCGTCATGGACGCCACATCGGCACGCGCGCACATCGCGAACGCGGCTGTCCTTGCCCCGCACGGCAAAACGCTGATCGACCTGACCCCGGCAGCCCTCGGTCCGTTCGTGGTCCCGGCGGTCAACATCGACAAGCACCTCGACGCGGGCGCACGCAACGTCAACATGGTCACCTGCGGTGGGCAGGCCACGGTGCCGATCGTCGCCGCGGTGTCAGCGGTCACGCCGGTACCCTATGCCGAGATCGTCGCATCCATCGCGTCGAAGTCGGCCGGACCCGGGACCCGCGCGAACATCGACGAGTTCACCGAAACCACTTCGCATGCAATCGAATCGGTGGGCGGCGCCGCCAGGGGGAAAGCGATCATCGTCCTCAATCCCGCCGAACCGCCGCTGATCATGCGCGACACCGTGTTCTGCCTGATCGGCGACGCCGACCACGCCGTGATCCGGGACTCCATCCACCAGATGGTCGAACGAGTCGCCCACTACGTGCCGGGGTACCGGCTCAAACAGGACGTCCAATTCACCCCCATCGAACCCGACGAACCGGTGCACACCCTGCTGCCCGCCGGCTCCGCGCCGGTACGAACCCGGGTATCGGTGTTCCTCGAAGTCGAGGGAGCCGCCCACTACCTGCCCGCCTATGCGGGCAACCTCGACATCATGACCTCGGCCGCCATCCAGGTCGCCGAGGCCATCGCCCGTCGCACCAGTACCGATCCCCTGCTGTCGGAGGCACGCCCATGACCCCCACGCTCTATATCCAGGACGTCACGCTGCGCGACGGCATGCACGCCATCCGCCACCGCATCAGCACAGCCGACGTGGCCCGGATCGCCGGCGCGCTCGACGCCGCGGGCGTCGACGCCATCGAAGTCGCCCACGGTGACGGGCTCGCCGGCGGATCGGTCAACTACGGCCCCGGCAGTCACACCGACTGGGAGTGGATCGAAGCCGCCGCCGGCAGCATCAGCTCAGCGGTGCTGACCACCCTGCTGTTGCCCGGCATCGGCACCATCGCCGAGTTGCGGCACGCCTACGATCTGGGGGTCCGCTCGGTGCGGATCGCCACCCATTGCACCGAGGCCGACATCTCCGCCCAACACATCCAGACGGCGCGCGAACTCGGCATGGATGTCTCGGGCTTCCTGATGATGAGTCACATGGCCGAGCCCGCGCAGCTCGCCACCCAGGCAAAGCTGATGGAAAGCTACGGTGCGCACTGTGTTTACGTCACCGACTCAGGTGGACGATTGACGATGAATGATATGCGCGAGCGGATCCGCGCCTACCGCGACGTCCTCGACCCCGGCACCCAGATCGGTGTGCACGCCCACGAGAACCTCTCGCTGTCGGTGGCCAACAGCGTCACTGCCGTCGAAGAAGGCGTCACCCGGGTCGACGCATCGCTGGCCGGCCAGGGAGCCGGCGCGGGCAACACCCCCATCGAAGCATTCGTCGCGGTGGCCGATCTCCTGCAGTGGAAGCACGGCTGCGATCTGATGGCTCTCGAGGACGCCGCCGAAGATCTCGTCCGCCCGCTCCGAGACCGACCGGTCCAAGTCGACCGCGAAACCCTCACCCTCGGGTACGCGGGGGTCTACTCGTCCTTTCTGCGCCACGCCGAGAACGCCTCGCGTGTCTACGGCATCGATGCCCGAACGCTGCTGCTCGAAGTCGGCCGCCGCGGACTCGTCGGCGGCCAGGAGGACATGATCGTCGATATCGCCTTGGACCTCGTCGGGCAGCCTGCTGCCGCCACTGCATCGTGACCGGGCCGAACGGCACCGAGCGACTCGACGTCGAGTTCACCTCCGCCGGTGTCACATGTCGAGGCTGGCTGTACCTACCGGACACCCCGGCCCCGGCGCCGATCATCGTCATGGCCCACGGTTTCGGCGGCATCAAGGAGATGCGACTGGATGCCTACGCCGAGCGATTCCGGGCGGCCGGATACGCGTGCCTGGTCTTCGACTACCGGCACTTCGGCGCCAGTGACGGCGAACCACGACAATTGCTGGACGTCGAGCGGCAACTGGCCGACTGGGCCGCCGCCATCGCGTTCGCCCGCAGTCGTCGCGACGTCGATTCCTACCGAATCATCCTATGGGGCAGCTCATTCAGTGGCGGACATGTGTTGTCGGCCGCGGCCCGGGATTCGAATGTCGCCGCGGTGATCTCGCAATGCCCCTTCACCGACGGCCTGGTGTCGGTGTTGGCCATGGACCGGCTCAGTGGCCTGCGAGTGGGCATGCGCGCGGTCGCCGATATCGCAGCCCACGTCGCCGGCCGGCCGCCGGTGATGCTGCCCATCGTAGGCGCGCCGGGATCGGTCGCCATGATGACGGCCCCGGACGCGGCGCCGGCGATGGTGCGGATGGTTCCGCCGGGTGTCGAGTGGCGCAATGAGGTGGCTGCACGTGTCGCACTGCAGGTGATCCGATATCGACCGGGACGTGACGCTGCGAACGTCCATTGTCCGCTGCTGGCGTGTGTCTGCAGCGCGGACTCCGTCGCGCCTGCCGACGCCTCGCTGCAGCACCTGGAGAAGGCCCCGGAGGGTGATATCCGGTTGTACTCGCAGGGACATTTCGACATCTACGATGGCGCCGCCTTCGAGCAACTGATCTCCGATCAGATCGGGTTCCTCACCCAACACGTTCCGTTGGTGGGCAGTTCGACGCCCCACCGCCGGTCCACGCAGAAATCCAGATGACCACCACACCCTTCGCCGACCCCGATATCGTCGCCGAACAACGTGCCGAGGGTTCGCTGTTACTCACCAGCCGTCAACCACTCGACGACCAGGCCACGCCCGATGTGCTGGCAACCTTCGTCACCCGATGCGCCCAACACCCCGACCGCCTGCTGATCGCCGAGCGTGGCCGACACGGCTGGTCGAAGCTGACATGGGGCGAGGCCGGCGACCGGGTAAGGCGACTCAGCCAGGGGCTGCTCGACCGCGGCGTCGCCGGCAGACCGATCATGATCTTGTCGCACAACAGCATTGTCCACCTGCTGGTCACTCTGGCCGGATATGCGGTGTCCAGCCCCATCGCGCCGGTCAGTACGGCCTATTCGTTGCAGAGCACGGATTTCGCCAAGCTGCGTCACGTCATCGCAGCGACCGATCCCGCCGCGGTGTTCGTCGAAAACGACGACTACGCACGCATTCTGCCCGTCGTCGGTGACCACCGCCTGGTGGTGACCGCCGAAGGCACCGCGCCGGGCATGACACCGCTCGCCGAGATCGAGTCGGCGCCCAGCACGCCGCCACCTTCGCCGACCGGGAGTGGCGACCACCACACGGTCGCCAAGATCATGTTCACCTCCGGGTCCACCGGTATGTCCAAAGGCGTGATCAACACCCACGGCATGCTCGCCGTCAACCAGCAGCAGATACGGCAGGTGTGGCCCTTCCTGCAGGACGAGCCGCCGGTGATCCTGGACTGGCTGCCGTGGAGTCACACCTTCGGCGGCAACCACAACGTCAACATGGTGATCGTCAACGGCGGCAGCCTCTGGATCGACGACGGCCGGCCAGCACCGCAGCTGATCAGCCGGACCATTGCCAACCTCGCCGAGGTCTCTCCGACCCTGTACTTCAACGTGCCTGCCGGGTATTCGGCACTGCTGCCTCATCTCGAGGCCGATTCCGCGCTGGCCGATCGGTTCTTCTCGCGGCTGCGGGTCGCATTCTTCGCCGGCGCAGCGCTGCCCCAACAGCTTCTGGACCGGCTCCGTCTGCTCGCCGACCGGTACGGCTCCGCCATGCACCCCACCACCTCGTGGGGGATGACCGAGACAGCACCGGCCGCCACATCGGCACACTTTGCCATGACCCGCAGTGACACGATCGGTGTTCCGCTGCCCGGGGTGACGTTGAAACTCGTTCCCTGCGAGCACGAGGCGGCGGGCAAGTACGAACTGCGGCTGCGCGGCCCTAACGTGACACCGGGCTATCACGGACGTCCCGATCTCGATGAAGCACTCTTCGATCGGGACGGTTACTTGCGCACCGACGATGCGGTGACACTGGCCGACTCGGCCGACCCGAACAAAGGACTGATCTTCTCGGGACGCATCTCAGAGAACTTCAAGCTTTCCACCGGAACGTTCGTCACCGTCGGACTTGTTCGAACTGAGCTCATCTCGGCAATGAAGGGCCTGATCCACGACGCCGTCATTTGCGGCGAGGGAGGCGAATTCGTCGCCGCGCTGGTCTGGATTCACCCGAGCCACGCCCACCGGGTGTCGGCAGACGGTACGCCCGACACCGATCTGCGCGCCGAACTGTCGGCCGCTCTTGACGGGTTGGCCGCCGCCGGAGGAGGGTCCTCACAGGTCGTACGGCGCCTGCTCATCCTGTCTGAGCCACCCGATATCGACCTCGGTGAGACAACCGACAAGGGTTACATCAACCAACGACTGGTCCGCAACCACCGCGCACACCTGGTGGCCGAACTGGTCTCCTCCGAACCGTCGGCGCGCGTCATCTGCGGCGCTGGATCCATGGCCGCTCCGTCCGGCGGTGTTCGAGCGTGACAAGACGACTCTTACTCTCACACCAGGTCGATCATCTCGATGTGGACGTCGTCGTCGCCGTGGGCGGCGGCCAGCGCGGTGTCGAGCCTCCTGAAGAGTTCCTCGGCCGACCGTGCGGGCCAGTTCCGAGGGAGCAGTGAATCCGGGAGCAACGGATCGGTGCGCGAGATCGCCAGCCAGTGCGCCTGCAGTCGGATCCTCGTCACCAGCGCACCCGAGAAGGGACGGGCCGTCGAGGCCTCCGACCAGAACGCCGAGAAATCCTCGTAGAGCGCAGCGGTCCCAGACAGGTCGTAGCCGTCGCGGACGAGCATCTCATCCGTCGTGGGTGGTGCCACCGCTCCGACCACGACGGTGATGTCGACATGGTCGATATCGTTACCGAGCAGCGCGGGGACATCATGACGACCGGGCGCCACCCACAAACCGGATCGGGTCAGGCCGAACCCCGCCCAGGACAGCCGAGCTCGCAATCGGTGACGCACCGGGCGGAAGGCCTCGGGGACCGATGCACTGATCGATGTCCACGTGCCGTCCCACGCGGGACGGTCGCCGCCTCGCCACACTTTCCTGCTTCCCTCGGCGAGGACGTCGGTTCCATGCGGGGTCAGGGCGTAGTAGGTCTTCCGTCCGATCTTGTGGCGTTCGATGATGCCGCGGTCGGTCATGCGGGCAAGCAATGACCTCGTCGCGGAGCCGCCGATGCCCAGCCGGGTGAACACGTCGACGAGTGACGAACCGCTGACGGCAACCGGCCGGCCCAACAGGTGCATTCCGAAAAACGTCAACAGCAACGACTGGGCGTTTGCCGCGAAGGGCGCAGACTCTTCGGATGCGGCGGATGTCATCAGTTTCTCTTACGTCACGCCCCTGGCATTCTGCAAGGCAGCCAACCATTTACCATCGGCAATATACGTCGAATCGTTGCCGCGCCGACACGTAAGTGTCGTAGCATATGCGCTGTCGCTCCGAGTGGACTCCCGAGGGCGGCATGGGCTACACGACGATAGGTCATCGCCTTGAGACTTGCGACTCAATGCATTTCGGCATCTCGTCGGCTCGACACACCGCATCTCAGGGGCAGCTGGGTGGGTTGATGGCTGAATGGTTGACGCATCTGATTCCGGATGGAATGGAAGGCACTTCCTTGCCGTCAGGTTCCCAGGACGGGCTGTCGGCGGCGTCGCGAAACATCGGTGCGGACGCGGCGCTGTGGGCAGTGCAGGTAGCCCGCCGCGTTTCCGACGCTGTCGACGAGGAGTCCCGTCTGGCAGCGGATCCTTTCTACGCCGGAGAGCCTGAACGTCAAGTTTGTGAATCGTGCATTCTGACTGTCTTGATTGCGATCAACCAGGATCTCCCTCCCGGCCTCATGACAATGCCCCCGGAAGCCTCCCACATCGCCCGGCTTTGGGCGCGACAGGGCAAACCTCTCGATGAACCGTTCCGGGTTTGATGCCGCTTCCTTGTGTGTGGAGGATGGCGATTATGGCCAAGCATTACCCGGTCGAGCAGCGTGAGCGTGCGGTGAA
>NZ_JAWQNH010000012.1:0-47918 GCF_033741155.1 Mycolicibacterium chengduense | reverse complement strand
GAAACGCCCGGTCCCATCCCGAACCCGGAAGCTAAGCCTACCAGCGCCGATGATACTACCCACACGGGTGGAAAAGTAGGACACCGCCGAACACAATTTAAGTCCTCGGCCCTCCAATTTCGATTGGAGGGCCGAGGCATTTTGCTTTTCAGTATCGAAAAGCGCCGCGTGGACTAAAACAATGCCGGCGCATTTCGGCTCCTCTCCATTTCGAGGAGAATTTTCTTTCTGTCCAATCCACCGCCGTAACCGGTCAGGCTGCCATTGGCGCCGATAACGCGGTGGCACGGCACGATGATGCCGATCGGATTGTGGCCGTTGGCCAGTCCGACGGCGCGGTATGCCGTGGGCGTGCCGATCTGGGCGGCGATATCTCCGTACGATCGTGTCTCGCCGTACGGAATGGTCAACAACGCCTGCCACACCTTGCGCTGGAAGGCCGTGCCCACCAATTCCAGGGGAATGTCGAATTCGGTGCAGTCGCCGGCGAAGTACGCCTGCAGTTGCGCGACGGCTTCGGGAAACGCGTCGTCGTCCGGTTGCCAATCACTGCGATTGGGTTCGTACATCTGATCCACCATCCGCAGGTGCATCAGCCGGCCGTCGACGCCGGCCAGCGTCAGGAGCCCAACCGGGCTGTCTATCGTCCGATACTTCATGTCTGCCATCACTTCTCCTGCTGCGTCACCTGGGTGGCCAGTCGTTCACGGCGTGGTCCAATGCCGTCCACAGATGTTGGGTGGCGTAGGCACGCCATGGCCGCCAGCGCCTGCTGTGGGTGTCCAGCGCGGCGCGGTCGGTCGGTAACCCGATTGCGGCGGCCGCCGCTTGCACCCCGAGGTCCATGACGGGAAACGCATCGGGATCGCCGAGGCCACGCATCGCGATGACCTCTGCGGTCCACGGCCCGATTCCCGGTAGCGCGAGCAGCTGGGCCCGGGAGCGATCCCAATCGGCGCCGGCATCCAATTCGACCTGACCGCCCGCCAGCGCCGCCACCAGGGCCACGACCGTTCGTCGTCGGCTGGCCGGCATGGCCAGCCGCTCGGGATTCAGCTCGGCCAACTGCCCGACCGAGGGGAAGGTGTGGGTCAGTGTGCCATCGGGGTCTGCGATCGAGATGCCGTATTCGGCGGCCAGCCGTCCGGCGTGGGTGCGGGCCGCCTTGATCGAGACCTGTTGTCCAAGCACCACCCGGATGGCCAGTTCGGCTTCGTCGACCGTGCGGGGGATGCGCTGCCCCGGGGCCTTGGCCACCAGCGGAGCCAGTTGGGGATCGGCGCTCAGTGCGTCGACCACAGCGGCCGGATCGGCATCCAGGTCGAGCAGGCGGCGGCAGCGGGCGATCGCGGCCGAGAGGTCACGGAAGTCGTCGACGCGCAGACGGCAGCGGACGTGATCGGGATGGGGCGTCAGGCTGACGACCCCGCACCCACGGGAGAGCCGCAGCGTGCGGCGGTACGCGCCGTCACGGACCTCCTCCACGCCCGGCACTGCGCTGGCGGCCAGATGACCGAACAGCCCCTCGAAGGCGAAAGGCGTACGCACCGCTAGGCGCAGTGACAGCGTGTCCGCTCCGACATGGTCGTCGCGCCCGAATTTGGCGCGCGCCCGTTTGCGCAATTCGGTGGGCGTCAGCGCACACACCTCCCGAACGGTGTCGTTGAACTGTCGGATACTGGCGAAACCCGCCGCGAACGCCACATCGCTGAATGGCACGTCGGTGGTCTCGATGAGCACCCGGGCGGTCTGCATCCGCTGCGCTCGGGCCAGTGCCAGCGGATTGGCGCCGACCTCGGCCTGTAGCAGCCGCTCCAGCTGGCGGGTGGTGTAACCCAGGTGGGCTGCCAATCCGGTGACACCGGAGCGGTCGACGAGGCCATCGGCGATGAGCCGCATGGCCCTGGCGACCACGTCACCGCGGACATTCCATTCCGGTGACCCGGGGGACGCGTCCGGCCGGCAGCGCTTGCATGCCCGGAAGCCCATCCGCTGCGCCGCGGCGGCGGTCGGATAGAACCGGACATTGCGGGCCAACGGCGGACGAACTGGACAGCTGGGGCGGCAATAGATCCCGGTGGTGAGCACCGCGGTGACGAACCAACCGTCGAAGCGGGCGTCCTTGGATTGGACGGCCCGGTAGCAGCGGTCGAAATCGTCGTGCACTCGTTCACCCTTACACGGGCCCGCCGACAGAACTGGCGGAAAAACGACATCGGTGTGTGGCGTTCGGGCCTGCCGACGGCCCACAGTTGCTATACACGTTGCAGACCGCTGCCACGGGAGCGAGGTGCAGATGTCCAGCAGTGCCGCATTCATCGGCCGGATCGGCGGATTGGCAGTAGCCCTGGGGCTCGGCGCCGCGATCGCCAACAATCCCGGCGTCGCCGCGGCCGACGCCACCGGTGATGCCTCATCGTCGAGCACAGAATCCGCTGCTCCCGCCGCCAAGCCGGACAGCAGCCCGACTGCAACCCCCGAGACGGCAGACGCCGCTACGTCGTCGGCCGCTCCGGCCGGCGGTAAGACGACCCGCCCACCGTCGCGTCGCCCCGTGCTGCGAGCCCAACGCACGGTTTCCCGGGCGAGCGAGCCCAAGGCCGTGTCCGTGGCCGCGCCCGCCGCCAAGGTCGATGACGAGGCATCCGGTCCTCCCAAGGCGCCGGCCGACAATCCCGCTGCACTCGCGCTGGCCGGTGTCGCGCGACGGGAGATCGGCCACGATCGTGACACCCCAACCACATCCACCGCGGCCGCAGCGTCCGCCACGACCGCCGTTGGGCATCCAGCTGCGACCGCCACCAGTCCGCTGGGCACCGCCGATCAACTCGCCGCCGAGAAACGTGCCAAGCGCACCGTCGACACCCTGCCGGTCCGATTGATGAAACTCGTTCTGCGGACGGGATTTCTGTCGGCAGCCAACCAGCAGTTCGACCGGGTCGGCGGCCCCGACAAGGAGAACATCGACCGGCTCGACGCCGCGGTCGACGCGTACGCCATGGCTTCGGCATTCCAACAGCAGCTACTCGACTCCAACAAGCCCACCGTCGTCATGCAGGTAGCCCCGCCGCACACCTGGGCCGGACAGGACGACGCGACCGTGTCCGCCTCCCGCATCCTGTACGACAACCCCGACACCATCTACCGCTTCATGGGAGTCAACGGCGCAACGAAGTATGTGATCACCGGTCGGTTCGCCGATCCGGCACACCTGCCCGCCGACACCACGTTCAGCGTGCTGACGGGTCTCACCGGTAACACCGCCGCGGTGCTGACCAAGGACAAACTGATGCTGGACGCCGACGGATCCTTCACCATCACCGCCGACGCCGCACCGGCCAACGGGCGCGCCAATCACCTCCAACTGCCGGCCGACGCTACCCTGATCGCCACGCGGAACACGCTGTCGGACTGGGGATCTGAGGTACCCATGAGCCTCCAGATCACCCGAGTCGCAGGCCCGCCCAACAGCCTGTTCAGCCAGCTCGGGGGCTTCGCCATCCCCGGTCTCGGGCCGGCGGTGGTGCGTAACCCCCTGCTGACGAAGCTGGTTTCCCTGGTGCCGCCGTTGCCGTCGGTGCCGCCGCTGGTGCGCGGCACTGTGACGGCGATCATCATGGCGCTGGGTATCCAACGGGAGGCCACGTACATGGCCGTGGCGACCACAGACCCCAGGACAGGCCAACGGCAGGATCCGAATGTGCTGCGTGATCCAACCCGTAACGCGGAATTCCTTGCCACCCAACTGCAGAGCGCCGGATACTTCCAGCTCGGCGACGACCAAGCGCTGGTGTTGACGATCGACCCCGGTGGCGCCGGTTACTTCGTCGTCCCGGTGACCGACGACTGGACCGTCACGAAGGATTACTGGGACGAGCAGACCAGCCTCAACATCTCGCAGGCCGTGGCCAACGGCGACGGGACGTACACGCTGGTGGTGTCACCCACCGACCCCGGGGTGGCGAACTGGGTGTCCACCGGCGGTTTGCATCAGGGCACCATCTCGCTGCGGTTCCAGGTCCTCCCGGACGGTGCATCCCCGACCGTGCACAGCCAGCTGGTCTCGCTCGGCGATCTCGCGTCCGTGTTGCCGCCGGGCACCCCGTACGTGACCGCCGAGGAACGGGCCGCCCAGATAGCCAGCCGGAAAGCCGGATTCGACAGCAGGTTCGCGTCGTATGCGTAGCGACTAGACGGGTACGGCCAGCGTGGTCGGCTCATCCAGGCCACGCAATGAGACGGTCTCACCCAGACTCCAATGCGCGCTTTCGGTTTCGGTTGCCCTGGCTACGGTGTCCGAGGAGGCCACCAGGTGGCCCGGTACCGATTTCGCGAACTCGCACAGTCGGGCCGCCTCGTTCACCGGTTCACCGATCACGGTGTACTCGAAACGTTCCTTGGCGCCGACATTGCCGGCCACCACCTGACCGGCGGCCACCCCGATGCCCGCGTTCAGCTCCGGCACCTCCTCACGTAACCGGGTGGCGATCGCGCGGGCCGCGGCCAGCGCTTCGTCCTCGGCATTCGGCAGGGAGACCGGGGCGCCGAACACCGCGAGCACGGCGTCGCCCTCGAATTTGTTGACCAGGCCGGCGTGCCGATCCACCTCGTCGACGATGACGGCGAAGAACCGGTTCAGCAGGGCCACCACCTCCACCGCCGGTCGGCTGGTGACCAGGGTGGTCGACCCGATGACGTCGACGAAAATGACTGCGGCATGGCGCTCTTCACCGCCCAGCACGGGCTTCTGTTGCTCGGCCAGGGCCGCGACCTCGCGTCCGACATGGCGGCCGAACAGATCGCGTACTCGTTCGCGTTCGCGCAGACCGTCGACCATCGAGTTGAAACCCCGCTGCAGCTGCCCCAATTCGGTCCCGTCGAAGACCACCAGGTTGGTGTCCAGGTTGCCCTTCTCGACACGGTTGAGGGCGGTCCGCACGACCCGGATCGGAGTGGCGGTCAACCAGGACAGGATCCACATCAGCACGAAGCCGAACACCAGGGCGAAGGCGGCCAGGATCATCACCGCGACGGTGAACTGGGTAGGGGTGACGTTGCCCAGCATCAGGGTGATGATTGCGGCGAGCAGGATGCCCAACACCGGCACGCCGGAGCCGAGCGCCCACACGGTGAGCGTGCGGCCCATGATGCCCGGGGCGAAACGGCGCGGCGGGGGGCCGACCTCGAGGGCTTGGGCGGCGACCGGGCGCAGCGCGAACTCGGTGAACAGGTAACAGCTCGCCGAGACCACGATGCCGGGGAAACTGATGCCGAGCAGCACCTTGGGGATGAAGTTGGTGTCCTGGAGCCCGTAGAGAATCGTGAGTAACACGGTGCCGACGCCCCAGAGCACGAGCAGTACCCGCGTGAGCCGCCAGGGGGCGAAGAACGTGTTGAGTTGATCCTGTGGGGTGGGCTCGCGCTCCTCGAGCGCCCAGCGGACGTTGTTGATGACCCGGTGGGTGGCCCACACCACGCCAACCAGGAAGGCCAGCGCGATGTAAGCGGGCGCGACGGCCGCGGTGATCCACAGGACGTTCGGTGCGAACACGTTCGGCACGGGGAACGTAACCGTGATGACCAGCAGCGCCACGCCGACCCCGATGAGGTTGGCGCCGACAACGAAGGTGGTCAAGATCAGCTGGATGCGGACGCGGCGGCGCCGTTGGGTCTCCGAGACCCGGCCCAGGATCCATGATCCGTATTCCGAGGTGGCGGGCATGCGACCGCTCTGCCGGGTCACCTTTTCCAGGACGCGGCCCAGCCGCTGCGCCACAGTCTTTTCCGCAGTCATCGTGGCGTCAGCCTAGTGACTGCCCGGGGGCAATCTATGGTGGTTCGGTGCGCCTCGTCATCGCCCAATGCACCGTCGATTACGTCGGACGCCTCACCGCCCACCTCCCGTCGGCCCGGCGGCTGCTGTTGTTCAAGGCCGACGGTTCGGTGAGCGTGCATGCCGACGACCGTGCGTACAAGCCGCTGAACTGGATGAGCCCGCCGTGCTGGGTCACCGAGACCGTGCCGGAGGTGCCTGCCGACGGCGCGGAGGTGCTGTGGGTGGTGGAGAACAAGACCGGCGAGCAGTTGCGCATCACCGTCGAGAACATCGAGCACGACTCCAGCCATGAGCTGGGGGTGGATCCCGGGCTGGTGAAGGACGGCGTCGAGGCGCATCTGCAGGCGCTGCTCGCCGAACACGTCGAATTGCTCGGTGCTGGGTTCACCTTGGTGCGCCGCGAATACATGACGGCTATCGGTCCGGTGGATCTGATGTGCCGCGACGAAACGGGCCGCTCGGTCGCCGTCGAGATCAAACGCCGCGGCGAGATCGACGGCGTCGAGCAGCTGACCCGCTACCTGGAACTGCTCAATCGGGACACCGTGCTGGCCCCGGTGAGCGGGATCTTTGCCGCCCAGCAGATCAAGCCGCAGGCTCGTACGCTGGCCGAGGACCGCGGGATCCGTTGCGTGGTCCTCGATTACGACAAGATGCGCGGCATGGACAACGACGAGTTCCGGTTGTTCTGATGCCACGGCGCCGCCCCGTCCGCAGGCAGGCCGAGCCGATGCGGCCGTTGCCGTCGCCGCCACGGGTGGAGGTGGGGCCGGACGGGTACGACTACCAGGTCCGGCCGGTGGGGGCGGCGCGCGCGAACAAGACCTACCGCTGCCCGGGCTGCGATCACGAGATCAGGCCGGGAACGGCTCATCTGCTGGTGTGGCCGGCGGACGGCTCCGATATGGACGACCGACGGCACTGGCACACGCCCTGCTGGACCAATCGTGCGAACCGGGCACCCACCCGGCGATGGAGCTAGTGCTCTGCGGTGGCCGCAGGCTCGACGAGTTCGATCAGCACGCCGCCGGCATCCTTGGGATGGATGAAGTTGATCCGCGAGTCCGCGGTGCCCCGGCGTGGCGCGTCGTAGAGCAGCCGGACACCGTCGGCGCGCAGCCGCTCGGACAGCGCATCGATATCGCTGGTGCGGTAGGCCAGCTGCTGCAGGCCGGGGCCGCGGGTGTCGATGAACTTGGCGATCGTCGACTTCTCGTCGATGGGGGACAGCAGCTGGATCTGCGCGCTGCCCTTGGCCGCGCCACGCACCGAGAGCATCGCCTCGCGGACACCCTGCTCCTCGTTGACCTCTTCGTGCAGCACGATCATGCCGAGATGGTCGTGGTACCACTTGATCGCGGCATCCAGGTCCGGCACGGCGATGCCGACATGGTCGATCGCGGTCACCAAAGCGCTGGCAAGGGCCGGTCGGGCGTCGACGTGCTCGGTGGTCATAGACTCAAAGTAACCTGACATGCTGACTTTTATGCCTGTGTGATAGGCCACACTACGGCTGTTCGGGGCGGTGCCGAACGGCTTTACAGAACCTTTGGAGGATGAAAATGACGACCTCGGTGATCGTGGCGGGGGCCCGGACCCCGGTGGGCAAGCTGATGGGTTCGCTCAAGGACTTTTCGGGCAGCGATCTCGGGGCCATTGCCATCAAAGGCGCTTTGCAGAAGGCGGGTGTCGACCCCTCTCTCGTCGACTACGTGATCATGGGTCAGGTGCTGACCGCAGGCGCCGGGCAGATGCCGGCGCGGCAAACCGCCGTCGCCGCCGGAATCGGGTGGGACGTGCCCGCCCTGACGATCAACAAGATGTGCCTGTCCGGTATCGACGCGATCGCTCTGGCCGATCAGTTGATCCGCGCTGGCGAGTTCGAGGTCGTCGTCGCCGGCGGCCAGGAGTCGATGAGCCAGGCGCCGCACCTGCTGCCCAAGAGCCGCGAGGGGTACAAGTACGGCGATGTGACCGTGCTCGACCACATGGCCTATGACGGGCTGTATGACGTGTTCACCGACCAGCCGATGGGTGCGCTGACCGAGCAGCGCAACGACGTCGACCGGTTCACCCGCGCCGAGCAAGACGAGCTGGCCGCGCAGTCGCACCAGAAGGCCGCGGCCGCGTGGAAGGATGGCATCTTCGCCGATGAGGTTGTGCCCGTGTCGATCCCGCAGCGCAAGGGTGACCCGATCGAGTTCGCCGAGGACGAGGGCATCCGGGCCAACACCACCGCCGAGTCGCTGGCCGGCCTCAAGCCGGCGTTCCGCAAGGACGGCACCATCACCGCCGGGTCCGCTTCGCAGATCTCCGATGGTGCCGCGGCCGTCGTGGTGATGAGTAAGGCCAAGGCCGAGGAACTGGGCCTGCAGTGGTTGGTGGAGATCGGCGCGCACGGCGTGGTGGCCGGTCCGGACTCGACGCTGCAGAGCCAGCCCGCCAACGCCATCAAGAAAGCGATCTCGCGCGAGGGCATCACCGTCGACCAGCTGGACGTCATCGAGATCAACGAGGCGTTCGCCGCGGTGTCGCTGGCCTCGACCAAGGAGCTGGGGGTCGATCCGGCCAAGGTCAACGTCAACGGTGGCGCCATTGCGATCGGGCACCCGATCGGGGCGTCCGGCGCTCGGATCACTCTGCATGCCGCGCTGGAGTTGGCGCGTAAGGGCTCCGGCTACGCGGTGGCGGCGCTGTGCGGTGCCGGTGGACAGGGCGATGCGCTGATCCTGCGCCGTCCCTGAGCGCCTTCTCAACCTTCAACGACAGCGTGTAGTAGCCAGCCGTCGGTTCGGGCACAATGGCGGCCATGGCACTGCTCGTCAATGGTCACCGCGCCGCAGGCTGGTTCCGGCTGGTCGCCGCGGCCGAAGCGCTCAGCTGGGTCGGTCTGCTGGTGGGGATGTACTTCAAGTACCTGGGCACACCCCGCACCGAGATCGGCGTCAAGGTCTTCGGGCCCATCCATGGGGGCGTCTTCATTGCCTTCGTGGTGCTCGCGGTGCTGGTCGGAGTGGCGTTCAAGTGGTCGCCGGCCACGTGGGTGTTGGCGTTGCTGGCCAGCATCGTGCCGCTGGCGAGTGTGATCTTCCTCATGTGGGCCGAGCGCAGTGGGCGTCTCGGCAGGTCTACACGCCCGGCCGAGGCCACTGCCTCGGGGACGTGACAGACTTGTCGATGTGACACGACCCCGCTCTTCTCTCGGCCCCGCGCTGGCTGGCGCGGTCGATCTCTCCGGTCTGAAACAACCTCCCGCGTCCGCTCGGGCGGCGTCGACGGCACCGGCCGGTGCCGTCGAGGTCACCGAGGCCAACCTCGAAGCCGAGGTGCTGGTCCGCTCCGGTGAGGTGCCCGTCGTGGTGCTGCTCTGGACGCCGCGCAGCGAGGCCAGCGCTGCCCTCGGCGACATCCTGGGCGAGTTGGCCTCGGCCGACGGCGGCAAGTGGTCACTGGCGCTGGTCAACGTCGACACCACGCCGCGGGTGGCGCAGATGTTCGGTGTGCAGGCGGTGCCGACCGTGGTGGCGTTGGCGGGCGGGCAGCCGATCGCCAGCTTCCAGGGTCCGCAGCCGCCCGAACAGTTGCGGCGGTGGATCGACTCGCTGCTCCAAGCCACCGCAGGCAAGCTCAGTGGTGGGGGTGACGAGCCCGAGCAGGTCGACCCGGAGTTGGAGGCCGCCCGCACGCACCTCGACAACGGCGATTTCGATGCGGCTCTGGTCGCCTACCAAGGCATCTTGGCCGGCAAGCCCAACGACCCGGAGGCCACCGGCGCCATCCGGCAGATCACCTTCCTGCAGCGGGCCACCACGCGTCCTCAGGACGCCATCGCGGTGGCCGATGCGGCGCCTGATGATCTGGAGGCCGCGTTCGCGGCCGCCGATGTCGAGATCCTGCAGCAGGACGTCGCCGCGGCGTTCAACCGGCTCATCGCCCTGGTGAAACGCACCGCCGGTGACGACCGGACGGCGGTGCGTACCCGGCTGATCGAGCTGTTCGAGCTGTTCGACGCCGCCGACCCCGACGTCATCGCCGGCCGGCGCAATCTGGCCAACGCGCTCTACTAGCTCGCCCAATTCGACGTTTCGGCGCACTCCGCCTGGCACTTTTGCGCCCGTTTAGATCAATTGGGCGGGAGGGGGTCAGGCGGGTTCGAACCAGAGCGCACCCAGCGGCGGCAGCGACATGACCGCAGAGGCGGGCCGACCGTGCCATGGCTCGGCGGTGGCCTCGACCGCGCCGAAATTGCCGAGGCCGGCACCGTTGTAGATGGTGGCATCGGTGTTGAGCACCTCGCGCCAGCGACCGGCGTGGGGCAGGCCCAACCGGTATTGGGCATGCTCGGCTCCGGAGAAGTTGAACACGCAGGCCAGCACGGACCCGTCGTCCCCGAACCGCAGGAAGCTGAGCACGTTGTTGGCCGAGTCGTTCGCGTCGATCCAGGAGTAACCGTCGGGCACGGTGTCGCGCGACCACAGCGCGCGACGGGTCCGGTACAGCTCGTTGATATCGGCGACCAGGCGCTGGATTCCGGTGGAGAAGCTCTGCTCGCCGAGCTGGTACCAGTCCAGTCCGCGTTCCTCGGACCACTCGGCGCGCTGGCCGAACTCCTGGCCCATGAACAGCAGCTGCTTACCCGGATGGGCCCACTGGTAGGCCAGCAGTCCCCGCACGCCCGCGGCCTTGGTGTGGTCGTTGCCCGGCATTCGGCCCCACAACGTGCCCTTGCCGTGCACCACCTCGTCATGGCTGATCGGCAGCACGTAATTCTCGCTGAACGCGTACAGCATCGAGAAGGTCATCTCATGGTGGTGATAGCTGCGGTGGATCGGGTCCCTGGCGATGTAGGCCAAGGTGTCATTCATCCAACCCATGTTCCACTTCATCGAGAAGCCAAGGCCGCCAAGGTTGGTCGGGCGGGTGACACCCGGCCACGAGGTGGACTCCTCGGCGATGGTGACGATGCCGGGGTGCACCTTGTGCACCGTGGCGTTCATCTCCTGGAGGAACTGCACGGCCTCCAGATTCTCCCGGCCGCCGTACTTGTTGGGTGTCCAACCGCCT
Organism: Mycolicibacterium chengduense; assembly: GCF_033741155.1. Classification (NCBI taxonomy): domain Bacteria; kingdom Bacillati; phylum Actinomycetota; class Actinomycetes; order Mycobacteriales; family Mycobacteriaceae; genus Mycobacterium; species Mycolicibacterium chengduense. The sequence goes on along the minus strand of NZ_JAWQNH010000012.1, from coordinate 37,018 downwards.
TCGGGCCGTGAGTAGTCCAGGTACAACATCGATGCCACCGCATCCACGCGCAGCCCGTCGATGTGGAACTCCTGCAGCCAGTACAGCGCGTTGGCGACCAGGAAGTTGCGCACCTCCGCACGGCCGAAGTCGAAAACGTAGGTGCCCCAGTCGAGTTGCTCACCGCGGCGGGGGTCGGCGTGTTCGTAGAGCGCGGTCCCGTCGAACCGGCCCAGCGCCCACGCGTCCTTGGGGAAGTGGGCGGGCACCCAGTCCACGATGACGCCGATACCGGCTTGGTGCAGCGTGTCGACCAGGTGGCGGAACTCGTCGGGAGTGCCCAACCGCGAGGTGGGGGCGTAGTAGGACGTCACCTGGTAACCCCACGACCCGCCGAAGGGGTGCTCGGCGACCGGGAGCAACTCGACATGCGTGAAACCTTGGGCCACAACATATTCGGTGAGCTCGTCGGCCAACTGGCGGTAACTCAGTCCGGGGCGCCAGGACATCAGGTGCACCTCGTAGGTGCTCATCGGCTCGAATACCGGGTTGCGCAGCACCCGTCCGGCCATCCAGTCGTCGTCGTTCCACGTGTAGTCGCTGAGGGTGACCCGGGAGGCGGTGTGCGGCGGCACCTCGGTCGCGAACGCCATCGGGTCGGCCCGCTCGGTGACCACACCGTCGGCGCCGTGCACGCGGAATTTGTACAGGCCGCCGACGGGGAAGTCGGGCCAGAACACTTCCCACACGCCGGAGGAACCGAGGCTGCGCATCGGCGCCTCGTTACCGACCCAATGGTTGAACTCGCCGATCAGGCTGACGCCCTTGGCATTCGGCGCCCATACCGCAAACGACACGCCATCCACCTGGCCGTCGGGGGTGGTGAAGGTGCGCGGATGGGCGCCGAGCGCTTCCCACAGCCGCTCATGGCGGCCTTCGGCGAACAGGTGCAGATCCATCTCACCGAGGGTGGGCAGGAAGCGATATGGGTCGGCGACGGTGAGCATCGGAGCGCCCGGGTAGCCGATCTCAAGGCGATAGTCGATCAACCCGGTGATCGGGACCGCCACCGCGAACAGGCCACCGTCGACATGACTGGCCTCGTAGCGCACGCCGCCGATCACCGCGGCCACCGTCTCCGCGTGTGGGCGCAACGTACGGATGACGGTGTGGTCACCGTATTCGTGGGCACCCAGCACCGAATGCGGGTCGTGGTGCTCCCCGGACAGCAGCCGGTGCAGCTCCGCGTCGGGAGGACGCAGGTGGGTGCTGGTGATGGGGTTGATCCGGGTCATCGGTTCACTCCCTTCGAAGAAGGTTCAGTCGGACGTCGTGCGGGATCAACGGCATATTGATCACATGGGCGATTGTCTTGACGGGATCCAGGCGCACGTAATTGGACTGGCCCCACTGGTATTCCTCACCAGTGATCTCGTCGCGCACCCAGAATCGCTCGTAGGGCTCCATCCCGAGCGCTCCCATGTCCAGCCAGAGCGTGCCCTCCTCGGGGCCGAACGCGTTGAGCGTCACCACCACCAGGACGCAATCGCCGCTGACCGGATCGAACTTGCTGTACGCCAGCAGCGCATCGTTGTCGATGTGGTGGAAGGTGATGGTGCGCAGTTGTGCCAGCGCCGGGTGCAGTCGCCGAATCTCGTTGAGCTTGGCTAGGAACGGTTCGAGAGACCGGCCGGCGGCCACGGCCGCCTCAAAATCTCGGGGTCGCAGCTCGTACTTCTCGGAGTTGAGGTACTCCTCGCTGCCTGGCTTCACCGCTTCGTGTTCGAAGAGTTCGTAGCCGGAGTACACGCCCCACGCCGAACTCAGGGTAGCGGCCAGCGCCGCCCTGATGGCGAACATGCCGGGACCGCCGTGCTGCAGCGATTCGTGCAGGATGTCGGGCGTGTTGACGAACAGGTTGGGGCGGGCGCAGTCGGCGTACTTGGCGATCTCCTGGCCGAATTCGGTGATCTCCCATTTGGCGGTCCGCCAGGTGAAGTACGAATACGACTGGGTGAAGCCGAGTTTGGCCAAACCGTACAGCCGAGCCGGGCGGGTGAACGCCTCGGACAGGAACAGTACGTCAGGGTTCTCGTCCTTGACCTTGCCGATCAACCAGGCCCAGAAGTTCGGTGGCTTGGTGTGCGGGTTGTCAACCCGGAAGATCTTGACGCCGTGCGCGATCCAGTGCTGCACCACCCGCAGCACCTCCGCATAGAGGCCGGCCGGGTCGTTGTCGAAGTTCAGCGGATAGATGTCCTGGTACTTCTTCGGCGGATTCTCCGCATAGGCGATGGTCCCGTCGGGCAGTACGGTGAACCATTCCGGGTGAGCCTTGGCCCATGGATGGTCGGGGGCGCACTGCAGCGCGAGATCCAGGGCCACCTCCAGTCCCTGATCGGCCGCGGCAGCGACGAAATCATCGAAGGCTTCGATCCCACCCAGATCGGGATGCACGGCATCATGGCCGCCCTCGTCGCTGCCTATTGCCCACGGCGAACCGACATCGCCGGCCTCGGCGGTCACCGCATTGTTCCGTCCTTTGCGGTGCACCTTGCCGATCGGGTGGATCGGCGGCAGATAGACGACGTCGAAACCCATCCGGGCGATACGCGGCAGGTCCTTGGCTGCGGTGGCGAACGTGCCGTGCACCGGGTTGCCGTCGGCATCCCAGCCTCCCGTCGACCGCGGGAAGAGCTCGTACCACGCCGAGAACCTGGCCAGTGGGCGATCCACCCAGACGCCGTATTGGTCACCGCGGGTGAGTAATTCGCGCAGCGGATACTTGCGCAGCAGCTCGCCGACCGCGGGGGACAGCGCGGCCGCGGCGCGGGTCAGTGGATCCCCCGGGGTACGCAGGGCTGCTGCCGCCGCCAACAACGGCTCTCGGTGTTCGCGGGGAACCCCCGTCGAGGCGCGCTCGAGCAGCTGCGCACCGACCAGCAGATCGTTGGACAACTCGCTCTCGCCCTGGCCGGCGTCGAGTTTGGCCGTGACCGCCTTACGCCAGGTGCTGATCGGGTCACCCCACCCATCTACCCGGTACGTCCACAATCCAACCCTGTCCGGGATGAACTGGCCGTGGAACACGTCGGGGGTGCGTCCCAGCGCCATCGGCAGCGCCTGCGGTTTGATCCGCGGCGGAGCCACGGGGGGCCGCGGGGCGGACGACAGGCCCGGCGGATCCTCGACCAACTGCGGATATGCCGAGCCGTGATAGCGCACCACCAGCGTCGCGGCCACCGCGTCGTGGCCTTCCCTCCACACCGCCGCGCTCACGGGCACCACTTCGCCGACCACGGCCTTGGCGGGGAAACGGCCACCGGACAGTACGGGCGCGACGTCATCGATCTCGATACGACCGGGCACCCATAAACTCCCTTGTGCGGGCGCGGCTCTTTCACCGCGCGTTGCCAACCACCGTAGTGGCCCCTCGGCCCCAGAGTGCCCGATGAGGTCACTCTGTAATCCACCCGTTGGCTCACGTTCGGAGACGCCCTGCTGCGCCGAGGGCAAGTCAGTAAGGTGGAGCCACGTGAAAGCTCTTCGTCGGTTCACTGTCCGAGCACACCTTCCCGATCGCCTGGGCGCGCTGGAACGCCTGTCCATCAATCTGCGGTGGTCCTGGCACAAACCGACCCAGGACTTGTTCGCCGCCATCGACGCCGACCTGTGGCAGCAGGTCGGGCAGGATCCCGTCGCATTGCTGGGCGGTGTCAGTCCGCAGCGGTTGGACGAGCTCGCGGTCGACGGCGGTTTCCTGGACCGGGTCGACCGGTTGGCCGCGGACCTCGACGACTACCTGACCCGTCCGCTCTGGTACCAGGAGAAGCAGGCCGCCGGGGACGCGTTGCCCAGCGGGATCGCTTATTTCTCCATGGAGTTCGGTGTCGCCGAGGTGTTGCCGAACTACTCGGGCGGTTTGGGCATCCTCGCCGGTGATCACCTGAAATCGGCGTCTGATCTCGGTCTGCCGCTGATCGGCGTCGGCCTGTACTACCGATCCGGTTACTTTCGCCAATCGCTGACCGCCGACGGTTGGCAGCACGAGAACTACCCCTCACTCGATCCGCAGGGCCTGCCGCTGCGCCTGCTCACCAGGGCCGACGGAGAGCCGGTGCTCATCGAGCTCGCGCTGCCCGACGGGGCGACACTGTCGGCCCATGTCTGGGTGGCCCAGGTGGGGCGAATTCCGTTGCTGCTGCTCGATTCCGATATCGGCGAGAACGAGCACGACCTGCGCGCCGTCACCGACCGGCTTTACGGCGGGGATCAGGAGCACCGCATCAAGCAGGAGATCCTGGCCGGTGTCGGCGGGGTGCGCGCCATCCGCGCGTATACCGAGATCGAGGGCCGTCCCGCGCCCGAGGTGTTTCACATGAACGAGGGGCATGCCGGCTTCCTCGGTGCCGAGCGCATCCGTGAGCTCATCGATGCCGGACTGGATTTCGACACCGCGCTCACGGTGGTGCGGTCGTCGACGGTGTTCACCACGCATACCCCGGTGCCCGCTGGTATCGACCGGTTCCCGGTGGAGTTGGTCAAGCGTTACTTCGGTGCCGGGGCCGACGCGAATCCGGCTCTGCTGCCGGGTGTTCCGTTGGACCGGATCATCTCCTTCGGCGCCGAGGACGACCCCACGAAATTCAATATGGCGCACATGGGGCTGCGGCTGGCCCAACGTGCCAACGGAGTGTCGCTGCTGCACGGGCGGGTCAGCCGGGAGATGTTCAGCGAGCTGTGGCCGGGGTTCGACGCCACCGAGGTGCCCATCGGTTCGATCACCAACGGGGTGCACGCGCCGACCTGGGCCGCCCCGCAGTGGGTCGAACTCGCGCGTGAACTGGTCGGGGACGACCTTGGCTCGCTCAACGAGGCCGAAACCTGGCAGCGACTGCAGCAGGTCGACCCTGGTCACCTGTGGTGGATCCGCTCTCAGCTGCGGGCTCTGCTTGTCGACGATGTGCGCGCCCGGCTACGCCGGTCCTGGCTGGAGCGCGGCGCGTCGGAGGCGGAGCTGGGCTGGATCGCCACCGCGTTCGACCCGGAGGTGTTGACGGTCGGATTCGCCCGGCGGGTACCGACCTACAAGCGGCTGACCCTCATGCTGCGCGATCCCGACCGGCTGGAGAAGCTGCTGCTCGACGAGAAAAGGCCGGTGCAGCTGATCGTGGCCGGTAAATCGCACCCGGCCGACGACGGGGGCAAGGCGTTGATCCAACAGATCGTGCGCTTCGCCGACCGTCCCGAGGTGCGGCACCGCATCGCCTTCCTGCCCGACTACGACATGTCGATGGCCCGGTTGCTGTACTGGGGTTGCGATGTCTGGTTGAACAATCCGCTGCGCCCGCTGGAGGCCTGCGGAACATCGGGCATGAAGAGCGCGCTCAACGGCGGCCTGAACCTGTCGATCCGCGACGGCTGGTGGGACGAGTGGTACGACGGCGAGAACGGGTGGGAGATACCGACGGCCGACGGACTGGCCGACGAGGGCCGCCGCGACGATATCGAGGCCGGTGCGCTGTACGACCTCCTGGAAGCCTCGGTCACGCCCAAGTTCTACGAACGCAACGAACACGGCGTGCCGACCCGGTGGGTCGAGATGGTGCGTCACACGCTGCAGGTGCTCGGCCCCAAGGTGCTGGCCTCCCGGATGGTGCGGGACTACACCGAGAAGTACTACGCGCCGGCGGCGCAGTCGTTACGGGCCACCCTGGAATCCGGTGAAGGACCCGACGGCGATTCGTCCAGTGATCCCTTCGGCGCCGCCCGGCAACTGGCCGAATACCGCCGCCGCATCACCGCGGCCTGGCCGAAGATCCAGATCACCGACGTGGACAGCTACGGGTTGCCCGATACCCCACTGCTGGGCAGCGAGCTGACCCTGACCGCCACGGTGGACCTGGCCGGGTTGGCGCCCGACGAGGTGGTGGTGCAGGCCGTGGTCGGCGGTGTCGACGCGGCCGACGTGCTGCAGAACCCGGTCACCGTGCCGATGGCGCACATCAGCACCGCCGACGGTGGCAAGCACGTCTTCTCCACCAGCACGCCGCTGCCCGTTGCCGGCTCGGTCGGCTACACGGTGCGGGTGCTACCGCAGCACCGGTTGCTGGCCGGCGCCAACGAGCTCGGGCTCGTCACGCTCGCGTCGTGAGCCGGGCCCTCGACGTCGCCGTGCCCGGCGGGCCGTATGCCCTGGCCGCCGGACCCGACGGAGCCGTGTGGGTGACGCTCGTGCACAGCGGCGAGATCGCGCGTATCACCGCCGACGGCCGGCTCGACGTCTATCCGGTGCATCCGCAGAGCAAGCCGTCCATCATCACCGTCGGCTCCGACGGGGCGCTGTGGTTCACCCGTAGTGGGGATGACCGGATCGGTCGCATCGAGCGCGACGGCACTCACACCAGTATCGAATTACCGCATGGCAGTGCGCCTTTCGGGCTCTGTGTGGGCCCGGATGATGCGCTGTGGTTCACCGCGATGGGCTCGGGTGCGGTGGGGCGGGTCGATACCGGCGGTGCCGTCGACGTGGTGGCGGTACCCGGTGGCACCCCGTCGATGATCACCGCCGGACCCGACGGCGCGGTGTGGTTCACGCTCAACGCCGCCAGCGCGATCGGCCGGGTGGACATGGCGGGCACGGTCAGCATCCGGCAGACGCCGACCCCGTCGGCCGGCCCGGTGGGCATCACCGCGACCCATGACGACGCGGTGTGGTTCACGGCCATCGGTGTCGACAAGCTCGGCCGCATCCCGATGAACGAGGCCATCCAGGAACTCGACCTGCCCGGCAAGCCGCACGCGGTGGTGGCCGACGCGGCCGACGGCGTCTGGGTCAGCCTGTGGGGCGCCGACCAGCTGGCGCGCGTCGGAGCCGACGGCGAGGTGGCCACCATCGACTTGCCTGCGGGAAGCGAACCGCATGGGCTCGCGGTGGCGCCCGACGGTGCGCTGTGGGTCGCCCTGGAGGCCGGCTACGTGCTGCGGCTTCCGGTCGGCTGAGCCGGGCGGCTCAGGGGAACCGTTTGAAGCAACGGTCCGCGTCGCCGAGTACGCCGACGCGGAACGCGTCGATCCGCGAGAAACCCGAGGGCACCGATTCGCCGTTGACGTCGCTGGCGGCCAGTCCGTTGATGAGAATGCCGGAGACGGCTTCGTCGACATCACCGGCGGTGAGCTGAATCGTGTTGCCGTCCGGTGTGTTCACCTCGCGGGTCATCTTCACCGTCGCGACGCCGGTGAGGCAGGCGGTGCGCAGCGCCGCCGCGGCGCTGTCGAGCGCCACGCCGCCGCGCTCGTGCTGGATCGATTGCATGTAGCGGGATACCAGCACCGAGTACGCGGTGTTGTCCCCGGTCGTCAGGCCGGTGCCGTCGTCGGACTGCGCACCCATCGCCTCCAACGCAGGCAGGTCCACCGCGATGGTGTTGTCGGCGGGGCAGAAGGTCACCGCGGCGTCGGAGTGCGCGTCGGGGCAGTTCGGGCGGTCGAAGCGCAGCTGCGGCGGGTTCTGCGGGGCGAACAGGATGCCCATGGCATCGACGATCGAGCGCACCGACGATTCGGTGATCTGCAGCTCGCCGGACTGATCCTCCGGCAGCAAGACCGGTAGGTCGCCGCGGCGCTGCTTGATCTCGGCCGGATCGATCGACGCACACGACGCCGCACCGTCGGTGAAACCGAACTGGAACGCCGACACCCGCTCGAACGCCGAGCCGTGTTCGTCCTCACCGGCCGACGCATCGCCCGCGTTCAGCAGTGGGTCCCGGAACGAGATCATCGCCGCCAGAAGGTTGTTCAGGCCGTCGCCGGTCGACAGGGTGAAGCGCTTGGAGTGCCCCTCGGCGACCCAGCGCAGGTACACCCCGGCCAGGCAGTCGGCCTGTTGCTCGGACACCAGGGTGGGGGTGGACCGGCCGGCCAGGCCGGCCTGCTTCTGCACCGCGTGTCCGTACTCATGCGCCAGCACCATGGTGACGGCCATGTCACCGTTGGCCTTGCGCAGCGAGGGCAGCAGCACTCCGCGGTCCCAGCCGATGGTGTTGTCGCCGTAGCAGTAGGCGGCGTTGACCAGGTTGTAGGTGTCCGAGCCGCAGAACTCGCCGTCGAATCCGTCCGCGTCCCACGAGATCAACTCGTCGACCGGAACGAAGTCACCGTCGAACGCCTCGGGATACGCCTGGTGCCAGAACTCCTCGATATCGCTGACCGAGCTCGCGGCCAGGTGGTCGATTCGGCCTCCGTCGGTATCGCGCACCTCGCGGGTCGGGTCGGCGGCGTCGTCGCGCAGCCCGGTCGGGCCGTCGGTGGCAGGCATCCCGGCCACCCGGAACGGGTCGGCGAACACCGATACCGCGTGGCCTTGCAGGGTGTTCGCGCAGGACGTCAGCAGCAGCAGTGCGCACGCGGCGAGCACCGTGCGCATCCGGGCGCCTGCGGGCCTCCGCCGATTCATGACCGAAAGGATAAGTGACCTGGCGCTGCGCGGGGCGGGTTGATCAATCGCCGCGTAACCGCCGCAGCGCGGCGAGGACGCGTTCGGTGTCGGTGGTCGCCCAGAACGGCGGCAGCGAGGAGCGCAGGTATCCGCCGTAGCGGGCTGTCGCCATCCGCGAATCCAGGATGGCGACCACGCCGCGGTCGTCCACCCGGCGTAACAGCCTGCCGGCGCCCTGGGCCAACAGCAGGGCGGCATGGCTGGCGGCGACCGCCATGAACCCGTTGCCGCCGCGCGCGGCAATGGCCCGTTGCCGCGCGGTGAGCAGCGGGTCGTCCGGCCGTGGGAACGGAATCCGGTCGATGATCACCAGCGACAGCGACGGACCGGGCACGTCGACGCCCTGCCACAGCGACAGCGTGCCGAACAGCGAGGTTTCGGCATCGTCGGCGAATCGCTGCACCAGGGTGGCCGTGGAATCCTCGCCCTGGCACAGCACCGGGGTGTCCAGCCGGGTCGACATCACCTCGGCGGTGGCCCTGGCCGCGCGCATCGAGGAGAACAATCCGAGGGTCCGCCCGCCCGCCGCGGTGATCAGTTCGGCGATCTCGTCGAGTTGCTGCTCGGAGCCGACCCCGTCCCGGCCCGGCGCGGGCAGGTGTTTGGCGACGTACAGGATCCCGGACTTGGCATGTTCGAACGGTGACCCGACATCGATTCCGCGCCAAGCGGTCCCGGTGCCCTCGCCGCCGAGTCCCCAGCCGGCGGCCATGGCGTCGAAGTTGCCACCCAGGGTCAGGGTGGCCGATGTCAGCACCACGGTGGAACGGGCAAAGATTCTGGTGCGCAACAGACCTGACACCGTCAGCGGGGCCACGCGCAGGGTCGCGCGCTTGCCGGAACTCTTTGTCTCCTCGTGGTCCAGCCACACCACGTCGAGCCGATCGGGGATGGCCGGCACGAAGGAATCCAGCATGCGGGCGGCGATATCACCGATCTCGGTCACCGCCGTCATCGCCTCGGTCCGTGCCGCGGCGGCCTGCGGATCGGTGGGTGCTGTGTCGATGGCCGAACGCACGGTGTGCGCGGCATCGCGCAGCGCGGTCAGATAGGTCGCCAACTCGTCGTCGAGATAATCGATGCGGCCCGGTTCGCCGTCGTGGATCGCCGCGGCCAGGGTGGCGCCCGCGGCGTCCAACCGGTCGACGAGTTCGGGGGCGACCAGACGACCGACCCGGCGCTGCGCCGCCCCGAGCGCCGCGGCCGACAACTCGCCGGTGGCCACCGCGGTGACCCGGTCGACGAGCTCGTGTGCCTCGTCGACCACCAGCAGGTCGTGCTCGGGTAGCACCGAGGCGTCGGCGATGGCGTCGATGGCCAGGAGTGCATGGTTGGTGACGACGATGTCGGCAGTGCCCGCCTTGGCCCTGGCGCGTTCGGAGAAGCAGTCGGTGCCGAACGGGCAGCGGGCCACGCCGATGCATTCGCGCGCCGACACGCTGACCTGACTCCAGGACCGGTCCGGCACGCCGGGCACCAGTTCGTCGCGGTCCCCGGTCTCGGTGTCTGACGACCACTTCGTCAGCCGCTGCACGTCCCGGCCCAGCGCCGTCGCGGCAACCGGGTCGAACAGCTCTTCCTGCGGCCGGTCGTCGGCCGGGTCGGAATTGGCGCCGTTGTGGATCTTGTTCAGGCACAGATAGTTTCCGCGACCTTTGAGCAGCGCGAAGGTGGGTTTGCTCGGCAGGGCGGTGGCCAGCGCATCGGCCAGCCGGGGCAGATCGCGGTCGACCAGCTGGCGTTGCAACGCGATGGTGGCGGTGGAGACGACGACGGGGGCATGCCCGGACGCCGCCCGTGCCATGGCCGGCACCAGGTAGGCCAGCGACTTTCCGGTGCCGGTGCCGGCCTGCACCGCGAGGTGTTCGCCGGTGTCGAAGGACCGGGCCACCGCCTCGGCCATCTGGATCTGGCCGTCGCGCTGGCTGCCGCCCAGCGCGGTGACGGCAGTGGCGAGCAGGTCGCTGACCGGTGTCCCGGTCACGTGGAGGTGACGAGCCGGGTCGGAATGGCCGGCTCACCTCGGGACAGTCCCAGGCCGTCCCACGGCAGGCTGTGCAGCCCGGCCGCGACCCGCTCCCGGGCGGCCGCCAGGTCGCCGTCGTCACCGACCCGCACGCCACCGCGCACCAGGTCGACGGTCAGCGGCCGTGCCGTCAGGTTCGGGTCGGTCTGCGGCGGGCGCCCGGCGAGGTGGACGACCTCTTCGACCACCGTGCCCGACGGTTTGGCCAGCCGCAGCGCCGCCTTGCGGCCGCCGTGAGATTCCTTGTGCGCACTGCGTTTCTGGACGGGCAGGCCGTCGACCTCGACCAGCTTGTAGACCATGCCCGCGGTCGGTGCACCGGACCCGGTGACCAGCGAGGTGCCCACGCCGTAGCTGTCGACGGGCTCGGCGCGCAGCGCAGCGATGGCGAACTCGTCGAGATCGCTGGAGACCACGATCTTGGTGCCGGTGGCGCCGAGTTCGTCGAGTTGTTCACGGACCTGGCGGACCAGCACACCGAGGTCGCCGGAGTCGATGCGCACCGCGCCCAGCCCCGGGCCTGCCACGGCGATGGCGTTCGCCACGCCGACGGTGATGTCGTAGGTGTCCACCAGCAGGGTGGTGCCGACGCCGAGAGCATCGACCTGTGCCTGGAACGCCGCGCGCTCGTCGGGGCCGGCGTCGGTGGTGTGCAACAGGGTGAAGGCGTGGGCGCTGGTGCCCAGTGCGGGAACGCCGTACTCGTGTTGAGCGGCCAGATTCGAGGTGCCGGTGAAACCGGCGATCCAGGCGGCTCGGGCGGCGGCGGTGGCGGCCCGCTCGTGGGTGCGCCGCGATCCCATCTCGATCAGTTGCCTGCCCTCGGCGGCGGTGACCATCCGGGCTGCGGCCGCCGCGATGGCACTGTCGTGGTTGAAGATCGACAGCGCAAGGGTTTCCAGCACGACGCATTCGGCGAACGTGCCGTGCACGGACAACACGGGGGAGCCGGGGAAGTACAGCTCACCCTCGGAGTAGCCGTCGACGTCTCCGGAGAATCGGTAGCCGGCCAGATAATCCAGCGTGGCCTGGTCCAGGAATCCGGCTACCGATGCCAACTCGGCGTCGTCGAACCTGAAGTTCGCCAGCGCGTCCAGGAATCGACCGGTGCCGGCGACCACACCGTAGCGCCGGCCCTCGGGTAGCCGGCGGGCGAACACCTCGAAGGTGCAACGACGGTGCGCGGAGCCGTCGCGCAGGGCGGCCGCCAGCATGGTCAGCTCGTACTTGTCCGTCAACAGTGCGGTACTCGTGGCGGTACTCGGCTCCACGCTGAAGCTCATGCGCGATCCGCCTTCGGCTCCTCGCTGAACCTCATGCGCGATCCGCCTTCGGCTCCTCGCTGAACGCTCACGTGGGTAACCGTATCTGCACCGTTCCGATTCTCGGTGCGTGAACCCGTCCCGGTATCGTGAGCCGCATGGTTACCCCAGCGCGGACTCGTCCGGGTACCCGTGAGGAGCACAAGTCCGACATCGGTCGCGACGAAGACGCCGCGGCCGACAGTCCCTGGGTGACGATCGTCTGGGACGACCCGGTCAACCTGATGTCCTACGTGACGTACGTCTTCCAGAAGCTGTTCGGGTACAGCGAACCGCACGCGACCAAGCTGATGCTGCAGGTGCACAACGACGGCAAGGCCGTGGTGTCCGCAGGCAGCCGCGAATCCATGGAGGTCGACGTGACGAAACTTCATGCGGCCGGCCTGTGGGCGACGATGCAGCAGGACCGCTGAGCGCGTGCGTAAGTGGAAACGGGTGGACGGCCCCGCCGGCCCGCGCTTCCGGTCGGCCCTGGCCGGACACGAGGCCGCCCTGCTGCGCAACCTGGTGACGTCGATGGTGGAGATGCTCGACGACCGCGAGTCGTCGGCGCCCTCCGACGAGCTCGCCGATCTCACCGGCATCCGCACCGGCCATTCGCAGCCGCCCGAGGACGACACGATGCGGCGACTGCTGCCGGACTTCTTCCGGGCCCGCAATGAGCACCCAGCGGGTGCGACGGCCGCCGAAAGCCTCAACCGAGCGCTGCGCAGCCTACACGAACCCACCATCATCGATGCGAAACGGGAAGCGGCGCAACGCCTTCTGCAGACGCTCCCGGACGGTGGCGGCAAGTTCGAATTGAGCGAAGACGATGCGCAGGCGTGGGCAGCGGCGGTCAACGACGTGCGGCTGGCGCTGGGTGCCATGCTCGACATCGGGCCCGACGGGCTGGATCGGCTACCCCCCGAGCATCCGATGGCCGGGCATCTGGATGTCTACCAATGGCTGACCGTGCTGCAGGAGTACCTGGTGCTCGGAATGATGGGCAGATGATCCGGTGACTGGTTCCATCACCGATGTGGCGGGCATCCTCGTCGGCCACCACCATCGCATCGACGCCGACGCGACGCTCGGCAGCGGCTGGGCCTGCGGCACCACCGTCGTGGTGGCGCCACCGGGCACCACCGCCGCAGTGGACTGCCGCGGCGGCGCACCCGGCAGCCGGGAAACCGACCTGCTCGATCCCGCCAACAGCGTCCGCCACGTGGATGCCGTGGTGCTGACGGGCGGCAGTGCCTACGGTTTGGCCGCCGCCGACGGCGTGATGACCTGGCTGGAGGAGCATGGCCGCGGCGTGGCGATGGACGGCGGCGTCGTGCCGATCGTGCCCGCCGCGGTGATCTTCGACCTGCCCGTCGGCGGCTGGGGATGCCGGCCGACGGCGGAGTTCGGCTACGCCGCCGCGCAGGCTGCGACCACCCACGTGCCGACCGGCAATGTCGGAGCGGGGGCCGGCGCCCGCGCCGGCGTCCTCAAAGGTGGGCTGGGCACCGCGTCGGTCAGGCTGCCCGACATCGGTGTCACCGTCGGAGCGGTGGTGGCCGTCAACCCCGGCGGCAATGTCGTCGACCCGGCGACCGGGCTGCCCTGGATGGCTTCGCTGACCGCGGAGTTCGGCCTCACCCCGCCGCCCGCCGACCAGATCGCCGCGTATGCCGCCCTGGACAAGAAGAGCGGACCGCTGAACACCACCATCGCGGTGGTGGCCACCGACGCCGCGCTCACCCCGGCCGGCTGTCGGCGGGTCGCCGTCGCCGCCCAGGACGGGCTCGCTCATGCCATCCGGCCGGCGCACACTCCGTTGGACGGGGACACGGTCTTCGCGCTGGCGACGGGCGCGGTGCAGGTCCCGCCGAACCCGAAGACGCCGGCGGCCATGTCACCGGAGACCGGGGTGCTCACCGCGGTGGGGGCCGCCGCCGCGGATTGCTTGGCCCGCGCCGTCCTGGTAGGAGTGCTGGCAGCCGAGTCGTTGGCAGGAATACCCACCTACCGCGACATGTTGCCCGGAGCATTCCCCCGACGAACGGAGACCTGACGTGCTGGTGATCCGCGCCGACCTGGTGGACGCCATGGTCGCCCACGCGCGCGCCGACCACCCGGACGAGGCCTGCGGCGTGATCGCCGGACCCGAGGGTTCGGATCGCGCCGAGCGTTTCATCCCGATGATCAACGCCGAGCGGTCGCCGACGTTCTACCGCTTCGACTCGGCCGAGCAACTCACGGTCTGGCGTGAGATGGACACCAACGACGAGGTCCCCGTCGTCATCTACCACTCCCACACCGCCACCGCGGCCTACCCCAGCCGCACCGACGTCTCGTTCGCGTCCGAGCCCGAGGCGCACTACGTTCTGGTCTCGACCCGCGACCCCGAGCAGCACGAGCTGCGCAGCTATCGCATCGTGGACGGGGCCGTTACCGAAGAACCCGTGTCCATCGTTGAGAACTATCAGTAAGGAACGACCGTGGCAGTAACCGTCTCGATCCCGACGATCCTTCGTCCGCACACCGGCGGCGAGAAGCGGGTGAGCGCCACCGGCGACACCCTGGCCGCCGTCATCACCGACCTGGAGGCCAATTACTCCGGCATCTCCGCGCGACTGGTGGACAACGGCAAATTGCACCGCTTCGTCAACATCTACGTCAACGACGAGGACGTCCGCTTCTCCGGCGGTCTGGACACCGCCATCAGTGACGGCGACTCGGTCACCATCCTGCCTGCCGTCGCAGGCGGCTGAGTCGTGCGGTACGACTCGCTGCTGGAGGCGCTCGGGAACACACCGCTCGTCGGGCTGCAGCGGCTCTCGCCGCGCTGGGAAGATGACGAGAACGGACCGCACGTGCGGTTGTGGGCCAAGCTGGAGGACCGCAACCCGACCGGGTCCATCAAGGACCGGCCGGCGTTGCGGATGATCGAGCAGGCCGAGCGCGACGGGCTGATCAAGCCCGGTGACACACTGCTCGAGCCCACCAGTGGCAACACCGGAATCTCACTGGCCATGGCCGCTTTGCTCAAGGGCTACCGGATGATCTGCGTGATGCCGGAGAACACCTCGATCGAGCGGCGCCAGCTGCTCGAGCTCTACGGCGCCAAGATCATCTTCAGCGCGGCCGAGGGCGGGTCGAACACCGCCGTCGCCTATGCGAAAGAACTTGCCGCCCAGAACCCCTCCTGGGTGATGCTGTACCAATACGGCAACCCGGCCAATGCCGCCGCGCACTATGAGGGCACCGGGCCCGAACTGCTGGCCGACCTACCCGAGATCACCCATTTCGTCGGCGGGCTCGGCACCACCGGAACGCTGATGGGGACCGGCCGGTTCCTGCGCGAGCATGTCCCCGGCGTCCAGATCGTGGCCGCCGAACCGCGTTACGGCGAGGGCGTGTACGCGCTGCGCAACATCGACGAAGGTTTCGTGCCTGAACTGTACGACCCGGACATCCTGACCACCCGGTACTCGGTGGGCGCCTTCGACGCGGTCAAGCGGACCCGCGAACTCGTCGAGGTGGAGGGCATCTTCGCCGGTATCTCCACCGGTGCGATCCTGCATGCCGCGCTGGGCATGGCGGCCAAGGCGATCAAGTCCGGTGAACGCGCCGACATCGCGTTCACCGTCTGCGACGCCGGATGGAAGTATCTGTCCACCGGTGCCTACGCCGGTAGCCTGGATGACGCCGAGGACGCGTTGGAAGGGCAGCTATGGGCGTAGTCGAACGGCGGCATCCGTGACCGTTCCGGTCACGCCCGCCGAGAAGAAGCCGGCCGCCTGGAAACTCGGCGGGGCGACGGTGGTGCTGTTCGTCGCCGCGCTGTATGTCATCGAAGCCGTCGATGCCACGGTGTTCCGCGGTCGGCTCGACCAGGACGGCATTCAGCCGCTGCACACCGATGGGCTCTGGGGCATCCTGTGGGCCCCGCTGCTGCACAGCGGATGGCCACACCTGGTTGCCAACACGGTGCCTGCGTTGATCTTCGGCTTTCTGGCCAGCCTGTCGGGGTACGGACGATTCCTGGCCGCGACGGCGATCATCTGGATCCTGGGCGGGTTCGGCACCTGGCTCATCGGCAATATCGGCGCGCACTGCCCGTACGTCGGGATCCAGTGCACCACCATCCATGTCGGCGCCTCCGGGCTGATCATGGGCTGGCTGACCTTCGTCATCGTGCTCGGTTTCTTCACCCGCACCGTATGGCAGATCGTGGTCGGCGTGGTGGTGGCATTCATCTACGGCGGTGTGCTGCTCGGTGTGCTGCCCGGGACGCCTGGCGTGTCGTGGCAGGCGCACCTGTGCGGCGCGCTGGCCGGTGTCTTCGCCGCGTACGTGCTGTCCGGGCGCGAGCGCAAGGCCAGGCAGCGCCGCGCCGGCGCCACGGCACTGCCCGGTTGACGCGCATTTGCTGAGATCCCGCGGTGCGGTCTCGGTCACTGTGTGGGGCGAAAATGAATCTTGTCGCGCAAAGCGGTGATGCTTTCGTCCCGCGGATGGCAAACGTGGCAAGCTAGACCCTGTGCGAATCACCGTACTGGGTTGTTCCGGCAGTGTGGTCGGGCCCGATTCGCCGGCGTCCGGTTATCTGCTGACCGAGCCCGACACCACGCCGATCGTCATCGACTTCGGCGGCGGTGTGCTGGGTGCCTTACAGCGGCACGCCGACCCCGGCGCGGTGAATGTGCTGCTTTCCCATCTGCACGCCGACCACTGCCTCGACCTTCCCGGGCTGTTCGTGTGGCGCCGCTATCACCCCAGCCCGCCGGTGGGACGCGCCCTGCTGTACGGGCCGACCGACACCGCCGAGCGGATGGGGGCCGCCTCCTCGCCCGAGGGCGGGGAGATCGACGACATCTCCGACATCTTCGACGTCCGGCAGTGGGTGGACGGGCAGACCGTCCAGTTGGGCGCGCTGACCGTGCAACCGCGGCTGGTGTGCCATCCGACCGAGTCCTACGGGATGCGCTTCACCGACCGTGACGGTGTCACGTTCGCCTACAGCGGGGATACCGGCATCTGCGACGCCGTCGTCGAGTTGGCGCGTGGCGTCGATGTCTTCTTGTGCGAAGCGTCCTGGACCCACTCGCCGGACCGGCCACCGAAACTGCATCTGTCCGGTACCGAGGCCGGGCAGATCGCCGCGCGGGCCGGCGTCGGCGAACTGCTGCTCACCCACATCCCGCCGTGGACTTCCCGCGAGGACGTGATCAGCGAGGCCAAGGCCGAGTTCGACGGTCCGGTGCATGCCGTGGTCTGCAACGAGACGATCGACATCACCCGCCGCTGAACGCAGGCGATAGGGTTGCCGGGTGTCCAGACGAGAAGACGGCAGGCTTGACGACGAACTGCGACCGGTGGTCATCACCCGCGGATTCACTTCCCACCCGGCCGGATCGGTGCTGGTCGAATTCGGCCAGACCCGGGTCATGTGCACGGCCTCGGTCACCGAGGGTGTGCCGCGCTGGCGCAAGGGTTCCGGATTGGGTTGGCTCACCGCCGAATACGCGATGCTGCCCGCCGCGACCCATTCTCGCTCGGACCGCGAGTCGGTCAAGGGCCGCGTGGGTGGGCGTACGCAGGAGATCAGCCGGCTGATCGGCCGTTCGCTGCGCGCGTGCATCGACCTGCGGGCGCTGGGGGAGAACACCATCGCCATCGACTGCGACGTGCTGCAAGCCGATGGCGGCACCCGCACCGCCGCCATCACCGGGGCCTATGTCGCACTCGCCGACGCGGTGACGTTCTTGGCGGCGGCAGACAAGTTGTCCGATCCGCGGCCGCTGTCGTGCGCCATCGCCGCGGTGTCGGTGGGCGTGGTCGACGGCCGGGTCCGGGTGGACCTGCCCTACACCGAGGATTCGCGCGCCGAGGTCGACATGAACATCGTCGCCACCGATACCGGCACGCTGGTCGAGGTACAGGGCACCGGTGAGGGCGCCACCTTCCCGCGGTCCACCCTGGACAAAATGCTCGACGCCGCACTGGTTGCCTGCGATCAGCTGTTCGCCATCCAGCGGTCCGCGCTGGAGCTGCCGTATCCGGGCGTGCTGCCCGAGCCGTCGGGACCGACGAAGAAAGCGTTCGGAAGCTAGTGCAACTGCTCGTCGCCAGCCGCAACGCCAAGAAACTGGCCGAGTTGCGCCGCGTGCTCGACGCCGCCGGGGTGGCCGGGCTGGACCTGTTGTCGCTGGACGACGTACCCGCTTTCGACGAGGCGCCGGAGACCGGTGCAACGTTCGAGGAGAACGCGCTGGCCAAGGCGCGTGACGCGTTCACCGCGACGGGGATCCCGGCGGTGGCCGACGATTCCGGGCTGGCCGTCGACGCACTGAACGGAATGCCCGGGGTGCTGTCGGCCCGGTGGGCGGGCCGGCACGGTGACGACATCGCCAATCTCGAGCTGGTGCTGAACCAGTTGCGTGACGTGCCCGACGAGCGGCGCGGCGGTGCGTTCGTCTCGGCGTGTGCGTTGGTATCTGCGGCCGGGCAGACCGTGGTTCGCGGCGAGTGGGCCGGCACCATCGCCCGGGCGCCGCGCGGGGACGGCGGCTTCGGCTACGACCCGATTTTCGTGCCGGCCGGGTCCGATCGGTCGGCCGCCGAGCTGAGCCCGGCCGAGAAGGATGCGGACTCGCACCGCGGGCGCGCGCTGGCCTTGCTGGTGCCAGCGCTGCGGGCGCTGGTGTGATCGGCCGAAATCAGAGACCGAAGCGCTTCTTCACGTCTTGCGTCTGGAAGTGCTCGACGATGATGCCCAGCAGCGGCACGGTGCCGGAGATCAGCGTGCCGATGGCGCGGCCGATGGGCCAGCGCGCCTTGACCGCCAGGTTCGCGGTGCACAGCAGGTAGACGAAGTACACCCAACCGTGCACGATGCCGATCCAGCTCAGCGAGGCATCCTTGAAGATGTACTTCATCACCATCTCGTAGCACAGCGCGATCAGCCACAGGCCCGTTGCCCATGCCATCACGCGGTAGCTGAGCAGCGCCTTGCGGATGGATTCGACGGACGCGGCGGATGCGGGTGTTTCGGGGGAGGTCATTCGGTGTCTTCCTTATCCTTTTGTGCAAGCTCGGCGAGGTAGGCGTTGTATTCGCGGAGGGTCGGGTCGTCGTCGTTGGTCGTGGTCTTCGGACGCTCGGGAAGCAGGCCAGCCGGGATCTCGGTATCGCGCTTGACTTCGGCGGGCGGTGCCTCTTCCAGGCGCACGAATTTGTAGTAGGCGTACACGCAGAAGCCCGCGAACATCGGCCACTGCAGTGCGTAGCCCAGGTTCTGGAAGGTGCCCGAGGCCGACTCGAAGCGGGTCCACTGCCACCAAGCCAGCAGCAGGCAGCCGACGGCGCCGAGGATCACCAGCGCAATGAGCGCCGGCCTCCTACGCCGTGTAGTGGACATGCGTCAAAGGTACCGTGCGGGATTGTCGCTTCGGCTGGTCAGGCCTTGGGCCCGACAAACTCGTCGAGGCGGGCGGTCGCGGCCTTTCGGTAGACCGCGATGACGTAGCGGCTGTTCTGTGTCCACGGGATGCCCAACCTGTCCAACGCCGCGCAGTACAGAGTGCGGATATCGGCGGAGTGATTGGTGAAGTGGTAGCGGACGCTGGCCACCCCACGATCGTTGGCGACGACCCGACAGCCGTCGCTGTGAATCAGCCCGCGGATGAAGTCCTCGGTGGCGGCGTCGACATGAGCTTGCTGCCAGGGCTGCAAGATGATCGGTCGGGTGTGTTTCTGGCCGGGGCCGTGTTGGGGGAAGAGGCAGGGCCAGTGCTTGGACGTTAGGTACACGTCGACGCACCCCTGTGGGCGGATGTACACCCCGGAACGTTGCCCCTGCATGATCGTGTCGATCGCCACCCGGCAGCTTTGCACTATGCCGGGGTACTTCTTGTCGAGTGTGATGCGCAGGTGCCAGACCCGCCTGTTCCGACTTATGTAGCCGTCCCCGAGATAGAGACCGAGAAGGTAGGCGTAGGGAGCGCTGGGAATTCCGCTGAAATCGTGAGTACGGCAGGCGTCCCGAGGTCTCTTCGAACGGGTGCCCCGCCTCCAGTCACACACCGTGCGGCGCGGTATACCCGTTTCCCGGGCGATCGCACAGTCGTTGACCCCAGCCGCGATGAGTTGTTGGACCTTATTGAACTGAGCGGTAGAGCGCATGGGGACCGCCTTCTGCACGTTGTGCTCCACCGTAGTGGCGGCCACCGACAACTCCGTCCGGATCGGTGGGCGGTATTCTGAACGTGCTTGCGGGCGTGGTGGAACGGCAGACACTCCGGCTTTAGGTGCCGGTGCTCGAGAGAGCGTGGGGGTTCGAATCCCCCCGCCCGCACCATGGAGTGCTTACTGCAATCATCGCGAGCGTGAACGGCCTGTACGGGTCTTCCGCCAGGGCGATGGGGCCGCCGGACTTTGTTCCGGCGGCTTTTGCATATCGCGTAGGACAGCATCCTATTTCTCCTCGTGCTTCCTTAGGCCCTGAAAGAGCACTGGGGAGGCTCGCTCCGGCATGTCCGCGTTGACGTGGATTCGTGGTCGTCATCGCTGCGCAATCGTGGAGACCGCCCGCGCGGATGCGTTGCAATATTCGCTAGATAGCGATCGCATGTCTCCGATTGACGCATCAGTCTACTTTATGACACGCTACGCCATGATGCGTTAGCTGCGAGGGGGTCTCGCCGCGGAACACGTTCGGGGGCGTGCTGCTAATGAGATTGAGTTTCGCTGTCTGTGCGCGGCGACTAGCGTTCGCGATCTTTGCCGGCTTGCTGACGGCCAGTGCGGCTACGGCTGGTCTGGCGTCTGCTGATCCGCAGGTGATGCCGGATCGGTGGACGCAGTTTGTCACTGATGATGGGTGGGTGGTGGATGTGAATACCACCAATGAGGTGATCGATCACATCGACAATCTGGCGGGTGCGTCGAATTCGTGGCAGGCGCGGGTGTCGGTGCGCGCGGAGGCGCGGATCAGTGGTTCGGGTGCGTCGGTGATTCAGGATGCGCAGTTGGAGGCCGGGTATTTCGTCGGTTGCCGGACCGATTCGTCGGCTGGTGTCGAGGTGGGTGGCGATATCGGGATCGATCCGTATCAGCAGGTCAACGGCCAGGTCTACGGCGGTGGGTACGGGCAGGGCCAAGGCGGCGCCGGTGGTGGCGGTGGTGGCGGTGGTGGGTTCGGCGGGGCGTCGGCTGGTGCGACGTTGGGCGTGCAGGAACATTTGGGTGGCTATATCCGGGTGGTCCTCAAACCTGGTGGGCTGGCGCAGGTTCCCTTGGATCGGATCAGTCTGCGCAACATGCATGCGGTGTCGAATCTGCGTGATCAGAACATCGAAGCTGATGGGTGCGGTGGTCAGGTCAAGATCCAGTCTTATGCCACGATTCGGATCCGTACCGACAACGGCAATGACACCCAAACCCTGTATGGCGAGCCGAAAGACCTGTGAGCTCATGGCAATTCGGACCAGGTTCGTTGTAGCGGCATTGACGGTGGCGGCAACCGTGGTGTCGATGCCCACAGTTCAGGCCGACCCCGTTTCGACTGACCCGACCCGGCCTGCGGTGCCTTTACCGATCGCGCGGCCGATGCCCGCCGACCCGGGGCGGGTGAATCCCATTGGTGGGGCCAGGATCTCCTCGACGATTCCGCAAGGTGAGACCGCCGGGTTGGAACCCCCGTTGGCCGCCCAAGCCGAACGCGGTGAGGTGACGGTGCCGATGTGGGCCAAAGACGGCATCTTCGCACCGACCGCGCACCCGAACCGGCAGATCTCCATCCACCTGCCCGGAGACGTGATGTTGGGTCCGGCGGCGTGGCTGCCTGGCGGCGGCGGAGTGTACGGCTCAGCTGATGTCGATTACACCGTGGTGCCCTATACCGGTGGCGGAGTGGATATTACGGTGATCCGCAAGAACGTGTTCTCCGCCTCGACCATCCCGTTCGGGATCAAACTCCCGGCGGCGACGCATCTACGTCAAGGCCCCAACGTGGTGTTGGTCGAGACCGACGCTGCGCCCGGTGCCCCTTCGCGGGTGATCGGCACCTTCTCGATCCCGACAGCCGCCGACGCCAATCAGACACCCTTGTCGGTGACACCGACGTTGGGGCCGGGCTTTCCACCAGGACAGTCGAACCTGACCATCGATCTGGGGCCCGCGAACATTTTCGCGTTCCCGGTCACCATCGTTCTGTCCTACCGGGCCTCTGACGTCCCCACCACGGGCGCTCCAGACACGAACTGGACGGGCCTGCCCGCCGGAGTCAACGTGCCAGCCGCATCCGTCGACGGGCACTGCACCGGCGGACCTGATGCCTACACCAGCGCTGACGGGCGGGCCGCGAACTTCGTGACCGCGTGTGTGACACAGCAGCAATGCCTGACCACCGCCCCCGCTGCTACTTCGGTGGACTCCTGCAACAACCGGCTTCTGGCGCACATGTCGATCCAATGCACCACCGTGTTCGGCCAAACCGGGGATGACTACGACTCCTGCACCCGTGCCGCAGCCGACTACGTGGCCTGGGCCAAAGCCAATATGGCCGGCGGGCCCCAGGAACTGGACCTCGAGCGCACTCCACGCGAATCCAGAGCTGTTGGCTGAGAGAGAAAGTCGACGATGCTGCCGATGAAACCACGATTCAAGCCAATCCCGACGCGTTACCGACGACTTTTGGTAGTCCCGGCCATGCTCGCCGTGTTTCTCGCTGCGGTCATTACCGCCACCAACGACTTTGGCGAGTCAACGAATTCGGCTATACCCGCTGCGACTGCTGATCCGACTGGGCCCACCGGCGGTCCAGGCGGCGACGGCGGCTTCAACGGCGGCCAATTCCAGCCACCCGGGATGCCCAACCCACCAGGCGTTTACAACGGAGTGCCGTACCCTCCACCAGGTCAATCCGACTACGGCGTGGACATCAACTCGCCATCCGCGAACGCACCCGACTACAGCCAAGCACCCCCCCCGGCAACAGCCCTACCCGCAGCGCCAGCAGCCAGTGCACGGCACGCAGCCGCCCGATTACGACCAGGCCCCACCGCACACGGCTGAACCAACAGCCCCGTCTGGACACCAACGGCAAGCAACGACGGAATCGTTTCCTACCCCCTCCGGTGAACCGAGGCAGTCGAACCTGCCCTCTGAGACGGTGAGCACATCCGAGCCGACAACTCAGCCGCCTAAAGGCGAACGCGGGTCTCAGCAAGACCAGAATGCCAGCCGCGACAACTACCGCTGCCTCAACACGGCCTCCACAGTCAAGTACTTTTCAGCGAAGGGGCCTGTGTCGATTGAGCTGGCCGACGGAACTGGCTGCGAGAATTGCGATTTCGAGAAGCCTCGGGAAAACCCGAACAACTGCAGTAGCTCGTACGCTACAGGAGTGGCCATTCGGCCGGCGACCCCGGGCGCTGAAGGCGGCCTGGAGTCGATCATGATCTTTTACACCCAGCAAGCGCGTGCTTCTGGCTTGGGGTCCGGGATCGCGATACTAGCGGCCGGCACACCCGATCAGCTTCACCAATTCCCCGCGAAGATAGCCCAAGGAGCCGAGGACGCAGCCAAAATGTGGACTGAGGTCTTGTGCCATGCTGAGGCTAGCCAGATCCGCAGTCCATCCGACCTGTCCAAGACGGTGTACGACCGTCTGATCGAGAACAGGGATAGCACCTTCCAGCAGTTTCTTTGCCATTTTTACGGTGCCCCCAAGAAGCTCTGGGACGGTCCCGGTGGGATCAACAAGACGTCGTGGAATGTCGAATGGTCCAGGACGGCTAAAGGAACGGCTGAATTTGTGTTCCAACGCCATCCATGCAACTAGATGTGTGAGGCTTGAACAACTATGGGCAATTTTCACCTGTCTGAAAGACACTTGCGGCTGATTGTTGTGGTATCAGTAGTGAGTGCTCTCGCGGCATTGATCTACGGGTACCTGTGGTGGACAGTCCCGGTGATGACCGACGAGGGATACGGCCGAGGCCTCATCCCACTAGGTCTGACCCTATCGGCGACCATCGCAGTGGCGGGCGGGTGGAACGGCGTCGCTCTCCGGGGCGCCCGCCGGGTTGGCGACGGCAAGATACGCCGCAGGCCCGTTCTCATTGGCGAAGCGGTCGCGATGGGTCCATTGGCGTTGGTTACCCTGTTGCTGCTGTTTTCGAATCAAACCATTGCGGTGTGGCTCTTCGTTCTCATCAGTATTCCGATGCTGTTCGTCGGTCTGCTGATCGCCACGGCGCCGCCTCCGCTAAGCAGCGACACTGCACTGCATCGGTACCTACATGCGGACGCGATTACACGACGTGCCCACAGGAAACGGCGCTACGTCGTATGGGCAGTTGTTGTGGTCGTGCTGGCGGTGGGCCTCTTGGTTCTCGTCACCGGCTTTCCTAGCGCCAGCGAAGAGAAGACCGCCGCGCGCAATGCGTCGGATACATCGCCAACGAACAACTTCGCCAACATTGCAGACGAATTCATTGCGACAGATCGGTCGTCTCCGTTGGGCGCTGTCGGCAATTGTGTGAGTCTTACGGGGCCCAGCCGACAAGATGTGACCATCAAGCGCGTGGACTGCAGCACAATGGATGCTGCTTATCGAATCGTCCAACTATCCGACGAACCGCATCAGTGTGTCGCCGATGTCGATCAACGCTATGCGCCACGAAAGACCGATGAGGGCAGCCTGATCTTGTGCCTTGACTACAACTGGGCTACCGGTCTGTGCATCTTCCCCGGCGCAACATCGGGGCGATGGTATGCGATCCGTGCGGAGTGCGGCCCAGGCGGAGAGGAACCCACCGAAGTTCTTAACAATGTCAGCAATGCTCGTGGCTGCCCCCGAGGTGGGTACCCGCATCCGGTAAGGAGATTCGCCGTCTGTTCAACCCTGCACAAATAGGCGCGATATTTAGGCGTTGATATTCGATTCGGTAGCTAGCTTCGCTGGTGCGATTACAAGTCGGTAATCGAAAAACGAGGGACTGCCCCGGGTTTAGTTGACTCGCGGGGTGTGAATTTCAGGCCGCGGTTGCGACCGGTGTGTGGAGCAGTTCGAACTCTATCGGGGTGGGACGCGGTGCGAAGCGACCTGGCGCGAGGCCACCTTTTGGCCCGGCAGTTGGGCGGTTCGGGCACGGAGGCGCGCAATACCGTGACGATGATTCAGAACCCTGCAAACCATCCCGCAATGAGTAGTTTCGAGGGTGCGGTACGCCAGGCGGGTCAGGTTGTCGAGTATACCGTCGCGCCGATCTACGCTGGAGCTGATCTGATGCTGCGTGCAATTACGATATTCGCCACGGGCAGCGGGGGATTCGGGCAGGCGATCACCATCCTGAATCGAGTTGCATAGAGATGAATGCTGATACGAAGGACTTGAACTAATGGCGACGATTAGGGACCTCACTTCTTTGGTGCCGCCGCCGGAACAGCCTCAAAAACAATGGAATTGGGATCGCATTGAGTCGAACCTTGGCTTCATCGTCCCGGACGACTATCGACAGATAGTTGATACGCACGGCCGTGGCAAGTTTGACAACTTTCTACGAGTGTTCACACCGGACGATCTCGGCCAACAGATCCAGATCAAGCGTGACGCGCTACGAATGGCGGCCAACAGCCAAGAGCTGTTCGGCGTGCAGCCGACTGAGACCCCGTACCCAATCGAGGCGCTGACAGTATGTGCCTACACAGACAATGGCGACGACATCTATTGGAGCTCTGATAGTAGTTCCGACCCAAACACATGGAGGATCGTGGTGCATGCCACCCGTGACGAAGAGTGGGACGCCTTCGACGGGCCGCTGATTGAGTTTCTAGTGGCAGTGTTTAGCGGCTCGTACGTGTGCCCGATCTTTCCTGACGACTTTCCGGGCAGTGCGGTCAGCCGATTCGTATCACAGTGATCAAGGATCTGGCGGCGCGTGTGCGGCCCGAGTGCACAGTTACTCAACGTGATTGGGCACGTCTGTATCGGCACCTGGGGTTCGTTACGCCCCGCGATTACGAGCAGATCGTTGATACATACGGCGCCGGTGAGTTTGACGAATTCCTGCTTGTCCTTGATCCGCAGAACGACAACCAGTATCTCGACCTGAAGTCGCAGGTGAACGTTCGGCGGCAAGCACTGTTGGGTCTGACGAGCGAGGTGATCCCATACTCAATCGAATCGCTCACTGCGTGTGCCTACACCAACAACGGTGACGTCATCTATTGGATCACCGACCGCTCGGTGAACCCGGACGACTGGACGGTGACGATCAACGCTGCGCGTGATAATGAGTGGGACGAGTTCGACGGCACGCTGCTGGACTTGCTGGTGGGACTCTTCACGCGGACACACGTGTCGCCATTTTTCCCTGAGGACTTCCCAAGCCCTGCGGGTGTGACGTTCAGGCGCTTCGCTTAGATTTCGCGCGAGTGCACGGACCTCTTCCAATTTGCGATTCGGAGCGCCTTCGTTTCAGCACTAACGAGCTGGTCAATGCTATGCGCAACCACACGTAATTCGGTGTGGCCCGGAATCTCTTTGCCTCGACCGCTGGTATGGTGATGAGCCGGTAGTTGATATGTGAAGGAGTATCTCATGGCTGAGCGTGTCGTGCGTCAACTAATTGACGATATTGATGGTTCTGAGATTCCGGATGGTGCGGGCGAGCGTGTCGTTTTTTCGCTACGCGGAACCGAGTATCAGATTGACCTATCCAACTCGAATCTTGCGAAGTTTGAGAAAGCGCTGAAGCCCTATGTAGAAGCCGGCTCCAAGCTTCGCGGGCGAGGTGTTCGTCGTGTGAAATCCGTTGGTTCAACCGGTCCGTCAGGCCGGGAGCAGCTCGCCGCGATCCGCGACTGGGCGCGTAGCAATGGTTACGAGGTATCTGATCGAGGACGGATCAAAGCAGAGGTCGTGGAGGCATTCGAGGCCGCTCACTAGCACCTGTCGCGCATAATCATTTGGTGCTCGGAATCGATGAGTGGTGGCCACTTCTTGACGAACAGATCCGCCGCTGGACAGTCAATAACTTCTGGTTACCGGTCGCCGACTATTCGCTAGCCGAAGTCGAACGACTCGGCGGGCCATCAAAGTCGGCGGGCCGCAGCTCACAGCTTCGCCGAGCAAGCTACCCGTGCGGTTGCCGAGCAGGCGACTAAGCAGTTCTCTGAGAGCTCGACGAGAGCAGGCCTCGACGCAACCCAGACTGCCATCGCAGACACGGCCCGGAGCGTGTACGGCTCAGCTGAGATGAACCAGCTGCGTCAGGCATTCCAAAGCGGTGTCGCCACTGAAGTCCAGGTGCACGGCTACACCGTGATCTTCGATCCTGGTTTGCCGGCCAGCGGCTTCAGCCTCGCGTCATTTGGGGAGGTGGGCTTTGTCATTGGCCCGCAGGGTATGGCATCAGAGCTTGAACTCGCGCACACCATCGCGCATGAACTGTATAGGGTGAACATGACAGAAATACCGACACTCGGTGTCGACGCGGTGCGGGCGGCCAGCGAGACCGCGTCAGCATCAGATTTTGCTGCAACAGTTGGTCCGCTCATCGCCGGTTTGGGAGGGTGATTCGGATGTCTTCCTACTCGGAACTAGCGCAGCGCTGGGTCGAGGCAACGAAGCGCGTCGCGGCAGGCACGTGGGACGGTATCCGCTGCCCGGCCAATGACGACGCTGACATCGTCGTCGAAATGCGCATGCTGCAACCAGCAACATCAGAGTCGGAACCGATGTATGAGTACTGGCTGCACTGCCCGTGTTGTGAGAGTGAGATTTTCGTGCACGCTCGCGTGGAATACGCGCCGAAACCTGGCTGAGAGCAGCTGCTTCAATGTTGCCCAGTATGGGGGAGCAGCGCCGGCGGTGGATCGACGCGACGAAAGAGGTCGCCGCTGGGAACTGGGACGGTATTCGTTGTCCCGCAAATGATGACGATTTCCTTGAAATCCAAGTGAGTGAGTGGCGTTCCGACCCGGAGGCACCGACCATCTATGGGTACCAGCTACGGTGCCCTCGATGCAGCGCTGAGAACTTCATGCATGGCCCTCAGGAGTACACCCCGAAGCGTTGACTACACCACGGCCCGAGAACGGCATCAAGGTCGTTGCCAATTCGATAGGTGAAGTGGTTACAGTGCTGCACATTGGAGGGGCCTGACGCATGACCAATGTCGCGTTCCGGTTTGAGGAGCACAAAGACTACCTGCGGTACTCGCTCGAGCTGGTCAAGGATTTTGAATCTGGAGCCGTCGAGTTCCAAGAGTTCGTGTGGCGGCTCGAGGATGCGGCGTTGAGTGCAGAATCTGCGGACGATCCACGGGCCGACGAGTTTTACGAAGTCTGGTCGGAACTCGAGATCGTCAACGCCGTGATGCTGGCCGGCGCCGAACGCGGCTACACCCGTGAGGATTTTGATCCGAACGCCGAAATCCCGAAGTCGATCGCCAAGATCAAACAATTCTTGACCAGCTGGGCCGAATCCCAAGGGTTGCCGGGCTAGCGACACAGACCACCCGTGGCGCCCACGTCGTCAGGAGACCTGGCCGGCATCACAAACTCCATCATGGTGGCGGTGCCTGGCAGGGACCGAGAACGCCGTGTCGTACTCTCGTCCGAGCGTTTGCCCAGACGAAGGAGTCCGTGTGCAGATCGATCCGGCCGCGACGGCCTGGCTACTGGCCAGCACCGCGTTGGTGTTGTTGATGACCCCAGGTCTGGCCATTTTCTACGGCGGTATGGTGCGCTCCACCGGCGTGCTCAACATGATCATGATGAGCTTCATCGCCATCCCTGTGGTCACGGTGACCTGGCTGCTGGCCGGATACAGCCTGGCCTTCGGCGCCGACGCGGGATCCGGCGTGATCGGCAACCTGGACCACCTCGGCTTGGCCAACATCGATCTTGCGGCTGCCCGGTCCAATGTGCCGGAGCTGTTGTTCGTCACCTTCCAGTTGGCCTTCGCGATCCTTACCGCGGCGCTGGTCAGCGGCGCCATCGCCGACCGGGCCCGATTCTCGGCATGGATCGTCTTCCTGCCGGTGTGGACCTTGCTGGTCTACGCCCCGGTGGCGCACTGGGTGTGGGGCCCGGGTGGCTGGTTGGCGACATTCGGCGCGCTGGACTACGCGGGCGGCCTGGTGGTGGAGATCGTGTCGGGCGCCTCGGCGCTGGCGCTGGCCTTGGTACTCGGTCCGCGGATCGGCTTCAAATCCGAGGCGATGCGCCCGCACAACCTGCCCTTCGTGCTGCTCGGCGTGGGACTGCTGTGGTTCGGCTGGTTCGGTTTCAACGCGGGGTCGGCGTTCGCCGTCGACGGCAAGGCCGCGGTCATCTTCCTCAACACCCTGGTCGCCGGCTGTCTCGGCATGCTGGGCTGGCTTGCGGTCGAGCGGGTGCGCGACGGCCGCCCCACCACGTTCGGTGCGGCATCGGGTGTGGTCGCCGGCCTGGTCGCGATCACCCCGTCGTGCGGATTCGTGACGCCGATCGGGGCAGCGGTGGTGGGCACCGTCGCGGGGGTGGTGTGTTCGTACGCGATCGGCTGGAAGTTCCGGGCCGGCTATGACGACTCGCTCGACGTGGTCGGGGTGCACTTCGTGGGCGGTGTTGTCGGCACGTTCCTGATCGGCCTGCTGGCTGCCGAGATGGTCTCCGGCGGCCCGTCGGGGCTGTTCTACGGTGGCGGGCTCACGCAGCTGGGCAAGCAGTCGCTGGCCATCGTGGTGGTCGCGGTATTCGCGTTCGCGGTGTCGTACGGCATCGCCAAGCTCATCGACATAACCCTCGGCTTCCGGGTCACGCGGGAAGACGAGCTGGCGGGTATCGATTTCACCCAGCACGCCGAGACCGCGTACGCCGAGGGTGTGCACGGGCACCAGCACAAGCGCCCCGGCGGGCTGTAGCCGGTCAGCGCGGCCCGTCGACGGCGAAGGTGCCCTTGTCGTCAGAGAACACCGCGGTGACATGTCGCACCGTGCCGTTGATCTCCACATCGCAGGTGAAGCTGTCACCTTTTGCTGCAGACGGGTTCTTGCCGTCGTTACAGCGCAGGGCGCTGATAGTGTTCGCCCCGTAGCCGTTGACGGGATCGGAAAGTATCTGCCGCACACCGGCTTCGGCCTGCGCCACGTCGATGACGGTGCTGGCGCGGAACTTCCACGCCCAGACACCGATCGCCGAGACGGCAATCAGCGCCACGGCTGCAGTGATCCCGCCGAACAGCAGCATCTTTCGGCCGGGTGGTTGGCTCGGAGCACGGTGCGCATGGGGCGGCGGGGGCGGTTGCCGGTACCGATTGAGGTCCGGCGCCGGTGGCGCGGGGGTCCGCTGCTGCGGCGGAGGCGGGGGGTACGGCGCTCGCGGGGCCGGCGCTGCCGGTGGGGGTGCGGCGCCGGGCGGGGGCGCACCGCCGGGGCGGGTCCACCACGGCTGCAACGGATCTGTCGGTGTCGTCATCGGACCTCAGAATGTCGACGCATATTGTTCCATCGATTCGGTATTTACCGTTCCGTCGGAGCCGATGATGGTCAGCGACGTATCGCGGACGCGATAGCGGGTCCCGTCGGTGGGATTGGTGATGTCGAAGCCTCCGCCGGGCACGTGCACCGCGTTGCCGAGTTCGATACCGGCGTTGTCGCTGAGGCGCACACCGCGGTAAACCAGGGCACCGGAGGGGCTTTGGCAGATGACCACCGCGGACTGTGCGGTCAGCCCCAGAGCTACGGGAACCTGCGCCGGATCGCA
The DNA here is from genome assembly GCF_033741155.1 of Mycolicibacterium chengduense. Lineage (NCBI taxonomy): Bacteria > Bacillati > Actinomycetota > Actinomycetes > Mycobacteriales > Mycobacteriaceae > Mycobacterium > Mycolicibacterium chengduense. The sequence continues at coordinate 6,462 of NZ_JAWQNH010000012.1, read as the reverse complement.
GCGCGCGCCGGGATAGGCCACAAAGCCGAGGGCGTCCGTTCCGGGAAGGGACGCCCGTGGGGTCAGCGCCGAGGTGGTCGTCAGCGCTGCGGTGTGCGATGTCGGGGTGGCGGGGGAGGTCGGGGCGGTGCGGGTAACCGTCGTCGGTCCGGCCGTGGTGGCGTCGCCCCCGCCGAGAAGCAGCCATGCCGCGACGCCGGCTACCACCACCAGTACGACCAGTCCCAGGGCTCCAAGAAGCACTGGGTGCGCGGAACGTGTGGTGCGGGAAGTGTTTCCGGAGGGCGTCCTGTCCAGGATGGTGGGCGCCGACGGTGTCGTCGGGACGGAGATCGCCGCAGCCGCCGCCGCCCGTGCCAGCCCGCCTGCACTCGGGCAGCGGTGCGCCGGGTCCTTGGCCATTCCCCAGGCCACCACGTCGTCGAAGGCTGTGCTGATGCCGGCCGTGACCGTGCTGGGCCGCGGTGGCGGCGAGAACAGGTGTGCGTTCATCAGCATGGCGATGTCACCGGCCGGGAAAGGTGCTGTCCCAGTGAGCAGTTCGAAGAGGAGACAGGCCAGCGAGTAGACATCGGTGGGTGGGCCGATGTAACCGTCGGTGAACCGTTCCGGGGCCATGTAGGCACATGATCCGATCGCCGAACCCGCGGTGGTCAGACCGCTGTCGGTGCCGGATCGCGCGATGCCGAAGTCCACCAGGTAGGCAAAGTCATCGTCGGTCAACAACACGTTCTCGGGTTTGACGTCCCGGTGCGTCAGGCCGGCGGCGTGAGCGGCGTCCAGGGCGGCTGCGATCTGGCTCAGCACGGCCACCGCTCGCCGTGTCGGCATCGGACCCTGTTGTGCCAGTGCAGATTTCACATCGTGGCCGGACACCAGGCGCATGTCGATGAACAGCACACCGTCGATATCGCCGAAATCGTGCACCGGGATGATGTGCGGCTCGTGCAACTGTGCGGCGATCCTCGATTCACGCCGGAACCGCTCCTGGAAAGACGGGTCGGCGGCCAGTTCGGGCCGCAACAGCTTGAGGGCGACCAATCGGCCTTTGACCGTGTCGAAGGCCTGGTACACCTCGCCCATCCCACCGACGCCCAGCAGCGAGCGCAGCTCATACGGCCCGAACCGCTCGCCGACCCGGATGGTCATCAGGAGAACCTCTGATAGCACTGATCGGCATCACCCTGCAGCCCAGCCCGGTAGGCCAGTATCCGGGTGAAACCCGCCAGCGCCGTGGCACCGTCGACGTCACTGGCCACCAGTCCGCTGGTGAGCAGGCCGGAGATCGCTTCATCGGTGTCACCGGCCGACAACATCAGCGGGCTGCCCGGTTCGCTCATCTTGCTCTGCGCCACGCCGGTGAGGCAGGCCGTCCGCAGGGCCGTTGTGGTCGACTGCAGCGGGGCGCCCCGTTGATGTTGCAACGCAAGCATGTAGCGCGACGTCACCATGGACAACGCCGTGTTGTCGCCCTGGAGCAGCACGCCCTGGCTCTCGCTGCGGGGCGTCCCGACATCTTTGAGAGCGGGCATGTCGATGCCGATGGTGTTGGTGGCGGGGCAATACGACGCGGGTGAGGTCGGTTTGGCATCCGCGCAGGTGCCCGGCTCGAGGCTGAGTTGCGGGGGGCTGGCGGGCGTGAAGATCTGGTTCAGCGATGCCATCAGCTTGTTCAACAGGTCAGCATCGATGGGGCTGTCGCCGGTAGCCGGGTATCCGTAGGCGTCGTAGGACAGGAACTGCGGGAGGTCACCCTGACGTTTCTTGATCTCGGCCATGTCGATGGCCGCGCACTGGTCGGCGTTACCGCTGAACCCGATCTGGAAGGCGCTGATCCGGTCCAGCGCCGAGCCGTGCGCGTCTCCGGTGGCCAGTGCCTCCTCCTGCGTCATCAGGGGATCGCGGATGTAGATCGCGCCTGCCAGAACGTGATTGAGACCGTCACCGGTGCTCAGCGAGAATCGCGGCGATTTGCCCGACGCGACCCAGTGCAGGTAGACACCGGCGAAACAGTCGGCCTGCTGTTCCTTCACCAGAACGGGCGTGCCCTTTTCGACCAGGTGTGCCTTGGCCTGGACGGCATGGCCGAACTCGTGTGCCATGATGCCGACCACGCCCATATCGCCGAAGTACTTCGCGGCGCCGGGGATGAAACTGCCGCGATCCCACGCCATCGTGTCGTTGTCGAAGCAGTAGAACGCGTTGGCCATATCGGTCAGGCCGCCGCCACATACATCGGGGTTGGTGGAGCTGTTGGAGTCATAGGACACCAAACCCGACACCGGCGAGAAGGTCCCGGTCAGTGCCCCGTCCCAGTTGTGCGACCAGAAGTCCTGCAGGTCGTCCACGGCCAACACCGCCAGGTGATCGGCGGGGCCACCATCGCTGTTGACGGCGCTACGCGTGGTTTCCGGCGCTCCGGCGCGCGGTCCGCTGTAGCCGTCTTTCGCAGGCAGGCCACCGGCGCGGGTGGGGTCGTACAACATCGACACCGCGTGGCCGTCGAGCACCGTTGTGCTGCAACCGGTCGACACCAGCAGAGCGGCCAGCGCGGACGCAGCCACCCCGCCCGCGCGTCGCACCCACCGTTGCATGAGCCAAAGGCTAACAAGCAGGTGGCGCCCGGGTGCGACCTCAGGTCCCGGCGTCAGTGCAGCGTCAGGCGCCGGGCGCCTGCGCGCAGCGGTTCTTCAGGTCCTGCAGTGGTTGCCGGATCCCGACGAGTTCGTCATGGGTCTGCGGATTCTGAGCCATGTAGGCCTTCACCTTGGCCACGGTCTGGTCCTTGGTGAGCCCCTTCAGGCTGGTGAAGAAGGCATTGACGTCCGGATGGGTGAATAGATAGGCCGACGTGGCAGCCGAGACGCCGGCGCGTACGCCCTCCAGATCTGCGGCGGTGCAGTTCGGCGGGTCGGCCGCGGGGTCTTGGTTGGCGAATGCGGTGGGGATCGCTCCGAACAACCCGAATATGGCAGATGCGGCCAGGGTGCCTGCGCCGATGGTGAGACGGGTCGGTCGGACGTGCATGGTGTACTCCTCCTTCGGGTGACGGCGAGAGGGCCGCAGCATTCAGTGTGTCGACCTGGGCCTGCGAACGCTGGCGGCCACAGTCAACTCCCAGGGACTTCGGATTGGGCATACAGTGCGGGCACATCACCCGCTCGGCGCGGCGGCTCTGCGCAAGAGCGCGGTGAACCACTTCATCTCGGGGAGCCCAGCCAGCGGCGCCGGCACCAACATGCTGCAGGTCACCGTGCCGACCTCGACAGGTAGTTCGAAGATCTCCAGGTGTCGGGCAATGCGCCGCGCCAGTCGCTCGGGAAGCACGCCGATGACATCGGATGACTCCACGACGTAAGGCAGGGTTTGGAAAGTGGGCACCGTGACGGTGATCCGCCGCTCGCGGCCGAGTTTCGACAGCGATTGGTCTACATCGCCACGCGGTGGGTTGCTGGCCGACATCAGCACGTGGGGCAGAGCGACGAAAGTGTCCAGTGGCATTCGTCCATCCCGAACGCCAGGATGACCGAGGCGTGCCACGCCGACGAACCGATCAGAGAACAGCACCGTGCGCGTCATCCGGTCGACGGTTACGTCGACGAAACCGCCAAGGGCGAAATCGAATTCGCCGCGGTCGAGGCCGTCGATGACGGAGACGGGGTCTGCGCTGACGCAGCGCAGATCAACCCCGGGAGCCTGCTGACGCAGCTCCGCCACCAAGGCCGGTGCGAGCACAGCGAGCGCGTAATCGTGAGCGGCCACGGTGACGGTGCGACGAAGGGTCGCCGGTTCGAACACCGGCTGGGGAGTCATGATCCGGCGTACACGCGACAATGCATCGGTTATCGGTTCGGCCAGTTCCCTTGCTCGCGTGGTGGGTTCGATGCCACGCGGGTGACGAACGAACAGTGGGTCGTCGAACATCGTGCGCAATCGGCCCAGTGCATGGCTGGTTGCGGACTGGGACAGCGACAGCGTGGCCGCGGCGCGTCCCACGTGGCGTTCGCGTAGGAGTGCCTCGAAGACGACGAGCAGGTTGAGGTCGACCCGAGTGAGATCGATTTGATGCATCGACATGCTGAATACATACCATTTGATCGATCATGGATGCGGGGATACGTTCGCGCCGTGACTTATGACGTGGCGATCGTCGGGGCAGGGCCGGTCGGCTTGTTTCTGGCGACCGAAATATGCCTGGCCGGGGCGTCCGTGGTCGTCCTCGAGCGCGAGGTCGGCCCCGACGCGCCTCTCAAAGGCGCGCCATTCGGGCTTCGCGGCCTCTCAGCGTCCACCATCGAGGCCTTCGATCGACGCGGGATTTTGGCCGATATTGCAGGCGATGCCGTGCATGCGAACCGAGGCGGGCACTTCGCCGGTATCGCTTGGGACGAGGCCCGAGTCGACCTAGGTGGGCGACCATACCGATTAGCGGATGCGGAAAAGCGCACGGTGGCAACGACTATGGCGCATCTTGAGAGGATTCTCTCGGCGCGAGCGACCGCCATGGGCGCTACGATCCGTCGAGGTGTGGGCGTCGTCGACGTACAGCAGGCCAACGAGGCAGTCGCAGTCACCGCCGTTGACGGTCGGTCCTATCACGCACGTTGGCTTGTCGGGTGTGACGGCGGCCGCAGCGTCGTACGCAAGGCAGCAGCCTTCGCATTCCCTGGCACCGAGCCCCGATTCACGGGCTACTCCGTCCATGTCGACCTGGCCGATGGAGTGTCGCTTCCGCTGGGCCGGAATGACACGCCGACCGGCATGTACGTGCAACCACAGCCGGGAGTCTTCGCGTTGGCGGACTTCGATGGCGGCGCGGGCCACCGTGGTGTACCCCTCACCCCGGAGCGTGTGCAGGCGGTGTTGTGCCACGTCACCGGTAGTGATGTCACGGTGACGGCAATGCATCTGGCCACCACGTGGACCGACCGTGCGCGACAGGCCACGACGTACCGGCACGGTCGAATCCTGCTGGCCGGCGATGCCGCGCATATTCACTCGCCGTTGGGCGGCCAGGGCCTCAATCTGGGATTCGGCGACGCCATGAATCTCGGCTGGAGACTCGGCGCGGTCGTCAGGGGTAGCGCACCGGAGAAACTGCTGGACGGGTACACCCGGGAACGGCATGCGGTGGGGGCGGCAGTGTTGGACTGGTCGCGCGCGCAGGTGGCCCTTCTGGAGCCGAACGCACATGCGCGGGCCATCGCGGGCATCGTTCGCGATCTGATCGACACCCGTGATGGCGCGACCTACTTCGCCGAACGCTCGTCGGGACTGTCGGTGCGCTATGCACTGGAGGGCCGTCATCCACTCGTCGGCCGCAGTGCCCCGGACTTCCGATTCGTCAACGGCGGCAGACTCGGCGAGCTTCTCACTGGTGGGACGGCAGTGTTGCTCGATTTTCACGGGTACGACGAGTTGCGTACCATCGGTGCTCTGTTGGGTGGCGAATTGCGCTATGTAACAGCTGAAGTCGAGGAGAGTCTCGGTGTACGCGCCGTCCTGGTCCGACCTGACGGGGTGGTGGCCTGGGCGTGCGATGACGCACCCGATGCCGACGAGGTGACTGAAGCGCTCGCCACATGGATGGTCGTGCCGGGCGTCACTGCGGCTGGTCGTCGACCTTGAAGTCGAACTTCACGTCGCCGCCCTTGACGCCGGTGACGGTAACCGTGACCCCGTAGGTCTCACCCGAGTCAGTTAGTTCACAGCGCAGCGTCTGGCCCTTGTCGCCCTTGAGGTCCGAGGGGCAGGTCACCGATTCGGGAGCGCGTCCGACCTGCCGGGTGAGTTGTTGGGAGATCTGCTCGGCCACGGCGTTCTTGTCGACTGTCTGCACGATGTCGAAGTTCACCGTCTTGCCTTCGACGCTGGTGACGGTGACGTTGACGCCATAGTCCTTGGAGCCGTCGGACATCCTGCAGTCCAGGGTGGCGCCGACCTCGGCCTTGAGGTCGCCCGGGCAGGTCACCGAGGCCGGCTTGGAGCCGCCCTGCTCGGTGACCTTCTCGCTGATCTGGTTCTGGACCTGGTCCTTACTCACCGTGTTGTCGCCCACGGAGGCCGAGAACGAGCAGGCTGTGAGTGTTGCCGCGGCGGCCAGCATTACCGGGGTCGCCATCCAGCGCGTCATCGGGTACATCGGGTCTCCTCCAAGTCGATGCACAAGAATGTCACAGATGAGCGTGACCCTCGAGGCAGATGCATCACGCGGTTGGCGATCGTGAGGATGTGCGCGTGCGGCTCGGTGCCCTGGTCTGGCCGACCTCGGTATCCGTGATGTTGAACCGATGGTAGACAGCGGCTTTCGTGCCGCCCATGGCCCGATGTCAGAAAGACCGGGCGGCCAGGGCGTCCCGCAGTTTTTAGTGCCAGTCCCAGACGGACATGTCGCCTGCTGGGTAGTTCTGGCAGATGTCGGTGGTGTGGGCGGCCACACCTTTGTTGTTGAAGAACAGTTTG
>NZ_JAWQNH010000011.1:0-57814 GCF_033741155.1 Mycolicibacterium chengduense | reverse complement strand
CCGATCCAGGCGTTGTAGTCCTTTTGGCCGTAGATGCCGTAGGTGTGCAATTCGTGGGCGAAGTTGGTGTCCGGATCCCGGTCATAGGCCGGATCCGCCCGCGCGTGCGGTGCCAACGCGAGTCCAGTGGCCAGCAGTGCCGCCGCCATCGATCCAGTGGTGCTGCGGTGTTTCATGCTGACCTGCTCTCGTGTCGTAATCGAGCCGCCGTCGGTGACGGTGCTATCACTGCGCTGATGGCGAATTCCTCTGTGTCGGTGCAGAAGTGCCGATCCTGCACCTCTTTTGTTGGCCGTGTTAGCGCAAGCCCCTCGCTCTGACTCGACATCGCGTAGCCGTGGTGTAGAGTCCTGCTCGTACTTCTGACGGAACTCAAGTTCCGCCAGTTGGGACATCATAACCGAATGGTCGGTTCCTCGTACAGTGCAGTGCGGGGTAGCCGTCCTGGTCCGAGTGCAGGGGTGCGGTGTGTACGCAGTGCTGAAGCGGTTCTGGGTGCCGCTGCTGCTGGCGGTGGTGGTCGCTCTGGGTGCCTATGCGATAGTGCGGATTCGGGAATCCGGCCAGCATGTGCCGGCCGTCGCTGAGCAATCGGGAGTTACCGCCAACTTCAACCCGAAGCACATCACTTACGACATCACCGGTTCGGGGGGAACGGTGACGGTCAACTATCTCGACGAGAACGGTCAGCCGCATCTGGTCGAAAATGCACCGCTGCCTTGGTCATTCACCATCGTCACGACGCTGCCTTCGATGTCGGCGAACATCATGGCCCAAGGTGATCGCGACGTCAGCGATCTCAAGTGCCGTGTCACCGTGGACGGGAACGTGCGGGATGACCGGACGAGCACCGACACTGTCAAACCGTTCATCTACTGCTTGGTGAAATCCGTATGAGCTCAGCACATTCTGCGCCGCACCGTCCGCGTATCGCACGTCTGATCCGGGTGCTGGCCATTCCGGTCATCCTGTTTTGGATTGCCCTCGCGGTCATCTTGGCTGTCGTGACACCGCCGCTGGACACGATCGCCGATGAGCATGCGGTCTCGCTGAGTCCCAAGGGTTCGGTGGCGTTTCAGTCGATGCTGAATATCGGCAAGAAGTTTCAGCAGTTCGACTCCGACTCGACGGCGATGGTCGTGTTGGAAGGCCAGGACAAGCTGGGGGCCAGCGCCCACGACTATTACAACGAGATCGTCAAGAAACTCAACGCCGATCATGAGCACGTCCAGAATGTGCAGGATTACTGGAGTGATCCGCTGACCGCGGCGGGTTCACAAAGCGTGGACGGCAAAGCTGCCTACGTTCAGATTTTCCTCAGCGGTGCCCAGGGCACGACGCCGAGTCACGAGTCGGTGGCCGCGGTGCGCGACATCGTCAACTCGGTCCCCGCCCCGCCAGGCGTGAAGGCCTACGTGACGGGCAACACCGTCCTGGTCACCGACACTTCGGTTGCCGGGCACAAGAGCATGGCGGTGATGGCCCTGCTCTCGATCGTGGTGATCATCGTGATGCTGCTCATCATCTACCGCTCGATTGTGACCATGCTGCTGTCGTTGGTGATCATCGGTATCGAACTGTTCGCCGCGCAAGGCGTCGTCGCAACCGCGGGCAACCTCAACATCATCGGTCTGACCCCGTACGCGGTCAGCATGGTGGTGATGCTGACGATTGCGGCAGGCACGGACTATGTCATCTTCCTGCTGGGCCGCTACCACGAAGCCAGATCGAACGGACTGGACCGCGAAGACGCCTTTTACTGGGCCTACCATGGTGTTTCGCACGTCATCATCGGCTCGGGCCTGACCATCGTCGGTGCGACGATGTGCCTGTCGTTCACCACGCTGCCGTACTTCAACACCATGGGTCTGCCGTGCGCCATCGCCATCCTGACCGTCATCGCCGCCGCGCTGACTCTGGCTCCGGCGGTCCTTGCCGTTTCGTCGCGCTTTGGACTGCTCGACCCCAAACGCCCCATAGACGCCCGCGGCTGGCGCAAAATCGGCACCGCGGTGGTCCGCTGGCCGATTCCGATCGTGGTGGTCACCACCGCCATCGCGATCATCGGCTTCCTGAGCCTGATGACCTATGTGCCCCAGTACAACGACGAGAAGTTCACTCCGGCTGATATGCCGTCCAATCAGGCCATGGCCATCGCCGAAAAACACTTCTCCAAAGCGCGGATGAACCCAGAATTGCTCATGCTGGAGGCCGACCACGATCTGCGCAACCCGGCCGATATGTTGGTGATCGATCGGGTCGCCAAGGCTGTCGTGCACATGCGGGGGATCGATCGAGTGCAGACCATCACCCGCCCGTTGGGCTCTCCCATCGAGCACAGTTCCTTGCCGTACCTGATGGGTTCCCAGAATGCCGGGACGCTGCAGGCTGCGCAGTTCAACAACGACAACTCGGCCCAGATGCTGGAGCAGGCCGACGAGATGAGCAAGACCGTCGCCAGCATGCAACGCATGTTGACCATCACCACGGAACTGGTCGACACGACGCACAAGATGGTCGGAGACACCCACGATCTGGTGGCCACGACGGAGGAGTTGCGGGACCACATCGCCGATTTCGATGATTTCTTCCGACCGCTGCGCAACTATTTCTATTGGGAACCGCACTGCTTCGATATCCCGATGTGTCATTCGTTGCGGTCCATCTTCGATGCCCTCGACGGGATCGACGCACTGTCGGACAAGTTCGGCAATATGGCCGCGGACCTGGACAAGATGGACCAGTTGCTGCCGCAGATGGTGCCGGTGCTGCAGTCGACCATCGACTCGATGACCAGGATGCGTGACTTCATGATCGCCACGCACAGTGTGATGGCCGGAACCCAGGCCCAGCAGCAGGAGCTGGCCAAGGGGGAAACCGAGATGGGTCTGTACTTCGACCAAGCCAAGAACGACGACTTCTTTTATCTTCCGCCCGACGTCTTCCAAAACCCCGACTTCCAGCGCGGTTTGAAGATGTTCCTCTCACCAGACGGCACCGCGGTGCGCTTCATCATCACCCATCAGGGGGATCCGGCCTCAGTGCAGGGAATTGACCACGTCCGCGATATGCGCGACGTCGTCGCCGACGCCATCAAGGGCACACCGCTGTCGACTGCCAAGGTGTCCCTGGCCGGTACCGCCTCGCTCTACAACGATATGCAGAACGGGGTGACCATCGACCTGGCAATCGCCGTCATCGCGGCGATGATCCTGATTTTCGCGATTATGTTGCTCATCACCCGCAGTGTCGTGGCAGCGCTGGTCATCGTCGGCACTGTCGCCGCCTCCCTGGGGACCGCGTGCGGGCTTTCGGTGCTGCTGTGGCAGGACATCCTCGGCTTGGGCGTGCAATGGATCGTCATCCCGTTGTCCATGGTGATCCTGCTGGCGGTCGGCTCGGACTACAACCTGCTGGTCGTCTCGCGACTGAAAGAGGAGATCCACGCCGGCCTCAACACCGGCATCATCCGCGGCATGGGCGCCACCGGACGCGTCGTCACCGCCGCCGGTCTGGTGTTCGCGTTCACCATGATGTCCATGATCGTCTCCGAGTTGCGTGTGGTGGGCCAGCTGGGCATGACGATCGGGATCGGGCTGATCGTCGACACGCTCATCGTGCGCTCGTTCATGACCCCGTCCATCGCCGCCGCGCTCGGGCGGTGGTTCTGGTGGCCGTTGAACACCATCAAAATCACCCACCCCACACCACCTCCGGCTGGGACGGAACCAGACGAACCCCACACCGCGCCCATCCCCACAGCCACCGCACCATGACATCGGTCGCCCCTCTCGATCCGGCCGATGTGGCTGACGCTCTGCTGCGTGTTCTCACCAAGCTCTACGTCACCTCACGGCATATCGACATGGGCAGACGGACATCAGGGCAGCTGACGAGCGCACAGTATGCAGTCATTGAGCTCCTGGTCGAGCGGGGCCCGGCCCGGGTCTCCGAACTCGCACTAGCCACAGGGGTGAGCCTGCCGACGATGTCGGTGGCCGTCAGTCGATTGACACGACGCGGCCTGATCCGCCGTAGCTCACCGACCGCTCCTAGGCGCAATTCATGTGTTGAACTGACCGCCGATGGTGCCGAGGCCGTCGAGGACTTCCTGGCGGCTCGCCGCCGCGTCATCGAGAGCAGATTGCAGCGCCTCAGCGGCGATGACCGAGAGTGCCTGTGCGCAGCCGTCCCCGTACTCACCCGATTGGGCCAGCGAGCCCGGCGACCGAGCGGCACGGATCACGCTGACTCGGTCTGAGATGCTGTAGGGACACGCGCAAGGTAAGAGGATGAGACACGTGACTGAGCCGGAGTCGAAGCTCCGTCAACGCACCGACGGGCGGCTGGATCGCACACGCGACCCGGCGATCCTCGACGCAGCGCTGGCGGAACTGACCGAACACGGTTACGCCAAGACCAACATGAACGACATTGCCGCGCGCGCTGGTGTCGGGAAAGCAGCGATCTATCGTCGATGGTCGTCCAAAGCGGCACTGATGACCGACGTGCTGGTGCATTGGCGACCCGAACTCTTGGATGACGACGTACCCGATACGGGCAGCCTGGAAGGCGATTTCGGCGAGATCGTTGATCGCACCGCACTCAAAGAAGACAACCTTGTCTCCAACGACCTGGTGCTGCGCGTTGCGCTGGAAGCGTCCCGTGACCCCGAGCTTGCCTCCGCGATGGATAAACTGTTGCTGTTCAAAGGACGCCGAACGGTCACGGTGATCGTCGAGCAAGCGGTGCGCCGTGGCGAGGTCCCCGAACGGGACTGGTCGGTGGTCGCCGACGCACTCGTGGCCATGGGCCTGATGCGGGTGATCAGCGGGCTCACGGTCGATGCCAATTTCCTGCGCGAAGTGATCGATACGCTGATCCTTCCGGCCATCTACGCAGCCGGTGATGCCGCCAATAATCGGCGGCGCTGACGTCAGCCGCTACCGGTGCGGGTTTCCGAATTGGCCGGCGGCCGTGGCTTCGCCTACCGTCGCGTCTATGCCTGCTGATGTTCCGACGATCCTGGCGACCAGTGGTGGGATCGGCGCCGGCCGGCGTACGCGGTTCGAGTTCACCGCGCTGACTGATTTCGCGGTCGAGCTTTCCGGGGTCAGCGGCCGGGCCCCGCGGATCTGTCTGCTGGCGACCGCGATGGGCGACGACAAGGCGGTTCTGCACCACCTGACCGAGGCGGCCCAGGTTCGTGGTTTCGTGGCGTCGCACGTGGCCCTGTTCCCGATGCCTACGGTCGAGGACATCACCGCTCATCTGCTGGAGCAGGACGTGGTGTGGGTGTTCGGCGGCAGCGTGGCGGGATTGCTGGCAATGTGGCGGTTGCACGGAATGGACGAAGCGTTGCGGGTGGCGTGGCATGCGGGTGTGGTGTTAACCGGGGTGTCGGCCGGATCGATTTGCTGGCATGCGGGCGGCACCACCGATTCGTTCGGTCCGCAGTTGCGACCCGTCACCAACGGCCTTGGGTTTCTGCCTTACGCCAATGGGGTGCACTACGACACCGAAGACCAGCGTCGGCCACTGCTACATGAGTTGGTTGGTGCGGGCGTGTTGCCATCGGCTTATGCCACGGACGACGGCGCCGGTTTGCTCTATCGAGGTACTGATCTTGCTGAAGCTGTAGCCGAGAATGACAGCGCCGGTGCGTATTTCGCCGAGCGAATCGATAATGGGGCGGTGGAGACCAGGCTCGATGTTCGCAGATTGCCGCGGTGACACCTAGCTCTGGTCTCGCTGGCGCGCAAGCGATTCGAATGCGTTGGCAGTCGCGCGATCGGCAGGAAAAAGCAGTTCGATGGCCAACTCCGACACCGTGACCTCGAATGGCATATCCAGTGTGCCGAACATGCCGAAGAACGACCACTCCCCGCCATCGGGGGCTCGCAGTCGCACCGGGCCGAGATTGTGGTCGAAGTCCGACCCCGTTGTCGCATCGTCCTCTTCGGATGGCAGATACCTGCCAAACTCGGCCAGCAGCTGGGCGAGCTGCTCGTCGGCGGTGGCGGCGAGCTGGCGCTGAATGCGATCGCGAAAGTAGCCCATGACGTCGCGGGCGTTGGTGATCCACGGGATCAACTCGAAGGCGATGCGAAGGACGTTGACGGGCGGACTGAGCAGGGCAGGGTCGATGGTCGCGATGAGCGGCTCGATGGCGGTGTTTGCGGCGACCAGATTCCAATGCCGGTCGAAGACGACGGCCGGATACGGCTCATGACTTTTCAGAATCCGCTCCAGCGCCTCCCGGACCGGAGCGAGTTCGGCAGCCCCGAACGAGTGCTCGGGAAAGGCCGGGGCGTGCCCGGCAGCAAGCAGTAATCGGTTGCGTTCGCGGAACGGTATATCGAGCCGCTCTCCAAGGCGCAGCAGCATGTCTCGTCCTGGCTTGGAGCGACCCGTCTCGACGAAACTCAGGTGTCGCGCCGATACCCCGGCATCGAGGGCAAGCTCCAGTTGCGTCAGCCGACGCCGTTGCCGCCAGTCGCGCAGCGATTGCCCGACCTGAGCAGCGGAGCTGGTGGTGGTCATTCACACCGACTGTAGCCGGATCAGGGCGGCCGCTCCATTACCTCGACGTAATCGACACGACGACCTCTGAACGCGACGATCACCGGGTAGGACCGTGAGGAGACCGACATGACTGCATTGATTCGACGACTGATCTGTGGCACAGCCGGTGCCTTGCTGGTTGTCGCACTACTCCTGCCGTGGAACGACATTCAGGACGTCGACCGCGCGGCGTGGGGATTGTGGAAGCTCACCTTCCCCCTCTGCGTAGCCTTGGCGGCCTGCGCATTGACCACCGCGATCACCGGCGGGCGGATCGGCCTGAACAGGCCCGACGTGTCGATCATCGGCGCCACCGACGGTCTTGGAGTCATCACCACCGTGACACTGGTGTGGCTGCTGTTCTACAGCCTGCCCGCTCACGCCATGCATCAGCCGGCTCTCGTTCTGGCCTTGATAGCCGCCGCCGCAGCAGCTTTCGGTGCCGCCGACTACCGCCCGTTGCGGGGTGCGCCGTGGTTCCCGAAAATGGTCGACCACAGCGGTGGGAATCTGACTCCCCGGCGTCTCTCCGAGTCGCGTTGAAAGCATGCGACGCAATTCCGGATCACTCAAGTAGCTTGGGCCCCTCAGTAGATGGGACTCAGGCCGACTCCCTGGACCCGGCCACCAAGGGGTCGAGGATATACAGTCCCGCGACCGTCTGATCGTCGCGGAAGGTGATGCGAGCGACGAATTCGCCGGCTTCGAAACTTAACGGCGTGTTCGTGGTGGTGAAATCACCGGCGCGCACGACATCAGTGGCGCCGTGGCTCTCGAAGGCTCCGGCCAAGCCCGCAATGTAAGCCCACGCCTCGGCAAGGCCCTCGTCGGTGAGTCGGTCGCGCATCGTGTCGTCGAATCGCGCGCTGACCGCAGACCACCGTCCGTGTGTCAGGTCGTCGATGACCGCTCCGGCCAACCCATCGGCCCCTGCCAGCGGATGGGTATTCATCGCTTCGCCGGTTCTGGGGTCAATTGGCTTACCGTAGCGCTGGAAAGCGGCCTGCCGCGATACGCCGAGGACATCGCCAATCTCCTGCCACGTTCGGCCGTCGTCGCGTGCTTGCGCTACCGCTGCGGCCATCAAGGCATCAGCCCCATGCTGGACGTTGCGAGCCACGCGCACCGAGTCGAGTGGATCGCTTTCGCTGCGGAGAACCGGAGCGGCGAGGATCTGGCCGAGTTCGCGGTGGAGTTGCTTGCCCAGGGTCGTAAACGAATCCGCCACGTGTCAATGATCGATTTACACCCGGCAAATGTCATAGATGATTGACGTCATTCTGCCGTGTGACGCGCGGAAGGTGGTTGGACCCGGGCTCCACTTGAGTGCCGCCACCCACGTGCGGATGACGCCAATACCGTTGCGGCAGAATCTATCTGACAGGGGGGGCCAATGGGGGATCATCGTGGCAGTAAATGGACGGGCTCGGCGAATCACGGCTTGCTCAGTGCGTCCGTAATACCCGTCCAGGCGGGCTTGCGGATGTAATCGGTGCTGGTCGGGGTGGCTGCGCCGTAGCCGGAGAAGGTGTCGGGATAGTCGGTGATCCACGAGTGTTTATCCGTGAATCCCCAAAAGGTGATGCCCGAGCATTGTGGTTGGTGCAAGCACAGTTCGGTCATAGTCTCGTAGACCTGTCGCTGGCGGACAAGGTCATCAGGGTTGGCGACGCCGTTGACGACAGGGATGCGTACATCGAGTTCGGTGAACCGGATGGACAGCCCTAGGTCGGCGAAGCGTTGCAGGTTGCTGGCCATGTCCGTGGTGGAGGGTTGTTGGCCTTCGCCGCCAAGCATGTGGGCTTGGAAGCCGATCCCGTCAACGAGCGGTTTCCTGGTTGGCTTGCCGTCGATGGCGACTTCAATTGTGGTGTCGTGTAGGCGTTTGACCAGATCGTAAATGGCGTTCGATTTGTCGCTATGCGTTTCGGCGCTGTGGTCGTTGTAGAGCAGCTGCGCGGTCGGATCGGCGAGACGGGCGGCGCGGAAGGCATCGAAGATGTACTGATCGCTGCGCGTGGTTTCCCACCAGGTGGTGGGTTGCAGGTGACCCATCTGATCGAATGCCTCGTTGACGACGGTGACTGTGCTCGCCCTTCCGGCGTAGTGCTTCATGATCGTGGTGATGGAGTCGATCATCAGTTGATGACGTTGCCCGGGAGGTAACGCTTTGATGGGTGCCGGAACGATCTGCCATTGGGATTGATCCAACGGGTCCCAGATCAGTGAGTGGATCTGGAACTCGCGATGGTTCTGTGCGGCCAGCTGCGCGACAGCGTCGGCCTCGCGGAAGTCGAACATGCCGGGTGAGGGTTGGACGGTGTTGGTCATCGTGCCGATTTCGGTGGTGAGTGAGCCGAATTCGGTGATAGCAACGTGCCGATAGCAGTCGTCGCTCGCGGCGTAGGAGCTGCGGTAGGCGGTACCAAATGTCTTGCCTCGAGCTGTCGCCAGGTCGGCTAAGGAACTGCCCTCCATGCCGCAGTCAGCATCGCGGCGATGTTTCGTCGGTGTGCCAAGCGTTGAGCAACTTGAGATCAAGACGCAGCCTGCGATGGCAACGGCCGCGACTTGTACGTGCGTTCTGGTGCCCATGCTGACCGTCGCTCCCTAACGTGATGCAGTGGAGCGGTTTCGGTCCCGGCTGGAGTCCGCGCCATTCTGCGCGTCGAGGTCGATCGGCAGTCGACCGAACGGTGTCGTGTTGGCACCTGTCCAGCGTTCACTGGCAGCCACCGTTCGAACGTCCAGTTCATCGATTGGGTGGCGCGCCGTCACCGCGACAGCCTGTAGCGCAACATATTTCTACCCCCGTACACCTGCACGACTTGAGCGACAGCCGCGATTCCCCTATCGCAGATAGTGCCGCATCCGAACTGATCTCACAACATCTTTTGCTCGATGGCGTGGTGAATGGTGCGTACGTTTGGCCGGAAGCCAAGCCGGCGCGCGAGGCCACCGTCCATGTGTAGACGCCACGGATGCGCCAATGCCTGCGACGACGGGGCCATGGTGCCGCCACCGATCGCGACGAGTTCGTAGAGAGTCGTCGGTGCTTCGTCGGTGATGTTGACGATGCGGCCATCCCACGCTCCGGTGAGTGCGATGCGGGTCGCGCTCGCGATGTCGCGGTGGTGGACGAGGCTCATCCGCTGTGCCGGGTGCATTCCACCGTTCGCGGCGTGGGCGGGCAGCGACTCCAGGTGGCCGTCACCGTCGCCGTAGACGAATCCGTAACGCTGGATCGACCACGTCAGACCACTTGTGCGCAAGGCATTCTCGGCGGCCAGCTTACTCGCCGGGTAGGCCTGCGTGGGGTCTGCCGGGTCGTCCTCGCGCCCTGGGCGCGCGCTGTCGGCGTCGTAGATATGGGCGGTACTCGCCATGATGAGGCGTGCCGTGGGTGCGTGCTGCTGGACCGCCGCGATGAGGTTGATCGTTCCCTCGTGGTTGGTCTTCCAGATCAGATCGGTGTCAGTGGTGCGGAATGCGGCGGCCAGATGGACGATTGCCTGGATGTCGCTGACTGCTGCCATGAGTGACGCGGTATCGGAGAGGTCGGCGACCATCTCGGTGACGTCCGGTGACGCCGACCCGGGCCGGCGTACCAGCGCTCGGCACTCGTGACCGTCTTCGACCAGGCGCGGCAGCAGTCGGGCGCCGACCAAACCGGTGGCACCGGTTACCAAGATCTTCATGATTCGTCCTTCTGTGTGAATTTTTCGAGTCGCTCGGTGGCGGCCCGCAGAACCCGGATCGCGGTGTCGATGTCGGCGGCGTCGACCCCGTCGAAGGCCACGGCGTGGATTCGGGTCAGGTCGGGCAGTTCTCGCCACAACGCGTCGCCAATTACAGTGAGGCGCAGCAGCTTTTGTCGTTGATCCGTGCTGTCGGGGACCTGCTCGACGAGCTGTTTGCGCACCAGGGTGACAACTACGGCGCTCAGGGTTGCGCGTTCGACCTGCAGAATGCGTTGCAGTTCCCGTTGCCGGGTGGGGCCGGCGTGCACGAGCTGGTACAGCACATACCACTGGGTTGCACCGAGGTCGTAGGGCCGCAGTGAGTGCTCCATGGCTGCCCGTGCGGCGAGATAACAGCGCTTGGTCCACGCGCCGACAGTGTCGTGCTGAGGAGCCGCCGTTTTGTCTGCCACCAGACAATAATGTCTGCTAGCAGACAAAGTGTCAATCGGCCGAGCGCGGTCGCTTTAGGTTGGTGCTTGTGGCGCGGCCCCTGGTGACGGGGTGGTCTCCGGTCGTTTCTTCTGCCACGGCCAGCGACCGCTGATCTCCAATTCCAGCGACCAGCTCAAGAAGGTTCGGATCAGCACGATCCCGGCCAGCACGGCCACGCTCTGCGCGGTCGGCGTCACCGCGACCGTGCGGATGATGTCGGCCGCCACCAACAGCTCGAGACCGAGGAGAATCGATCGGCCGAGTTGTTGGCGCAGCTTCTCGTAGGTATCGCTTTCTTTTCGCCGTAGCCGGCCGATCGCGAAGGCCGCCGCCAGCACCGCGCCGATCGCGATGATGGCCACGCCGGTTCCGTCGATAACCGTGCCGACGGTCTCCACGACCTCGATGAACGTCATGGGCCACAAGGCTATGCGGTAGGGACTGGATCTGGCCATGACCGGTGAACGGGGCAGAATCGCAGCATGGGCCGCTGGTCAGATGTTGAGGTTCTGCACGCTTCGCGGGACTGGGTGTCACCCTGGTTCCCGCCTACAGCGACCCGCGTCTCACGGGATGGGTACGAGCTGTACGTGGACGGCGGCACCGCCACAGTGATGGCGGTCAACGGTGCCCGGCCCATGCTCGACGACGTCGCCGCGATTCTCGAAGTGGGTCGGCGCGTTGGTGCTGAGGCAGTCGAATTCACCTTGGGACCGGATGACTCCGGCGCGGCGCCGGGGGATATCAGCGGGGCGCACGTGACGGCGACCGTCGACATCCTTGCGATCGATCTGGAGATCGGTGTGCTCGGTGTGAACCCGAGCCCGGAGCTGCGTGTGGATGAAGTTCGCACGTTTGACCAGTTTGCTTTGTATGAACTCACTTCGGCGGCAGCATGGGGCTATCCCGCACCCACGGATGCCGATATCTGCAACAGTTTCGATGAGCTGAGGCCAGGATGGTTCGTGGCATCGCTCGCCGGCCTGCCGGTAGGGGCCGGGGGATACACACTGGTCGATGAGGTCGCCCGGCTGTGGGGCGCCGCTGTCGTCCCTTCGGCGCGCGGTAAGGGTGTTTATCGTGAGTTGGTCGCGGCGCGCACTAGGGATGCGAAAGCCCACGGCGGCACACTGGGTTTGGTTCATGCGATGGCAACCTCGTCGCCGGTTCTGCAACGGGTCGGCTTCCGCAAAGTGGGTGAACAGCGGGTCTACCGGGCCGCTTGCGTTGATCCGCGTGGTGGTAGCCGACCCTGACAGCGGCTCATCGATACCTCAGCGCCGTCGTGAACATGCTGTAATCGAGTCTCACAACCGAGGAGGCAACGCAGAGTGGCCAGCACCCGCGCCCAGCTCGAAGACCTGTACCGCCGCTACCTGGACGCGTGTAACGACCACGATATCGATCGCATGTCGGCCTTCTACAGCGGCGCGATCAGGGTCAACGACAAACCGATGCCGCCCGGCGCGGTCGCCGAACAGTTCGCTCCCATCTTCGCGGCTTTCCCCGACTGGCGCTGGGAAGTGAAGGGTCTGGCCATCGATGGTGATCTGATTTCGCTGCGGTTCGAGGTAGGCGGCACCCATCTCGGCACCTTCGCGGGTGTACCGGGCACCAATCGGCGGGTGAGCATCCCAGAATTCACCATCTACCGTGTCGACGACGGACTGTTCGCCGATGTGTGGGATCTGTCGGACATGACGTCCCTGTTGGCGCAGATCGGCTCCTGACTGCGAGAACACCCCATGCCTCAGCTACCGGCGGTGCGCTTGCGCGCGGCAACGATCGCCGACCACGCCTTCGTCGTCGAGATGGCCCGGCACGCCTGCATCATCGAGGACTGGCCGCTTCCCGACCCGGAGGACGACGAGGTGCTGAGCATGCTTCCGGTGGAAGGCGAGATACCCATCATTGCCGAAGATCGGCCGGGCGAGCCGGTCGGAGCGACCTGGACGTGGCACAACGATCCGCCGCTGTGGCTTGATGCCGGCGGTGGATCGATTCCCGAATTGTGTATCGCCGTCGCGCCGGGCCGGCGCGGTACGGGCATCGGGGGCGTGCTGTTGGACGCGCTATTCGCCCGCTGCGCCACGACCATGGGTGACATATGCGCCAATGTGCACATTCGCAACCCGGCTCAACGCCTCTACCAACGCAAGGGTTTTGCGGTGGTTGGTCCGGGCCGAGGTCCGCTCGGTCTGGCGATGCTCAAGGATCTGCGCTGACCCACTGACTCGCCGCGCGGGCGCTAACTGAGCGCCGCCGCCAGGCTGACCCAGTGCGCACCGTCACGCCGGGACCTCAGCCGAACGACGTGCAGATGAGGGTGACGAACCTCGATGGCCGGCAGCAGGCCGCGATACTTTTTGCGGGTGCGGATGCCCCACCGCACGATGTGCTCCGGGTCGGTGAAGAAGTTGCGCAGTGGCCCTTCGTAATTGCCGTTCCACAGCTCCACGCGGCGCAACCGCCGGTGCAACGTGCGGCGGGTCAGCTGGTACAGCGTCAGCGGTGTGGGCAGGTCGAGCCACAGCATGGTGTCGGCCCGTTCGGCGATCTGGTCGCGTACCGCCGCATACTGCCACTCGATGACCCATGACGTGCCCGAGATGATGGCGTGAACGTCGTCGACGAAACTGTCTCGCGGCCGCCAGTTCGGCCCGTGGAACAGGCCGTCGATCTCGACGTGCGGCAGGTGCAGCCGATCCGAAACATGTTCGGCCAACGTTGTTTTTCCTGATCCGGACACCCCGGCGATCGCGATACGCCGCGGCTGCCAGGTGATCGGGTCACATGCTGACAACACTCGCCCGATCCTAATCAGTGCGACAACACCCCGGCCCACACGGCCGGGGCATCGGTTGACCCGGGCTTTTCCGCATGCCGAGAGGATCGCTTCCGGCGCGTCTGCCGACGGTGCCATGGTGTGTGAGCCGCGGTACACCAGGCCTGCGGATGTGTCCCGACACATACCCTCGACCCTTACTCGGAGGCGACCAATGATCCCGTCCGCCGTTGATCACGGGGTGCAACAGCCTCGAACGCTACCGCCCGATACGCGAATTCAGATGCGGCGCAATTTGCGTAGTGGCGGGGGAGCCTTCGCACTGCTTGTCGTCCTGACGGTGCTGATGCTGTTCACCCCCGTGTTCGACGGCCATATCGGCGGTGTCGGTGTCGGCTACGTCGTGGCGTTCGTGAACTTCCTCGTGGTGCTGACGGTGGCAGCGGCGCATTGCGTGCGCGGTAACCGGCTCGATGATGACGCTGAGGGCGCCTGATGGACGTGTTATCGACGATCATCGTGGTGGCCATCGTGGTGGCGACCTTGGGCCTGGCTGCGTTGGCCGCCCGGCGCAATTCCGACACCGGTGACCACTACGTGGCGGGTCAGCGCGTCAGCGGATTACAGAACGGTTTGGCCATAGCCGGTGAACAACTTTCGGCGGCTTCGCTGTTGGGCATCACAGGAGCCGTGGCTCTGACCGGGTTCAGCGGTTTCTATCTGGCCATCGGCATTCCCACGGCGTTTCTGCTGGTCCTGCTCATTGTGGCCGAACCATTGCGCAATCTCGGCAAATACACCCTCGCCGACGTGGTTTCGTTCCGGTTCGACGGCCGGCTGCTGCGCGCATCGCTGGCAGTCACCACCCTGCTGATCAGCGTGATCTACATGATGATCCAGTTCGTGGGAGCCGGAATTCTCGCCGAATTGCTTCTGGGCGTTCCGTTTTCGATCGCGGTGGTGGTCCTTGCGGTGCTCATGACGGTGTACATGCTGCTCGGGGGAATGGTCGCCGCAACCTACATTCAGATCTTCAAGAGTGTCCTGCTGCTCCTCGTCGTCTTCGTCCTGCTCTTGTTCGTGATCTCCCGGACGGGATGGAATCCCGTGGGCCCGCTCGTGGAGGCGTCCGACAGGTTCGGTGCCGAGGTGGTCAGCGCGCACCGGCTCGATTCCACGTCCGCGTGGAACAATCTCTCGCTGATCATCGGGCTCGGCCTCGGTGTGATGGGGCTGCCCCACGTCATGCTGCGCTTCCTGACAACCAAGAACGCCCGCGCAGCGCGGTCGTCGGCGCTGATCGCAATGACGATCTTCTCGGGCTTCTTCCTGCTGTTGCCGATCTTCGGCTACGCCGCCCTCAACGAGGTCGGTCGCGACACGATCGTGGCCGACAACAAGGGCGGCAACCTTGCGGTCGCCCGGCTCGCGGAGGCCGTCAGCGGGAACGTGCTGCTCTCCATTCTCGCCGGTGTCGTGATCGCCACCATCCTCGCGGTCCTCGCGGGCATCGCCATCGCCGCGTCGGGCGCTGCGGCACACGACCTGTACACCAATGTCATCAAACGCGGTGACGTCAGCCCTCACCGCCAACTGATCGTCGGCCGGGTCGCCGGCGTCATCATCTCGATCCTGGCGATCGTGCTCGCCCTCGGTGCACAGAACCTCAACGTCGGATTCCTCGCGAACGTCGCCTTCGCCATCGCCGCAGCCACGTTGACGCCGGTCCTCGTGCTCACGATCTACTGGCGAGGATTCAATCGGACCGGCGCCCAGGCCGCGGTCACCGGAGGGCTGTTGTCGAGCATCGTGCTGGTGGTGATCGGACCCAATGTGATGGGCGATGCGGCGCTGTTCCCGCTCAGCATCCCGGCGATCGTGACCGTCCCCGTCGCCTTTGCACTCGCCTGGCTCGGCAGCTTGATCGGACGTAAGAACGCTGGGGCCCGAGGTCGCTCGTACGACGAGATCGCGCTGCGTGCATTCCCGCCGCGTGGCGTCGCCGCACCTTCCGAAGCCCGATGAGTGCCTCGCCGAATTCCCCTTCGACAATTGGAGTTACACCTATGCCCACAGTTCGTGACGCAGCGTTCGACGTCTTGCGGCGATTGGGGATGACGACGATCTTCTCCAATCCCGGATCTACCGAGGTGTCACTGCTCACCGACCTCCCGGATGATCTCGAGTTCGTCCTGGGGCTGCACGAGGCTTCGGTCGTGGGCATGGCGACCGGGCATGCGCTCGCCTCCGATCGTCCCGCCCTGGTCATCCTGCACACCACGGCGGGCCTCGGCAATGCCGTGGGTGCTTTGGCCACGGCGCGAGTCAATCGGACACCATTGGTGATCATCGTGGGTCAGCAGGATCGTCGGCACCTGGCCTTCGAGCCGTTTCTGGCCGGCCACCTGCTCGGCTTGGCCGGTGACTATCCCGTGTGGGTGGATCAACCGGTGCGGCCGCAGGACGTGCCCGGCTCGATCGCGCGGGCCTGGCATGAGGCCAGGATCGGTCGCGGCCCGGCCTTGGTGATCGTCCCGATGGACGATTGGCTTTCCACCACCGTCGGGTCCGAGGACGCGGCACCGGTCCGGATGCTCGTCGACCGGTTACCACGACCCGAATCGGTGACCGAGGTCGCCCGATTGATCGGTGACAGCAGTAATCCGGCGCTGGTCGTCGGGGCCGGGTTGGACAACGTCGCCGGCTGGCGGGGAGCCACCGCGCTGGCCGAGCGGATCGGTTGTGCGGTCTACCAAGAGTCGTTCGGTGCCCGCGCCGGCTTCCCGCAGGATCATCCGCAGTTCGCCGGGCATCTCCCGGCCGGCCGTTCCCGGCTGCGGGCGGTACTTGTCCCGCACGACCTCGTCGTCGTGATCGGTGCGCCGGTGTTTCGTCAGTACCCTTTCGAGGACGGTCCCCTGATCCCCGACGGCACCTCGGTGGTCGTGGTCACCGATGACAGCGATGAAGCCGCCCGCAGCCCAGCCGATCTCGCGATCCTGGCCGATCCGGCCGAGTTCGCCCAGCAGCTCGCCGCCGAGGTGCCTGCCGGCTCCGTCGCGGCCGTACCCGCCCGCCACGGGCAACGACCCGCCCCTGCCCAGCACGGCTCGCCGCTGCGCGCCGCGGATGTTCTCGTCGCGCTCGGCGAACGGCTGCCGCGCAACACCATCGTGGTCGAGGAGACTCCCTCGAGCCGACCCGACCTGCACAGATTGCTTCCTGCCCGGGAACCGCTGGGCTTCGTCAGCGCCGCCATGGGCGGCCTCGGATTCGCGATGCCGGCGGCGATCGGCTTGAAGATGGCTGCGCCGGACCGTCCGGTGGTGGCGGTGCTGGGCGACGGTTCGTCGCTCTACTCGATCCAATCGCTGTGGAGCGCCGCTCGATACGACATCGGTGTGTTGTTTGTCGTGCTCGCCAACGGCCGGTACGCGATCATGGACCAGTTGGCTGCGAAGGAAGGCACCGGGCCGGCGCCCTGGCCGGCCTTCGAGGAGGTTTCGGTCAGTGGCCTCGCCGCCAGCCTGGGTTGTCCGGTCAGCCGCGCGGCCGGGATCACCGAGCTCTCCGAGATCCTCGACGAGGTGATCCCGACGCTGTCCACCCGCAAGAGCCCACTGATCCTCGAAGTCGGCGTCCTGGCTGACCGAGACTTCCAGTCCTGACACCGACGACCAGCAGCAGAAGGGAATCCATGAACGACATCTCCGCGAAGGTCACGATCTTCGGAGGCGCGGGCGGTATCGGGTCATCCGTCGCCTTCAACCTGCTGCGCGGCAGCGCCACGTACGACATCGTCATCGTCGACACCAAGCCCAACATGGTGACCAGCCATGTGATGGACATGCAGGACATGGCGGGCATCGACGGCTTCTCGACGGTCCGCGCCGGCACCGCCGACGATGCAGCCGACTCCGACATCGTCATTCTCAGCGCCGCAGTTCCGCTGCGGCTGAACACCTCTCGATCAGTGTTCCTGACCGACAATGCCCGGATCGTCGACGAGCTCGCCGTACCTCTGATCGGTTCCGGCTGGGACGGCGTGTTGATCATGCTCACCAACCCGGCCGACGCGCTGGTCACCTGGTTGCATGAGCGCACCGGGTTCGATCGGCGAAAGCTCCTCGGCTACACGCTCAACGACAGCCTGCGTCTGCGTACCGGATTGGGCCGCGCGCTGGGCGTCTCGCCGCGTCGCATCGAGGCGTGGGTGCTCGGCGAACACGGGGCCGGCCAGGTGCCGCTCTACGACGCGGTGCGCGTCGACGGATCGCCGGTGCAAGTCGATGCGGAGCAGAAGGCGATCGCGAGGGAGTACATCGAATCCTGGTATGTGACCCACGTGGCGCTGGATTCCGGACGGACATCGACCTGGAGCACCGGACGCGGCACGGCCCTGCTCGTCGAGGCCATGCTCGCCGAGTCCGACGAGCCGGTTCCGGTCTCGGTGGTGCTCGACGGCGAATACGGTGTCAAGGGAGCGAGTTCGACCGTCCCCGCGCTGCTCGGCAGGGACGGCGTGCGTGACATCGTCGAGTGGGATCTGTCGGCCGCCGAACTCGACGCGCTGCATACCGGCGCCGAGACGGTCCGGGGCGCCGCGGACAGTATCCAGCTCGGCCGTCCCTGACGGGCCCATCCCGATCAGCGTTTGCCGCCCTGGCGGAGGCTGCGGGAGATGACGGCGGCCGCCACCCGAACACCTTGGGCCAGGCCGGCCAGATTCGGGTGGGCGGCCGGCACGACGACGGAGATCGCCGCGACGATGGTGCCGTCTTTTCCGAAGACGGGCGCGGCCGCAGACGCGTTGCCCTCCGTCATCTCGTTTCGCGAGATGACGAATCCGGTGGTGCGAATATCGGACAGGACCTTGCGCAGCACATCGGGATCGGTGATGGTCCCCGTTGCCATCTTCGGCAGGTCTTCGGACAGCACCGCTTCCCGCAGTGCCGGGGTGCCGAAGGCCAGCAGCACTTTCCCGGGTCCGGTCGCATGCAGGGGCAGTCGGTAGCCCACTTGCGACGAGACGGTGGCACCCTTGCGTGACTGCGGCGCGAGCCGCTCGACGTAGAGCGCGCGGGTGCCGTCCAGGACGACCAGATGCACCACCTCATGCGTCGTCTCGAAGAGGTCTTCCAGTACCGGAAGTGCGACGTCGCGCAGCTGGCGTTCTTTCGGGGCGAGGGCGCCGAGCTGCCACAGCCGGGTGCCGACGGTGTAGGTGCCGCGGCCGGTCCGGTCGAGGCCGCCCCACTTGACGAGTTCGGCGAGGTAACGGTGAGCGGTGGCCGGCGGGAGCTTCGTCTTGTCGACGATCTGGCCCAACGTCTGCTCGGGCCGGTCCTCACTGAACGACTCGAGAATGGACAGCGCTCGCGCCAATGAACTCTTGGATTCGCTCACCGATCGGCCCTTCGACTCGTGAAGGGCCAACGTACTTCTTCCACATGCTGAGAGGAAGCATTGTTCGCGAGATGGCCTTGATCGACAGTGACTCACGACACTTTGACCACGCACGCACGGTTGCGTCATGAAAGCAGGTACGCATGATCGGGCGAGGATTCGCGAACGGGGACGGCGCACCGTCGGAGGCAGCCCCGATGACCGATGAGGCGTTGTACGACCTGTCTGTCGTCGAAGCTCGGCGCCTGCTCAGTGCCGGAGCGTTCGACGCGGAGCACTACGCCGCGCGCCTGCGTCACCGCGCCGTCGAGGTCGCCGAATACAACACGATGACCGTCGTGGTCAAGGACAGCATCGATGTGGCAGGTACGGTATCGACGGCCGGTACCCCCGGGCTCGCCGCGAACACCGCAGACACCGCCGCCGATGTCGTGCAACGCCTGCGCGCGGCCGGGGCGCACATCAGCGGCAAGAACGTGATGCACGAACTGGCACTGGGAGCACCCGTCCATCTCGATCTACCTGATCACGTTCGTGGCCGCTTCCCTGGCGAGCCTTGCCGCGATGAGGACATCCGACTTCACCGGATTCGCAGCCGACGACCGCGCTGCCGAGCAGCGCAGTGCCTGACCACGCAGCCACACCGCCGAGTGACGAAACGGAGAAATGACAATGAGCGCGGAACAAGAACATAGGGCGGCCCAGCGATTGCTGGACCGACCCGTATGGGAGTCACGCATTTTCACCGGTGAGTGGGTACCTGGTGGAGCCGAGGACCACGCCGTCATCGAACCCGCGACGGGTGGGCAGTTGTCGACCATCGGGATGGCGACCGCCCAGGATGTGGCGCGTGCCGCCGACCGGGCCGTACGTGCTCAAATCGACTGGGCCGCCCGCCCCTTCACCGAACGGGCCGCTGTTCTCCGTCGCGCGGGCATCCTGTTCGAACGGCACGCCGACGAGATCGCCGAGTGGGTGATACGCGAGGCAGGCAGTACCGCTGCCAAGGCCCACATCGAAACACACACCGCCGCAGAGGAATGCCACAACGCTGCAGCCCTCGCCGCACACCCGCACGGTGAGGTGCTGCGCTCGGAGCAGCCGCGACTGAGTTTCTCGAGACGCATCCCGGTGGGCACGGTGGGCGTGATCGCTCCCTTCAACTTTCCGATCGTCTTGTCGATCCGCGCCGTCGCTCCGGCGCTGGCGCTCGGTAACGCGGTGGTCCTCAAGCCCGATCCGCGCACTGCCATCTGCGGAGGTGTGGTCCTCGCCCGTGTCTTCGAGGAGGCAGGCCTTCCCGCCGGATTGCTCAGCGTCCTGCCGGGTGGCGCCGACGCCGGTGAAGCCGTCGTGGTCCATCCCACGGTGCGGGTCATCGCCTTCACCGGGTCGACCCGCGCGGGCCGCGCCGTCGGCGAACTCGCCGGACGCCATCTCAAACGGGCCCACCTCGAGCTGGGCGGCAACAACGCGCTGATCGTGCTCGAGGACGCCGACATCGAAAAGGCCGTGTCGGCCGGTGCGTTCGGCTCGTTCCTGCACCAGGGCCAGATCTGTATGGCGGCGGGTCGTCACCTCGTACACGAAAGTGTCGCCGCGAGCTACACCGCGCTGCTTGCCGAGCACGCCGAGCGGTTACCGGTCGGTGACCCGTTCACCAGTGACGTAGCACTCGGTCCGATCATCGATGGCAGGCAACGCGATCACATCCACGCCATGGTGACCAAGAGCGTGGATGCGGGTGCCGTCCTCGCAGCCGGTGGAAGCTACGACGGACTGTTCTACAGACCCACGGTCCTGGCACGAACCCCGGTATCGGCACCGGCGTTCGAGGACGAGGTCTTCGGACCCGTGGCACCGGTGGCGACGTTCGGCTCGATAGAGGAGGCCATCGCGATCGCGAACCGCTCCGATTACGGCCTGTCGCTGAGCATCCTGACCGCCGATGCCATGAAGGGCCTCGAGATCGCGCAGCGCATCCCCGCCGGCTTGGTGCACGTCAACGACCAAACCGTGGGAGACGAGGCAGTGGTTCCGTTCGGGGGTGTCGGCACCTCCGGCAACGGTGGGCGGGTAGGCGGCATCGGCGCCAATCTCGACGCCTTCACCGAAATCCAGTGGGTTACCGCGCAGAGTACGATGCCCGTGCGCGCGTTCTGACCCATGGCGCTCGGTTTCGCGATCCCGTTGCGCTAGCTGAGCGTCGGGTCAGGGAATCCGGACGCCGGTGCCGATGTCGAAGAGATGGATCGCGTCGGGATCCGCGGTGACGTGCACGGTGTCGCCCATGCCGATCCGGTCGCGGCCACTGGCACGGATGATGACGTCGGCACCGACACCGCCCACGGTCCCGTAGAGGTAGGCGTCCGCGCCCAGCGTCTCGACCACCGCAACCGTGACCGGGATGCCGGCCCCCGGCTGGGTCAGTCGCCATCCCTCCGGGCGCACTCCGACGGTGACGGGCCCGGTCATGGCCTCCGAACGCGCCACTGCCATGGTGTGTCCGGCGGCGGTGACCCCGGACTCGCCGAGTTCGCCGTCGAAGAACTTCATGGCGGGCGATCCGATGAACCCGGCGACGAACACATTGGCCGGCCGGTCGTAGAGTTCCATGGGTACCCCGACCTGTTGCAGCTCACCGTCTTTCATCACGGCCACCCGATCGCCCATCGTCATGGCTTCGGTCTGGTCATGGGTGACATAGACGGTGGTGACCCCGAGTTCACGCTGCAGTTTGGCGATGTCGGTGCGGGTTTGCACCCGCATCTTGGCATCCAGGTTGGACAGCGGTTCATCCATGCAGAACACCTGTGGGTTCCGAACAATGGCCCGGCCCATGGCAACCCGCTGGCGCTGTCCACCCGAGAGCGCCTTGGGTTTACGGTCGAGGTAGTCGGTGAGGCCCAGCGTTGCGGCGGCCGCGGCCACCCGCCGCTCGCGTTCATGTTTGGGTAGGCCGGCGTTCTTGAGGCAGAATTCCATGTTCCCGGCGACCGTCATATGCGGGTAGAGGGCGTAGTTCTGGAACACCATCGCGATATCGCGGTCCTTGGGCGCGGTCGTGGTGATATCCCGCCCACCCAGGCGAATGGAGCCGGCGGTCACCTCCTCCAGGCCCGCCAGCATGCGCAGCGTGGTGGATTTCCCGCAACCGGACGGCCCGACCAGGACCATGAATTCACCGTCGGCGATGTCCAGGTCGATACCGGCCACCGCGGGCGTCGGTGCTTTCGGGAACCACCGCTGGGCCTTCTCGAATTGGATGGTTGCCATGGTTTTGCTCCTTGGGTCGTGGGGCTCGGGTGGGCCGGTATCAGCGGGAGGAGATTCCGCCGACCATGCCACTGATGAAGCGCTTCTGTAAGGCGAAGAACAGCACGGCGATCGGCAGCGCGACCATGACACCGGCAGCTGCCAGCAGTGAATAGTCCGTGAGGTGCTGCCCCTGGAACAGGGCCAAGCCCAGCGGGGCGGTCCGCCGGTTGTCGGAGACCACCAGCACCAGCGGCAGCAGAAATTCGTTCCACGTCCACATCGTCACGATGACGGCCATCGTCATCATCGGCGCCAGGCTCGGTGGGACGACGATGCGCCAGAGCAGTCGCAGGTCGCTGGAACCGTCGAGTCGTGCGGCTTCGATGATCTCGCCGGGGAAGCCGCGGAACTGATTTCGCATCCAGAACACCGCGAACCCGAGCGATTGAGCTGTCTGCGGCAGGATCAGCGCCCAGTAGGTGTCGGTCAGGCCGACGGTGCGCAGGTTGAAGTACAGCGGGATGATGAAAGCTTCGGCGGGAAGGGTCAGGCCCAGCAGCAGGATGTAGAACAACGCCGAGGATCCGGGAAAGCGCATCCGGGCGAACGCGTAGCCGGCGAAGGTCGCCAGGACGACCGTCAGCGCCACGACCGCGCCGGTGACCACCACGCTGGACAACAGATAACTGCTGAAATTGCCGCGGTCCCAGGCTGCGCCATAGTTGTGCAGATCGATGCTCGTCGGAATGGTGAATCCACCCGAGTTTTCCTTGCTGGGTGTGATCGAGGACATCAGCACGCCGAACAACGGCACCAGGGCGAAGACCGCGAACAGAGCGAGAATGACTTGGTTGACGGTCTTTTCGGTGCGGCTGGGGTTCATTCGGCCTCCCGCGGACTGATCCGGCTGATCAAGAAGGTCAGGGTGACGATCGCGATGGTCAGCACCACGGCGATGGCCGAGGCCAGGCCCACCTGCCCGGTATTGAAGGCGCGGTTGTATGCCTCGAAGGCGGGCACGGTGGTGGCGGTTCCCGGGCCGCCCCGGGTGGTGATGTAGACCAGGTCGAAGGTCTTCAGGGCCGACACCACGGTGAGGGTCAACGCGACCGCGATCTGTCCGCGCAGGGACGGCAGCGTGATGGCGACGAACTCACGTGCCCGTCCGGCCCCGTCGAGGCGAGCGGCTTCGAACAGTTCCGGTGCGATGTTGCCGATGCCGGACAGGAAGAGCACCAGGCACAACCCGATGTTGAGCCACGTCCCGATCAGACCGATGGCGATCAACGCGAAAGTATGGTCGCCCAACCACACTCGAGTGAGGCTGTCCAGTCCGACCGCCTGCAGCGCCTGGTTCAAGAGGCCGTTCTGGGAATAGATGGAGATCCAGATCGTGCCGATGACGACGGTGGCGATCACCTGCGGCAGGAACAGCACCGTGCGGAAGAACGACATCGACCGCATTGCATGTGCTCGTGAGATGACGGCACTGAGCACCAACGCGAGGACGACGGGCACCGCCGCGTAGAACAGGATCAGGACGCCGGCATGCAGAAAGGACGCTCGCAACTGCTCGTCGTCGAAGACGTTGAGGTAGTTCGTGATTCCGGCGACGGTGGCAGTGCCGATGCCGTTCCAGTTGTAGAACGAGTACTGCACGGTCTGTACCAGCGGGGCGCCGAGAAACACCACGAACACCAGGAATGCCGGTACCACATAGAGATAGCCGCGGATCGCCGCGCGCGGTGTCACCCTGCGTGTCGGTGCGGCCGTGCGGCGCCGGCCACCTGGATCGGTGGCCGGCGTGTCGGGCGCAGCCCGTCGTCGTGGTGGTCGCAGCGTCACGGTCATTTCTGGTTCTTCAGGAAGGCGGCGTAATCCTTCTGCAGCGAATCGACGAACTGTTGTGGATCGGCTTGGCCGCCGAGCAATTCCTGCATGCCCGTGGTGATGGTGTCGTAGAAGGTCGGCGTGGTGTAGTCGAGATAGGGCACCACACCGTCGGCCTTCTGCGTCTCGCGGTATCGGGTCGCGATATCGGCGGCCACCGTGCCTGCCTTCGGTTCGTAACCGGCCGGCAGCACCGTTGGCAGGTTGCCCGAATCGAGCAGTACCTGAGCGGCTTTGGCGTTGGTGACGAAGTCGATGTAGGCGGCGGCGACGTCGGGATGGGCAGACTTGGAGGTGATGGCCCACGCCAGGCCCTGCCCACCGGTGGTGGCGGGCTTACCGTCGTCGGACGTCAGCGTGGTGAAGCCGACATTGTCACCCAACGCGTCCTGCAACGGCTGCTGCAGCCAGGTTCCGGTGAGGGTGAACAGCGCACCGCCCTTGCCGAAGGTGCCGACGGCGTCGTCACGGGAGACACCGTTGGTTCCCGGCGTCAGATAGCCCTCTGCGGACCATTTGGCGACCTGTTGAGCGGCCTTCAACGACGCCGGATCTGTCCATGCACCGTCGCGGCCGCTGACCAGATTCTTCACCGCCGGGGCACCGGCGGTTGCGGCCTGGACGACACCGAACAGGTGGATGCCGGGCGACTTGTCGAGATTGCCGAAGGCCATCGGGAGCATGCCCTTGGCCTTGGCGGCGGCCATTGCCGCGTCCAACTCGCCGAGGGTGGTCGGTGCGGACAACCCGAGCGAGGCCAACTTCTCACGGTTGTAGTAGATGCCGACGACCTCACCGGTCTGGGAGACACCGAACAAGGTGTCGCCCTGCCATGTCTTGCCGTCGCTGCTGAAACTGTTCTGCTTGAGCAGGCTTTCGGGATAGTAGGTGTCCCAGCCGTAGAGCTTGGCGTAGTCGTTCATCGGCCGCAGCATCCCGGCTGCCACGAAGGCGCCCATGTCCGGGTAACCCTGGTTGGCTTGCACGACATCGGGTGGCGTGTTGCTGGACAGGGCCAATTTCAGCGTCGACTTCAGGTCACTGAACGACTCGACGGTGCGCTTGATCGTGACATTGGGATACATCTTCTGGAACTCGGCGTTGAGCTGTTCCTGGGCCTTCACCATGCCGCCGTCGGTGTTCTGGTCCCATACCGCCAGCGTGACCGGGCCGGCCGAGGCGACGTCTTTGGAGACCTGGTTGGTGGGCGCGGCGGGCGCACCGCCACCCGATGGGCCGGGTGCGCATGCGCTGGCGGTCAGCAGTGCGGTGGCCGCGGCGACCGCGGCTCCCAGTCGGTACAGGCGGGATCTGGTCATCGGGAAAGAGCTCCTGGAGTCGCAGGGGTGGGGGAGTTGCGGTGCTGTTCGGCCCAATCGCGGACCGGTGCCCATTGCGGGTCGTGGTGGTGGTCGGCAAGCAGGTCGGCGATATCGGCGGGCCGGGGTGCGCTGCGGGCACCCCCGGCGCCGCGCACCGAACAGGTGGCGCTGACGCTGGCCAGTCGCAGGCGTTGATCCAGCTGCCAGCCCCAGGCTGTGGCCGCCATGAACGCGGCGGTGAAGGCGTCACCGGCTCCGGTTGGGTCCACCGCGCGAACGGTGATCGCCGGGACCTGCAACCGGTCGGCCCCCTGGGCGGCCAGTGCGCCGTTGGGCCCCAACGTGATGACCGCGAGACCGACCCGCTCGGCAAGGACGTCGAGCGCGGCATCGGCGGTCCTCGCCCGCGTGTAGGCAAGCGCCTCGACTTCGTTGACGATCAGGATGTCGATCGCGCCGAGTTGGTCGAGTAGGGCCTCCGACCATTGGCCCGACGGGTCCCATCCCACACCGCCCACCAATGTCGTTCCCCGGGAGCGGAGTCGCGCCGCCTCGCTGTCGATGGGTCCGCGTCCCATCCCGACATGGGCGACCCGCACCGGAGTCGAATCGGGCCACGACGGCAGATGCGGGGGCTGCTGCTCGAAGGTCACGAAGGACCGGTCGTGTCCATCGGTGATCGCCACCGTGATCGGGTTCTGGTACTCGGCGTGCTGGACGGCGAAGCGCAGATCGAGATTGGGTTCACCGCGCAGGGCACGCTCGATGATGCAGCCGATCGGGTCGTCGCCGAGTTCGGTGACCAACGCGGTGTGTGCCCCCAAGCGGGCCGCGGCGACCGCCCGGTTGGCGGCACCGCCGGGCGATATCGCGAAGTCGCTGGCGTACACCTCGGCTCCCGGTGCCGGCGTCTCGACGCCGGTGAACACCAGATCGCTGAACACCCGGCCCGAGACCAGGACGTCGATTTCACGATCGGTCACTCGTGGGTACCTCCACCTGCTTGACAGAGTTTGGTGGTCTTTGCGCGGTCAGCGTGACCGGCTTGCATGACGATTATGTTTCTTCGTCATCTCTCGCGGGTTATTTTGCGAAAAGTTTTCCAAAAGTCGTTCAAAGTTGTGCAAAGTCAATCATCGTCTGGGTACGATCCGGTCATGTTCCTCGCCCAGCGTCACGAACGCATCCTGGCTGCGCTCGCCGGCGGCGGCCAGTCCGTGGTGCAGCTCGCCGAGACGTTGGGGGTGAGCGAGTCGACGATCCGCCGCGATCTGGACATCCTCGCCAAGGGCGGCCGGCTCGAGCGGCTCTACGGCGGAGCCATGCTGACGCAGGGCAGTCGGGCCAACATCACCGACTCGGGCAGCGTGGAAGATCCGTTCACCTCCGACACCCGCGGCGATCTGGAGCTGCGTCGCACGATGGCGATCGAGGCGGCGCAACTGGTGTCCGACGGCGACGTCGTCGTGCTCGACATCGGCTCCACGACCCAGTTGGTGGCGCGTGAACTGCGCGGCCGCCCGGTCACCATCATCACCTCGAACCTGGCGGTGCTCGACGAGGTTCGCGACGACGACGTCGTCGAAGTGGTCCTGCTGGGCGGGGTGCTGCGGCGCAATCAGCAGTCTCTCGTCGGCCCGCTGGCCGAACAGGTCATCGGGCAACTCAGCGCCGACATGATGTTCTTGAGCTGCACCGGAGTTCGTAACGGCCACGTGCTGGACAACATGGCCGTCGAAGCACCGATCAAACAAGCCCTCATCGCCGCGTCACAGCGC
Organism: Mycolicibacterium chengduense; assembly: GCF_033741155.1. Taxonomy (NCBI): domain Bacteria; kingdom Bacillati; phylum Actinomycetota; class Actinomycetes; order Mycobacteriales; family Mycobacteriaceae; genus Mycobacterium; species Mycolicibacterium chengduense. The sequence goes on along the minus strand of NZ_JAWQNH010000011.1, from coordinate 30,636 downwards.
ATCGTGCTGCTGGCCAGTGAGCTGAAGTTTCCCGGCTCAGGTGCGCTGCGGCTGTGTTCTCTCGATGAAGTCGATGTGCTCATCACCACGGCGGGCACGCCCCACGACGAACTCGCGCATCGCCGGGAGGCCGGCAGAAAGGTCATCGTCGCATGAAACTCACGATCCTCGGCGGGGGCGGATTCCGCACTCCCTACGTATGGCAAGCACTGATCCGCGATCAGGGCTCGCCCCGGGTGACCGAGGTCGCGCTGTACGACGTCGACGAGGGTCGGCTGGCCACCATCACCACGATCCTCGAACAGCTTGCCGCCGGGTTCAGCGACCCGCCGACCCTGCGCACCTACACCCAGCTGGAACCGGCACTGGAAGGTGCGGATTTCATCTTCGCGGCCGTCCGCGTCGGCGGTGTCGAGCAGCGCTGCTGCGATGAACATGTTGCGTTGGACCTCAACGTGATCGGGCAGGAGACGACCGGGCCCGGCGGCATCGCCTACGCGCTGCGGACCGTGCCGGTCATGCTCGACATCGCCGAGACCATCCGCAGAGTCGCCCCTGACGCCTACTTCCTGAATTTCACCAATCCCGCCGGGATCATCACCGAGGCGCTGCAGAGCGTGCTCGGCGACAAGGCGCTCGGGATCTGTGACACGCCATCAGGATTGGGGCGGCGGGTCGCCGGGGTGCTCGGCCATGACCACACCCGTATCGACATGGACTATGTCGGTCTGAACCACCTGGGCTGGATGCGCAGGGTGCTGGTGGACGGCCGCGACGTGCTGCCGGATTTGTTGGCCGACGAGCAGCGGCTGCAACGGTTGGAGGAGGCGGAGGTCTTCGGGGTCGACTGGATCCGGACGCTCGACGTCATCCCCAACGAGTACCTGTACTACTACTACTTTCACCGCGACGCCGTCCGCCGGATCCTCGAATCCCCGCAGACCCGTGGTGATTTCCTGCTGGAGACGCAAGGGCGGTTCTTCGCCGACGCTGCCGCCCAGCCGGAGATCGCGGCCAAACTGTGGACCGCGGCCGTCGACGAGCGCGGGGCGAGTTACATGGCCGAGGCCAAGGGTGGTGTTCAGGGCGCTCCCGCGATCGAGCGCGAGCGGGAGACCGACCCGGCACATCTGGGCTATGCCGGCGTGGCCCTCGGGGTGATGGCGGCGATCAGCCGCAACGAGAAGCGGACCATGATCCTCAACGTGCGCAACCGCGGAACGATCCACGGGCTGCCTGCCGACGCGGTGGTCGAGGTGTCGACGATGGTGGATGCCAACGGTGTCCATCCGCTGACCCTGGACACTCAGCCCGATCTGCATCAGCTCGGCTTGATGCAGCAGGTGAAGGCCGTTGAGCGGCACACCATCACAGCGGCGACCACCGGATCGAGCGCCGAGGCGCTCAAGGCGTTCGCCCTGCATCCGCTGGTCGACTCGGTGGGCGTGGCACGCGAACTGCTCGCGCGCTATGTCGATGCCAATCCCGACATCGCCCGGGTACTGGCCACACGTTCGAAGGTAGCGTGACCCCGGTCGTCGAGATCAGCGCCGACGCCGAGACCACCGGGTCCAGGGTGGCGGAGCGGATAGCGGCGCTGATCGAGGCCAAACCCGATGCGGTCATCGGTGTGGCGACCGGATCGTCGCCCGAGCCGGTCTATCGCGCCCTGGCGCGCCACATCGACAACGGCCTTGACGCCTCGGCCGTCAGCTGGTTCGCGCTGGATGAATACGTCGGTCTGCCCCTTGGCCATCCGCAGTCCTATCGAGCGGTGCTCGAGCGGGTGCTCATCGACCCGCTGGGTCTGGACGCGGCGTCGCTGCATGTGCCCGACGGAGCCGCCGCGGATCCCGACGAAGCCGCCCAGGCCTATGAACTGGCCCTGGCGGGCACCACGGTGGATCTGCAGATCCTGGGCATCGGCGAGAACGGGCATATCGGTTTCAACGAGCCGGGCACACCGTTCACCACTACCACTCACCGAGCCGGACTCACCCGGTCCACCCGGATGGCCAACGCCCGGTTCTTCGACTCGGTGGACCTGGTTCCCGCCGAATGCTTGACCCAAGGTCTCGCGACCATCATGCGTGCGGATCGCATCGAGTTGGTCGCGTTCGGAGAGCGCAAGGCCGCGGCGGTGGCCGCGGCCCTGTGCTCTCCGGTGACCGAACAATGCCCGGCGAGCATCCTTCAGACGCATCCGGACGTCCGGTTCGGCGTGGACGCCGACGCCGCCGGGGGATTGCGGGAAATGCATTGTGTGCCAGGCTGAATCTCATGCGACTGCTTGGTAGCCGTGGCGTTCGTCCTCAGCGCGTGGTGTACCCACCGTTGGCGAAGATCGTCTGACCGGTGATCCAATGCCCCTCGCCGGCAAGGAAAACCGCCAGCGGGGCGATATCGGAGATGTTGGTCAGCCGATCACCCATGGCCTGGCTGGCGTGGAACTGGGCGCGTTCGGGTGTCTCCTGCGGATAGAAGAACGGCGTGTCCATCGGCCCGGGCGCGATGTTGTTGACGTTGATCAGGCGGGGCGCGAACTCCTTGGAGGCCGCCCGGACGAAATGCTCGACCGGCGACTTGGCGCCGGCGTAGGTGGAGTAACCGTCGGTGTAGGCGGCCAGCAGCGAGGTCACGATCGTGGTGAGGCTGCCTTGGTCGTTGAGTCGACGACCGGCTTCCTGGATGAAGAAATACGCGGCCTTGGCGTTGATGTCGAACATCGAATCATATTCGGCTTCAGTGGTTTCCAGAATCGGCTTGCGGAGCACCTTGCCGACCGTGTTGACGGCGATGTCCACACCGCCGAACGCGCCGACCGCTGCGTCGAACAGCGCGGTGATGTTGGCCGGCACCGTGAGGTCACCCTGGACCTTGATGGCTTGCGCACCGGCGGCGGTCACCTCGGCCACCGTTCGATCCGCATCCGCCTCGCTGGCCGCGCTGTTGTAGTGCACCGCGACGTTGACGCCACGCTGTGCCAGTGTCCTGCTGATGAGGCCGCCGAGGTTCTTGGCTCCCGCGGCGACCACTGCTGATTTCCCTTCAAGTGCGCTCATGACCCCACCGTAGGGAGAAATTGCACAATTGAAAAACAGCAAATAGCGATTGATCCACAACTAGTATTTGTAGATGCTTCGTGACCTGCGCCGGGTGGAACAGTTCGTGACGGTCGCCGAGACCGGGAGCTTCACTAGCGCCGCCGAGCGCTTGCATCTCAGCCAACAAGCGCTGAGCAGTTCGGTTCGTCAACTCGAAACCGACCTCGGTGTCGCGCTGTTCACCAGGGCCGGGCGCCGTATCGCCCTCACTCCCGCCGGGACGGCCCTACTCGCCGAGGCACGTCCCCTGCTGGCAGCGGCTCGCACCGTGCATGCCCACGCGCGTACCGCCGCGTCCGGTCAACACGCCTTTGTGGTCGGACACAGCCCGGCGCTGAGTGGGGCCGAGGTCTACGGACTGATCGAACCGGCGATCGACGCCTTCCCCGAGCTGTCCTTCACGTTTCGTCAGCTCTATCCCGACATCCTGTCGGCCGGTGTGCGGGACGGATCGGTGCACCTGGGCCTGCGGCGGGGGATCGCGCCGACCGGGGAACTGTCCGGCGCGGTCATCGGCTACCACCGGGTGCGCGTCGCGCTGCCCAGCGCCCACCGGCTCGCCCACGCCAAGAGTGTTGATATCACCGATCTGGCCGGTGAGCGGCTGGCGTTGTGGGCGCCACCCGGGTCCTCCTATTTCAGCGACTTCCTCATGAGTGCGTGCCGCCGTGCCGGGTTCGAGCCGGACTATGTCGTCAGCCGGGTCCAGGGCGCCGCGATGGTGGCCGCACCGCTGACCACCGGGGCCATCGCCATGGTGACGGCCGAAACCGGCGACACCATGGGCGGCCGCGTCAGGGTGATCGACCTGGAACCCTCGTTGCTGGTGCCTGTGCAGGCTGTGTGGCAGCGCCATACCGTGTCGACGGTGCGGGACGCGGTGCTCACGAGCGTGTCCGCGGGCGACGGCTGACCATGACGGGGCGGGAAAGGAGGTGCTCAGTCCTCGTCGGCATCGGCCAGGGCGGCCTGCGCGATACGGAACGCCGTATTCGCGTCGGGCACACCGCAATAGATCGCAGACTGCAGCAGCACCTCTTTGATCTCGTCGACACTCAGACCGTTGGTCCGAGCGGCGCGCACATGCATCGCCAGTTCGTGGTGGTGTCCACGGGCCACCAACGCGGTCAACGTGATCATGGATCGGGACCGGCGATCCAGGCCAGGGCGGGTCCAGATGCCACCCCACGCGTACTCAGTGATGAACTCCTGGAAGTCTCGGGTGAAGTCGGTGGTGTTGGCGTCGGCCCGGTCGACGTGCGCATCGCCGAGTACCGCCCGCCGCACCGCGGTGCCGTTGCGGCGCACCTGCGTCACTGTCATGTCGTCGCGGTTGCTGCTCTCCGTCATGATGGCTCCTCGGAATAGGGTCGGGCCCGGGTGATCGCTTCGTCGACGAGATCGTCCACCAGCCCCAGATAGGTCTCGGCCGGTTCATGGCCGGCCAATGCGGCCAGGCTGCGCTGCTCCGAACGGACCTCGTGGTCGACCTGGACCAGCCGCGCCGACATCGCCGCCGTGTCGACACGTAGTCCGGCGAGCAACGCGGTGCTCTGCCGGGCGGCGACGACGGTGCGCCGCAACAAGGTCTGCAAGGTCTGCCATTCCACGTGCCAGGCGCCGTCGGCCCGCTCATCGACCTGCTCGGCCGCCGCGGTGTGCAGCGTTGCGGCCAGTGGCGGAGCGGTCAACGCCGCACGCCGAATGAGCACCGACAGAGTCGGATTGGCCTTGTGCGGCATGGTGGACGATGCCCCACCCGTGCCTTCGGAAAGTTCTCCGATCTCCGAACGGCCCAGGGCAAGAATGTCATTGGCGATCCGGCCCCAGGCGTCGCTGGCGCACGTCGCCGCGTCCGCCAGTCGGGTGACCGCAGCGCGGTGGGTGTGCCACGGCGCGGACGGTTGAAGTCCGAGGCTTGCCGGAAAGTCCGCGCGGCAGGCGCGCGCACGGGCCGGCCCGGCCAGCTCGACCACACCGGACAGGGTGCCCGCCGCGCCACCCATCTGCACCGGAAAGGTCAGTGCCGCCAGCGCCTCGGCGGCGTCGACCAGGCCGTGTAGCCACGTCGCCGCCTTCAGACCGAAGGTGGTGGGCACGGCGGCACGGGTCAGGGTGCGGGCCGTCATCGGCGCATGGCGGTAGTGGTCCGCCAACGACGAGACCCGCCGGATCTGGGCAGTCAATTCAGACCGCGTGCTGGTCACGGCGTCGCGAGCCGTCAACATCAGTGCGGTGTCCATGATGTCCTGGCTCGTCAGTCCCCGGTGCATCCAACGGGCGGCGTCCTCGTCCCCGGCGGCACGCAGCCGTGCGCGCAAGGTGTCGACAAGGGGGATCACCGGGTTGCCGCCGGACTCGGACTGGGTCGCGATTGCCGCGATATCGTCCTCCGACAACAGATTTCGCAGCGATCGATAAGACGGTGCCACACCGTGCTCGGTCAGCACGTAGAGCCAGCGGTCCTCGGCATGCGTCATCGCATCCAAGAGTGCGCCGTCGCTCATCAGTGCACCGGCGTGGTGATCTCCCGGCCAGGTCAGCGAACTCATGAGTGCCGGGGGAACGCGAGGAATGGCGTCTCGTCGTGCCCTTGCAGCGTGATGTCGAACCGGTAACCCTGCACGCCGGGGCGGACCATCAACAACTCGGCGCGTGGACCAAGAGACGTCAGTAGACGATCTGGATCGGCCCCCTCCAGCGGAAGGTAAGCGCGGGTGAACAGCCGGTCCAGTAGACCGCGGGCGAACACGGCCACCGAGAAGAATGGAAGTCCTCCGTCGACGCGGCCGGGAAGCACGGTGGTGAAGGTGTAATCGCCCGAACGATCGGTGCTCGCGCGGCCGAAACCGGTGAACGTGTGGCCGTCACGGCGCAGCGAACCGGTCATGCTGGGCACGTTACCCGCCGAGTCGGCCTGCCAGATCTCGATGAGTGCGTCCGGAACCGGCACGGCGTCGCCATCGCGCACCGTGCCGTGCAACCGAACGGCTCCGGCGGTTCCCGGTGCGACGAGGTCACGATCACCGGGATAGGGCAGTGCGTAGTGGAAGAAGGGGCCGACGGTCTGTCCGGGTGTGGGCGTGGGCGTCGGTTCGGTGGTCATCGCGTTTCCTCGGTATCCATGGGTGTGCGGTGGGTACCGGTGAGCACGATGTCCCATCGGTAGCCGGTCGCCCACTCGTGCGTGGTGAGGTCGTGGTCGTAGGTCGCCACCAGGCGGCGGCGGGCCCGCGGGTCCACGATCGATTGATAGATCGGGTCGAAGTCGAACAACGGGTCGGCCGGAAAGTACATCTGGGTGACCAGGCGCTGCGTGAATTCCGTTCCGAACAACGAGAAATGGATGTGCGCCGGACGCCAGGCATTGTGGTGGTTACGCCACGGATAGGGGCCGGGTTTGATGGTGGTGAAGCGGTACCAGCCGTCGGCATCGGTGAGGCATCGCCCCACCCCGGTGAAATGTGGATCGATCGGGGCGGGGTGCTGGTCCCTCTTGTGGACGTAGCGGCCCGCGGCGTTGGCCTGCCATACCTCGACCAGTTGCCGACGCACCGGCCGGCCGTCGCCGTCGAGCACTCGACCGGTGACCACCATCCGCTCACCGATGGGGTCGCCGCCACGCTGGATCGTCAGATCCGACTCCAACGGATCGACGTCACGCTCGGAAAAGCACGGTGACCACAGCTCGATGCCTTCCGGGTCGGCGTGGTGCAGCTCCTTGGTCGGGTGGCGTAAGCGGCTGGACCGATACGGCGGGTAATCGATCGTCGTCGTGTTGTCCGGGGCGTGACCCGCGGCGAGCTTCGCCTCGTATGCGGTTGAGATAGCCGCCATTTCGGCCGTGATGGTCCTTTGGTCTGCCAGTGCGCTCATGTGGATTCCTTGTTCTCGAAGTGCGCCGGTCTGGTGATGCGCCGGGTCAGCTGTGTGGCCAACCGGTGTAGCCCTCCGCCAGATACGCGGAGCCGGCTTCCGATGCGATGAGGGTGGCCAATTCGCCGCGTTGCCGAAGTTCGTCGAAGTCCGAGATTTCCGGTGCCCGGTGCAACATCGTGGTCATCCAGTAGGAGAAATGCTGCGCCTTCCACACCCGGTCGAGGGCTCGCCGGGTGTAATCGTCCAACGCCTCATCGCGATCCTTGCGCAGGGCGAGGTCGATGGCTTCGGCGAGCAACCGCGCATCGTGCAGCGCGAGGTTGAGTCCCTTTGCACCGGTGGGGGGAACGGTGTGGGCGGCGTCGCCGGCCAACAACAATCGGCCGTGCCGCATCGGCGTCTGGACGAAGCTGCGGAACGGCAGCACGGTGCGTTCGATGACGGGACCCTCTTTCAGCTGAAAGCCGTCGCTGCCGGCCAATCGCGATTGCAGCTCGTCCCAAATTCGGTCATCCGACCAGGCGGCGGCGTCCTCCTCGGCCGAGCACTGGAAGTACATGCGCTGCACCGCTTCTGTGCGCTGGCTGATCAGCGCGAAGCCCCGTGACGAGCGGGTGTAGATGAGTTCGGGTGCACTGGGCGGCGCTTCGACGAGAACGCCGAACCAGGCGAAGGGATACTCGCGGAAGTACTGTTGGCGCCCGTCGATGTGGTCGCGGCACATGCTGCGGGAGCCATCCGTGCCCACGACGAGGTCGGCGAGCACCTCGTGGGACTCGCCTTCGGCGTCGAGGTAGGCAATGCGGGGACGATCGCCGAGGTCGGCGATGGTCGACCGCAGGATCCCGTAGCGCAGGTCGGCGCCGGCGCGCTCGCGTGCGGCGTGCAGGTCGGTGAACACATCGGTCTGGGGGTAGAGCCAGCATGACGCCCCGGCGAGTTTCTGGAAGTCGAGACGGTGGCTCGCACCGTCGAAGCGAAGAAAGATGCCTTGATGCTCGTGTCCGTCGGCGAGAACCCGTTCTGAGGCGCCGGAGTCGACGAGCAGTCGTACGCTGCCGGATTCGAGGATCCCGGCGCGGTGCGTCGTCGAAATCGTTGGCACGCTGCGCGTGTCGAGCACGACGGACTCGATACCGGAGAGGTGCAGCAGATGCGACACCATCAGGCCTGCCGGTCCGCCGCCGACGATGGCGACCTGAGTGCGTGTCGATGTCTTGGGTTCAGCCATGCTCGCTCCGTTCGGTTTCGTCGGACCTTACGGAGAGCGGCGGAGCACCGTCCAGGCTATGATTTCACTCAGTGGAATTGGAGGGCGATATGGCCGGTGGTGGTCCTGCGGGCGCATCCTTGGTCGATCGGACGCTGGACGTCCTGGAGTCCTTCGACGACGCCCATCGCCGGTTGTCGCTGACACAGATCGCGCGGAGGTCGGGGTTGGCGCCGCCGACCGCGCTGCGGATCGTCCGTCAGCTGGTGGCCCGGGGCGCGCTGAGCCGCAACGACGGTGGCGACTATGTCATCGGGCGCACGGTGTGGGATCTCGGCCTGCTGGCGCCGGTGCAGACCGATGTTCGTGAACTGGCGTCACCGTTCCTGCACGACTTGCACGCGGCGACGCGCGCCACCGTGCACCTTGCCGTTCGCGACGGCGACGAGGTGCTCTACCTGGACCGCCTGGCCGGCCATGCGTCGGTGCCGGTCGTCAGCCGGGTCGGCTCGCGGCTGCCCCTGCACGCAACGGGCGTGGGCAAGGTCTTGCTCGCGCATGCACCCCAGACCGTGCAGGAGGCCGTTCTGGCCGACCTGCGCCGTATCACCCCGTACACGATCACCCAGCCCGACCGCCTCAGCCAGCAGCTCCACAAGGTCCGCCGTGACGGCTACGCCGTGACGATCGAGGAGATGACGCTGGGTGCCTGCTCCATCGCCGTGCCGGTCAGCGCGTCCGTCGGTTCCTCCACCGACGACCCGCCAACCGCCGGTGATGTCCGCGCGGCCCTCGGTGTGGTGGTGCCGTCACTACAGCGGGACAAGCAGCGTCTGGTGACGGCGCTGACGGTTGCCGCCCGTGGGATCGGCCGCAACCTGAGCTGACCGCTGACCGCTCCAGTGGTGCTCGCCTCATGCCGTGACCGATGTGAGAAGCGGCACCGCCGGTGCCCGGCGGGTTTGGTCGCACCGGCCCATAGGGTAGAAGGGCTAAGCGAAGAGGACGGACCGACGCGGGGTGAGGTCATCGGGGTGAGGGTATTGAGAAGGCGACTGTTGCGCTGGACTGCAAGTGTTTTGGCGCTCGCTGTGCTGCCTGCGTTGGGCGCGACGCTTGCCGGAGCCGCACCCGCGGCCGCACACTCCCGGCCGGGGCTCCCGGTGGAGTATCTGCTGGTGCCGTCGGCGGCGATGGGGCGAGACATCCGGGTGCAGTTCCAGCCGGGCGGACCCCACGCGCTGTATCTGCTCGACGGGCTTCGCGCGCAGGACGACTACAACGGCTGGGATATCAACACCCCGGCCTTCGAGTGGTACTACCAATCCGGTGTGTCGGTGGTGATGCCCGTGGGCGGGCAGTCCAGTTTCTACACCGACTGGTATCAGCCGGCCGTCGGCAACGCCGGCACCCAGACCTACAAATGGGAAACCTTCCTCACGCAGGAGCTGCCGGCCTGGCTGTCGGCCAACAAGGGTGTCGAGCCCGGCGGTAATGCGGTGGTGGGACTTTCGATGGGTGGTGCACCGGCGCTGACCTACGCCGTCTATCACCCGGACCGGTTCGTGTTCGCCGGCTCGCTGTCGGGCTTTCTCAATCTGTCCCAAGGCTGGTGGCCGACATTGGTGGGGCTGGCAATGAACGATGCCGGGGGATTCCGGGTCAATGACATGTGGGGACCGCCGATCGACCCGGCATGGACCCGCAACGACCCGACCCTGCACATTCCCGAACTGGTCGCCAACGGGACCCAGATCTGGATCTACTGCGGTAACGGAACCCCAGGCGATCTGGCGCCGGCGGCGACCCAGGCCAACCCCGGGGCCGGCATTCTGGAGGGCCTGACCCTGCAGAGCAACCAGGCTTTCCAGCAGGCCTACCTGGCGGCGGGTGGCAAGAATGCCACCTTCAACCTGCCGCCGAACGGTCTGCACGCGTGGGAGTACTGGGGTCAGCAATTGCAGCAGATGAAGCCGGACATCCAGCGCACCCTGGGCGTCAAGTCCGCGTAGTCAGAGCACGCCGAACACCGCCGTCGGTGTCACTGCACCACGTCGTGGCCGCTTGGCGGTCACATGGGCGCCGTCGACGGCTCCCGGGGCGTCGGCCGGGCACGCAGGCGCGGGGGCAGGGGGCGCTGCCGGATGAATGTCGGCCACCAGAACCACGGGCCGAGCAGCCGCACCAGGCACGGCACGATGAACGACCGCACGATCAAGGTGTCGAGCAGCAGCCCGATGCACACCGTCGAGCCGAGTTGACCGATGGTACGTAGATCGCTGGACAGCATGGCCAGCATGGTGAACGCGAACACCAGCCCGGCCGAGGTCACCACCCCACCGGTGCTGCCGAGCGCCCGGACCAGGCCGGTGTTGATCCCCGCGTGCACCTCCTCTTTCAACCTGGCGATCAACAACAGGTTGTAGTCCGAGCCCACCGCCACCAGGATGATGAACGTCAGCGGCAGGATCAGCCAGTGCAGTGGCAGGCCGATCAGGTGCTGCCAGATCAGCACGGACAACCCGAATGCGCCGGCGAACGAGAACGCGACGGTCCCGGGTATCACCAAGGCTGCCACCAGACTTCGCGTGATGAACATCATGATGAGGAAGATCAGCACGAACGCGGCGATCGCCGCGATCAGCAGGTCGGCCTTGGCGTACTCCTGGATATCCCGGTTGTTCGACCCCGACCCGCCGATGTAGATCTTGGCGCCCGCCAGGGAGGTCTCTTTCAGCGCAACCTTGATGGCGTCGGGAAACTGCTGGACGTGGTCGATGCCTTCCTGTCCCATGGCATTGCCCTCGTGGGTGACGATGAGGCGAGCGGCCTTGCCGTCCGGTGACATCATCAACTGCTCGCCGGTCTTGATGTCCTCGTTGTCGAAGGCTTCCCGCGGGATGTAGAAGAAGTCGTCGCTGCGCGCGATGTCGAAGTCGTTGCCCACGTTGATCATGTCGTCGAAGGTCTGGTCGGTGTTGTCGGCCTGGATGTTGGACGGCCCGTAGGTGTTGACGATCAGCGCCTGCAGGCCCTGCATGTCATCGGCCATGATCTTCAGTTGCGACACCATCTGGGGCAGCAGCTTGTCGACGACCTCCAACGAGGCCACCGCGTCCTTGATATCACCGGCCAGACTGTCCACGCTGTCGAGCATGTCGAACAGCGAACGGAACGCCCAACATGCCGGGATGTCGAAACAGTGCGGCTCCCAATAGAAGTAATTGCGCAGCGGGCGCATGAAATCGTCAAGGTTGGCGACCTCGGAATTCATCTGGTCGGTGACCTGCTGCATGTCCTCCATGGTGACGACGGTGTTGTGCATCTCGTCGGCCAGGTTCTGGGTCAGGGCGATCATCTTCTGCAGCACCGTGATGGTGTGCGCCATGATCTGCGCCTGCTGGTCGGTATTGCTGTTGGACTGCCGCACGAACGGCAGCTGCATTCCGTTGCCGCTGCCCTGAGTGGTGAAAAGATAAGGCAGGCTGGCATGTTCGAGCGCCCGGCCCATCGGCCGGGTGATGCTCTGCACCATGGCTACGCCGGGCAGACGCATCAGCGCCTTGGCGGCACGGTCCAGCGAGATGAAGTCCGCCGAATTGCGCATGTCGTGGTCGGACTCGATCATCAGCATCTCGCTGAACAGCTTGCTTTGCGGGAAGTGCCGGTCCGCGGCCCGGAATCCCTGATTGGCAGGGGCATCGGCCGGCTGATAGGCACGGTCGTCGTAACTCACCCGGTAGGTCGGGACGAACACCGCGCCGAGCGAGACGATCGTCACGGCGGCGACCAGGATCGGCTTGGGCCAGCGCACCACGCTGGTGCCGATGCGCCGATAGAGTTTGGCCTTGACCTTCCGTTTCGGATCGAACAACCCGAACAGACTGCCGAGGCTCAGCAGCGCGGGCACCAACGTGAGCGCGCCGGTGATGGTGAGCACCATGCTGATCGCCACCGCGGGGCCCATGGTGTGGAAGTAGTTCAGCCGCGCGAAACTCAGGCAGAAGCACGCCCCGGCGATCGTCAGCCCGGAGCCGATGATGACGTGCGATACACCGCGGTACGCGGAGTAGTAGGCGTCCTCCCGGGTTTCCCCGTTCAGGCGTGCCTCGTGGTAACGGCCCAGCAGGAAGATGCCGTAGTCGGTGCCTGCCCCCAATGTCAGCGAGACGACCATGTTGACGGCGAAGGAGGACAGTTCGATGTAGCCGAAATGTCCGAGGGTCGCGATCACGCCCTTGGCGGCCAGCATGAGGACCAACACCCCGAACAACGGCACCAGGAGCGTGGTGATCGATCGGTAGACCACCAGCAGCATGAAGATGATGAGGAAGATTGTGACGATGGTGATGTTGTTGAGGCTGGAGTTCGCGATGTTCACGGTGTCCGCGGCCAGCGGCGCCGCGCCGCTGATGTAGACCTTCAGCCCCTGTGGGGGAGTGTCTTTCTCGACGATCTCCCGGACCGCGTTGACGGAGTCATTGGCCTGGATCTGGCCGATATCGCCGGCCAGTCGCAGGAGTACGTAGGCGGACTTGCCGTCCAGGCTCTGGGCGCCGGCGGCCGTGATCGGCCGGCCCCAGGTGTCCATCACGTACTGGACGTGCGCGGTATCGGCGCGCAACCGACGCACCAGGTTGTCGTAGTACTGATGGTCGGCTTCGGCCAGTGGATGGTCGGCCTCCAGCACCAGCATCGTCATGCTGGTAGAGGTGGACTCCTGGAACTTCTGCCCGATCTGCAGCATGGCGACCTGCGACGGGGCATAGTGCGGCACCAGTGGGCCGGCGAGCTCCTCGGCCACCCGTTCCACCTGCGGCACGAAGGTGTTCGTGCACACCGCCAGGATCGCCCAGAACACGATGATCGGGACCGCCAGGATGCGCACCATCCTGGCGAAGAAGGGTCGGCCAGCCCGGTGCGCGCTCATGCGGTCTCCTCGCACGCGTCGCTCATGCCGACTTCACCCGGCAGGTGACGTTGGCATCCTGACGGTCGTCGGAATGCTCATCGCGCACAACGTCGTTCACCAGGATGCGGCAACCGACCTGGCCGCCTCGAACCTGTGCCGACAGACTCCCGGACACCACGGTCAGGGTCGTCGTCTCGTCGTGTGACCATGGCAGACCGGTCAGGTCCTCCTGGTGCGGATGCCCGTCGATATCGACGTAGGAGACGATCCCGCCGCTGCCGGCCGACCCGTACAACTCGTAGGTCAGCTTCTTCGGGGTGAACTCCGGTGGCGCCTGTGGCAGGTTCACCGCGAGGACGGGTCCGGGTGCGGACATCTCGTGGACCTTCCACATGCACAGCGCGCCGATGGCGAGAGCGACCACGGTCACCAACGGCATCCACCCGCGCACGAGCATGGTGCGACCAGATGGCTGATGTTTCACGACAACACCTTTGCGCATCCTTGGCGGAACGGGCGGCAGCACTTTATATCAACATGGTTGATATAGGGATGGATGGACATTACCAGTGCTTTCATGATCGATCGAAGGCTGGAGACCTGTGAATCGGCTGTCAGGCCGGTTGGGGCGTTACCACTGGGACCCGTGGAATGCGGCGTTTGAGGGCCTTGTTCCGCAGGATCTGCATGGTGATGTTCAGCGAGGAGAACATCGGGATCACCCCGAGAAAGGTCCGTTCCGACGGGGTGGCCCCGTGCAGGTGCTCGAGACTGCCCAATACATAGAAGCAGCCGAGGCTGAAGATGGTGGCGGGAATCGAGAACGCCAGCAGTGAACTGCGATCGGCGATCGCTTGTTTGGCAAAGTCGAGCTCAGTCTGGGTCATCGGTTCGAGCTTGCGTACCTTGTTCAGCATCGCCTTGGTGCCGCCGACTTCTTCTCCGTAAGCGGCTACCGGCCGCAGGCGTATCCGGCGGGTGTGGACGAACATGCCCGTCGCGAACACCAGAAGGCAGACGAAAGCGACCACTGCCAGGTCGCCGAACACTCTGGAATCCATACGCTGTTCCTTTGCGCCGCCGTCAGTTTGGGCAAGCGGCCGCCCAAGCCCCCACTCGCCGATGACCTGGAGACGCTACCTCAAGTTTCTTGAGATGCCGACCGGCGAGGAGAAAGTCACAGATTCCGTGAATGGGAATAAACTGGAGACGTGCGGCAGTCAGGGAGCGCCGGTGAAACCGTGCGCGACGAAGTCCCACACGTCCATCGGCGAGGCCGGCAGTCCGGTGACGTCGTCACCGCCGCCGAACTGCGCGACCACCATGACGGTCTGCATGGTCATTGCGGCCATCCGTCGCGGATCGACTCCGGGGCGCAGCTTTCCTGCATCGGCCGCTTCTTCCATCAGCGTGGTGAGCAGCGCCAGCAGCGGGGCGGAGGCGACCTTCACCTCCGATGGGTGGGAGGCAAGCAATTGCGGCGCGAAGTCGGTGAACAGCGGTCGCTTGGTGGTGGGGTCGGGGCGCGATGATTCGAACAGCGACTGCACCGCGACCCTGAGCCGGTCGAGCGGGTCGGATTGGCCGGCGGTGGCGGCCCGGATCCGTTCGGCCGAGCGGCTCAGCGCGTCCTCGAACAGTGCGAGCAACAACTCGTGCTTCCCGTCGAACTGCAGGTAGAAGCTGCGCAGTGACTGACGGGACCGGTCGACGACCTCTTGCACGGTGAAGTCCGTGCCGCCCTTCTCGATGATGATCGACTGTGCCGCGTCGAGGAAGCGCTGAACACGTTGAGCGGCACGAAGCTTGGCTGTTTGGATGGACCGCTCGACCGCGCGCTGCTTCCACGCGGGCTCTTCGCCGGCGCTGGTCACCTGCTGCTCAGCTGCCTGCCGATCCGGGAGGGCATGCCTGGACTCTACCGGAGAACGCCTGCGGGTCGCGGTGGTCGCGGCCGCCGTCCAGACGTGGCACCACCGCTTCTCCTCCAGGTGAGAAGCATGTTCCTGCATCGGGCTGACAGATTTCCGGCTGTTGGCCATGGGATCGATGGCGGCATGGTTATGTGAGTCCGTGACCTCGAGTACCGCGCCGCTGTCCGGTATCACCGTCATCGCCTTGGAGCAGGCGGTGTCCGCGCCGATGTGCACGCGGGTGCTGGCCGATTTCGGCGCCAGGGTGATCAAGATCGAGAATCCGGTGGGCGGCGATTTCGCGCGCGACTACGACGACGTCGTGCTCGGACAGGCCGCCCATTTCGTATGGGCCAACCGCGGCAAGGAATCGGTGACCCTCAACCTGAAGTCCGCGGCCGGGATGGACGTGCTGCACCGGTTGCTCGACCGTGCCGACGCCGTCGTCTCGAATCTGGCTCCCGGGGCGACGGCCCGGCTCGGGCTGTCGCCGGCGGATCTGAAAGTGCGTTACCCGCAGGTCATCGCGGTGGAGATCGACGGTTATGGGCCGGGTGGTCCGTTATCGCACAAACGCGCCTACGACCTACTGGTGCAGGCCGAATCGGGCTCGTGTGCGGCGACCGGGTTCGCCGGCATGCCGGCCAAGCCGGGAGCCGCGGTCGCCGATATCACCACCGGCTTGTACTCGGCGTTGTCCGTCATGGCGCTGCTGTTGGGCCGGGCCCGTCACGGTGACACCCGCGCCGCCCCGTCGGTGGCGGTGAGCCTTTTCGACACCATGACCGACATCATGGGATACCAACTGACCTACACCCAGCACTGCGGAGTCGACCAGACGCCACTGGGCATGAGCTCACCAGCCGTCGCGCCGTACGGGGCGTTCGCCACCCGGGATGGGCAGACGGTGGTGCTGGGCACCACCAACGACCGGGAATGGCAGCGGCTGGCACGCGACGTCATCCAACGTCCGGATCTCGCCGACGATCCGCGCCTTGCCACCAACTCCGGTCGTTGCGCGCACCGTGACGAACTCGACATCGCGATCGAAAGCTGGTGCGCCCAGCACGATCTGGACCATGTTCAGGACACCGCCGACCGGGCCGGTATCGGTAACGCGCGCTACAACCGGCCCAGCGAGGTGATCGCGCATCCTCACCTACGGGCGCGGGACCGGTGGCGCGAGGTCAGTACTCCCAACGGCACGATCGAAGCCCTGTTACCGCCGCCGGTGGTCAGCGGTTTCGAGATGGCCATGGGCGCGGTGCCCGGGCTGGGTGAGCACACCGACGCCGTACTCGGCGAGCTCGGTTTCTCCGCGCACGAGGTCGGTGTGCTGCGTGCCGACGGGGCCATCGGTGCGAGATGTGCATGAGAAGTACACCGAACCTGAAGCCAGGGACCGATTTCGCGGCGCCGACGTCCCAGCTTTCCGTCTCGATGCCCGGGTGGCCGGCCGCGGGACGCTACGTACCTGAGGAGAGAAGTCATGCGTGAAACCGTCATCGTCGGGGCCGTCCGCACGCCGGTCGGCAAACGCAACGGCGGCCTGTCCGACCAACACGCCGCCGATCTGTCGGCCGTGGTGCTCAACGAGCTCCTCGAGCGCACCGGCGTGGATCCCGGTGTGATCGACGATGTGGTGTGGGGCTGTGTCTCTCAGGTGGGTGACCAGTCCAGCAATGTCGGGCGCTTCTCGGTGCTGGCGGCCGGTTGGCCCGAGCACATCCCGGGAACCACCGTCAATCGTGCCTGCGGATCCAGCCAGCAGGCACTCGATTTCGCGGTGCACGCCGTGATGTCGGGCCAACAGGACATCGTGGTCGCCGGCGGAGTCGAGGTGATGAGCCGGGTGCCGCTGGGTGCGGCCCGCCAGACCGGCCAGCCATACGGCCCGAAAGTTCTTGCCCGCTATGAGCATTTCTCCTTCAACCAGGGCATCTCGGCCGAGCTGATCTGCCAGAAGTGGGATCTGTCGCGCACCCGGTGCGACGAGTACTCCGCCGCATCACATGAACGAGCCGCCGCCGCCCAGGATGCCGGCGCATTCATCGACCAGATCGTCCCGGTGTTCACCGAGGGTGACGTCATCGTGGCCGACGAGGGCATCCGACGGGGCACCACCGTCGAGAAACTGGCCGCACTCAAGCCGGCGTTCACCGAAGACGGCATCATCCACGCGGGTAACTCGTCCCAGATCTCCGACGGGGCGGCCGCGCTGCTGGTGATGACGGCCGACCACGCGCTGCAACTCGGCTTGACCCCGCTGGTCCGCTATCGAGCCGGCGTCGTCAGCGGGGCCGATCCGGTGTTGATGCTGACCGCGCCGATCCCGGCCACCGAGAAGGTGTTGCGCAAGGCCGGCGTCGGCATCGACGAGGTCGGTGTGTTCGAGGTCAACGAGGCCTTCGCCCCGGTGCCGCTGGCCTGGCTGGCCGAGACGGGCGCCGACGAGGCCAAGCTCAATCCGCTCGGCGGCGCGATCGCGCTGGGACACCCGCTCGGCGCCTCGGGGGCGGTATTGATGACCAGGATGATCCATCACATGCGCGACAACGGAATTCGTTACGGTCTGCAGACCATGTGCGAGGGCGGCGGGACCGCCAACGCCACCCTGGTCGAACTCGTGGCGTGACAGGAGCAGACATGCAGCGCAATCTCTTCACCGAGGATCACGAGGCGTTCCGTCAGCTCGCCCGCGACTTCGTGGAAAAGGATGTCGTGCCCGCCTACCCAGAATGGGAGAAGGGCGGCCGGATGCCTCGTGAGGTGTTCGCCAAGATGGGCTCGCTCGGCATGCTCGGCATGGCCATCGACGAGGAGTATGGCGGCGGTGGCGAGCCGGACTACCGCTACAACGTCGTGTTGCAGGAGGAGGCGGCCCGTGCACTGGTCACCCTGTCGACGGTGCGCACCCAGCTCGAGGTGATCCTGCCGTACTTTCTGCACTACGCCGACGAAGAACAACGCAAGAGGTGGTTTCCGGGTCTGGCCGACGGCACCCTGCTCACCGCGATCGCGATGACCGAACCGGGCACCGGATCGGATCTGGCCGGCATGCGTACCACCGCCGTGCGCGACGGTGACGACTGGATCCTCAGCGGCGCCAAGACCTTCATCACCGGCGGCATGCAGGCGGACCTGGTGGTCGTCGTCGCCCGCACCTCCACGGACCCGGACAACCGGCGCCGGGGGCTGACGCTGTTCGTGGTGGAAGACGGCATGCCGGGCTTCACCCGCGGCCGTGAGCTGGAGAAGATGGGCTGCAAGGTTCAAGACACCGCGGAGCTGTCCTTCGTCGACGTCCGAGTCCCTGACGTCAACGTGCTCGGCGAGGTCGACGAGGCGTTCGGCTATCTCGGGCAGAACCTGCCCCAGGAGCGGCTGACGATAGCGGTCGGCTCGGTGGCCCAAGCCCGATCGGCGATCGCGGCTGCCATCGAATACACCCAGGACCGCAAGGCATTCGGCACGCCAGTGGCCTCGTTTCAGAACACCAAGTTCGAGTTGGCGGCGTGTTCGGCCGAGGTCGAGGCCGCCCAGGCGATGCTGGACCGGGCCATCGCCCTGCATGTCGACGGTGAGCTGGCGGCGCCCGATGCCGCGCGGGTGAAGTTGTTCTGCACCGAGATGCAGGCTCGGGTGGTCGACCGCTGCCTGCAGCTGTTCGGCGGTTACGGCTACATGATGGAGTACCCGATCGCGCGGTTGTACACCGATGCCCGGGTGGCCCGGATCTACGCCGGCACCAGCGAGGTGATGAAGGTGATCATCGCCAAAGACCTGGGGCTGTAGCGCTATCCGCTTGCTGGCCGCCTCACGATTCGTTCTCGGCGATGAGCCGGCGAGCGGTGTCGTAGAGCGCGTTGGCGTGCATCTCCAGCAGGGCGAGCAGATCCACCGAGTCCCCGCCGATCTCCTTGGCGAGGAACAATCCGTCACCGCCGGCGATCGCATAGGTGACCAGCAACCTCTGCTGCGATTCGTCGAGCCCGGTGGTGAACTCACGCAGGGCTTCGGACAGCGATTCCGCGGCTTGGGCGCGTGCCTGCAGGAACATGGCACGGGCTCGCGGCTCGACTGGTCGGCGCTCCAGGGAGAGCATCAAGCCCAGGCGGAGGAAATCGGGTGAGTCGAGCAGTGCCTTGGCGATCTGCATGGCCATGACGTTGATCCGTTCCCGCGGCTCACCGTCGGCGGGCAGCTGCCAGGACTGCAGCCATGCCCCGAAACTGCGCTCGATAACGGCGGCCAGCAGGTCGTCCTTGTCCTTGAAGTGCCAGTAGATCGAACTGGCGGGCAGTCCGCACTTCTTGCTGACCAGCGAGATGCTGGTGCCCTCGTAGCCACGCTCGGAGGAGATCTCGGTGGCGGCGTCGAGGATTCGTTCGCGCGACAGCTCGCCGTCGGCGCGCTTACGGCGGGGTTTGGAGGTTTGTGACATCGGACACTCCCGACTCTTGACGCTGTAGCGATCACTACATTACCGTAGCGATCACTACAGATCAATCGGAGGTCCGATGAATCCCTGCGACACCTATGACGTTGCCGTGATCGGATACGGCCCGACGGGAGCCACCGCGGCCAATCTGCTGGGCCGGCTCGGCCTGAAAGTTGTCGTGATCGAACGTGACCCCGATATCTACGGACGCGCCAGAGCCATCTCCACCGACGAGGAGGTGCTGCGGATCTGGCAGTCCGTGGGTCTGGCCGACCGGCTGAAGCGTGACATGTTGCCCAACCGCCCGGTGACCTTCGTCGATGCCAAGGGCCGACCGTTCGTCGAGACTGTGATCCGAGGTCGGGGCTGCGGCCACCCTGCGCAGCAGTTCCTGTATCAACCGGCCGTCGACGAAGTGTTGCGCGACGGGGTGGCCCGCTTCCCCAATGTCGATGTGCTCCTCGAGCGGGAATGTCTTCGCGTAACCAACGCCGCCGACCACGCCGAGTTATTGCTGGCCGACTTGCGCACCGACGGTTTCACCCGGCTGCGGGCGTCTTACGTCATCGCCGCCGACGGTGGCTCATCGCCGACCCGCGGTCTGCTCGGGGTGGGATACACGGGACGCACCTACGGTGAACGCTGGGTGGTCATCGACACCAAGGTGCGCAAGGAGTGGGATGCCCACGACCGCTTGCGTTTCCACTGCGATCCCGATCGACCCATGGTGGATTGCCCCACTCCGCTCGGCCATCACCGCTGGGAGTACCCGGTCCGGTCCGGTCAGGATGAGCGACGTCTCGTCACCGATGAGGCGGTGTGCAACGCGCTTGCGGCCCAGGGAATCACGGGCGAGCACGTCGAGATCCTGCGGGCCGTCGTCTACAGTCACCATGTCCGGGTCGCCGATCGCTGGCGGATCGGCCGCGTCTTCCTTGCCGGTGACGCTGCACATGCCATGCCACCGTGGATCGGGCAGGGGATGTCGGCGGGCGTGCGCGACGCCGCCAACCTGTGCTGGAAGTTGGCGGCGGTAGTGGCCGGTAGCGCTCCGGAAGAGCTCCTCGATTCCTATGAGGCGGAACGCAAGCCACACGTCGTGGAGGTGACCCGCAGGGCGGTTCTGGTGGGCAGGGTCATCACCGAACGCCGGCCGGTGCTCGCCGCGCTGCGCAACCGGACACTCCGGGCGTTGAGCCGGTTGCCGGGGGTGCTGACGAAGGGGCAGAAATTCTGGTGGATTCCGGCCGCGCGGTATACCGAGGGATTCTTCGCCACCGGTCCCGGCCCTGCGGTCGGATGGCAGGTGCCGCAACCGGCCGTCGTCCACGACGGCGAGATCAAGCCGCTGGACGATCACCTGGACGGGAGATGGGCGCTGCTGCACACCACGGCCCTGCCGCCGGGAGCGCAGGCCTGGCAGCAGATCGGAGCAGTGACCCTGCGGGTCACCCAGCCCGAATTGGTTGGCTGGCTGCGCGGCCGAAAAGCCGACACCGTGGTGTTGCGCCCCGATGGATTCATCTATGCCGCAAGCAGTTCAGGTCGCCCGTTGGCGGGACCACCGGCCGGGCTGCGCCAGCCCGATCGCACAGGAGCCCACGCATGATCAGCACACTCACCGAACGGACCGTCACCGTCGGGGACCGGCAGATCTTCTTCGCCGAAACCGGCACCGGACCCGCCATCGTCCTCTTACACGGCGGCGGCCCCGGCGCCTCCGGCGTGACGAACTACTCGCGAAATATCGACGCACTCGCGCAGCACTTTCGTGTGATCGTGCCGGATATGCCCGGTTACGGCCGCTCGACCAAGCGGATCGACAAGCTCGATCCGTTCGGCTCGCTGGCCGAGGCCATCGGCGGTCTGCTCGACACCTTGCAGATCGCCACCGCGCATCTGGTCGGAAACTCCTACGGTGGTGCCGCAGCATTGCGCTTCGCGCTGGAGCACCCGCAGCGCGTCGGCAAGATGGTTCTGATGGGTCCCGGCGGAATCGGCACCACCAGGATGCTGCCCACCCGCGGACTCAACCACTTGCTGTCCTATTACACCGGTGCCGGGCCGAGCCGGGCCAAACTGGCCGACTTCATCCGGCATTACCTGGTCTACGAAACGGATTCGGTGCCCGACGAGTTGATCGATATCCGGTATGCCGCGTCGATCGACCCGGAGGTGGTGGCAGACCCGCCACTGACGCGGCCATCCGGGCCATGGGCGCTGCGCACCCTGTGGCGAATGGACCTGACCCGCGATCCGCGCCTGAAGACGCTGCCAACGCCGACCCTGATCCTCTGGGGCCGTGATGATGTGGTGAACCGGCCGGCCGGCGGGCCACTGCTGCTGCGCAGCATGCCGCACGCCGAACTGATCATGACATCACGTACGGGGCACTGGATGCAGTGGGAACGTGCCGAGCTGTTCAACCGGCTCGTCGTTGAATTCCTCTCCGAGCCATCGGTATTTGCGCCGTGAACGTCTTCGGCCGGGTGCGGCTGGGCTATCTGGTGATCGAAACCGACCGGTTCGCGGACTGGAGCCGTTTCGGTCGAGAAGCCATCGGCATGCACATCGACGATGTCGGTGCCGATGCGATGCGATTCCGGTTGGATGAGCACGCCTGCCGGTTCCTGCTGCAACGCGGTCCCGCCGAGGATGTGACGGCATTGGGTTGGCAGGCGCGCGACCACGACACCCTTGACGAGATCCTGCGCAGGATGAGTACGCATGACGTCCCCGTCCGGGAGGGCACCGCCGAGGAGGCTGCCCTGCGCGGGGTGCAGCGTCTGGTACGACTGCCCGGCCCCAACGGATTGAATCAGGAGGTCTTTGTCCACGCGGAGATCTCCACGGAGCCAGTGGACTTGAGGACCGGTGGATTCGTCACGGGGGAGTACGGCATCGGTCACGTCGCCATCACCTCGAAAAAACCCCAGCAGATGCGCGGCTACTACAGTGCGGTCTTCGATGCCCGGCTCTCCGACTACATCGACGAGACGATCAACGGGATGAAACTGACGATACGGTTCCTGCGTATGAATGCCCGCCATCACTCGGTGGCGATCGCGGCGGTGAACCGGCTGCCCGTCAACCCCATTCGTACCCGGGTGCAACATCTCAACATCCAGGTGGCCGACCTGGACGACCTGACACGCTCATATGAGCGCGTGCGAGCGCTCGGTTTCGGCATGGCGCTCGACGTCGGGCAGCACACCAATGACAGGGAACTGTCCTACTACGCCGTCACGCCATCCGGTTTCGAATGGGAAGTCGGCTGGAACCCCATCGTCGTCGACGAAAGCACCTGGCAGCCCGCGACGTATCAGGGCATCAGCATCTGGGGTCACACCCCCCACGGCCAGACCGTCGTGGACAAGCTGGCCCAGTTCGCGACCGCGGCCCGCTCGCTGGGCCATCGCGAAGACCCGGTACCGGCACTGGCCGGTGCCGGCATTCCCGACAACTGAGCCGCGCAGCTACGCGAGCGTGCACCCAGATGGCGGTCGAGCCGGTTTTCGCGCTCTGTCTGCACGCTCGCGTGGGTTAACCGGTGACCGAGACGGTCACCGGTCCGCCGCGGAGGTCCGCGCCGTCGAGCAGACGGGACGGTACCCGGAACACCCGCCCGGGTGATGCCGGCCAGGGCAACGTCTTTCGGGCGATGACCCGACCGTCCTGGCGGACGGTGACCGTGGGGATGCGCACCAGGTGATCGGTCCACAACAACAGCCGTCCACGTGCCGGCGCGTCATCGCCCGGGCGGACGATACCCGGGGTGATCCACCGCAGTGGTGCCTGCACCCGCAGCCGCAACCCGTCCGCGGCGGACGTTCCGCCCCGCAGGTAAGCCCGCACCGGGTCGGCGACGTGCTTACCGTCGAGCGCCGCGATATCGGCGGTGTCCACCGGGTGCAGCAGATTACCGACCGCGAAGACGCCGGGACGGCTGGTCCGCAATGCGGTATCGGTCAGTGGGCCGAGGGTTTTCGGGTCCATGTCTAGCCCGGCGCTGCGGGCCAGTTCGTGGTCGGGAATCCAGTCGCCGGTCAGTACCAGCGTGTCGCATTCCACGATCCGGCGACGGCCGGTGTCGAGGTCTTCGATTTCCACCGCCTCCAGTGCCGGCTTTCCGATGATGCGTGCCACCCTGCTGCGGGTGGCCACGTTCAGACCCAACAACGGTGAGCGGCCGGCCAGGTTGAACACCGTGTAGGACTCCGGCGACGGGTGCGTGGTGGTCATCAACACGGTCTCGCACCCCGCATGCCTGAGCGTGAGCACCGCGGAGTAACTGACCAGTTCGGCACCCACCACGACCGCCCGCCGGCCGACGGGGCGGTGCCTGAGGTGCACCAGGTTCTGCAGAAGCCCGGTGGTGTAGATACCCGACGGACGGTCACCCGGGATCATCCGGGCCGGCCTCGGCCGTTCGCGGGCGCCGGTGGCCAGGATGACCGCACCCGCTTCGAGACGGTGACGCCCTTGGGGGGAGGTGACGTCGAGCGCGCGGTCACCGGCCCAGCCGGTCACCGTGGCGTCGGTGCGGATGGTCGCACCGGCATGCGTCGCGCGGCGGACCAATCGGCGAGCGTACTCGGGTCCGCCGAGGAAGCGTTTGAGGTCACGGATGCCGTATCCAGGGTGGTCGCTGTGCCGGGGAATCCCGCCGGCCGCCGATTCACGTTCGAGCACGACCACGTCGAGACCGGGGGCGAGTTCGGCCGCGGCGGTGAGACCGGCCGGTCCGCCGCCGACGATCGCGACGTCGACGGTCCTGGTGGTACTCACAGTGTGATCTCCTCGGGTTGGGTGGCGCGTACCGGCACAGCACCAGCCGGCGTGGTGTCGAGGAACTCCTGAGCTTCGGCGCCGCAGAAGAAGCCCTGGCACCGCCCGTTCAGGACGCGGGTGCGCCTGCGCAGGCCGTCCAGCCCCACCGGGGGGATGGTGGAGATGCAGGCGTCGCGCAGTTCCCCCGCGGTGACCCGTTCGCAGAAGCAGACGATCTTGCCGTACGCGGGGTCGGCGGCGATGCGGTCGGCGTCCTGGTAGGGGCGGGTGAAAGCCTCGCCGAGGTTCGGCATCCGCGGCGGGTCGGGGAGCTCGGCTTTCGGCACCAGATCCAGTCCTGCCGAACGCAATTCATTCACAACGTATTCGGCGATCGCCATACCCGCGGTCAGGCCCGTGGACCGGATACCGCCCACCAGCAGGTACCGCTGACCGGTGTCGGGGGCGATGAGGTAGTCACCGTGGTCGATGGCGGCGCGCAAGCCGGAGTACGTCGCGGTCACCTCTTCGACAAGCAGATCGGGCATCAGCCTCTGCCCCTTGTCCAGCAGGAACTCGAACCCCGCCTCGGATGTGCCGGTCGCGGTGCGGTCCTGCAGGTCTTCGGAGGTCGGTCCCAGCATGACGTTGCCGTAGATGGTCGGGCTCACCAACACACCCTTGCCGCGGGCGGTGGGGACCGGTAACACGATCTTGTCGACCAGCCGGCGTGCCAGCTTGTCGTACACGATCAGCTCGCCACGCCGTGGGGTCACGGTGAACCGCTCGAAGCCGAACCGGGCGTCGATGACATCGGCGCCCAGCCCCGCCGCGTTGACCACCCAGCGGCTGGTGACCGGCCCGGCGCTGGTGTGCAGCGTGGTGAATTCCGGCCCCACGTCGACGGTTTCGACCCGGTGGCCACGCAGCAGGGTGGTGCTCCGGTGCACGGCGTCGGTGGCCAGTGCCAGGTTCACCGTCCACGTGCAGATGATCGACTCGTCGGGCACGGTCAACCCGGCAAGGGCGCCGGGCCCGAGGTGCGGAATCTGCCGATACACCTCTGCCGCGTCGATGATCTCGCAGTGCCGATAGCCGTTGGCGGCAGCCTTGTCACGCAGGCCGGGGAGGGCGTCGAGCTGTTCGTCGTCCCAGGCGACCAGGATGGCGCCGGTGCGCTCGATCGGGATGCCGGTGTGGCGGGCGTATTCGGACAGCAGCTGATAGCCGCGGCTGACCATCGCGGATTCCAAGGTGCCGGGTTTGGCGTCGAATCCGGTGTGCAGGATCGCGGTGTTGGCCTTGCTGGTGCCGTCGCCGACATCGTCTCGGGCGTCGAGCAACGCCACCGACAGTTGGTGACCGGACAGTTCGCGGGCGATGGCTGCGCCGACGATGCCGGCGCCGATCACGACGATGTCGTAGGTGGTGTTCACGCGGGGTTCCTTGGGTGCGGGTAGGTGGTGGAGGCCAATGCCCGCCATACCGAACGGAATTCGGCGGACCGCTCGGGGCTCCAGGTCGGTTCGTAACTGGCCGAAGCCGACCAGCGTGGGATGACCTCGGACAGTCCGCGGTCGGGGTGCAGGCTCAGCTGCGCAAGTGCCGCGGCGCCCAATGCGGTGGCGTTGGGTGACGGGTACACGTCGACGGGCACCTGCAAGATATCGGCGACCGCCTGCATGAGCACGGTGGACTGGGTCAGGCCGCCGTCGACGCGCAGCCTGCTCAGCGTGGTCTGCGGTCCGATGGCGGCTACCAGCTCCCCGATCTGTGCGGCGATGCCCTGCAATAGTGCCAGCACCAGGTGGCCGCGTTCACTGGACAGCGTCATCCCGGAAAACGTTGCGGTGGCGTTCGACTGCCACCACGGTGCGGCCAAGCCGGCCAGGGCGGGGACACACAGCACGCCGCCGTTGTCCGCTGCCGCGACGGCGTCCAGCTCGGCGGCGCCGGTGATGATGCCCAGTGATGCCAGCCACCGGACCGCGGATGCGGCGGTGTAGACCTGTCCGTCGACGCAGAAGGTGTCCTGCCCGGCCACCCGCCAGGCCACCGACGACGTCAGCCCGGTGCTGGAGAGCACCGGCGTGGTGCCGGTGTTCGCCAGCAGGAAGGCGCCGGTGCCGAACGTGCATTTCGCGGTGCCCGCCGTCAGGCAGTCTTCGGCCAGCAATGCCGCCTGCTGGTCGACGATGATACCGCCGACGGGTACATCGGCTCCGAATGCCGAAGTGCTGCCGATAATCTCGTCGTTCCCGACGATTCTTGGCAGTCTTTCTCCGGCGAGTCCGAACAGGGCGAGCAGGTCCGCACTCCAGCCGTCGCCGCCGAGATCGGTCAACAGCGACCGGCTGGCGGTGGTGGCATCGGTGACGAACTCGCCGGTCAGTTGGTGCAGCAGCCAGGTGTCCGAGGTCGTCACGACACCGGCGGACTCGACGTTGCGGCGCAACCAGGCCATCTTGGGTGCCGAGAAGTACGGATCGAGCACCAAACCCGTTCGTGCCGCCAGGGTTTCCCGATGCTCGGACAGCTCCGAACACAGCGCCTCGGCTCGGCGGTCCTGCCAGACGATGGCCTGGGTCAGTGGGCGCCCGCTGACCGGATCCCAGGCCAGCACCGTCTCACCCTGATTGGCCAGCGATACTGCCGCGATGGGCCGGCGCGCCTCGGCGACGGCGGTGCGCCCGGCCGCCAGGACCGACGCCAGCAGTTCGTCGGGGTCTTGCTCCACCCCGCCGCCGTCCAGGTAACGCGGGTGCACCGGCACCTCGGCGACCCCGCAGACACCGTCGGCGGGGTCCACCACGATGGCCTTGGTGCCCGAGGTGCCCTGGTCGATGGCCAGCACCGTCATGGTGTGGACACTTCGTCGAATTCGGCGTCGATGGACCGCATCTCGGGCATCCGCAAGCCACGGGTACCGCGGCTGACCAGCAGGTAGCCGAGGTAGACGGCGCCGAGCAGGACCATGACCAGGACGTAGAGCCAAGGGTCACGGAACGCTGCGTCGCGGAACAGGGACAGTTCGAACACCAACCACACCACCGCGACCACGATGATCGGCAGTTCGAATCGGCCAAGGCTGAAGCCGGCGCTGCGCGGAAGCTGACGCCGTTTGGTGATGTAGAGCGCCACGGTGATCGCATAGATGATCGCGGGCAGAAGCGTTGCGGCCGAGAAGAGTTTGAACAATGCGTCGGTGCTGGTGGAGAACAATCCGAGGATGGCTGCTGCGACGATGGTCATGAACACCGTGGCGTTCAGCGGCGTCTTGAAGCGCGGCGAGACGGTGCGCAGCACCTGCCAGCCGGGAAAACGCTCGTCGCGCGACATGGCCCACACCAGCCGGACCCCGGTCATCAGGATGACCAGACCACACGCGAAGATCGCGATGGCGACCAGTACCAGCAGCGCGGTTCCGACGAACGAACCGAGGATGTCCTGGATGACGTCGGCGACCGGGGTGCCGGACTGGGCGAGTTCGCCGGGGTTGCTCACCGCGGCCGTCACCACAAGCAGGAAGAGAAAGCCGAGCACACCGGACGCCAGCACCGCTTGCCACATGGCGCGCGGAACAACCACTTCCGGGCGTTTGGTCTCCTCGGCGAGATTGGCGGCGGATTCGAATCCGACGATGGTGAAGGCGCCCAGCAGGAAGCCGAGCATCCACGGGCCTGCCGAGGTAGCCGTGCCGAAACTCCAGTAGTTCTCCGCCGGCACGTCCCCGGTGGTGAACAGGTTGCCGACGTGCAGTTTGTGGGCGATGACACCGACGATGAGCAGCAACGCCACCAGCGCGACCATGCCGATGAGCTCGGCGGTCACCGCGAAGTTGTTGACCCGCTCGGTCCATTTCGTCGAAAGCCCCACCAGGACAGCCTGCAACACCAGGACGGTCGCGGTGATCAGAAATGCGGTGGTCGGGGTGCCTTGGAAGCCGAACAGTGCGGGCAGCACCGTGGCGGCCACCGTGTAGTCGACGGCACTGACCACGATGGCCAGGAAGGTGAAGGACACCCACCCGGTGATCCAGCCGAGCACGGGATTGGCCAGCCGCGAAACCCATTGGTAGGCGTAACCCGTGACGGGGATGCGAGCGGCGAGGGCTCCGATGAGCAGGGCGACGGCCAGCTGGCCGGTGACCACCACCGGCCAGGTCCAGATGCCCAGGGGGCCAGAGGAATTGAGGACGCTTCCGTAGGTGGTGAAGATGCCGGTGGCGATCGAGACGAAGGCAAAGGCGACCGCGAACGAGGCGAACCGGCCGGTGGTGCGCTCGAAGGACTCGCGGTAGCCGAAACGGGCGACACCGGAGGCGTCGGTCGGGTCCGGGGATGTGGGATTATGGGTCACGGATCGTGCTTTCTGACTGGTTTTGGATGTTCGGTCCAGCGGGCGGCGCTGCAACGCCGCCCGCACCCTTTTGGCCGTCACGCTGACAGCACGACACCTCCCGCCTCGCGGATGGCCGCGGTGACCGCCGGGGCGCAATCCCGCTCGGTGATCAGTCCGCTGACCGCCGCCAATCCGCACACCCGATGTGGTGCGATCTGGCCGAGCTTGGAGGAGTCGGCGAGGATGAACGATCGGGCGCTGTTGGCGATGATGGTGCGCCGGACGTCGACCTCGTCGAGGTGATAGTCGGTCAGTCCCGCGCCGGCGTCCACGCCGCCGGACCCGATGAACGCGATATCGGCGTACAGGTCGGCGAACATCGCCTTGGCGTGCGCGTTCGAGCAGGCCAGATCGCCGCCACGGACATGCCCACCGGAGACCAGGACGTTGATGCCGGGTCGGCCGGCCAGTTCGACGGCGACCAGCAGCGAGGGCGTGGCGACGGTGCCGCGCCAGCCGTGCGGGATGGCCCTGGCCACCTCGACGGCGGTGGTGCCGATGTCGATGGTGACGGTCTGTCCGGATTCGAGCAGGCCGGCCGCCAGCCGGGCCATCTCGGACTTGGCCGGTCGATGGATGCCGGCACGTTCGGTGAACGGTGGCTCCTCGCCGCGCGGTGCGACGGTCGCGGCGCCGCCGTGCACCCGGCGGAGCGCTCCGCGTTCTTCCAGTAGCGCCAGGTCACGGCGGACGGTTTCGGCAGAGACGCCGAGCATCCGGACGAGCTCGTCGGTGCTGACCGTCGTGGAGGTGTTGACCGCGTCGACGATGGCGTCGTGTCGGACCACCGGAAGCATGCGCACCCACCTGTGTGGAGATTTGACTGCGGATGCCTGTAAGTGCGGATTATTGACCGTGCGGCGTCAAACCGAAAAGGTGAGGTGGGGCACGACCTGGCCGGCGGTGTTGCTTGGCTCAAGCTGTTCGGTTGACGATCACCGCACGCCCGGGCAGGTTAACGGTCATGTACCGCCTGAATTGGCCTGTCGGGGCCGATGCCAACGCCGGGCACAGACAGCAGGTGCGGCTCCTGCGAATCTATTTGGGCGCGACCACGTTTCTGTACACGTACGGTGTGGTGTTCACGTTGTTCCCGGTGCGCACCGACATCGCCTACGCCAACCCTGTCGGCGGTATCGTCGCCATCGCCCTGGGGCTCACCGCGCTGGTGTACTTGGCTTTTCGGCCGCACCGCGTCGCCATCGCCACCGCGGCCGCACTCGTGGCCACCCCCATCGTGATGGCCTTCCATGTCACGATCACCGCCGAATACGTCTGCCTGATCGCGCCGATGTTTCTCGCCATGTACCTCCGGGCGTTTCTGCCGGCGGTTCGTGCCTGGACGTTGATCGCCATCCTCATCGTGGCGTGCGTCGTCGCCGTGGCCATTGCCCCGGCCCCGCACGTCGGGGTGATCACGTTTCTCATCATCACCGTCGCCATCGCGGCCGCCGCCGAGTCCTTCGGCCTGCTGATTCGCGCCATGTTCGGCGCGGCCTGCACCGACCCCCTGACCGGTCTGCTCAACCGTGCGGGCTGGGAGATCGCGACCTCGACCCTGCTGAGCCGATGCCGTACGACCGTGCCGGTCACCGTCATCGCACTCGATATCGACGGGCTCAAGAGCCTCAACGACACCTACGGCCATCAGGCCGGCGATCGGCGGATCGTCGAGTACGCACGGCAATGGCAACGGGCGCTGTCTCGGCGTGCGGCGCTGGCCCGGTTGGGTGGCGATGAGTTCGCCGTATGCATGATCGGTGGGGGACCCGAGGACGTCGACGAATTCCTGCGCACCGTGCGAGACAAGACGCCCGCGGTCAGCTTCGGTACCGCCACCGCGGCGTCGTCGGAGGCCGATATTGCCGGCCTGTACCGAAGCGCCGACGCCGAGCTCTACCGCAGCCGCGGCCGGCCTCTTCGGGACGACCCTGACATCGCGACCACGTGAGCGGCCAGGACCTCATCGGCAGGGGCCCGAAAACGGATTCGGCGTGTCCCGGCAA
>NZ_JAWQNH010000010.1:0-125544 GCF_033741155.1 Mycolicibacterium chengduense | reverse complement strand
TGGGTACAAGCAGTCCGGTATTGGTCGGGAAAACCACCATATGATGCTCGATCACTACCAGCAGACCAAGAACCTGCTGGTCAGCTACAGCGAAAACGCCGCCGGCTTCTTCTAAACAGGCCATGACACCTCGGGTCCTGATCACTCGGCCGGCCGGGGAACTGCTCATCCACCTGCAGAAACGTCACGGCCCCTTGATGTTTCACCAGTCCGGTGCCGGCGGCGACGGCTCGTCGCCGGTCTGCTACCTGGTGGGGGAGTTCCCGATCGGCGACAGCGACGTGCTGCTCGGCATGCTCGACGTCGTCTCCGAACGCCAACCTTTCGGGGTCCCGGTGTGGGTGTCGGGCCCGCAGTACCCCGTCTGGGAGCACACCCAGATGGTCATCGACGTCGTCGCGGGCCGGGGAGCCGGGTTTAGCCTCGAAGCCGGACAAGGCGTGCGATTCTTGTCGCGGGCCCGCATCGTCAGCGGGCTGCAGAACTCGACATGCGATGCGTTGGAACCCGATCAGACTCGGGCTCAACATCTCAACGGTTAGGAGCAGCGTTGCCCGATTTCGTCGCAGCCATAGACCAGGGCACCACGAGCACCCGCGCCATGATCTTCGATCATGCCGGTGCCGAGATGGGGCGACATCAGCTCGAACACGAACAGATCCTGCCTCAGGCCGGCTGGGTCGAGCACAACCCGGTGGAAATCTGGGAGCGCACCGCGTCGGTGCTGACATCGGTGCTCAACAACACCAACCTGCAGCCCAACGACATTGCGGCACTGGGCATCACCAACCAGCGTGAAACATCGCTGGTATGGAACAAGCACACCGGCAGGCCCTACTACAACGCCATCGTGTGGCAGGACACCCGCACCGACCGAATCGCCTCGGCGCTGGACCGTGACGGCCGAGGCGACGTCATCCGTCGCAAGGCGGGTCTGCCGCCGGCCACCTACTTCTCCGGCGGCAAGATCCAGTGGATCCTGGAAAACGTCGACGGCGTGCGGGAGGCGGCCGAGAAGGGGGACGCCCTCTTCGGCAACAGCGACAGCTGGGTGGTGTGGAACCTGACCGGCGGCCCCCGCGGCGGCGTGCACGTCACCGACGTCACCAACGCCAGCCGCACCATGCTGATGAATTTGGAGACCCTGGACTGGGACGACGAATTGTTGTCGTTCTTCGGCATTCCGCGCCAGATGCTGCCGCAGATCCGGCCGTCCTCGTCGCCGGAACCGTACGGGACCACCCTGGCCACCGGCCCGATGGGCGGCGAGGTGCCGGTGACCGGCATCCTCGGTGATCAGCAGGCCGCGATGGTGGGTCAGGTGTGCTTGTCGGCCGGTGAAGCCAAGAACACCTACGGCACCGGCAACTTCCTGCTGCTCAACACCGGCGAGAAGATCGTGCGCTCGGACAACGGGCTGCTGACCACGGTCTGCTACCAGTTCGGGGACGCCAAACCGGTGTACGCCCTTGAGGGTTCCATCGCCGTGACAGGATCGGCGGTGCAGTGGCTACGCGACCAGCTGGGCATCATCAGCGGGGCCGCGCAGAGCGAGGCGCTGGCGCGGCAGGTCACAGACAACGGCGGGGTGTACTTCGTGCCCGCATTCTCCGGTCTGTTCGCGCCGTACTGGCGTTCGGACGCCCGCGGCGCCATCGTCGGATTGTCGCGGTTCAACACCAACGCGCACGTGGCGCGCGCGACGCTGGAGGCGATCTGCTACCAGAGCCGCGACGTGGTCGACGCGATGGAGGCCGACTCCGGCGTGCACCTGGAGGTGCTCAAGGTGGACGGTGGGATCACGGCCAACGAGTTGTGCATGCAGATCCAGGCCGATGTGTTGGGCGTCGATGTGGTGAAACCCGTTGTGGCCGAGACGACCGCGCTCGGTGCGGCCTACGCCGCCGGGCTGGCGGTCGGTTTCTGGAGCGATCCGTACGACCTGCGGGCCAACTGGCAGGAAGACAAACGTTGGTCACCTTCGTGGTCGGAAGATCAACGGGCGCAAGGCTACGAGGGCTGGCAGAAGGCGGTTGCGCGGACCCTGGACTGGGTCGACGTGTCCTAACTCGGCATCGGCCCCGGCGCAGCGCGCCGGGGCCGATGTGGTTCTACAGGGCCGCGACACCCGCCTCGGCCACGCTGACATCCTGCTCCACACTGCCCGCACTCACGCCGATCGCCCCGACCACCACGCCGTCGACGGTCAGCGGGATGCCCCCGCCGAAGATCACCAAGCCGCCGCAGGTCTGTTCCAGCCCGTAGAGCTCCGCTCCCGGCTGGGAGATCGCGGTCAGCGCGCTCGTGGGCGCATTCATCAGGATCGACGTGCGCGCCTTGCGAATCGAGATGTCGATGCTGGCCTTGATGGCACCGTCCATCCTGGCGAACGCCACCAGATGAGCGCCGTCGTCGACGACGGCGATATTCATCGGCTGCCCGATCTCGCGGGCTTTCTCGATCGCGGCGTCGACCACTCTGGTGGCGTCGGGCAGGCTGATGGATGTCATGACGGACCTTTCGAATCGGTTTTCCTGCAGAGACTTTGACGTTCGCGGGGTGCAGTGGCCCG
Source organism: Mycolicibacterium chengduense (assembly GCF_033741155.1). Taxonomy (NCBI): domain Bacteria; kingdom Bacillati; phylum Actinomycetota; class Actinomycetes; order Mycobacteriales; family Mycobacteriaceae; genus Mycobacterium; species Mycolicibacterium chengduense. Next base: position 122,972 of record NZ_JAWQNH010000010.1, on the reverse strand, counting down.
CCGTCGATCATAATGGCCGCAATCACCGTGGTCAGGTGATTCATCCCGGACCGGTGTCCGGTGGCCAGAACCTGACCAAAACCTGACCCTTCGAACAGTAAGTGGGCAGTACCCGACGGAAAGTACACCTGCGCCTCGTGGGGCACAAAGACTGTGCGGCAGAACCTTTGGCGGTCGAGGAAGGGTGTGTCAGTGTCGAATATCGACATCTTCGTCTGGGAGTTCCTTGGCACTGCGGTGCTCTGCCTGCTCGGGAACGGCTCGGTGGCCGCTGTGGTACTGAAGAACTCGTTCTCGCACGGCGGAGGTGGCGACTGGGTCGTCATCGTGGTCGGCTGGGGATTCGCGGTGTTCGCCGGTGCCAGTATCGCCAGTCCGGCCGGGGCCCACCTCAACCCCGCCGTCACCCTCGCGGTCGCCATGTCGGGCGGGGTGCCCTGGTCATCGGTCCCGGTGTACTGGGCGGCGCAGGTACTGGGCGGCTTCGTCGGCGCCTGGTTGTGCTGGGCCGCCTTCAAACTCCAATTCGACAACATGGACGACAACTCCGGTACCCGCGGCATCTTCTGCACCTCGCCGGCCGTCCGGGGGATCCCGTGGAACATCGTCACCGAGGTGATCGCCACCTTCGTGCTGGTGTTCTGGATTCTGACCAACCCGCAGATCAACACGAACCTGGGTTACGCGGCGGTGTCGTTCGTCATCATCACCATCGGCTTCGGGCTCGGTGGACCGACCGGCTACGCCATCAACCCGGCCCGGGACCTCGGCCCGCGGCTGGCTTACGCGTTGATGCCGATCAAGGGCAAGGCCAGCGCAGGCTGGGACTATGCCTGGGTGCCGGTGGTGGCCCCACTGATCGGTGGGGCGCTGGCCGCCGGGTTGGCTGGGCTGCTGCCCGGATAACGACGCGGCTCCCAAATCCGACGTTCTGCAGGCACTTTCGGGTGTTATCCCACCAGAACGTCGGATTTCGGGTGTACGGGGCGGGTCAGCCGCTCAGTTGCGCGGCCAGCGGCCGGCAGGCATGCCCCGGCACGAAACCCGCGACCGCACCGATGACGGTGGTCGCCGGCGGGCGCACCGCCGCCGAGCGCGCGGCCGCGGCGATCGTCGCCAGATCCGCCCGGATCACTCGCTGGCCGGCCAGGGTGCCATCGGCGATCACGGCGGCCGGGGTGCCCGGGGCCAGCCCGCCGTCCAGCAGGGCGCGGGTGATCTCAGCGAGGTTGGCCACCGCCATCATCAGCACGATCGTGGTGTTCGCCCGCGCCAGCGCGGTGTAGTCCACCGTGCAGTCCGGATGCTCCGGCGGCACATGGCCGGACACCACCGTGAAGCCCTGGGTGAGGCCGCGGTGGGTGACCGGGATCAGAGCCGCTGCGGGTGCCGCGATTGCCGAGCTGACACCGGGAATCACCTCGACGGTGACTCCCGCTCGCACGCATTCGTCGGCCTCCTCACCGCCGCGGCCGAAGACGAACCCGTCACCGCCTTTGAGCCGCACCACGGTGCGCCCGGCGCGGGCGTGCTCGATCAGCATCGCGTTGATATCGTCCTGTTCGGTCCGGCGCCCGCCGGGAATCTTCGACACGTCGATGATCTGTGCTTGCGGTGCAATGTCATTGAGCGCACCCACCGGCGCCAGCCGGTCGGCCACCACCACGTCGGCACGGCTCAGCGCCTCCCGGCCGGCCACGGTGAGCAGACCGGGATCACCCGGTCCGCCGCCGACCACGATCACCCGTCCGTCCCGTTGCGGCCCCGGACGTCCCGCGGGCTCGTCGGAGACGATGCAGAACAGTCCGCGCCGGCGGGCCTGTTCGGCGATGCGACGATCGGTCACCGGGACACCGGTGTGGGCGAACAGCAGGTCGGCCGCCTCCATATCGGTGGCCTCGACATCGCGCTGGCACAACGCGATCAGGCCGCGATCGGCCAGATCGGACAGATACGCGGCGGGCCGGACCGCAAACACGGTCACCGTGGCCCCGGCCGACACCAGCGCGCCGACCACGGCCAGCGCACGATCATCGGATCCGACCACCGTGACCGCGCGTCCGCGCACCGGCAGGCGCAGGGCGATATCGCCGCTGCCGCCGTCAGCCATGGCGCCCCCGCAGCACGGTGGCCACCAGGGCTGCCCGGCTGTGTACCCCGAACTTGTCCATGATGTTGTGCAGATGGAACTTCACCGTCGCCTCCGAGATGAACAGCGTGGCGGCGATCGCCCGGTTGTCCAGACCATTGGTGAGCAGGCCCAGCACCTCACCTTCCCGGCGGGTGAGCAGGCGTGCGTAGCCCGGTTCGGACTGCGCCCGCAATTCCGTGATGAGGGTGTCGGCGCTGCGGGCGTCGAGGGCGCTGTGGCCGTCGAGCACCCGTTCGATGGTGTCGAGCAGATCGGCCGACGACGACCGGCGGTCCACCACGCCGTCGACCCCGGCCCGGACCAGTGGGAGAGCCGGTTCGCGGGGGTCGTCGCCGTCGATGACGGCCACCACTTTGGGTGCCGGATCGAGTTCGGCCAGCAGCGCCGCCAGCTCGCTCGCAGCTTCGGCGCCCACCACCAACAGGTCGGGAGCCAGCGCGTGCAGCCGGTCCGCCAGGCCGGGGCCATGCTCGAAGTCCGCCACCAGCGCGATGGCATCGCTCTGCCCGGCGACGTGCATCAGGCCGTGCCTGAGCAACTCGTCGTTCATCACGAACACCGTGCGCACCGGGCCAGGCTGGGTGAAAGTCGCTGGTGCACCGCCGATTTCGGGGGAGCGATCGATCCCCGCGCCGCACCTGACCGGTTCGGGGGGTGCGTAGCGCGTCTGTGACCAGCCCATGGTCGATCTCCGTCCTGCCGCTGAGCGGCGAATGCTACGGACGGCAGCGTTGCACCGGGGTTGCAAAGAGACGAAGTCAGTCGGTGCCGCCCGGCTGTGACGCAGCCAGCACACAGTCCCCGCACAGTCCCGACCGCGGCACCTGGTAGTACAGACAACAACTGCGCCGGGTGAACCGATCGCCGGTGAAACTGCCGGTGCCGGCCAGCGCACCGGTGTGGACCAGCGCCCGGACCAGGGCGCGGCCCGGGACGAGAAGATCGGGGCGGGTCATCCCCAGCACCGTCACCGCACCATTGGCCGCCGACGCGATATTGCCGCGACTGACCCGGGTGGACAGCGCGAACAACCGGTCCAGCTGGTCGCCGAGGGTGAGCAGCGCCGACACCACGGTCGCCGAGATGGTGCCGGCCGATCCGGTGTCGGCCCACTCCGGGCCCGCGACGGCGAACCGCGGGGTGTGGCCGTGCGACGGACACCAGCGCACTGAGTGCAGGTCGAGCAGGGGGATGGCGCCCAAGCACAGCGCCGCCCCGATCACCGGTGACAGCAGCCGCGCGGTGACCCCCAGCTGGAATGACGACGCCGCCACCCGCACCGGGATCCGCTGCGGCGGGCACTCGGCCGTCGTCGTCATCGCCGCGTGCGTGCGCCGGACGTGATCGGTCAGCGTGGCATCGGTGAAAAGGGCTGGCAAGCACTGCCATTCGGTGTCCGGATCGGCATTCGAGAGGACGGGCAGCGTGAAGTACTCGCCGAGCGCGGCCAATTCGGCCAGCTCGGCGCCGCCGGGTGTGCTGCCGCCGCTCATGGTGGTTGCACGCTAGCGCCGCAGGCGCGGCGCCGACCCGCCGATACCGCAGAACTGGCCGGATGGTGGAGTGGTGAACCTCACCGAACGGTGGGGCCGCCGCGACAGCAACACGCTGACCAGCACGTTTGGCGCGGATGATTGCTGCAACGTCGGTGCAACGTGACACGAGACACAATGGGCGGGTCGCGGCCAGTCCGTGTCACAACGATGGAGTGATGGACCGAGATGACCCCTTCGGGCGGTCATCCCTCAACTGGGAGTAGTGCATGACGGAACCCACCCTGGACCCCGCGACCGACTACCCGCTCAGTGTCCACCGACGCGATCTGCTGTTCACCCCCAACGGCAAAACGATCGACGACATCACCATCGACGCCGTGGTCGCCGGTGACATCGAGGCGACCGACCTGCGCATCACCCCCGACACCCTGCGACTGCAGGCCCAGATCTCGGAGAAGGTGGGCCGGCCCCAGCTCGGGGCGAACCTGCGCCGCGCGGCCGAGATGACCGCCATCCCGGACGCCAGGGTGCTGGAGATCTACAACGCGTTGCGGCCCAACGCCTCGACCAAGGCCGAGCTCGAAGCGATCGCCGACGAACTCACCACCCGGTACCAGGCCAGCCACCTGGCCACCCTGGTGCTCGAGGCGGCCGACGTCTACGAGCGCCGCGACATCCTGGCCACCAGCGAATAGGAGAACCGAATGACTGCAGTAGCTCCCCATCCGGCCGCCGTCCGGCAATCGCTGCGCACCCAGGCATTGGAAGCCCGACCGGTCAATCTCGACGGCTTCGTCGAGGAGTGGCCCGAAGTCGGGATGGTGGCCATGGACAGCCCGTTCGATCCCGAACCCAGCGTCCGGGTGGAGAACGGCCTGATCGTCGAGATGGACGGCACCGCCCGCGCCGACTTCGACTTCATCGACCAGTTCATCGCCGACAAGGCGATCGACGTGACGACCACCGAACAGTCCATGGCGATTCCGGCGGACCAGATCGCCGGCATGCTCGTCGACCCGGGTGTCAGCCGCGACGACGTCATCGCCGTCACCAAGGGCCTCACCCCGGCCAAGCTGCTGGCCGTCGCCAAGAAGCTCAACATCGTCGAGATCATGATGGGCATGCAGAAGATGCGCGCCCGCCGTACCCCGGCGAACCAGGCGCACTGCACCAGCGCCCGGGACAACCCGCTGCAGGTGGCGTGTGAGGCCGCCGAGGCCACCCTGCGCGGATTCGCAGAAGTGGAAACCACTTTGGGTGTCGTCCGGTATGCGCCACTGGTCGCCATGGCGCAGGCCATCGGAAGCCAGGCCGGTGCGGCCGGCGCCCAGACCCAGTGCGCCCTGGAAGAGGCCACCGAACTCGAACTCGGCATGCGCGGGATCACCGGGTACGCCGAGACCATTTCGGTGTACGGCACCGAACCGGTCTTCGTCGACGGCGACGACACCCCGTGGTCGAAGGCGTTCCTGGCGGCGGCCTACGCGTCCCGCGGCATCAAGATGCGCTTCACGTCCGGTACCGGATCCGAGGTGCAGATGGGCAACGCGCAAGGAAAGTCCATGCTGTACCTGGAGATCCGCTGCATCCTGGTGACCAAGGGAGCCGGGGTGCAGGGCCTGCAGAACGGCTCGATCTCCTGTATCGGCGTTCCCGGTGCGGTGCCCGGCGGTATCCGCGCGGTGGCCGCCGAGAACCTGATCGCGTCGGCGGTGGACCTGGAGTGCGCGTCCGGCAACGACCAGTCGTTCTCACACTCGCCGATGCGGCGCACCGCGCGGCTGATGCCGCAGATGATGCCGGGCACCGACTTCGTGTGCTCGGGCTATTCGGCGGTGCCCAACTACGACAACATGTTCGCCGGGTCGAACGTCGACAGCGACGACTTCGACGACTTCAACACCATTCAGCGGGACCTGCAGATCGACGGCGGTCTGCGGCACGTGAAGGAGTCCGAGATCCTGGCGGCGCGCACCAAGGCGGCCAAGGCGCTGCAGGCGGTGTTCAAGTACCTCGACCTGCCGCCGATCACCGACGCCGAGGTCGAGACGGCGGTGTACGCCAACGGAAGTCAGGATCTGATACCCCGGGACGTGCTGGAGGATCTCAAGGGTGCGCAGCAGGTGATGGACCGCAACATCACCGGATTGGATCTGGTGAAGGCGCTGGAAGCCACCGGCTTCTCCGATATCGCCGAGAACCTGCTGGCCAGCCTGCGCCAGCGGATCTCCGGTGACCTGTTGCAGACCTCGGCGATCCTGACCAAGGGTGCGCCGCTCTCGGCGATCAACGACGCCAACGACTACGCCGGCCCCGGCACCGGCTACCGCCCGTCGGGTGAACGGTGGGAAGAGATGAAGCGGCTTCGTCACGTGACGAGCGCGTCGAACCCCGAAGAAGAGGTGCAATGACCGTGTCGAGCAACGATGTTCAACGCGAACTGACCTTCACCGAGACCGGTCCCGCGACGCGCGGCAGCCGGCCCGACGAGGTCGTGATCGCCATCTCGCCGGGTTTCGGAGAGCTGTTCAGCAAGACCATCGTCGACATCCCGCTGTCCGAGGTGATCCGCCAGGTGCTGGCCGGTATCGAAGAACAGGAGGTCGCCGCCCGGGTGATCCGGGTGCGCAACTCCTCCGACCTGGCGGCGATGGCGCACACCGCCGCCCGGCTGTCGGGATCGGGCATCGGGATCGGCATCCTGTCCCGGGGCACCTCGATGATCCACCAACGTGACCTGCCGCGGTTGTCCAGCCTGGAACTGTTCCCGCAGTGCCCGTTGCTCACCCTGGAGACCTACCGGCGCATCGGATCCAACGCCGCACAGTACGCCAAAGGTGAATCCCCGGAACCGGTTCCGACGCTCAACGACCAAATGGCCCGCCCACGCTGGCAGGCCAAGGCCGCGTTGCTGCACCTGAAGGAGACCGAACTGGTGCGTAAGGACGCCAAGCCGGTCGAGCTGATGCCGGAGTTCTCCGCAGCCGCGGTGGTGTGATTCGGGTTTCGGGTTGGGAAACGACAGCGGTAAACGCACGGTGGTCGGGGTCGACATCGGTAACTCCACCACCGAAGCCAGCCTCGCCACGATCGGCGCCGACGGCGAGGTGGAGTTCCTCGGGGCTGCCCTGACCCGCACCACCGGCATCAAGGGCACCGTCAAGAACGTCGAGGGCGTCGCCAAGTCCGTGGTGTGGGCCCTGCAGCACGGCGGGATCGCCATCGCCGATCTGGATGTGGTGCTGCTGAACGAGGCGACCCCGGTGATCAGCGGGCTGGCCATGGAGACCATCACCGAGACCATCATCACCGAATCGACGATGATCGGTCATGATCCGCGCACCCCGGGCGGACGCGGTCTGGGGGTCGGCACCATCGTCGACTTCGCGTCGTTGAGCGACGCCGCGCCGGGCACGCCGCTGATCGTGGTGGTGCCCGCCGATATCGACTTCGACGTGGTCGCGGCGAACATCAACGCGGCGGTGCACCGCGGGGTGGAGGTCACCGGCGCGATCCTGCGCAACGACGATGCCGTGCTGGTGGCCAACCGGCTGGACACCAAGATCCCGATCATCGACGAGGTCTCGCTGATCGAAGCGGTGCCGCGCGGCATGACCGCCGCCGTCGAGGTGGCCGCGCCGGGGCAGTCCATCCGGACCTTGTCGAATGCCTATGGGCTGGCAACGATCTTCGGGCTCGACCCCGACCAGACCAGGGTGGTCTCACCCGTGGCTCGGGCACTGACCGGCAACCGGTCGGCAGTGGTGGTCCGGACGCCGTCCGGCGATGTCGCCGACCGGACCATTCCGGCGGGGGCGCTCACGCTGATCGGCGCCCGCAAGACCGCGACGGTCGACGTCTCCCGCGGCGCGGTCGAGATGATGGCCGAAGTGGAGCGCGTCAGCCCGCTGCGGGACGTCACCGGCGAGGCCGGCACCAATGCCGGCGGCATGATCGCCAACGTCCGCCAAAGCATGGCCGATCTGTCCAATCACCCGCTGGCCGACGTGCACATCCAGGATCTGCTGGCCATCGACACGCTGGTGCCCAAGGAGGTGCGCGGTGGGGTGGCCGGCGAGGTCGCCCTGGAGAATGCCGTCGCGCTGGCGGCGATGGTACGCACCAAGGAAAGTGGCATGCAGGCCGTCGCCGACGCGGTGGCAGTGCAGCTGCGCGGCCTGGGCGCCGAGGCCGTCGAGGTCGTGGTGGGCGGCGTCGAAGCCGAGATGGCGGTGCTCGGCGCGCTGACCACCCCGGGCACCGACAAGCCCCTGGTGGTGCTCGACCTGGGCGGCGGATCGTCGGACGCTGCGGTGATCCAGACCGACGGGCGAACCGAGGCAACGCATCTGGCCGGTGCCGGCGATCTGGTCACCAAGCTCATCGACGCCGAGCTCGGCCTGGACAACCTGGAGCTGGCCGAGCAGATCAAGCGCTGCCCACTGGGCAAGGCGGAGAGCTTCTTTCACGTCCGGCTGGAGAACGGCACCGTGCAGTTCTTCGACACGCCTTTGCCGGCAACGGCTTTCGCGCGGGTGGTGACACTCGGCGACACCGGGATGAGTCCCATCCCGACCCGACACCCGCTCGACCGTATCCGCACCGTGCGGCGCACCGCCAAGGAGCGGGTATTCGTGGTCAACGCGCTGCGGGCCTTGCGGGCGATCGCCCCTGGCGGTGATCTGCGCCAGATCGGATTCGTGGTGCTGCTCGGCGGCTGCGCGCTGGACTTCGAGATCCCGCAGCTGATCGCCGATGCCGTCGCTCCGTACGGAATCGTCTGCGGCACCGGCAACGTGCGCGGCACCGAGGGGCCCCGCAATGCGGTGGCCTCCGGCTTGGTGGCGGCCTTCGCGACGGCCGGGGTGACCGCTCATGCGTGAGGGGGGTCAACCCGTCCCGCCGGCGATCGTCGTGATCAGCAGTGGGGCACAAGATCTGGAAGATCACGTGCTGGCCGGTATCGAGGAGGAAGGCGTCCCGGCGGTGCTGGCGCGGCGGTCGACCGACGACGACGCACACCTGCTGGCCCGCTCGGCGGCGCTCGACTCGTCGCTGTCGGTCGGTGTCGGGATCGACGCCGACGGCGCGATCAGCGTGCAGCACGAGCAGCTGGCGGGGCCCACCGTGGGCCTGCACAGCGGGCCCGCGGTCAGCTCGGTGGTGGCACGCACGTTGGGACACAACGCCGCTCGGATCGTCGTCGGTATCCCGTTGCGTGCCGTGACACCGTGACCCTGCCCCTGATCTGACTGTGACCGTGACCAACCCGCTGAACAATGGAGGTGTGCCCGCCATGGGCGATTACCGGGAGCTCTATCAGGCCAGCATCACCGAGCCTGCCGCCTTCTGGGCGCAGGCCGCCGATGCCGTCACGTGGAGCCGCCCACCCCAGCGGGTGCTCGACGACAGCAATCCGCCGTTTTACCGCTGGTTCCCCGACGGTGAGCTGAACACCTGCGTCAATGCCCTGGATCGGCACGTGGCCGGTGGCCGCGCCGAGCAGCCGGCGCTGATCTACGACTCCCCGGTCACGGAGACCAAACGCACCTACACCTACCGCGAATTGCTGGACGAGGTGGCGCGTTTCGCCGGTGTGCTGCACGGGCTCGGCGTGCGCAAGGGCGACCGGGTGGTCATCTACATGCCGATGATCCCGGAGGCGGTCATCGCCATGCTGGCCTGCGCCCGGATCGGCGCGGTGCACTCGGTGGTGTTCGGCGGGTTCGCCGCCCACGAGCTGGCCGCGCGTATCGACGACGCCCAGCCCACGGTCGTCGTCTCCGCCTCGTGCGGCATCGAACCGTCGCGCACCGTCGCCTACAAGCCGATGCTCGATGCCGCACTGGAGGCGTCGGCGCATCCGCCCGCGCACTGCGTCATCGTGCAGCGTGACCAGGCGCCGTGCGAGCTGGTGGCCGGCCGCGACGTGGACTGGCACGAGGCGATGTTCACCGCCACCGCGCAGGACGCGGTCCCCGTCGCTGCCACCGACCCGCTGTACGTGCTCTACACCTCGGGTACCACCGGCAAGCCCAAGGGGGTGGTGCGCGACAACGGCGGCCATGCGGTGGCCCTGTTGTGGAGCATGCGCCACATCTACGACATGGCACCCGGTGAGGTGTTCTGGGCGGCCTCCGACGTCGGCTGGGTGGTGGGCCACTCCTACATCGTCTACGGGCCGCTGCTGCTGGGCGCCACCACCGTGCTCTACGAGGGCAAGCCGGTCGGCACCCCCGATCCGGGCGCGTTCTGGCGGGTGGTCGACGAGTACCGGGTGAAGGTGCTGTTCACCGCTCCGACGGCGATCCGCGCGATCCGCAAGGAAGACCCGGACGGCAACTACCTGGCCCGCTACGACCTGTCCTCGCTGGCCCATCTGTTCCTGGCCGGTGAACGGCTGGACCCCGACACCTATCACTGGGCGGTGCGCAAGCTCGGGATCCCGGTGGTGGACCACTGGTGGCAGACCGAGACCGGCTGGGCCATCGCCGCCAACCCGGTCGGGGTGCAGCGCCTGGCGTTCAAGGCGGGCTCACCGACGGTCCCGATGCCCGGATACGACGTGACGATCCTGACCGCCGACGGGGTGCCGTGCGGGCCGGGGGAGGAGGGCGCGGTCTGCATCCGCATGCCGCTGCCGCCCGGCACGCTGCCCACCCTGTGGGGTGACGACGCCCGCTTCGCGGCGTCCTACCTGAGCGAGTACCCCGGCTACTACCTGACCGGTGACGGCGGCTACCTCGACGAGGACGGCTACCTGTTCGTCATGGGCCGCATCGACGACGTGATCAACGTCGCCGGGCACCGGTTCTCCACGGGCGCGATCGAGGCGGTGCTGGCCACCCATCCGGCGGTGGCCGAATGCGCGGTCATCGGGGTGGCCGACGAGATCAAGGGGCAGGTGCCGCGCGGATTGGTGGTGCTCAAGGCCAACGTGGCGGGGCAGCTGTCGGCCGAGACCCTGGCCGACGAGCTGATCGCCCTGGTGCGTAACGAGATCGGTGCGGTCGCCAGCTTCAAATCGGTCGACGTCGTGCCCGCGCTGCCCAAGACCCGCTCGGGCAAGATCCTGCGCAAGGCCATGCGCGGTATCGCGCACGGCAAGGACGAGCCGCTGCCGTCGACCATCGAGGACCCGGCGGTGCTGCACGCGCTGCGGCCGATCCTGGCCCCCTGAGCGGGACCGCCGCACCGCACCCGGCTCGGGCGTTTTGACCTGCGGTGACGGCGCCCGGTAAGCTGCTCCGTTGGTGTGCGCCGCCCCCATGCGGGGAGGTGGTTCCCAGGTCAACGTCGGTCGCTGGGATTTGACGGGCGCACACCGGACCGGCAACACCAACCCGAGAAGAGAAGGTAGGGACTGTGCCTACATACACGCCGAAGGCGGGTGACACCACGCGTCAGTGGTACGTCATCGACGCCCAGGACGTGGTGCTCGGCCGACTCGCCGTGGAAGCAGCCAAGCTGCTCCGTGGCAAGCACAAGCCGACGTTCACGCCCAATGTCGACGGTGGCGATTTCGTCATCGTGATCAACGCCGAGAAGGTCGCCGTCAGCGGCGACAAGCTCAACAACAAGTTCGCCTACCGCCACTCGGGTTACCCGGGCGGTCTGCGTAAGCGCACCATCGGCGAGCTGCTGGAGAAGCACCCGACCCGCGTCGTCGAGAACGCGATCGTCGGCATGCTGCCGCACAACAAGCTGAGCCGTCAGATCCAGAAGAAGCTGAAGGTGTACGCCGGCCCGGAGCATCCGCACGCCGCGCAGCAGCCGGTTCCGTTCGAAATCAAGCAGGTGGCACAGTGACCGAAGTGACTGGGACCGAGACCGAGGTGACCGAAGAGGTCTTCGAGGAGTCCCCCGAGACCGGTGAGACCACCGAGGTTTACGAGGAAGCGGTCATCGAGGACGCCGCTCCCCGTGAGCCCGTCTACATCGACCGCCCGATCCAGACCGTCGGCCGCCGCAAGGAGGCCGTGGTCCGCGTTCGCCTGGTGCCCGGCACCGGCCAGTTCCACCTGGACGGCCGCACGCTGGAGAACTACTTCCCCAACAAGGTGCACCAGCAGCTCATCAAGGCCCCGCTGGTCACGGTGGACCGCGTCGACCAGTTCGACATCTACGCGCACCTCGATGGTGGCGGCCCGTCCGGGCAGGCCGGCGCGCTGCGCCTGGCCATCGCCCGGGCGCTGATCCTGGTCCAGCCCGAGGACCGTCCGGCGCTGAAGAAGGCCGGCTTCCTCACCCGCGACCCGCGTGCCATCGAGCGCAAGAAGTACGGCCTCAAGAAGGCCCGTAAGGCGCCTCAGTACAGCAAGCGCTGATCGTTTCCGCTCGTCGGCGGGCGTGTCGCAGTATGGACACGCCCGCCTTCGGCATTTCATGGAAGAGTGCAGCCGCACGCGAGGAGGACCACACGAAGATGCGCCGACTGTTCGGGACCGACGGAGTGCGCGGTGTCGCCAATCGCGAGCTGACCGCCGAACTGGCGCTGGCGCTGGGTTCGGCCACCGCCCGGCTCGGCAACATCGAGACCGCCCGCCGCCGGATCGCCGTGGTCGGCCGGGATCCGCGGGCCAGCGGTGAGATGCTCGAAGCGGCCGTCATCGCCGGCCTCACCGCCGAGGGCGTGGACGCGCTTCGGGTCGGTGTGCTGCCCACCCCCGCGGTGGCGTACCTGACCAACGCCTACGACGCCGACTTCGGCGTGATGATCTCGGCCTCGCACAACGCCATGCCGGACAACGGCATCAAGATCTTCGGCCCCGGCGGGCACAAGCTCGACGACGCCACCGAGGACCGCATCGAGGAACTGGTCAACGCCGGCCCCGGTAGCCGGCCGCTCGGTGCCGGTATCGGGCGGGTGGTCGACGCCGGTGACGCGCTGGAGCGCTACCTGCGACACGTGCAGAAGGCCGTGAGCACCCCGCTGGACGGGCTGACCGTCGTCGTCGACTGTGCCAACGGCGCCGCGTTCCAGGCCGCACCGCGCGCTTACCGCGCCGCCGGTGCCACCGTGATCGCGTTGCACGCCGAACCCGACGGCCTCAACATCAACGACCACTGCGGGTCCACCCACATGGACACCCTGCGGCACGCGGTGCTCGCCCACCACGCCGACCTGGGCCTGGCCCACGACGGTGACGCCGACCGTTGCCTGGCCGTCGACGCCCGCGGTGAGATCGTCGACGGCGACGCCATCATGGTGATGCTCGCGCTGGCCATGCAGGACGCCGGCGAACTGGCGTCCAACACCCTGGTGACCACCGTGATGAGCAACCTGGGATTGCACCTGGCGATGCGCGCAGCCGGGATCGAGGTGCGTACCACCGCGGTCGGTGACCGCTATGTCCTCGAAGAGCTGCGCAACGGCGAGTTCTCCCTGGGCGGTGAGCAATCCGGTCACATCGTGCTTCCCGCCTTCGGCACCACCGGCGACGGGATCGTCACCGGGCTGCGCTTGATGTCGCGGATGGCCCAGACCCGAGCCAGCCTGGCCGAGCTTTGCCGGCCCATGCAGACGTTGCCGCAGGTGCTGATCAACGTCGCGGTGACCGACAAGACCACGGTGGCGCAGGCGCCGTCGGTGCAGACGGCGGTGGCTGCCGCCGAGGCCGAACTCGGTGATACCGGGCGAATCCTGTTGCGTCCGTCGGGAACCGAACAGGTGGTCCGGGTGATGGTGGAAGCCGCCGACGAGGACACCGCTCGTCAGTTGGCCGTGCGGGTCGCCGAATCGGTGAGCGGGCACAAGTAGTTTCTCCGCTCCGCAGGGAACCGATCGGGTGTCCGCCGCGTCCTAACCAGCATGGGATACACGCGTATCGACCCCGGCGCGGTGCTCGAGGCCGCGCAGCGCTATGACACCGCGGCCGGCCTGCTGGAATCGGCGCTGCACTCACATCTGGCGCGGCTCAGCTTCGACGGATCTCGCGCCGGGCGGTCCTACGCCGACTCCGGTGACGCCGTCCGCCGCGCGGTCGAACGCAGCTGCGCCCAGCTGGCTGACTGGTCTCGGGCGGCGCGGGAAATTGCCGTCCTGCTGCGCACATCGGTGCAGGACTACACCGACGCCGACAGCCGCGCGGCGGGCCGGCTCGGATGACCGGCCAGGACGTCGACGGTGCACTCGCCCGGGGTGCGCCGGCCGTCGAGGTGCTCACCGACTATGTCGCGGCCTGCCGCGCGCTCGGCCATCCCGCCGCCGAACCCGGACAACTGCACGACGCGTACACCGCCGAGGACGGCATGGATCTGGGTGCACTGGATGCCGACTGCGCTGCTGTCGCCGCGGCGTTGGGTGTGGTGGACGAGGCGGTCCGGTTACAAGATGCCGCGCGGGTGACGCTGGCCGGGGTGTGGCAGGGCCCGGGTGCCGACGCGGCAGCCGCGGTCATCGGGCAGCATGCGCAGTCGTCGGCGCTGGCGGCGGCCGCGCTGCGTCGGGTCGGCGACACATTGGGCCAATTGCGGGACACCCTATGGGAATTGGTGAGCGGCAAGGTGGCTGCCGTCCAGGACATCGAGGACCGGGCGCAACGGGAACAGTGGTGGCCGGCGGCGCGAGCGGTGGCCAGCGGCGCGGGCGCCCAGGACACCGCCAGTGAGATCGTCGACGGCAAGGTCAACCCGTTCGTGACGGTCGCGATCGGTTCCGACTGGGCCGATGTCATGCAGTCCACTCAGCGTTCGGTCCGCGATGCGTACGACGCCGCGGCAGTGGGGATCTCGGCCGATCCGCCGGGGTTCGGTGCGCCCGCCGCGGCGACGACCCCCGCCGCGGCGGCACCTGCACCGGCGTTGGCCCCCGAACCGGCCGCGGTGCCGACACCCGCGACGGTGCCGGCGGGCGATCTGGGATCGGGCCTGTCACCGATGGGCTCCGGTGTGACCGGTATCGGGCAGCAGATCGCCGATCTCATCGGCAGCCTGCTGAATACGGCGTCCGATGGCACCGGCACCGAATCGCTGGACCTCGACGAGCCGGACGGGGATCGCGTCGGCCCCGACGACGAAACCGACACCGAAACCGACGACGAAACCGACGAGCCTGAGGACGAGGAGGTCGACGAAGAACCCGCAGATGATGCCACCGGCGACGAACAGGAGCCGACCGAAGAGTCTGCGGGGCCGCCCGCTGACGCGCCGGAAAGCACCGAATCCGTTGCCGCACAGTCAGACCCGCCAGTCCCCACCTCGGTGCCCGAACCGGTGGCCGAGGCCGTGGCTCCGCCGGCCGCCCCGGCACCCGATGCGCTCCCGGAGCCGCCGCGCACCCCCTGTGAGATCGCCGCCGACGAGTTGCCGCAGGCCGGTGGCTGATGGCGGTGATGGAAACAGTCGCTCGATCGATCCACGATCAGTGAATCGAATGCTGGGCGAAGCAGATGTCCATGACCTAATATGAGTAGGTAAAACGCTGTCATCCGGAACGTGTGAGTCGGTGGCAGCGCTCAGACCAGCCGTCGCTCGGTGCGAGGCCGCACGGCATGGCCGGCGAGTCAGGGGTCGCATGAGCGCGCAGCGCCGACGATACGTGTCGAATCCAAGTGTCGCGGGAGTCGACGATGCCCCGTCCCGCTGAGCCACGGGTCAGTCGGTCCAGCGCGGTGCGCGCCGCGGTGTCGATCATCGGCGCCGAGGGGTTGGATGCCTTCACCATGCCCCGACTGGCCGAAGAATTCGGTATCCGGGTGCCGTCGCTGTACCACCACTTCCGGGATCGAGATGATGTCTTGCTCGCAGTCGTGCAATATGTCGCGGGCACCGCAGTGGCGTCGTCCGATGTCGTGCCTGGTCCGGACTGGCCGGACTTCTTCGTGACGCTCGCCGTGAACTTCCGTCGTTCGTTTCTCTGCCACCCCAATGCCACACCGTTGTTGCTGCGCTATCGTCCGCGTGACCTGCTCCCGGGCGGATACGAGGCCGCGGCCGTCTTCCTGAAGCAGTCCGAAGTGCCTGTGTCGCTGCACATCCGCATTCTGGATGGGATGGAGACGCTGATGATCGGGGCCATCATCTGCGAGGTGATGAGCCCGGTGTACGACGGGCGGAACAGCTTTCACGGTTGTGGTCTCGAACCAGCCTCCGCGGTGTCCGATGCGCTTCGAGCCTGTCGCATGGACGCCGAGGCCATGTTCGAGGGTAAGGTGCGAGCCTTCCTTTCGGGCGCGGCACGGGCAGGACGACCTCGGTGATGGCGGTTGGTTTACCTAATGGCGTGAGGTATTGACGCCGTTGCGGGCGGCCGCCTACTGTGATCGCGGACCGTGCCGCGCATCGTGTGAAGCCCGTGTGCGGCACGTATGCGACCGCCGACCGGGCCGAATCCCGGCGTCGATGCTGTCTCATCGTGCACCCGGTGCGGCGGTTGGTTGAGAGGAGAAAGACAGTGACGTGGGTGTCGATGGGTGCACCGTTGGCCGGGCTGAGGATCGTGGACACGACGATCGGCGACGTGAGCCAAGCGACCCGTCTGTTGGCCGATCTGGGCGCCGACGTCGTGAAGGTCGAACCCGTGGGAGGATGCCCGGAACGTCTTCGGCCGCCGCTGATCGACGGGCACGGTGTCGCTTTCGCGTTGCACAACGCCAACAAGCGAAGTGTCATCCTGGACGCCTCGGACGCCGGCGACCGTGAACGGTTCCTGGCTCTGGTGGAAGGTGCCGACATCATCGTCGACAGCGGAAATCCCGGCCAGGTCAGCACTTTCGGGGTGTCCGTTGAAGCATTGGCCGACCGTTACGAACATCTGGTCGCGATGTCGGTGACCGACTTCGGCACCGAAGGGCCGCGCGCGCATTGGCGCGCCGACGATGCCGTGTTGGTGGCGATGTCGTCGGTCTTATCGCGCTCGGGAGCACCCGATGGCCCACCGGTTCTGCCCCCGGCGGGTATCGCCTCGGCCACGGCGGCGGCGCAGGCGGCGTGGGCGGTGCTCATCGGCTACTTCCACAGATTGCGTACCGGACGTGGGGACTACATCGACTTCTCCCGCTACGAGGCGGTCTTGCAGGCTCTGGACCCGCCATTCGGCGCGCAAGGACAGGCGGCGGCGGCCCGTGGGCTCAGCGCCGCGCGTCGGGGCAGGCCGAAGAACCAGGACTCGTATCCGATCTTCGCATGCCGCGATGGCTGGATACGCATCTGCATCCTGTCACCTCGGCAGTGGCGTGCGATGCGGGCGTGGTTGGGTGAGCCTGCTGAATTCCAAGACGCCGAATATGACAGCATCAGCGCACGCGCGGCGGCTTTCGATCGCATTCGCACGCTGATCGCGGAACTCTTCGCCCAGCACTCGACGGAGCACCTTGTCGCCGAGGGTGCCGCGCGGGGCGTCCCGGTCGCGGCCATCCTGGCTCCCGCGGAGGTGAGGGATTGCGCACACTTCCGCGCCGTGTCGGCCTGGAAGAACGCGGAGTTGGCCGGCAGAACGACCGTGACGGTTCCCGACGGCTGCGTCGTCGTCGACGGGGAGCGGGCCGGTGTGCGATGGCTCGCCGGCCCTGCAGGAGAGACCGAGCCGGCCTGGCCGGATCGGCCGGCAATGGTGGCCACCGCGGAGACACCGATACGCCCGTTCAGTGGCTTGAGGGTTCTCGATCTGGGAGTCATCGTCGCAGGGGGAGAGCTGGGCCGACTGTTCGCCGATATGGGCGCCGAGGTCATCAAGATCGAGAGCCCCTCCTATCCCGATGGGCTGCGGCAGGCGAGGCCGGGTCAGATCATGAGCGAATCCTTCGCCTGGACGCACCGCAACCAAGCGTCCCTGGGGCTGGATCTGCGCACCGCGGGTGGCGCCCAGGTATTCACCGAGCTGGTCGCCGGCGCCGACGCGGTGTTCGCCAACTTCAAGCCGGGAACCCTTTCCGCGCTGGGCTTTTCCTTCGAACGGTTAAAGCAGATCAACGACAGGCTGGTCGTCACCGAAAGCAGTGCCTTCGGTGACGATGGTCCGTGGCGCTCCCGGCTCGGCTACGGCCCCCTGGTGCGATCGTCGACCGGTATCACTGCGCTGTGGGCCACCGAGGACCCGCCGCGGCCCGACGCACAGTATCCGTTCTCCGATGCGGTGACGGTGTTTCCCGATCACCTGGTGGCACGCCTGGCTGCGGTGGCGACGCTGGCCGCCCTGATCCGGCGGCACCGCACCGGTGTCGGGAGCCGCATTCACATTTCGCAGGCCGAGACCGCGGTCAGTCAGCTTGACGCGCTTTACACGGTGTCGTGGGCACAGGCCGACGGGACCGCCGTGACCGAGGACATGACCGTGCACGGTGTCTATCCGTGCGCCGGAGATGACGAATGGTGTGTCGTGACCATCGGCTCCGACTCCGACTGGATCGCCGTCCTACGAATACTCGACGCCTCGAGTCTGGAGGCCGACCCACGGTTTGTATCGGCTGACGGCCGCTGGCAGCATCGTGACGAAATGCGCAGTGCACTGGCTTATTTCACTCGCCGGTGCGGCGCCCAGGACATCGCTGTGGCCCTGCAGAATGCCAAAGTCCTTGCCGCGCCGATGTTGCGGGGAAGCGACATCATCGATGAGCCACAGGTGCGGGCGCGGGGACTGTACTCGGAAATGACCCATCCACTGTTCGACGTGCCGTTGCCGACCGAGACCGGGCCTGCCCGGTATCGGCGTATCCCACCGGCCGAGCTACAGCCGGCCCCGCTTCTCGGTGAGAACACGGTCGCGGTGTGCACCCGACATCTGCAGATGGACCCCGCGGAGGTGGATCGGCTGATCGCTGCCGGTGCCCTCTTCGCACCGACATCGACTGTGAAGGTACAACCAGCATGACACCGTCCAGCGCAGCACCGACGCGCACCGACGCCGCCCGCCTGTTCGTCGGCGGTACCTACCGCGTAGCCGAACACACCGTGCCGATGATCGAGGCCGCCACGGGGGAGGTCTTCGGCGACGGTCCCAACGCCACGACATCCGACATCGACGACGCGGTTGCTGCCGCGCACGAGGAGCCCGCGCTGAGGTGGGCGGCGGCCCCCGCCGAGGAGCGTTCGGAGGTGCTCAAGCGGTACGCCCTGGCCTTGCGGTCTCGTGCCGATGCCACTGCGCGGCTGGTGAGCCGGGAGAACGGTATGCCGATTACGCTGTCCCGTGCGGTGAACGGGATCTTTCCCTCGGCGTTGGTGGGCTATTACGCGAAACTGGTGAAGGCGTCGGAGGCCGAGGAGATCCGTCCGGCTCTGGTGGGGCACACCGTGGTCCGCCGGGAGCCGGTCGGTGTGGTAGGGGCCATCACGCCCTGGAATTACCCGCAGGCATTGGCGATCATGAAGATTGCGCCTGCCCTTGCCGCCGGTTGCCGGGTGGTTCTCAAGGCAGCCCCCGAGACGGCGTTGGACGCCCTGGTGTTTGCCGACGCCGCCGTCGAGGCGGGCATTCCACCGGGCGTGCTCAGTGTGGTGCCTGGTGATGCAGCTGCCGGCGCACACCTGGTGAGCCATCCCGGGGTGGCCAAGGTGGCGTTCACGGGATCGACCAACGCCGGCCGGGTTATCGGTGCCGAGTGTGGTCGGCTGATCAAGCCGGTCACCTTGGAACTCGGTGGCAAGTCGGCGGCTGTGATTCTCGACGATGCGGACCTGCATACGACCGTTGCCGGTCTGCGGACAGCATCGTTCGTCAACAACGGGCAGACGTGCCATCTGAGCTCGCGCATACTGGTGCCCACCACTCGCTACCACGAATTTGTCACCGCCATCGCGGATCTGGCCACAAGCCTCGTGGTGGGAGATCCGCTGGACGACGCAACCGATGTCGGTCCGCTGGTCAGCGCCCGGCAGCGGGACAGGGTGCTGGAGTACATCGAGATCGGCCGCGACTCCGGTGCCCGGCTCGTCGCCGGCGGCGCGGTGCCGGCGAATCGGCCACGCGGGTGGTTTGTCGCCCCCACCGTCTTCGCCGATGTCGACAACGGAGATCGTATCGCCCAGGAGGAGATCTTCGGTCCGGTGATCGCGATCATCGGCTACGACGACGAGACCGAGGCGATCAGCTTGGCCAACGATACCGAGTTCGGTCTGGCCGGAACGGTCTGGTCGACCAACACCGGGCGCGCACTTGATGTGGCCCGGGCGATGCATACCGGTTCGGTGGGGGTCAATCACTATCAACTGGATATCCAGTCGCCGTTCGGTGGAGTCAAGTCCAGCGGTCTCGGTCGTGAGCTCGGTCCGGAGGGACTGGACGCCTATCGGGTGACCAAGTCGATGTACTGCGCCGACCCGGTCACGGGTTAGGACACGATGAGGACGGTCCCCCAGGGGCGTGATCTGGCTGCCCAGATCGCTACCGCACCGTGGCATGTCGAAGATTTGCGCGTCGGCGACTGGATGGACCTGGGCGCCGCGCAGGTGCACCGAGATGAGGTGCTGGCGTTCGCCGCCCGATTCGACCCACTGCCCATTCATCTCGACGAGACGAACCCGGTGTTCGGCGGCGTCATCGCCAGCGGTGTGCATACCCTGGCCTTGTTCTCGAGTCTGGCTTCGCGTCAGTTCATTCCACGACTTGCGCTGGTGGCGGGCAAGGGAATCGAACAGCTGCGTCTTCCGTTCCCCGTGCGGCCGGGCGCAACCCTGACCGGTGCCGTCGAGATTGCCGATATCGTCGAACAGGTCACCAGGGCGGAGGTGACCTACCGGGCTACCCTGACCGACGAGGAAGGGCGGGTGGTCCTGAGTTTCCGCGGGATCGCCGTCGTAGCCCGGCGGTCGGCAGCAGGCTAGAGCCGGGCGGCGAAAGCCGCGAAATCCGCTCGGTCAGAACGACCCCCGGTGCGGGCAGATGTTCTGGACAGACCGGTCGGCAAAGTGCAGGGCCAACCCGATTCCCCAGTCGGGATGCATCGACAGCACGTGACGTCCGGCGTCCCAGAGCGAACCGCCGTCCGGCGGTTGCATGAGTTCGCATACCGCCTGTCCTTCCAGGACCGCCTGCCGGCCGTTCATCACGACGCCGTCCCCGGCGATCGCCTGGAGGAACACGGAGTAGTTGGCGCTGGAGTCGACGTTATCCGGCTGGGCGCTCGCCGGAATCTCGGAAACCACAAGTGACAGTGAAAAGAGGCCAACCGCAAGGTTTCTCCACATACCAGGCACTCTAGGCTCCTCGTCCTCAGCTGCGTTGCCGTTTGATCTGCCCGTGTGACAGTGTTCGGCGCTCCGCCGGATCAGGCCAGTAAAACTAGCAGCAATAGCCTCGGCTCGACCGGCAGTTGACACCATAATCCTACGACCATAAGGTTGTGGACGGCGCACGCTGTAGCTTTGCTGGCCCCGGCGCTCCAATCGGAAACGGCAGGCTGCTCCCTGCCTGGTGGTGCCGACGCGGGATCGTTCCGCGCTGCGTGCAGGGCCGTCGCGCCGGTGTCGGCGCGTGGACCGGGAGCATCATGAGGGGACAGCCTTGGATACGTACAAGCGTTCGTTGGGTGTGTTTATCGGAGCGCTCGCTGTCGGTATGACGGGTGCGCAGTCAGTGCACGCCGATCCGCTGGTCCCGCCCACGCCGGCCGAGATCAGCTTCCTGGACCAGGCACGTCGCGTCTTTGCGGCCAGCCACAACCCAGCGGCCTTCCGTAGCGACGGTCAGTTGCTGAGTGATGGTTGGTATGCCTGTGACAAGCGTGCCGCAGGTTTCGTCGGGACCGAGGCGACCTTGGTCACTCCGGCGCTCACCCAACTGGCCTTTATCTACCTGTGCCCGTGACGAATTCCCGGCATTTTGGTACGCCTCGGGGTTGCCCGTCCGTAACGTAGCGGCCGTCGAGAGGGTGGCGCACGTCCGAGCTGGGGCTGGATCGACTGGCCTAGTGAGACTTCTGGCCAATCATTCGTGCCCACGAGCACGCTGGCGAATCGTGTCATTTCCCCTGTGGTCGATGCAGCCCCGAAAGATCCACTGTGAGAGCGCTTTAGGTTCCGTTCTTGCCCGGAAAGACCTGTCTGCGTGGGGGTGGGGCGTGGTGGTCAGCGCTGCCCCGACGCCTGGCCTCGGCTCGATGATGTGCTGACCACTCCGGTGCGGAATGTCACCGGCTGACTGTGACGGCAACGTAAATAAAGCCGTCGACTTTGGGGCTTGGCAACTAAAGCTATTAGGTATAGGTTGTTACTCGCTGTGAGCAAAACCACTTTGCTATAGGTTTAGCGTCGCGGCCCACAAACCAGTTGTTCGAGGTCAAAGTGGCGGAGGGGCATATGCGATCCAGCGCCTCATCGGGAAGCGTCCACAACGTCCACGACGGCCACAACGTCGACGACGGCCACAACGGCCACGACGTCGACGACGTCCACGAGCGACCTCACAACGCGAACCGGTTTGCCGGCCGCAATTTCACGAACGACGATGGGAGAGCAGGAGTGGCTCAGCCGAGGCTGGCAGTCGCCGAGCGTCGAGGTGCGCGTCCATGATGTCGTGGTCAAATCCAGTAGGGCGCTTCCGGGATGTCGAACGCTGCCGCACCCACGCCGGGACGCCGGCCAGGTTCAGGGTGGACCGATGGTAGGCGTCGCGGACCGTCCCGCCTTGGCTGATCCGACGGGAGTGGCGGTCCAGCGACATAGAAGTGCCGGCGTGCTGCGCGCGGCGAAGCGAAACGCGTCGAGACTCGCCAAGTCGCCGGCGGCGGCAGCCGGGTCTACCGGCCGTGGCGTTGCCCTGGCCATCTCGGTCGTGCGCTACGCCGTGCAGGACACCGTTACCGGCCGGCTGCCGGTTGGCGAGTTCGTCTGGCAAGCCTGGGCGCTGTTCAAGGTCACGGCAACGCCGGCCGTGTTGATGGCCATACCGATCGGCGGAATCGTCACCGTGGTCGTTTCGGGGCTGGTGGCCCAGGTGGGAGCAACGGCCCTCCTCGGTGCGGCGAGTGGGGTGGGCGTGCTCCGGCAGGGGGCGCCCGTCACGGCGGGCCTCCTGATGGGTGGTGCTGCAGCGTCGGCGATCGCATCGGACTTCGGGGCGAGGGCCATTCGCGAGGAACTCGACGCCATGCGGGTCCTCGGCGTGGACCCGGTTCGGCGCCTCGTGGTGCCCCGGTTCTTGGCGCTGCTGCTGATCGCACCCATGCTCACCCTGGTCATCATCGTGTCGGGCACGGCGTCTGCATTCCTGCTGTCGGTCACGGTGAGCGGGGTCGCGCCGGGCAGCTTCTGGAACTCATTCGGAACGTTCGCGAAGATGACCGACGTATATTTCGCGATCGGCAAGGGTCTCGTCTTCGCCGCCATCGTGGCCATCATCTCCTCGATGCGGGGTATGGAGGCCAAGGGCGGTCCGCGCGGTGTCGCGGATGCCGTCAACGCCGCAGTCGTGATCAACGTCGTTCTCATCTTGTTCGCAAACCTTGTGATCACCCAGATATCGACGATGTTCTTCCCGACGGCGGTGGCATGATGTCGGCACCGTCGACGTTGGCACGCACCCGTGCGGCGACCGCCGGCACGGTCAAGAAGCCGTTGACCGGATTCGGGCAATGGGCTTTGTTCATCGGTCAAGTGTTCTACTATCTGCCGCTCACCGTGCGTCGCTACTCGCGTCAGACGCTGGCCGCAACGATCAACATGGCCTGGGGTCGGGGGTCGCTGATCGTCGACGGCGGCACGATCAGTGTCCTGCTCCTGCTCGGCGTGGCCACGGGTGCGTCTCTGGGCATCGAAGCGCTCGCGGTGTTGGACATCCTGGGATTCGGTTCCCTGTCGGGCATCATCGGCGGCATCGGGGCCGTCCGCATTCTCGGACCCATCGTCGCCGGCATTGCGTTCATGTCCCAAGCGGGTACACGCATGACCGCCGAGATCGGAGCCATGCGTATCGCTGAAGAGATCGACGCCGTGGAGGCCATTGGCTTGCGGCCGATTCCGTTCGTCGTCGGTACTCGCCTGATCGGCGCGTTGACCTGCGTGATACCTGGCTACCTGCTGACCCTCATGGGGGTCTTCTACACGATCCAAACGGTGGTGGTCGTCTTCAACGGTGAACACGGCGGCACGTACTTCCACTATTTTGCCATGTTCCTCAGCCCGATCGATCTGCTCTATTCGACGATCAAATTGAGCATCTACTGCGTAGCCGTGACATTGATCCATTGCTACTACGGGTATTTCGCGTCAGGGGGCCCGGTTGGTGTCGGCATGGCATCAGGTCGTGCGGTGCGTGCCAGTCTCGTGACGATCGTGGTCCTCGACTTCACGACCACCGTGCTGCTGTGGGGGCTGCAGCCCGAGTTCATCTTCAAGGGATAGAGGGGATCTCATGCTGAGAGGATCTGCCCAGCGTCAAGAGCGGGTACTGCTGTCCATCGGCGGTGCGGTGGTGCTGTGTATTGCCGTGGCGGTCTCGGTCGTTGTCGTCAATCCATTTGGTGGTCGGGCCAAAGGGGTTTACTCCGTGGTTATTTCGACACCGTACGTCGGGCAGGGGGTGGAGGCGGGCACCGCTGTCGTCTTGCACGGCGTCAAGGTGGGGCAGGTCACCAACGTGACCAACATGGCCGATGGCGGAGTGCAGCTGGACACCGACTTGCAGACACAGCCCACCCGAGGCCTTACCGACAAGGTGAGCATCGACTTCAGGCCGATCAACTACTTCGGTGTACCGGGCATCAATCTGGTACCGAACCCCGGCGGGGGTGAGCTCACGGACGGCAGCAGGCTCACTCTGAAGCCCTCGGGGAACTTCACCCTCTCGGAGCTGCTCAACCAACTCGGCAACGTGTCCGAAGCGTCCCTGACGCCGCAGCTGATCAAGGTGATCGATCGTGTGACCCGCTACACCGACGGATTGAACCCGTTGTTCGAAACTGCGGTGACGGTTGCGCGGGCCGTTGAAGCCGTCCAGATACACCCGACCGACGAGCAACTGGTGAAGCTGTCCTCTGCGGTCGAGGCCGCACCGCCGTTCGTGAACGAGGCGATCATCGCCGGCAGACGGATCATCGACTACAGCTATTATCCCGGGCAGATCCGTGGCTCCGCGGCCACCAGCGGACCGAAACTGGAGTTCCCGTTCCTCACCGATGTCGACACCCCGAGCCTCGGCGACATCTCTCCGGAGTTCTACATGTCGCACTGGGACGCCTTCCTGAGCCTCGCACAGAACGGGTTGTTCGGTGCGGTGGGCAAGCTCGTCAGCAGTCACGTGGATGATCTGACCCCGTTGATCAGCGGTATCAAAGCGATCACCGATACCGGACCTGTTCTGCTGCGACCGCAGGACGTGGCCCAAAAGCTATCGGAACTGCGGTCGCGGTTCGAGAGCCTGTATGCCGGAAACGGCACCCAACATGCAATTTCGGTCCGGATCCTGCTGGACAGTCTGCCCGCTGTGGCCTCCTCGGTCGGGATCGCGACGGAAGGTACCCCGTGAAACCACTGGCGGCCACGTGGCGGATCGGCGTCGCACTCGCAGTGTCGATCGTGCTCTTCATCTTGCTGTCGAACACCCTCGTCAACCCCGTCGATGTCCAAACACGAACGTATGTAGCCGAATACACCGATGCCTCCGGACTGCACCAGGACGGGGACGTGCGGGTGCGGGGAGTCCGGGTCGGCAAGGTGGAGGCGGTCGACCTGGCCCGAGTCGACGGTCAGAATGTCGCTCAGGTCAGGTTCACCTTGGACAAGAAGTACGGCGTCGTACGCGATACCCGGCTGGCCATCAAATTCCAGGCACTGACCGGCGTCCGTTACGTGGACGTGACGAACCCGGCCGAGAACTATGCCGACGCGGATCTCGTCAAACAGATCCCCACCTCGATGACCCAGCCCTCCTTCGACGTGACGGCTCTCTTCAATGGTCTCCAGCCGGTATTGGCCACCTTGAGCCCCGAGGAGATCAACACGTTCACCGCCAACGCCGCTTCCTTTCTGACAGGGGACGGCAGCGGACTGGCTCCGCTCTTACAGAGCATTCGCCGGCTCACGGAATTCGTCACCGACCGACAGCAGGTCGTTGCGGTGCTGATGAACAATCTCTCCAAGATCGCCAACGGGATCGGCGGTGCTTCCGAACGATTCATCCACATCATCGACTTGGTGAACCAGCCTGTGGACAAGGTGAATTCGGTTCTCGATGAGTTCCGCAAAGACCTCCTTTACAGCAAGGACTTCTTCGATCCGGTCACCCGCCTGCTGCACAATGCCGGCTTCAGGAATGGAAACAACGTCGACGATGCGCTGGACCGGGCATCGAGCAACCTCGACAATTTCTTCGACGCTTTCAAGCTGGTCCCGGTGATCAACGAGAACATCCCGCCGCCGGGCAACGACGGGACCGAAGTGGAGCCCTGTTCGCGGGGCAACTTCCAGCTCCCCGAAACGATGGATGTGCTGCTGAACGGTCAACGGGTGGTGTTATGCAATCGCTGAGGGCAAGTCGTCTGCTTCGGAGTCCGGTGTCCTGGGGTGTTGCGACCATGGTCGTCGCGGCAGTCGTGGGTCTGGTGTTGACCTACGTGTACTACCACCCGCCGAGCCAAGAGCAGCCAGTCTCCTTCTACACGGATGACGCGAACGCGATACGTGTCGGAGATGAGGTGCGGATGGCCGGCATCAAGGTGGGCACGGTGACGGCACTGACACTGGAACCGAATCAGGTTCTGGTTCAGGCGAAGGTCGACAACCACGCCTTTGTCGGCGATCAGTCGCAAGTGGACGTTCGCATGCTGACCGTCGTCGGAGGCTACTACGTCAATGTCGCGTCGATGGGTAGCATGCCGCTGGGTGAGGCGGTGATTCCGGCCTCGCGGGTGACCATGCCGTACAGCCTGATTCGTACACTGGCCGACACCACCAAGATCACCGAGCACGTCGACACCAAACCGGTCAACGAGTCGCTCAACCAGATCTCGCAGGGCTTGAGCGGTACCAACGTTCAGGTGGTGGCCGCCACCATCGACGCAGGCAACGCGTTGATGTCGACGGTCGAACGGCAGCGCGGTCAGGTCACCGAGATCCTCAACCTCTCCGACGAATACATTAGGGCGCTGGCGCAGTACCGGGACAAGTTCGCACAGCTGGTGCGCAAGATCTCCATTGCGACCCAGACGATGGTCATCTACGACAAGGGCGTCTCCCAGACATTGCAAGGTCTCGGCGAGGTCCTGCTCGCCATCAAACCACTGGCCGACGCCTATGAAGCCCACCAAGCCGAATTCGTGGAGAAGATCCGAAGTTTCCTCGAGCGAGGCCGGTCGTTCGTGGAGCGCAACGGCTTGACCATCCGTGCCCTCAAGCGGGTGCAGAACCTCTTCGACCGAATCCTCAACGCGCAGAACGCGGACCCGGGTCTGCTCGCGACCGATCTGTGCGTCCCGGTTCCCGGGAGCGCCTGCTGATGCCCTCCTTGCGCGCACACCATATCCGCCGACTGGCATCGGCGTCGCTGGTCGCGGCCGCCGTGGTGACCTGCTCGTCGTGCACGTCGCCTGCCAAGTCGGAAGCCGCTCACTACTGCGCGATCATGCCGGACAGCGTCGGGCTCTATGTCGACAACCCCGTCACCCACCTGGGTTTCCCGATCGGGAAGGTCGCCGCCGTCACTGCGTCGGCACAGTCTGTCCGAGTGGACTTCACCGTCGACGACGGAAGGAAGATTCCCGCTGACGTCAAAGCGGTAACCAGGTCGACATCGATCCTTGCCGATCGCGCACTGGAACTCGTCGGCGATTACCAACAGCCGCAGAAGCTCTCCCCGGACAGCTGTATCCCGCTCGGCCGATCGTTGACCCCGAAGAGCCTGTCCGAAGTCATCGGATCCTCGACGAACTTCATCAATTCGATCAATCCCGCCGGCTCGGACAACGTCGGGCAAGTGGTCACGGGGATCGACCAGGCGCTGCGCGGGCAGGGAGCCGGAGCCAACAAGCTGCTCACCACCGCGTCGTCGGTGGTCGACGCACCCGATCAGGCCATCGGCGACCTCGGCTCGGTGACCCGCAATCTCAGGCAACTGACCACCACGCTGGTACAGGTCGAGCCGACCCTGCACGGGGTTTTCGACGATCTGGCGAACTCGGCAGGCGAAGACGCCGCCGAAACGCTCGAAGGAGCCTCGAAGACGATGGAGGGAATCATTCCTGTCATCGAAGCCGCCGGAGCCATCGAGAAGGAGCTGGGTCCGCAGATCCAGCAGCTACTCGACGCGGTGTCCGTCTTTCTCAGGAAGGCCAGTCCGCGGGCACCGTACTATGCGAGCCTGCTCAATGTGGCCCCGCGGGTGCTCAACGGGCTGATCAACCTTGCCAACAACCACGACTTCACGCTGCACTACCGGCCACCGCTGTACCGGATTCGCACACCCGACGGTGTCGCCCAGTGCAACATCATGAATGCGTCGGTGCCTGGCAGCTGCGCCAACGTCAAAGGCACGCCTTACGCGGTCGATGTGGCGCTCCTGCAGTACGTGCTGACCGTGGCGGCGAACAAATGACACAGCGTTCCCGGCTGCTGGCCAGTGTCATGACCACGGCAGTCCTTGCGGTGTCTTCCTGCGCCGCAGTGAATGTCGACGCGTTACCCCAGCCAGGCCCGTCGTACGACGACGGATACGACATCGTCATGAAGTTCGACAGCGTCCTGAACCTGCCCGATCGCGCAAAAGTGGTTCTCGATGGTGTGACCGTCGGCGTCGTGTCGAAGATGACCCTCACGAGCGGAGACGTCGACGTGACCGCGCGGATGAAGCGCGGTGTCACGGTTCCATCCAATATTCATGCCGTACTGCAACAGGCGACCGTGTTGGGCGACATCTACGTGGCGTTGGAGCGCCCGGCAACGGATGACGCGCCGGCCCCGGCGTTGGCCGGCGGCGGGGTGATCCCGGTCGCCCAGACCACATCTCCGCCGCAGCTGGAAGACACCATCGCCAGCCTCGCCAATTTCGTGTCCAGCGGATCCATCCAGCGGGCGCAGAACACCATCATCCGGCTCAACCGTGTCATGCCGTCCAGTGACGAGGTGCGGGTCCTGACCGGCCGGGTCGAAACAGACCTTGCCGCCTTGGCCGGGAATCTCGATTCGGTGGATCGGCTGCTCGACGGGGTGTCCAAGTCAGCCGCGGTCGTCCGGGACAGGGTTCCGGACCTGCAGTACCTCTTCTCACCGAAGGGGCAGTTGGGCTTCGAGCATCTGGTCGCCGTCTTGAACTACATCGGCACCATCCTGCCCAGCGTCGGCAGCATCACGCTGGGCGGCTACTGGTTGGTGCCGTTCCTCAATTCACTTGCCGACGCCACCGGCGCGCTGCAGGAGTCGAAGGTGGCAGGGGAGGCCGAGATACCCAAGTACCGCAAGGTCTTCACCGACATGTTCTTGCCGGTCGACAAGTACCCGGCCATCAACATCACGTCGATCATCGGGCCGGACGGCCGTGAGCTGTCCGGCAACGTCCAGGATGTGCTGCGGATTCTGGGGGCCACACCATGAACGCCATCAAGGTCAAAGACGTCATCTCCTACTTGGTGTTCGCGGTGATCATCGCAATCGTCCTGTGCTACTTCGCATCGCTGGGTCTTCGCCTCCAGCCGCCGTCGCACCGGACGAACCTTTCCATGGATGTCCCCGACGTCAACGGCCTCGTGGTCGAGTCGAATGTGCTCCTGCGAGGGGTGCCCGTCGGCAAAGTGACGAGTACCGCGACGTCGGTGAATGCGGCGTCCATCGGGTTCTACGTCGAGGCGCCGTATCAGATTCCGGTCGACACCGAGGTGCAGTTGCAGAACCTGTCGGCCCTGGGTGAGTCCTATATCGAACTGGTCCCGCGCAGTGACGGCGGTCCGATGCTGAAGGACAACCAGCATATTTCCACGGAGTCGGTGGTCCAGCCACCGTCGATCTCGGAGTTGGCGACGAGCGTCGTGCGCGTGCTCCATCAGATGGACCCCGGCGCGCTCGCGCGCATCATCAGCGAGTCCGATGCCGCCCTACCTGATCCCGTCACGGTGCTACCCAACCTGTCGCGCGCCAGCAATTCGTTCAACAACATGCTCAACGGTCTGGACGGGCAGGGCCGAGAGCTGTTGAGCAATTTCGGGACGCTCATCCACAACTCCGAATGGGTCAATCCAGATTTGACCGCCTTCACCCCGGTGGCGGCCAAGGCGGGTGTCAACTGGCAGGACTTCTACAAGCACCTCCCGATCCTGATGAGCCGCAACGAGCCGGAAAGCATTGCGGGGCTGAACAAACTCGTGGCGCGTCTGCAAGGCCTGCTCGATACCAGTGGCGGTGATCTCAAGGTGTTGGGGGAGGCTTTCCAGCCGAAACTCAACACCATTGCCGCGACGTTGATGAACTTCGACAGCGGGCAGATCCTGGACCACTTCCTCCAGCAAGTGCCCGCCGACGGCTTGATAACGCTGCGAGTGCGGCCATGACCACCCGGGCGAACGGTTGCCCATCGGTATCCCTGCAGAGAAAGGCAACGCAATGACCATCAATGACACCGACGTTCAGGAGACGTCCGACGCCGTACTCCCAGAGGTGTCGGCAGAGGCGAACTCATCGCCGGCGGCGACGGCGCTGGCGGATGCCGATGACGCGACGACGCGGAGGGGAGCACGGTCGGTATCGCTCAGTCTCAAGGATCTGATGCTCGGCGCGGTCATCGCGGCACTCGTCGTTGCCGTCGCGACCCTGGGCTGGCTCTACACGGGTGCGCGTCACCAAGTCGACGATCAGGTCGCTCAGTCGGCGAACAACGCACGCGCCGAGAAGATTGCGCTGGACTACGCGGTCAACGCCGCGACGATGGACTTCAAGGACCTGCAGGCCTGGCACGTCAAACTCGTTGCGGGTACCACTCCGGAGCTCACCAGAAAGTTGTCCGACGCCGGCACCTCGATGGAGCAGGTGCTGGTCCCGTTGCAGTGGAGTTCGAACGCCAAACCTCTGGTCGCCAAGGTCCGATCGTCCACTGGCGGCATCTACGTGGTCGACAGTTTCGTCAGCGTGCAAACCAAGACCGTCCAGGCTCCCGAAGCGCTGCAGTCGACGGCGACCTACAGCACCACCATCGACAGCAACAACAACTGGTTGATCACCGATGTCGGCGGTATCGGCTCGGCGATGGGGTCGAAGTGAGCCATCGCATCTGGCGCAGCACGTATCTGCTGTGCTCGACGATGACCTTCTGTGCAGCGGCGTTCTTGACCGGACCGCCGGCCGGTGCCGACCCCAACGCCGAGATCCCCATTCCTGGTCCGCCATCGGATAGTTCGTTGATCAGACCGTTGCCCGTCATCACGCCGACAACCTCGAGCTGGGCACCGAAGTTCCCATTCCCGTATGACCAGACCAGAGATAGGGTCACCCCGGCCGATGTGACGGCGATGAGTGAGATGTGCCAGTGGTACAACGCTCAGTACGCCACGCTTCGTTCCCAGATCGCGCGACTTCAGACAAACAGGATCGGTCCCGACGGCAAGGACTTCGACTACTCGCGGGACAATGTTCAGCAGCAGGTGGATATCGTCACGGCCAACATCGGTCAGGCCCTCGACTTTCTCACACCCCGTGTGCAGGCGCTGACCCAGGCCCAGAACCCGTACGGTGATCGCTATTTTCCCATTTACAAGGGCGAGGCGTTCTACAAGCTGTGGGAGCAGCTGTCCAACGTCAATGCGGGGATCCTGGCGCATCAACCGGACTGGTTCACCGCACCTTCTGTGCAGAAGGCCCAGCGCTGGGGCAGCGATATCTATCGCTCGCGCGTGTGCGAGCTGTGACGACGTCAATTGTGAGGTGTGCGACATGAGGACCCGGCAGGATCTTGCGGCGGGGACAGCCTGTGCGGCAGGACGATTCGATCCGAACGTTCGGGTTCTGGTAGGCGCCGTGATGGTTGCCTCCGTACTGACGGCGACCGGCGTGTGCGTGGCACCGGCAGCCGTGGCGGATACCACCGATCAGCTACGCGCGGCGGTGGCCGCCGCCCGGCCGGCGACGTGCCCACTGCAGCCGGACCCGGTGGTCGACCAGGCTGCCGAGTTGATCAACCAGACGACCGACCGATGGATCAACAACACGGCACGTGCCGTACCGGAGACCAATGCGATTCCGGTGCTGCAGGATCTCGGGTACGCCGGCGCCAAGGCGTCGATCTTGTCCGGTGCTGCGACGTCCCCGGCCAATGCCATCAAGGCGACGCTGATTCAGGGTTTCGACAAGCTTCCGGACTGCTCGTACAAGGACTTCGGCGTGAGCACCCTGTACAACGCCAAGAAGGACATGATCCTGACCACCGTCGTACTGGCCGCGTGACGGGACAACCCGATGAGCACGAGAGTCCGAGGCTGTCGGTCGAGGGTGAAGGGAGTTGCATGAATCTGATTCGATGGGCGGTTGTCTCGATGGTGATGTGTCTGTTCGGCTCGATCCATCTGCCTGCAGCCCACGCCGAGGACACCGTCACCTACGACATCTTCTCGGACTCGGTCGGCGAATTGGCCGGCGTCGAATATCGCGACACGGCAGGCAAACATCTGCTGCAGGACGTTCCCCTGCCGTGGACCCTCACGGTTCCCGTGGTCGACGCGACGAGCCCCACGGCCGATGGTGCCGAGCTGCGCGCCGACTGGCGACCCAACTTTCGTACCGCGGCGACGGTGGCGCGAGTTCTACAGGGCCACTTCGTGACTGTACGTATCACCAGGGGGCAACAGATTCTCTGTGAGAGCATCCTCGATCTCGGAAATGCCACCTGCTACGGCAGCGTGCCGCACGCCGCCGAGAATGAGTCGTCACCCGGGAACCTGCCATGACGGGCCGAATGAGGTTCGCATCGCGAGGAGCCCGCATCGTGTTCGGTGTTCTCGCTTCGGCCGCTGTCTCGCTGCTGACTGTCGCGCCGAGCGCTCGTGCGGAGCCCAACGGGGGCTCCGCGACGAGTCCTTACCCCTCCACCTACCTCATCCTCGACTACTACGACAAGGTGAAGTACGACGACTATTTCACCAGTAGCGCTGGAGGAGTGTGGTTTTCGACCCCATTGGGACTGAACTGTGGGATCTGGGATCGAGGGAGCTTCGGATGCGTCGGCGACATCCGTGGCGCACCTCCCGGCACGACGAATATCGGCTGGGTGAACGGGAACGTCGTCACCCGATATGACTGGTTGCTGGGAGTTCAGTTCCCGGCGGGACGCGCCGAACGAGAGTTACCTCCGCGCAGTTACATCGAGTACAACGGCACGCGGTGCGCCACGATGGCCGACTCCAGTACCTACTGTGCGCGTGGTCCATTCAGGTTCTTCGTCACGCCGACGCGGACATGGTTGAGCCCGCCGTGATGTTCGCCGCAACGAATCACCACAACGAAACGGAACGCGTATGCCTGATTCTTCCCATGTAATCAGCTGCATTGTCGGCGTGATGGTGGCCTTGGCGGCGGCGCCGGTTGCACACGCTGACGACGCCAGCGTCATTCGTGCCGCCCATGAGCTCGGCATCTCGAACAGCGATGTCAATATCATCAGCGCGGGCCGATCGGTCTGCTACGTGCTGCGATTGGGGAATCGGCCCCCTGCCGAGATCAGCGGCAAGATCGCCAGGAACTTCGTCATCGACCAGGATCAGGCGCGCCGGTTCTCGTTGGTGTCAGCCAACGAGTGGTGTCCGCAATGGAGTGGACTGTTCGCCGACTGAGCTGCTCGATCCACACCCGAGGCTCTGTCACACAAGCACAGGCTGGTGGGTGTCAGCTCCCACCAGGAAGGAATTCGTATGGGCGTCCAAATCGACGTGACCGGGTTGAGCAAGTCATTCGGGTCGTCGAAGATCTGGGAAGACGTCACGATGTCGATTCCCGCCGGTGAGGTCAGCGTGTTGCTGGGCCCGTCGGGTACGGGTAAGTCGGTGTTCTTGAAGTCGTTGATCGGTTTGTTGCGCCCGGAGAAGGGTTCGATCGTCATCGACGGGACCAATATCTTGGAGTGCTCGGCCAAGGAGCTCTACGAGATCCGCACCCTGTTCGGTGTGCTGTTCCAGGACGGTGCGTTGTTCGGGTCGATGAATATCTACGACAACACCGCCTTCCCGTTGCGTGAGCACACCAAGAAGTCCGAGTCCGAGATCCGCAAGATCGTGATGGAAAAGCTCGAACTGGTCGGTATGCCCAATGACGGGCATAAGTTCCCTGGTGAGATTTCTGGTGGTATGCGCAAGCGTGCCGGTCTGGCCCGGGCGTTGGTGTTGGACCCGCAGATCATCTTGTGTGACGAGCCGGACTCGGGTTTGGATCCGGTGCGTACGGCGTATCTGTCGCAGTTGTTGATCGATATCAATGCTCAGATCGATGCGACGGTGCTGATCGTGACGCACAACATCAACATCGCCAGGACGGTGCCGGACAACATCGGCATGTTGTTCCGCAAGCACCTGGTGATGTTCGGTCCGCGTGAGGTGTTGTTGACCTCGGATGAGCCGGTGGTCAAGCAGTTCCTCAACGGTCGTCGTATCGGTCCGATCGGTATGTCGGAGGAGAAGGACGAGGCGACCGCGGCGGCCGAGCAGGCCATGATGGAGGCCGGTCAGAGCGATGGCGGTGTGGAGGAGATCGAGGGTGTGCCGCCGCAGCTGACCGCGACCCCGGGGATGCCCGAGCGCAAGGGCGTGGCGCGTCGGCAGGCGCGGGTGCGCGAGATCCTGCACACCCTGCCCGAAGCCGCCCAGGCCGCGATCCTCGATGACCTTGAGGGCACCCACAAGCGCCTTCCGAGCGGATGAGCAGTCGTCACTGCCGATCGAAGCGCAGCCAAGGAAAGCGCGACACCTCGTGGCGCGCCACGCCGGTGAACTCCGGGGGCCGCTTCTGCAGAAAGGCCGCCACCCCTTCGGCCATATCGGGGGACGTGAAGGCGTAGGAGATCGTCTGGCGGTCGATCGCAAAGGCGGCTTCGGGATTGCCACGGGCCGCCATGACGGTGAGACCTCGACGGATCACCGCCGCCGATACCGGTGCGACGTTGGCCACGATTTCGCGGGCCAGTGCGTCGGCCGCGGCCCACAGCTCTTCGCGGGGATGCACACTCGTGACCAATCCGGCGTCAGCGGCTTCGCCGACGCCGAAAACCCGGCCGGTGATCATCCACTCCTTGGCCTTGGCCAGTCCGACGATCTGCGGCAGGAACCACAGCGAGCCGCCTTCGGGGAACAGTCCGCGGCGGGCGAAGACGAATCCGAACCGGGCGTCATCGGCGGCGAGCCTGAAGTCGGCAGCCAGCGTCATGGACAGCCCTACCCCAACAGCAGCACCCTGGATGGCCGCGATGACGGGCTTGTCGAGATTGGTCATCGGCCGGGCCACCCGGGTGGCCGGTTCGTCCCAGTGCGGGTCGTCGGGATCACCTATGGTCGGATCGCCGCCGGCCATATCCATCCCGACGCAGAAATGCTTGCCGGCCGCACGCAGGATGACGGCGCGAACGTGATCGTCGTTGTCGGCAGCCAGCAGGGCCGCGTTGAGTTCGTCGGCCATCGTCAGGGTGAACCCGTTGCGTGCCTCGGGTCGGTTCAACGTGATGGTGGCGATCTGATCTGCCGTGTCATAAGTGATCGTGGTGAATACCATTGCTGCGCTACCTCCTGTGCTTCGGATGAGGACATCACGGCCGGGTCGCGCCGGGGTTCCCTTCATGAGCGCGGTGTGTCGTTGCAGACTCGCTGCGCGTACCTAGCGGGCTCATCGAGATGGGTCACTTCGATGACGGTCCGCAGTTCCAGGTGCGAGGCTCTGATCAGTGGACGTCGCCTGTTGGCGCGGTGACGGGGGAGAACGCCGGTAAGACGAACTCCCGCAGCATCTTCCGATGTCCAGGATCATCTGCGGAGGAGAAATCGAGGCGCCCGACGAGGATGAACTGCACCAGCGCAAGCCATTCGGAGACGGCCTTCATATCCAGATCTGCCCTGATCTCGCCGCGCGTCATCGCCTGCCGGAACACGGGCTCCCACATCTCAGCGGTCAGATTGGTGGCCAGGTCGGCGCCGCCGACGATCGGGGCCGCCAATTCCATGTGTTCGGGGCTGACCAGGATTCGCACGACCGGATCGCGGCGACCGTGGTCGACCAGGTAGACCAAGCCCTCGACGAGTTGATCGGCAAATGTGGCGTGACTGACGATGAAGTCATGGGCACGTGCGAACAGCATCCGCGACCGTCGCTCGATGAGAGCTCCCAAGAGTGCGTCGCGGTCACCGAAGTAGCGGTACACGGTGGGCCGGGACACCCCGGCTTCCTTACCGATATCGTCCATGGTCGTCTTCGGTACGCCGTAGCGAGTGATCACCCGCTCGGCGGCGGCGAGGATCTGTTGGCGAGCTTCGTCGGCGTCAGAACTCAGGCCGGTGCCGCTCCTGCGGCGCGCCATCTCGTCTCCTGTCGCTCGATTCGGTGAACTCGAAATTCTAACAAGGCAGGGTGTTCTGCCGGCGCAATGGCGAAACGCCGGCATAACACCCTGCCCTCGAACCGATCGCCTACGTCTGTGGAGTGAACCGGATCGGCAGGCGCGCGCATCCGCGAACCTGGCTGGAATGGAAGACCGGTGGATCGGACTCGATCAGCTCGTAGTCCGGGATCCGGCGATGGATCTCCTCCAACGCGATGACAAGCTCGATACGGCCGAGGTGTGATCCCAGGCAGCGGTGCACGCCGGCACCGAAGGACAAGTGCCGGTTGGGATGACGCTCGATGTCGAAGTCGGTCGGAGCGGGGAATTCGTTGGCGTCCCGGTTGGCGCCGCAAAGCATGACGATGAGCTGGTCGCCCTCGGCGATGGTGACGCCTCCGAGTTCGACGTCCTTGGTTGCGCGTCGGCCCGGGATGATCGCTGCCTCCATCCGCAGGATTTCCTCGACCGCCTTGGGGATCAGGTCCCGGTCGGCGATCAGCGCGGCACGCTGTTCGGGGTTCTTGGTCAGGTGCACGATCGCCCAGCACAGCGACCCCTGCACGGTGTGCAGCCCTCCGATCAACAGCAGGAAGAACATTCGGTTGAGTTCTTCGTCGTTGAGCAGCCGGGTCCCGTCGGGAAGACTGACCTCGGTGTTGATGAGCGTCGAGGTGATGTCGGTGCCCGGATTGGCGCGGCGAGTCTCGATGATGTTCTGGAAGTAGCCGAACATCTTCAGGCCGGCCATCATTCGCGCCTGATTGGATTCCTCTTCGGTGCCACCGGGCTTGCCGAACAGGATGGTGTCGGTGGCCTCGGTGAACAGCGGTGCATCCGAGAGGGGCCAGTCCATCAGGGCCAGGAAGATCCTGGCGGGCAACTCGTGGGCGAACGCCGACACGTATTCCACCTCGCCCTTGCCCGCGAACTCGTCGAGCAGCTCGTTGACCACGGCCCGGATGTCGTCGGACAGCTTCTTCATTCGCTGCGGGCTGAACAGCGGCTGCAACGCGTGCCGGTAAGAGGTGTGCTCGGGCGGGTCCAACTCCAGGGGGATGAACTTGCCGATGTCACTGGTGACCAGATTGTTGGGGTAGCTGGAGAATGTCTGAGGATCGGTGAGGACCTGCTGGATCTCCTTGTAACGCGTGACAATCCAGTGTCCGCCGTAGGCAGGCGAATAGACGACGGGGCCTATCGCTGCCAACTCGGCCACCTTGTCCTGCATCACGTCGACGGGGCTGGCCAGGGCGGGGTCGTACACGTCGAAGTCCACGACCAATTCGGTCGGGACGCTGGCTGCTGCGGTCATGTTGGGGGCTGTCCTCCGGTGTATGGGTGTGATCAGGAAACAGGCTGCGGGTTCAGGTCCTCGTCGAACCACATCCCGACGCGGGAGAGCGTGCCGCCGTCGGTGGCGCCGATCGTGGCGCCGGAGATGTAGGCGGAATCGTCGCTCACCAGAAACAGTGCGACCTTGGCGTTGTCGTCGATCGACGGTGGTCGTTGCAGCTTGAGTGGGATGGGTGACACGGTCGGATTCCACGGGCCGGCGACCTCCTCGTAGGACTGGCCGACCACCGGGGTCCCGGGGGGCATCAGGAAGTTCGGCGACATCCCGTGCGTCGGCGCGATGGCGTTCACGCGAATTCCCCAGCGGCCGAGGTCAAGTGCGAGTCCGCGGACCAGGCCGTTGACCCCGGCTTTGGTGGCCGAGTACATGGCGATGTTGTGGTAAGCCACCAGCGATGCGGCCGAGGAGGTCGCCAGGATGGTGCCGCCGCCGTTGGCCTTGAGACTCGGAATGGCCGCTTGTGCGGTGTACACGACACCGGACAGGTTGACGCCCAGCACGTGCTGCCAGTCTGTCTCGGTCAGGTCCTCGAACGCGACGTACTCGCCGCCGGCGACGGACGGAACGCCGCCGCGCGACACCACCCCGGCGTTGGCCCAGGCGATGTCCAACGTGCCGTAATGAGCCACGGTCTGGTCGACCGCCGACTGGATCTGCGCCTTGACGGCAACGTCGGCGGTGATCGCGATCGCGTCCCCGCCGGCTTCGTGCACCAGTTTGGCCGTTTGCTCAGCGCGATCGCCGTCGATGTCCACGATCGCCACCCGGGCGCCTTCGGCGCTGAACATCTGCGCACTGCGACGGCCGAGGCCGGACCCGGCGCCGGTGATGAGCGCAACCTTGTTCTGCAGCTTCATGATCCTCCTTGGGTTCAGCCCGCGGACCCCGCGCCTCGCCGGGCCGCTCACATCACGGTGGCACTGTGACGTGCAACACCTGCGCGGCAAACCTTACGCCGATAGATATGAGACGTCAATCAAAAAGTGTCAGCCGACAAGTTAAGTGCAATAAAGCCAGTTCAGACCGGTATTCGACCGGTGGCTGGCGAAGCTGGATGGCACCACCGCGTCGCGGCGGTGATCGTGGTGTGGCGTTCGTCCGTGGGCCGGTTCCCAGGGTGAGTGGCCGGGGTGCCCGCGGGGTGCGGGCGCGGCCAGCGGTTGGTCGAGCGCGCATCGTGGGCGGGGTGGGGGCCGATCTGCCGTGGCGGCCGGTGGTAGCGGACGTCACGGGTAACCCTGGGTGAACCGGTGTCGCTGAATATTAGCTGTGCATGCGCCCGCGGCGGGCGGTCCGGGTGCTCAACCCTCCCGCGCCGCGCGTCCTGTGGCCTCGTCTAGGCTAATGCCTTTAGATTAGTGGGCGGCACGACAACGGAAGGACGATGCGGTGTCATCGACAACCACACCTGAGCCGATCGAATCGGTACTCGACCTGTTCTGCCTGACGGATTCGGTGGCGATCGTCACCGGGGCGGGCAGCGGGCTCGGTGCGGGATTCGCCCGAGCGCTCGCGCAAGCCGGAGCGGATATCGTCGTCGCGGGCCGGCGCCGGGCGCAGCTCGAGGCGACCGCGGCGACCGTTCGCGCCACCGGCCGTTCTTGTCTGGTGGTTACCGCCGACGTGACACAACCCGAAGCGTGTGCCGAGCTGGCCGACACCGCTCTGGCCGAGTTCGGGAGGGTGGATGTGCTGGTGAACAATGCCGGGGTTTCGCATGTTGCGCCGGCGACGTCTGAGCGGCCGCAAGACTTTCGGGCAGTGCTCGAGGTGAACCTGTTGGGTGCGTACTGGGCGGCGCAGGCGTGTGCGCGCGTCATGCAGCCCGGCGCCAGCATCGTGAATGTGTCCAGCATGCTGGGTCTGGTGAAGTCCGTACTGCCTCAGGCGGCGTACGCCGCGAGTAAAGCGGGATTGATCGGACTGACCAGGGATCTGGCCAATCAGTGGTCGGCCCGCAAGGGCATCAGGGTCAACGCCATCGCTCCCGGTTTCGTCGAGACCGACATGATCGGTGAGATGTCTGGCGAAACATTGGCCCGCTTCCTCGCCGCCTGCCCGCTGGGGCGGGTGGGCACGCAGCGTGAGATGGACGCCGCGGTGGTTTTCCTCGCCAGCCGGGCGTCCAGTTATGTCACCGGATCGACGATCGCCGTCGATGGGGGTACTTCGGGGCACTGATCGACCTCGGATACCGACGGCAGTAGGCCCGCCATACGGCCCGAGGCTGGCTATGCCTTCGCAGCGCTCACCGAACCCGCGGAAACCGTTGCGGGACATCGTGGTACTCGGCGCGGATGGCCCGCTTGTCGAGCTTTCCGCTGGGAAGCCGTGGCAGCGGCTCGTCGCGGAGCACCACATAGCGCGGGATCTTGTAATCCGACAGCAGCGTCTCGCAGTGCGAGATCACTGTTTCCCGGTCGGCCACGCTGCCGGTGATGATGGCCGCTGGAGTCTCACCGAACCGGGCGTCGGCCGCGGCGATGACGGCGACCTCGTCGACCCCCTCGAGGGTGCCGATGGCCGATTCCAGCTCGACGGGTGAGATGTTGATCCCGCCCGAGATGATGAGATCCTTCATGCGGTCGACGAAGGTGATCCGGCCGGACTCGTCGGCGACGCCGAGATCACCACTGTGCAACCAGCCGTCCCGAATCGCCTGCGCCGTCGAAGCCGGGTCGTCCCAGTATCCGGGGGTCACCAGGGGGCCGCGCACCACGATCTCGCCCTGCTCGCCGGGGCCGCGAAGCTCCCCGTCCTCGCCCATGACCCGGACGTCGGTGAAGATCGAGCCGATGCCGCAGGAGCCGGGGTGCTCGAGGGCTTCGTGAGGCAGCGTCGCGGTGGCCACCCCGCCGGCTTCGGTCATCCCGTAGATCTGTCGAAGCAGCACGCCCTTGTCGGCCCACCTGCCGAGCAGTTCCACCGGCACCGCGGCGC
This sequence comes from Mycolicibacterium chengduense, assembly GCF_033741155.1. Classification (NCBI taxonomy): domain Bacteria; kingdom Bacillati; phylum Actinomycetota; class Actinomycetes; order Mycobacteriales; family Mycobacteriaceae; genus Mycobacterium; species Mycolicibacterium chengduense. The sequence goes on along the minus strand of NZ_JAWQNH010000010.1, from coordinate 82,608 downwards.
CACCGATGATGGCCGTCTGCAGTGAGCTCAGATCCGCCTCGGCGAATTCGGGCGCTTTCGACATGGCCTCGAAGATCAGGGGCACACCGAAAAGGGCTCGGACACCGTGGTGCTCGATGATGTCGACTGCCCGGGAAGGGTTCAGTTCTGGCTCCACGATGAGAGTCCCGCCCAGCACGGTCGTCATGAGCAGTCCGTAGACCAGGCCGGGGGTGAACGCCAGCGGGAGCACCAGCAGGGTCACGGTGCCGGGCCGGAAGCCCTCTTGGGTCAGCGTGTTCTCCAAGACGATCGACAACAGGGTCGCGTTGGTGAGGATGACGCCCTTGGACAGCCCGGTGGATCCGCTGGTGAAGATGACGGCGATCGCCTCGTCGGGGGCGCGGTCGACCTTGAAGTCGTCGGGTACGCCGTTGCGTTCCGCCTCGACGAGGCCGAAGTCGAGCACCGTGAAGTCGTGCCCCCCGGCCCGCGCGTCCTGCGCAATGGGCACATGCGACTTGCTGGCCAGGATCATGCTCAGCCCGGCATCGTCGGCGACCTTACGGATCTCGGCCGGCTTGAGCCGGGCATTCAGCGGTACCAGGACCGCACCGGTCTTGATGATGGCCAGTGCGGCTATCGGCCATGCCAGGGCATTGGCGCCCAGCAGACCGACCCGGTCGCCGGGTTTGACGCCTTCGTCGGCCAGCCGCCGGGCCAACCGGCTGGACCAGTCGTGCACGTCGCGGAAGGTCAGCTGGTCCTCGGCCACGACGAGGGCTGTTTCCTGGCCCTTGGTCCTGGCCCACCAACTCAGTGCGGATCCGACGCTCGCTGCCATCTTGCTCCTCGTTCCAAGGTTGAGATCCGGTTCAGGCTGTCGCCAGGGACCCGAAGACTGTCGAACTCACCAAGGGGGCCATCGGGCCCCCGATCAGCAGTGAGATGTCCGCACCGGCGACCGGATTAGGTGAGCCGCCGCGGATTTGGCGGACCGCCTCCACCACCAGTCCGATACCGTGCACGAAACCCTCGGCTATATTGCCACCCGCCGTGTTGATGGGCAGACTGCCGGCTTCCACGGTCAGATTCTCCACGGTGAGGACTTCTCCGGCCGCCGGTCCGCCGGGTGACAGGCCGTGGTCGATGATGGAGGCGACAGCCGGCCCGGTGAAGTTCTCGTAGACCTGAGTGACGTCGACGTCGTCAGGTCCTATCCCGGCGCCGGCCCACAGGCGGGCGACCATCGCGGGGTGGAACCCCGCGCTGCTGTAGTCGGTCTCGTTCTCCACCGATTCGGTCCAGCCGGCGGCGGCGCCCTGAACGCCGGCCAGGATGAGAGCGGGCACGCCGCGATAGTCGCCGACCCGCTCGGCGCTGACCACGAGGATCGCTGCAGCGCCGTCATTTTCGCGGGAACAGTCGAACAGGTGCAGCGGTTCTGAGATCCACCGGCTGCGCTCGTAGCGCTCGTGGTCAACGGGTTTGCCGAACGCCACCGCATCGGGGTTGTTCTGCGCGTGGTGGTAGCCGGCCAGTGAGATCGCTTCCATCGCGGACCGAGGTACCCGTTCGAACTCGAGCAGGCGCTGGGTGCGCAGCGCACATATCTGGGCCGGCGCGAGCACACCATGCGCCGCGTACAACGACCCGATATGGCCCTTGGCGAAGGCGCGGCGGCCATCGGTGCCCTCGGACAGCCCGCGGTAGACCGCAACACAGTCGGCTTGACCGCTGTACACGGCGGCGGCGGCACAGTTCACGGCGGCGGCGACACCGCCACCCCCGCCACCCCATACCTCTGTCGACCAGCGGACCTCGTGCACGCCCAGGGCCGCGCCGATGGCCAGACCCTCGCTGGAATCACCGCCATAGGAGACGAATCCGTCGATGGTGCGGGGATCGGCCCCGGCGTCCTCGCAGGCCCGCAGGATCGCCGTCAGCACCAGTTGTGCTGACGTCAGGGGACTGGTGCCGCGCTTGTAGTAGCCGGTCGAGCCGACGCCGACGACGGCGGTGGATCCGCGGAAGCTCACAGGGGGTTCTCCAGATGCCAGCGCAGCAAGGGCCAGTGTTGATCGTCGGGTGGCGGTTCGACGATGCCCCTCACTCGCGCGCCGATGGTTGGGGTGACGCCGTCGGCGTCGGCAAGCACGCCGACCACCCGCGCATCGTCGGCGCCCGGCAGTGCGACCAGCACGACGACGTAGGGTAGGTGACCGGTGCTCTCCGGGGTGAATGGTTGCCAGGTTCGCGTCCAGGAGTAGACGGTGCCGACCGGTGCGACGGCCTCCCACCGGCTGTCCAGTGAATGACAGGACGGGCAGATGGGACGTGGCGACCAGATCCACCGGCGACACTGCCCGCAGCGCTGGATCTTCAGCACGCCCTCGCGGAGTCCGTCCCAGTGCGGGGTGTCCAAACCGTCCTCGCCGGGGCCGGTGAGATCCATCCACGGCGCGGTGGCCGGGATGTTGCGCACACTGAGAACCCGCCAGCTGCCGTCGTCGAATCGCACCCAGCGGCTGCGCAGTTCGAACCACTCGTCATCGGGCTTGGTGTACCGGATGACCGCGTCGTAGCGACCGTCGCCCGCATCGGAGATGGTGCGTACCTCGGCCCCCTTGAGCACGGTGGGGACATCCGCCGACGCGATGAGCTGCCCGATGCGGTCGGGCAGGAAATCTGCGAGCACCGCCCGATTGTCGGCGGCGGCCACCGCCTTGCCGTGGGCTTCGACGGTGGCGGCGAGGTCGGCGGGCAGCGCACCCGGATCGACGTTCATCGGTGACCTCCAAGTTGCAGCAGTACGTCGGTGCGGTCGTGTTGAAAGTCGACCAACCGGCAGGCATTGACCCAGGCGGCGTCGTCGGCGTCGACGTAGATCACCAGGCCGGTGAGGCCGGCCTGGTGGGCGAGCGCCGCCGCGCCGTTGAGCAGGCCTTTGCGGGTGTCGGCGTCCGCCTGCGGGGTGGTGGCCAGCGCTTGCAGGGTCCCGCAGCGACCGAATTCCTCGGACTCCACCGGGGTGAGGTCGACGTCGACGGCGCCGACCACGCGGCCGCCCTCCCGCAGCGCGTGTCGGGGGCCGGGGGTGGTGGTTGCCGCCGATGCCCACCCGAGTTCGGCAAGGTCGGCAGTCGAGATCGGTTCCAGCACAGGGGCCCTCGTGGCGCTTTCGGCGGAATGGGTGGATCTGATCAGCTTCCACACCCGGCGGGTGCGCGGGATCAGGAACCGGTTGCTGATCCGGCCGACGGCCGGGTGGTTTCCCCTGGCCCACGCTGTGACGGTATGCGCACCGGTGCCCTGCCACCCTCCCGGGTGCGCGGTGTCCAGCCCGATCCGCTCGAACAGCAAGGTCATGATGCCGATCGACCGCAGCCGGGGATCCACCACGCCGGAAGCCTCCGCGGTGCCGTCGTCGTCGACTTTCAGGCGGATCAGACCGGCGATGCGTTCGGGGTGCTCGGGAGCTCCCAGCGCTGTCGCATAGGGCAGCATCCACACCAGCAGATGCCGGTAGCGCGGATCGGCGCTCGTCATTGCGTTCTCGACGTCGGCGAACGCGATGGTGCTGTATTCGGCTTCGGCGTCGTAGTCGGCCGCCCGTTGCAGCAGGTCGGCCAGTTGGGCCGACTCTTCGTCGCTCAGGGCGGCCCGCCATTCGTATTTGATCATCTGCTCACGACTCTGCGGCGCCTTCGGCGAGCAGTCTTTTCGTCTCGCGCCGGAACACCTGGTTCGCTGTCTCGTTGCGGCCCAGCAGCATATCCCCGGCGTCGGCACTGGCCATACCGCGTTGTGAGTTGCGCAGCAGGGGGAAGTCCTCGTTGTGCAGCACGGCCAGCAGGATCTGCCAGTTCTTGTCCCAGAGCTTGTTCCAATGCTCTTCGGTCATGCCCGACTTCTCGACCGGTGGCACCATCAGGCGCTGCTCCATCCGGGACTTGGTGGGGTCCTTGATGTCCGGCCGGAATGTCAGGAGTTGGAAATGATCCGGCTGGCGCAGCAGGGTGCTGTTGGGGAGCAGGAAGTGCGTCTCGGTGACGTAGCGGTCCAGATTCTGGTCGCCGGGGTCTTCCTCCAGCCAACGGTCGATGGACTTGCGTGGGGCGATGAAACGACAGTGCCGGCCGAAGTCCTCGAACGCCATCACATTGGTGTGGATGATCTTGCCGGCAGTGTTGGGGTGCGCGTACTGGATGTGGTAACCGTCCAGGAAGGCGTCCTGCATGATCTTCCAGTTGGTCGGCTCGTCGAAACCTGCCGAGCGGACACAGTGCAGTTCGTCGAGGTGGTAGTCGGCCAGGATGGTATCCATCTCCGGGCCCAGCCAGGCGGCCACGTCGATACGGGCCTGGGCGTTGTCGACCACCCAGATGAAGCCGTGGCGTTCCTCGCAGGGCAGCTCGATGAGTCCGTGTTCCTTGCGATCGATTTCGCCGAAGGTGTTGTCGCGGGTGATCATTCGCAGTGCGCCGTCCGGTTCGTAGGACCACCGGTGATACTGGCAGGAGAAGAACCGGCACCGCCCCTTTTCGTTCTCCTCGAGCAGGGCGCCGCGGTGCCGGCACAGATTGACGAATGCCTTGATCCCGCCGTCACGCTGGCGGACCACGATGACGTTGTTGCGCGGCATCTGAACGGTCAGGAAGTCGAACGGTTTCGCGAGCTCGGAACCATGCGCCACGATCGACGGCACCCGGCCGAAGATGTATTCCCGTTCCTGTTGGGCCAGTACCGGGTCGGTGAACTCTTCAGCGGTGAATTCGACGACGTCTTCGAATTTGTCGGTGGTCTCGTTGCGCAACAGCTCGAGCGCTCGACGGATGCGGTCTTGCCTGGGGAGCGATGTCGTCATGATCTGCCTTCACTCTCTGCGATGAATTGACCGGGCGCCGAGCGCGATCGCGAGCCCGCAGGTTCGCGTCCCTGCGCGCACCGGGTCGCGCCAACGATGGGCCGGCACGACCTGTGTCCGGCGAACCGATGCTAAAAACCTTACGTGGATAGGTATACAACGTCAATCAAGAATCGCTCTCCGATTGCGCGGTTGACTTCTTTGCCCTGCTCAGTCTTCTATTTTCGGGCCTCGGCGAGCATCTCGGCGACGTCGACGAACTTCACGCGGGGCCGTTTTGCAGCGCTGCCGCGCCGTCGTTCCTCGGAGTCGATCGCACGCCATTGCTCCCACCCGACCCGCTCGGCTCCGCGTGTACTCAACAGCTGCCCGATGGCCCCGCGATCGGGCAGGGGGCGGCTGAGCAGGCCTCGGTCGAAGTCCTGCCAGAGTCGTTCGACTGTCTCCTCCGCGCAGGCGCGGTTGCTTCCGATGACACCACGCGGACCCCGTTTGATCCACCCTGTCACGTACACACCGGCCACGGGTGCGCCGGCGTCGTCGAGTACCCGCCCGCCGTCGTTGGGTATCACGCCGGAGTCCTCGTCGAACGGCAGGGCGGGAATCGGGGTGCCGCGATAGCCGATGGACCGCAGGATCAATCGGGTGGTGAGCGTCTCCGACGTTCCGTCGGCAGTGTCGATCACCACTCCGGCTGCGTGGCCGGGTCCGACGATTTCTCTCGGAGAAACGTTGTATCGGAACACTATTCGCTTGTTTCCGGGGGTAGGCGCGCGGCGGGCATAGCGATGGGCGAGTTCGAGCTTGAGTGCGGTCTCGATATCGTCGTCCGGCGAGGAACCGGTCTCGTCCGCCTCGACCACGATGTCGATCCCGGGAAGGTGTTCCAGCGCGGCGAACTCACCGACCGAGTAAGCGCCGTGGCGGGGACCGCGTCGACCCAGGAGGACGACCTCACGAATGGAACTGCGCGCCAGCGCGTCCAGGGCGTGCTGGGCGATGTCGGTCGTGGCGAGATCCTCGGTCGGGCGCAGCAGCACACGCGCGACGTCCAAGGCCACGTTGCCGTTCCCCACGATCACGGCTCGTTCGCCGGACAGGTCGAATGTGTGCCCTGAGTGCTCGGGGTGACCGTTGTACCAGCTCACGAAATCGGCTGCGGGGTGGCTGCCGGGCAGGTCTTCACCCGCGATCGCCAGGCGTCGGCTCCGGGCCGCACCGACGGCGTATATCACCGCGTGGTGGTGGGAGGCCAGGTCGTCGTGGGACACGTCGCGGCCCACCTGAACGTTGAAGTGGCAGGCCACCCGCTTGTCGCCGAGCATTCTGCCGAAGATGTCGACCACCGACTTGGTGTGCTGGTGATCGGGCGCCACGCCGGCCCGAATCAGGCCGAACGGGGTGGGCAGCCGGTCATAGACGTCGATCTCGACGCCGTCGGTGCGCATCAGTGCCGCAGCCGCGTAGCACGCGGCCGGTCCGGCTCCCACGATCGCCACTCGGAGAGCGCCCCGATCCACCCCGTCGTGATCGTCGGGCCGGTCGGGCACCGAGGGTTCCAAAGGATGCTGGGCGAAATAGCGCGCGTTGATGTCGCGGAAGATCTCCAGTTCGGCGGGCAGGTCCTCGTCGTAGTAGATCGCGTCGACCGGGCATTCCTCCATGCAGGCGCCGCAGTCGATGCACGTGTCCGGGTCGATGAACAGCATTTCGGTGGTAGCCGTTCGGTCCCGCGGGTGGGCCGGACGGATGCAGTCGACCGGGCACACCGGCACGCAGCTGGCATCCTTGCAGCAGTTCTGGGTGATGACGTGGCTCATGGGATGCCGATTCGCGCGGTTCAGTCCTCTTCGATGATGAGGGCCAGTTCGGGGCAGGATGCGACACCGGCACGGATGGCCTGCTCATCGGCGGGGTCGACGGCGTGCGGCTCGAGGATGGAGTATCCGTCGTCATCGATCGGGAACAGGTCGGGATCGACCGCGTAGCACTGAGCATGGCCGGCGCACTTGGCTCGCTCGAGTCGGACCTTCATGGAAATGCCTCCTTGGCTGGCGAATCGGGACGATGGGAGTGTCAAAACTATAAGATTTAGGTGGTCGGGAGTCCATAGTGGTCAACGACCGCCAAAAAACTTACTCTTTTAGATATAGCGCGTCGACCACCTGAAGGAAGAAGTTCTGTTCATGGATGAAACCACCACTGCCTCAGCGCTTGATCCGGCACCGGCGATCACCATCCGGTGTCCGGGAGACGGACAGGTAGTGGGCTCGGTGCCGGACATGGACGCCGAGGCGGTGGCCGTCATCGCTCGCCGGCTACGGGCCGCGCAGCCTGCTTGGGAGGCCCTGGGGCCCCGCGGTCGCAGTGCGCACCTGTTGCGTTGGCTGGACTGGCTGCTCGACAACGAGCGCAGGCTTCTTACCCTCGTCCAGCAGGAAACGGGGAAGTCCTGGGCCGATGCGTCTTTGGAGATGGCTGTTGTCATCGACGTCATCAACTACTTCACGGCCAACGGTGCGAAGTTCATGGCAGACCGCCGTGTCAAACCGGCTGGGGCTGCCAACGCGATGCGCAGGTTGCGGGTTCAGGTTCGGCCCTATCAGCTGGTCGGACTCATCACGCCGTGGAACGGGCCCTTGGCGGGACCGATGATGGATGTCGTCGGCGCTCTGGTGGCCGGTGCTGCCGTCTTGTGCAAGCCATCGGAGGTGACGCCGCTGGCGTGGACGGAGGCGGTGCGAGGGTGGAACGAGGAGATCGGCGCTCCGCCCGTACTGGGATGCGCGAACGGAGCCGGCGCTACCGGTGTCGCGGTCGTGGACGAGGCGGACATGGTGATGTTCACCGGGTCGGTGCGGACGGGTCGTGCGATCGCGGTGCGCTGCGCGCAGCGGCTCATCCCGTGCAGCCTGGAACTCGGGGGCAAGGACGCGCTGATCGTATTGGCCGATGCCGATATCGAGCGGGCCGCTGCCGGGGCGGTGTGGGGCGGCATGACGAACTCCGGGCAGGCATGTGTGGGCGTGGAACGCGTCTACGTCGAGGCGCCCGTCTACGACCGGTTCGTGACGCTGGTGGCCGAGAAAGTGTCGGCCCTTCGCCAGGGTATGGACGAGCCGGGCAGCTTCACCTGTGACATCGGCGCCATGGTCACACCGGCGCAGGTCGATATCGTCGCCGACCACGTCGCCGATGCGCTGACCAAGGGCGCACGGATTCTGACCGGAGGTCACCGCAGCCCGAAGGGGAACTTTTTCGAGCCCACCGTGCTGGTCGACGTGGACCACACCATGAGATGTATGCGAGAAGAGACCTTCGGTCCGACGTTGGCCATCATGCGGGTCAGCGACGAAGACGAGGCGATCGCGCTGGCCAACGACTCCGAGTACGGACTGAGCTCCAGCCTGTGGACCCGTGATCGAGCCAGGGCGGACCGGCTCTCGCGACGGATCGAGGCGGGCTCGGTGTCGGTCAACAATGCTTTGGTGGCGACGTTCCAGATGCCGATTCCGATGGGCGGCTGGAAGAATTCCGGCCTGGGCACCCGGTTCGGCGGGGCGCACGGTGTGCTGAAGTACTGCCGCCAGCAGTCGGTGGTCGAAGAGCGGTTCGCGCTGAAGTCCGAGCCGTTGTGGTACCCGGTCATACCCGCCAAGTCGAAGATCATCGCCAAGGCTGCCCGGCTGTTGGGTGCCCACGACTGGCGTCGGCGTCTGGGTGTCGGCCGCTCGTCGCGGTAGCACGGCCGGCTTTTGCGATGTCCGCCGAAAACTCGCGTCCTTAGGTTACGTGTGGCCGTTCGCCGTGGTCGTGCGTTCCCGACGGCGGCGCGGAGCACCCGTCCTCGTCGCGTTCGGCTGTATGCTAAACGAGTACCGTTAGGTTAAACACCGGGGAGTATGGCATGGCGCGACCGTCCACACCGTTGATCACCCGGGCGACGGCGGTCGCGGCGTCGATCGAGATCATCGACACCGAGGGACTCGAGGCATTCAGCTTGCCCCGCTTGGCCAAACACCTTGGCGTTCGGGCTCCTTCGCTGTACCACCACTTTGCCGACAAGAACGAGATCCTCACGGCGATCGCCCGCCACATCGCGGGCAAGTCGGTGATCAAGCCCAGGCGTCAGCCCGGCCCCGACTGGCCGGAGTACTTCGTCAGTCTGGCATTGAATTTCCGTCAGTCGGTCCTGCGGCACCGTAACGCTGCACCGATCCTGGTCGAGCATCTCCCGCGGGAGGTATTGATCGACAGCTTCGAGGACGCAGCGCGATTTCTCGCTGATTCCGGTGTGCCGGTCCATCTGCACCTGCAGATTCTCGATGGCATCGAGATGTTGTGCATCGGTGCTGTCATGGCCGAACCCATGCGCCGGCCCGCGGGGGCCCGCAGCCTTTTCCCCGGTATCGACGCCGACGCGCATCCGCACCTTGCCGAGGCGGTCGCGGCAAATGAGCTGTCCGTCAAGGAGATGTTCGCGGAACGGATCAGGAGCTTTCTCTACGGTGTGATTCTCGGCGATGAGAGTCGTCGTGGGATCGACGAAGAGTCGGCATAACTGACCCCTTCAGGCCCGCGCGGGCTAGCGGTGCTGGCCGGCGCCGCCGCGGCGGGAACGGTTGCCGCCGGAAGAGCCGTGACCGCTGCGACCGGCGTTGGCGCCCGAGCGGGTGCCCCGTCGGCCGGACCGTTGCCCTGGCTGACGACCGGGCTGCTGCGGCGCACGGGTCGCGGCCGGCTCCGCGCCGGCCAGCACGATCGGACCGCTGAAAGTCCGTTCGCCGGGCGCGATCTCCTGCAGCACCGGATGCGAGGTGCCGCTGAACTTCGTGACGGTCGGCTTGATGCCGGCCTTGCGGGTCAGGCCCCGTACGTCGGAGACCTGGTCGTCGAGCATCAGTGTCACCACGGTGCCGTCGTTGCCGGCGCGGGCGGTGCGGCCGGACCGGTGCAGGTACGCCTTGTGTTCCACCGGCGGGTCGGCATGCACCACCAGGCTCACGTCGTCGACGTGGATACCGCGGGCGGCGATATCGGTGGCGACCAGCACGGTGGCCGAACCATCCGAGAAGGCGGCCAGGTTGCGGGTCCTGGCGTTCTGGGACAGGTTGCCGTGCAACTCGACTGCCGGAACGCCACGCGAATTCAGCTTGCGGGCAAGGCCTTTGGCGCCGTACTTGGTGCGGGCGAAGACGATGGTGCGACCGGGCGCAGCGGCCAGGTCGGTCAGCACGTCGAACCGGGCCGCGCCGTCGACATGCAGCACATGATGCGACATCGCCGTCACCGGTGACTGCTCGGAATCGACGCTGTGCACCACCGGGTCGTGCAGGTAGCGGTCCACCAGCACGTCGATGCCGTTGTCGAGGGTGGCCGAGAACAGCAGCCGCTGACCGTCCTTGGGGGTGCGGTCCAGCAGGCGCTTGACCGGGGGCAGGAAGCCGAGGTCGGCCATGTGGTCGGCCTCGTCGAGCACGGTGATCTGCACACCGGACAGGTCGGCATGGCCGGACTTGACGTGGTCCTCCAACCGGCCCGGGCAGGCGATCACGATATCGATGCCGTTGCGCAGCTTGTCGATCTGCGGGTTGGCGCTCACGCCGCCGAAGATGGTGGCCGACCGCAGGCCGGTCGCCTGCGCCAGCGGGGCCAGCGAGGCGTCGATCTGGGTGACCAGTTCGCGGGTCGGGGCCAGGATCAGGGCGCGGAAAGCCTTGGGGCGCCGCGGAACCGGGTTGGCGGCCAGTCGGCTCACCAGGGGCAGCAGGAACGCATAGGTCTTACCCGATCCGGTGCGACCGCGGCCGAGCACATCGCGGCCCGCCAGCGAATCCGGCAGTGTCGCAGCCTGAATCGGGAATGGGGTGGTGATGCCGTTGCCGGCAAGGGTGGTGACGACGGCTTCGGGCAGGCCGAGGTCGGCGAACGTAGACACGGATGAACTCCAGAGGTCGTGTGTGGTCGTCCTGCCCGGCGCGGTGGTTTCCGCGGCGCTCGGTGTGACGATCGAAGAAAATCGACCTTCGCCTGCGCGTGATTCCGGCGAAGCGAAGCGGCAAAAGGCAGAACAGACGATGCCGCTGATGAGAGCCTACCGAACGACGCGCCGTCCGTCCCAATCATGAGGCGTGCGTCACGTCCGCGCCAGAGCGTCGGTCGGGTGCCGAACACTCTCAGCGTTTGCGCAGAAAGGCGGTTGTGTGCGGCGTCATACGCGACTCGCCGGTGGGTGCGGATGAGACGGCACAACCGCGCGTGGTGAACGGATACTTCAGCCCTTGAGTAGCGCTACCACCTTGTCTTCAAGGGTCGGTGCCACCGCGTCCGGGTCCGGGGCCACGGTCTTGGGCAGCGTGATCGCCGGGTCGGCGAAATCCCGGTAGGTCTTGTCGCCCGCGAGCACGAACAACAGATATCCGGTCAGCAGTGCGCGCACCGCCTTCTGGGTGCCCTTGTCGGCACCGGGCAGGCCCACCACCCTGCCCAAGCGCCTGCCCTCGGCGAGGCCGCCGGGTTCGGCCTTGGCGACCGTGCGGGTGGTGGCGGTCGTCCAGGCTCCGGACAGGGCGTCGGCGTTGGACCGGATACCGGTGCCGTCCGACGGTGCCCGCAGGATCAGCCCGGGCAGCCGCAGACCGGCGGCCGGCTGCTCGGCCGGCGGGCTGGACACCGCGGGGAACACCGCGGCGGCAGCCGCGAGCTTGTTCTGCATCCCCGCCGCGGCGAAGACGGCCGCCGAACCGCCGAAGCCATGGCCGGCGACGGCCAGCTTGCCGGGATGGACGCTGATCTTGCCGGGGCCCAGCCGCACGCCGGCGATGATGTCCAGCGTGGTGCCCAGGTCCACGGCGGTGTTGAGCACCGACGGGGCCAGCGATTTCTCGGTGTCGGGCGCCGCGGCGACGATGCCCCAGGAGGCGAGGTGCTCCAGCGTGCCCGCGTAACGGCCGGCGCCCGTGAGCCAATCGTGCCCGAACGCCAGCCCGGGCAGCCCCAGCCCGTTCTCGGGGGTGTAGACCACCCCGGGCAGGCCCGCGAAGGCCAGGTCGCCGCGCAGTACGCGATGCGGGCCGCGCCGGGTCAGCGCGGCGAACAGTTTCTTGGTGCCGGCCACGGGATGACCCTAGCGCGCGGGCGCGCGGCCGGGGCAGACCCGTCGCTGCACTACCCTGGGTAACCATGTGTGGAATCGTCGGTTACGTCGGACGGCGCCCCGCCTGCGGGATCGTGGTCGACGCGTTGCGGCGGATGGAATACCGGGGCTATGACTCCTCGGGCGTCGCCCTGCTCGACGGCGACGGCGGTCTGGTGGTGCGTCGCCGAGCCGGCCGGCTGGCCAATCTGGAGGAAGCCGTCGCTGAGACGGACGCTGCGCTGCTCGCCGGTACCACGGGAATGGGGCACACCCGGTGGGCCACCCACGGCCGGCCCACCGACCGCAACGCCCACCCGCACCGCGACGCGAGCGGCAAGTTCGCCGTCGTGCACAACGGCATCATCGAGAACTTCGCGGCGCTGCGCGCCGAGCTGGAGGCCGATGGCGTCGAGTTCGCCAGCGACACCGACTCCGAGGTGGCCGTGCACCTGGTCGCCCGGGCGCACGGCGGCGGCGAGACCGCCGGTGATTTCGTGGCGTCCGTGCTGTCGGTGCTGCGCCGGCTGGAAGGCCATTTCACGCTGGTGTTCGCCAGCGCCGACGATCCCGGCACCATCGTCGCCGCCCGCCGGTCCACCCCGCTGGTCGTCGGGGTCGGCGAAGGCGAGATGTTCGTCGGATCCGATGTCGCCGCCTTCATCGAGCACACCCGCGACGCCGTCGAACTGGGTCAGGACCAGGCTGTCGTCATCACCGCCGACGGCTACAAGGTCACCGACTTCGCCGGCGCGGACGCCCCTGCCAGGGAGTTCCACATCGACTGGGACCTGTCTGCTGCCGAGAAGGGCGGCTACGACTACTTCATGCTCAAGGAGATCGCCGAGCAGCCCGCCGCGGTGTCGGACACCCTGCTCGGCCACTTCGTCGACGGCCGCATCGTGCTCGACGAGCAGCGGCTGTCCGACCAGGAACTGCGCGACGTCGACAAGGTCTTCATCGTCGCGTGCGGCACCGCCTACCACTCGGGCCTGCTGGCCAAGTACGCCATCGAGCACTGGACCCGGCTGCCGGTCGAGGTCGAACTCGCCAGTGAATTCCGCTACCGCGACCCGGTGCTGGACCGCAGCACGTTGGTGATCGCCATCTCGCAGTCCGGCGAGACGGCCGACACGCTGGAAGCCGTGCGGCACGCCAAGGAGCAGAAGGCCAAGGTGCTGGCCATCTGCAACACCAACGGCAGCCAGATCCCGCGGGAAGCCGACGCGGTGCTCTACACCCGGGCCGGGCCGGAGATCGGGGTGGCCTCCACCAAGACCTTCCTGGCTCAGGTGGCGGCGAATTACCTTGTCGGCCTTGCCCTTGCGCAGGCGCGGGGCACCAAGTATCCCGACGAGGTGGCCCGCGAGTACCACGACCTGGAGGCGATGGCCGACCGGGTGGCGCGGGTGCTGACGTGCATGGAGCCGGTGACCGACCTGGCGCACCGGTTCGCGCAGTCGTCCGCGGTGCTGTTCCTCGGCCGCCACGTCGGCTACCCCGTCGCGCTGGAAGGTGCGCTCAAGCTCAAGGAACTGGCCTACATGCACGCCGAGGGGTTCGCCGCCGGTGAGCTCAAGCACGGACCGATCGCGCTGATCGAGGACGACCTCCCGGTCATCGTGGTGATGCCGTCGCCGAAGAACTCGGCCACCCTGCACGCCAAGCTGCTCAGCAATATCCGCGAAATCCAGGCCCGCGGCGCGGTGACCATCGTCATCGCCGAGGAGGGCGACGACACCGTGGCGCCGTATGCCGACCACCTGATCGAGATCCCGGCGGTGTCGACGCTTTACCAGCCGCTGCTGTCGACGATTCCGATGCAGGTGTTCGCCGCGGGGGTGGCCCAGGCGCGTGGTTACGACGTGGACAAGCCGCGCAACCTGGCCAAGTCGGTGACCGTCGAGTAGCGGCTTGGTCGAGTGGGTGCAGTAGGCCGCTGGCGCAGCGAGTCCGCCCGCGCCCACTACCTGCGGGCTTACGACGCCGCGCTGGCGGCGCTGCCTCGCGCCGGTGAGACCTTCGACGTGCCAACGACATTCGGGACGGTGCGGGCCTACCGGTTCGGCGGTCCCGCCGGGCGTCCGGTGCTGCTACTGCCCGGCCGCAACGCGGCCACACCCATGTGGGCGGAGAATCTGCCGGGTCTGCTCGCGCGACGGACCGTGTACTGCGTGGACCTGCTCGGCGAGCCCGGGCTGTCCGTGCAGCAGCTGCCGATGACTGGACCGGGGGATCAGGCGTGGTGGTTCGGTGAACTGCTCGCCGGCCTCGGGCTGGACTCCGTGCATCTGCTGGGGGTGTCGTTCGGTGGCTGGAGTGCGGTCAACTACGCCGTGCACCAGCCGGCGCGGGTGGCGTCACTGACGCTGCTCGATCCGGTGCTGACCTTCGCGCCGATACCGCTTCGCACGATGGCGGCCTTCGCCCCGATGGGTCTGGCCGGGACGCCGCAATGGCTGCGCCGCCGGATCCTGCGCTGGATCACCGGCGGCGCCGAGGTCGACGAGGGCAGCCCGGTGGCCGCGCTCATCGACGCCGGGACCGCCGATTTCGAGCTGCACCAGCCGGCGCCCACCCGGTTCAGCCGGGCTCAGTTGGCCGCGCTGGAAGTGCCCGTGCTGGCGCTGATCGCCGGGCGCAGCGTCATCCACGACGGCCGCCGCGCCGCGGACACCGCACGCGCGACGTTGCGGCACGGCCAGGTGGAACTGTGGACGTCGGCGTCACACGCCATCACCGGGGAGTTCCCCGACGAGATCGCCGCGCGTGCGCACCGGTTCTGGGACGGCGTCGACGGGTGATGCGCCGCCATTGTGCGTCGTCATACCGCCGGACCGGCGAGCCGCGGACGAAACCGCACAAACGCACCGCGGTCAGACCCGAATAACGCTGGGCCCCAACGCCTCATAGCGGTGTGCTTCGGTGCTGGACAGTTCGGATCCGGTGACGATCGATTCGAAATCGGCCACCTCGGCGAACCGGCAGAAGCTGGTCTGACCGAACTTGGAATGGGCGGCGACCAGAATCCGTCGGGTGGCGACGGTCACCGCGGTGTGCTTGACCGCGGCCACCGCGGGATCAGGGGTGGTCAGGCCATGCTCGACGGTGATCCCGTTGGTGCCCAGATACGCCACGTCGATCACCAGCGTGCGCAGCCGCTCCACAGCCCAATGATCTACCGTGGCAAGGGTTCTGCCGCGCATCCGGCCGCCGAGGAGCAGCACGGTGACGGTGTCGCTGTGGGCGAGCGCCTCGGCGGCCAGCAGCGACGACGTCACCACCGTCAGCTCCCGCCCGGCGATCTTCTCGGCGATCAGCCGGGGGGTGAATCCCTCGTCCAGATACACGGTTTCGGCGCCGTGCAGCAGGTTTGCCGCCGCGGCGGCGATCCGGTGCTTCTGCGCCAGGTCGACCTGGCTGCGGTACTCGACGGTGGATTCGAAGGCCGCCGTTTCCAGCGGGACGGCACCGCCGTGCACCCGCTTGAGCAGCCGGCGCCCGGCGAGCACCTTCAGATCGCGCCGGATCGTCTCGGACGCCACCTGGAGCTCCTCGGCCAGCGCCAGCACCTCGACCCGCCCCCTGGTGCGGGCGAACTCGACGATGCGGCTCTGGCGGGTCTCTGAATCCACGGCTGCCATTCTTACCCGGCGGTGCTGAACACCGCCCGGATCTCCTCGGCGGTGCCCGCCGCACGAAGCCGGGCCACCTGCTCCTTGTCCAGGAACACATGCGCGATCCGGGTGAGCAGGGCCATGTGGTCATCACCCGCGCCGGCGATGCCGACCACGAACTCGGCGGGCTTGCCGTTCCAGTCGATCGGCTCGGGATAGCGGACGAATGAGATCCCGGTCTTGCGGATGGCTCCCTTGGCCTCGTTGGTCCCGTGCGGGATGGCCAGGCCGTTACCCATGTAGGTGGATACCGACTTCTCCCGCTCGTGCATGGCATCGACATAGGACGGGTCGACCGCACCGGCCGCCACCAGCAACTGCCCGGCCTCGGTGATGGCATCGTGGGCGTTGGCTGCCGAACCGTCGAGCACGATGGACTCGAGCCCGAACACATCGTGGCCGGTCTCGGTGGGCGTCTCCGATGCGGGGGCGGTCGTGGTGCCCGTGCCGTTGGTCTGCTGCAGCAACTCCACGATCTCGTCGTAGCGCGGCGTGCTCATGAAATCGTCGACCGACACATGGATGGCCGAGCCGGTCCGCTGCCGGGCACGGTCGGTCAGGTCGCGGTGGGTGACCACCAGCCCGTAGCTGTCGGTCAGGTTGGCGATCGATTGGTTGGTCACCTTGACGTCCCCGAAGCCCGCCGCCTGCACCTTCTTGCGCAGTACCGAGGCACCCATCGCCGAGGATCCCATCCCGGCGTCGCAGGCAAAGACGATGCTGCTGATCCGGCCGGGGTCGGCACCGGTCAATGCGGACGCCACGCTGGAGCGTTTGCCCTTGAGGGCCTCCATCTCGGCGGTCGCGGCGGCCAGGTCCGGCTCGTCGGTGCTGCGGTCGGTCTTGAGCAGCAGGGCCGCCACGGCGAAGGACACCGCGGTCGAGGCCGCCACGGCGAGTGTCACGCCGAGGAAGCTGCTGCCCGGCGTCTGGGCGTAGATCGCGATGATCGACCCGGGCGCGGCCGGGGCCCGCAGCCCCGAACCGAACAGCACGTTGATGAAGACGCCGGTCATACCGCCGAGGATGGTGGCCGCGATCAGCTTCGGCTTCATCAGCACGTACGGGAAGTAGATCTCGTGGATGCCGCCGAAGAACTGGATGATCGCCGCGCCCGGGGCAGAGGCGCGGGCCGCGCCCCGGCCGAAGAACATGAACGCCAACAGCACGCCGAGCCCGGGGCCGGGATTGGTCTCCAGCAGGAACAGGATCGACTTGCCGGTCTCCAACGCCTGCGTGGTGCCCAGCGGAGTCAGCACGCCGTGGTTGATGGCGTTGTTGAGGAACAGCACCTTCGCCGGCTCGATGAGGATCGAGGTGAGCGGCAGCAGGTCGTTGTCGACCAGGAAGTTCACCGCGTTGCCCGCACCCTTGGTGAACGCCTCGACGATCGGTCCGATGCCGAAGAACCCGAAGACGGCTAGCAGCAGCCCGAGGATACCGGCCGAGAAGTTGTCCACCAGCATCTCGAAGCCGGGCCGGATCTTGCCCTCCCACAGTGCATCCAGCCGCTTCATGCAGTAACCGCCGAGGGGGCCCATGATCATCGCGCCCATGAACATCGGCACGTCGGCTCCGGTGACCACACCCATGGTGGCGATCGCGCCCACCACCGCACCACGGTTGCCGTGCACCATCCGCCCGCCGGTGTAGCCGATCAGGATCGGCAGCAGGTAGGTGATCATCGGGCCGACGATCCCGGCGCCGTCGAAGTCGCCCCAGCCGCCGATCTTCGCGACCCAGCCACTGGGATCCTGCAGGTTGTGGAAGATGCCCGTGAGCCAGCCGGCCTTGATGAACAGGGCGGTGATCAGGCCCCAGGCGATGAATGCGCCGATATTGGGCATGACCATGTTCGACAGCGCGGTGCCCAGTTTCTGCACCCGCACGCGGGCGCCGCCGCGTGGTGCCCCGCCGGACGGCGCTGCAGGGGTTTCGACCAGGGACATGGTGACCTCCGGGTTGTCTCGGTGCCTGCCGACGCGTGGTGACGCCGGTCACATGACTGCAAGTTAACCGCACAACCGGGCATCAATGCAAGCAATCAGACGCAAATGGGCACAAAATAGTGTGGAGTTATGACCGTTTTCCGGTAGAGTCGAGTCAACATGTAACCCCCGACACAGGAGGACCGTCATGAAAGCCCTGCGTTACTACGCGCCTGAGGACGTCCGCCTTGAGGACGTGCCGGAACCGCAATGCGGGCCCGATGAGGTCAAGATCCGGGTGCGCAACTGCTCCACCTGCGGCACCGACGTCAAGATCCTGCACAACGGGCACCAGAACCTGACGCCGCCGCGCACCCTCGGTCACGAGGTCGCCGGTGAGGTCGTTGAGGTCGGCGCCAACGTAAACACGGCGAACGCGACCGATTGGCAGGTCGGCGACCGGGTGCAGGTCATCGCCGCCGTGCCGTGCGGCGAATGCCATGAGTGTCGCAAGGGCTGGATGGCGGTGTGCCAGAACCAGACATCGATCGGCTACCAGTACGACGGCGGGTTCGCCGAATACATGATCGTGCCGCGTCAGGTGCTCAAAGTCGATGGGCTGAACCGGATTCCGGACAACGTCGGATACGACGAGGCCTCGGCAGCCGAGCCGTTCGCCTGCGCCATCAATGCCCAGGATCTGCTCGGTATCGAAGAGGGCGACACCGTCGTGGTGTTCGGTGCGGGGCCGATCGGCTGCATGCACATCCGCATCGCCCGCGGTGTGCACAAGTGCGGACCCGTGTACCTGGTGGACGTCAACGCCGCCCGACTGCAGATGTCGGCCGACGCGGTCGCCCCCGACGAGGTGATCAACGGGGCCGAGGTCGACGTGGTCGAGCGGGTCATGGAGCTGACGGGCGGGCGCGGCGCCGACGTGGTCATCACCGCGACCGCCGCCAACATCACCCAGGAACAGGCCATCGCGATGGCGGCTCGCAACGGCCGGATCTCGTTCTTCGGCGGCCTGCCGAAGACCAACCCCACCATCACCTGCGATTCCAACGTGGTGCACTACCGCCAGCTGCACATCCACGGCGCCAACGGATCGGCACCGATCCACAACAAGCGCGCGTTGCAGTACATCTCGACCGGCCAAGTGCCCGTCAAGGACCTCATCACCCGGCACATCCCCATCGACAACGTGCTCGACGCCTTCGACATCGTGCAGAAGGGCGAGGCCATCAAGGTGACGGTCGAGCCCAGCACCGTTGCCGTCGGCGCCGCGGGGTAGACCCGCGCCGGCTCTTCCGGGAACCGCCGGCTTGCTCTAGGTTTAGGCGTCCGCCGACGTCGACTCCGTGGGGGCAACGGGTTGCTGCTAGATGCCAAGGCTCGCCGCGCCGTCGGCCGTGCGCTGGTGCAGTGGTGGACCACGCCCGTGGACTACGACGGGCAAGTCGGATACTTCGCCAAGCGGTCGCTGGCGGGCTTGATCCGAGTGCTGATCGGGGCCGCCGCGACCGTGATCGGCTGTGTGGTGCTGGTGGCCCAGCTGTCCGCCGTCGCGCCGGCACCGCCGTACGCGCGTGCCGCCGCCCTGGCGTTCGCGGTGTGCACGTTCGCCGGTGCGCTGGCCTGGTGGTTGGCGCCGTGGCCGTCGCGGCTGCTGTCGCGGGCCTGCATCGTCGGTTTCGACGTGGGCATCCTGCTGGTGTCGCTCTTGGACACCCGGGCGCTGTCGGGCAGCTTCGCGCTGAGTGCATTGACCTTGGTGTCGTTCTACATCGTCTTTTTCGACGGGCCGAAAGTTATTGTCCTGCACAGCTTGTGGTGTGTGGTGACGATGGTCGCGGTCGCGGTGCGGATCGGGGCCGAGTTACACGGCGATATTGCCCTGGTGCTGGCCAGGGCGCTGGCCGGTATCGCGCTGGCCTTCGCGCCCGCGGCCGTCCAATTCGCCATCTGGGTTTTGCGTACCGATGCCAACGAGGCGGCCACCGACCCGCTCACCGGTCTGCTGAATCGCCGTGGCCTGTCCATGCACATCGACGGCCTGGTGCGCCGTCGTCTCAAAGGCGAGCGCACGGTGCTGGTGGCCGTCCTCGACCTGGACCGGTTCAAGGGCATCAACGACGCCTACGGGCATGCCGCCGGTGACGAGGTGCTGGTCCGCAGCGCCCGGCGGCTGGAAGCGGTGGTGTCCGGCAGCGCCCTGGTGGCCAGGGTGGGCGGTGAGGAGTTCGTCGTCGTCGACATCGTCGCGCCCGGCGAGGCCGAGCCGACGGCGGAGAAACTGCGCGCGGCGCTGGCCGATCACACCGATCCGGCGGTCACCGCCAGCGTCGGGGCGACCGGGCTGTCGGCGGCCCGGTTCGCCGCCGGGGACGATCCGGTCGGGGTGCTCGGCCACCTCATCGCCCGCGCCGACGACGCCATGTTCGCGGCGAAACGCGACGGCGGTGACAAGGTGGTCTTCGCGGCCCACCCGCCCACGGCTGGTGCCTGATTAGCCGCCCACGGCTGGTGCCTGATTAGCCGCCCACGGCTGTGACATACCCTGCCAGCGCCAGCCCGCACGCCGCCCCGCACACCACCATCGTGCCGAGCGCCCACGGCCAACCCCGCGCCCGGCGTACCAGCGCCACGATGGTGACTACGGTCCCGGCGAGGGTGATCAGCGCTGCCACGCCGAAGCCGGTCATCGCCGCGGTCACGCCCGCGTCGATATCGCAGGTGGCCGGTGGGCAGTAATCGGTGAACGCCATCATGAACACACCGAGCACGGCGGCCGCGGCCCCGCCGGCATAGGTCAGTACCAGCAGGGTGATGGACACCCCGAGGTCGACACCCGAACGCGGCCGCCGCGCCGGCGGAGGTGCCGGGAACGGCTGGTAGCCGTACGTCATGAGCGGTGACTCTAGCGCTGCGAGGCGACGCGCGTGGCCGGGATTGGACCCGCTCGATCGCTGCGACGCGTAACGTGTTGGCGCGCGGCCAAATCGAGCGGACGGGAGTCGATGCGCCACTATTACACCGCAGATGCGATCCGGGCCGCCGAGGCGCCGCTATTGGCGGCCCTACCCGACGGCGTGCTGATGCGACGCGCCGCCTACGGACTGGCGGCGGCCATCGCGCAGGAGTTACGCGCCCGCTCCGGTGGGGTTTCCGGCCGGCGGGTGTGCGCCGTGGTCGGCTCCGGCGACAACGGCGGTGACGCCCTGTGGGCGGCCACCTTGCTGCGCCGCCGTGGTGTCGCCATCAGCGCCGTGCTGCTCAACACGCAGCACACCCATGCTGCGGCCCTTGCGGCGTTCCGCCGGGCCGGCGGACACACCGTCGCCGAGATCCCGGCGGCCACGGATCTGGTGATCGACGGTGTGGTCGGCATCTCCGGCCGCGGCCCGCTGCGCCCTGCCGCCGCCGCGGTGTTCGGCGCCAATGCCGCACCGGTGGTCGCCGTCGACATCCCCAGCGGTGTCGACGTCCACACCGGTGCCGCCGACGGGCCACATGTCATGGCCGCGCTCACCGTGACGTTCGGCGGCTACAAACCCGTGCATGCGCTCGGCGAATGCGGGCGCGTCGAACTCGTCGACATCGGGCTGGACTTGCCGCCCAGCGCGGTGCGGGAGCTCGAGGCGGCCGACGTCGCCGCACGGTGGCCGGTGCCGGGGCCGCACGACGACAAGTACACCCAGGGCGTGACCGGCATCCTGGCCGGCTCGGCCACCTATCCGGGGGCGGCGATCCTGTGTACCGGTGCGGCCGTGGCCGCCACCTCGGGCATGGTGCGCTATGCCGGCAGCGCGGCAGCCAACGTCGTGACGCACTGGCCCGAGGTGATCGCCACCGGCCGGCCAGAAACCGCCGGCCGGGTGCAATCCTGGGTCGTCGGACCAGGACTGGGCACCGACGAAACCGCCACCGAGACTTTGCGTTTCGCGCTGGACACCGACCTGCCGGTCATCGTCGACGCCGACGGGCTGACATTGCTGGCCGCTCACCCGGAATGGGTGGAAAACCGTTCCGCGCCAACCGTTCTCACCCCGCACGCCGGGGAGTATGAACGGGTGGCCGGGCATCCGGTCGGGCCGGACCGGGTCGCCGCCGCACGGGAACTGGCCCAGCGGCTCGGCGCCACGGTGCTGCTGAAGGGCAACGTCACCGTCATCGCCGGCCCTGGGGCGAGCGAAGCGACGGGAATTGACGCCGGGGCGAGCGAAGCGACGGGGAGTAACGGTGATGTCAGCTACCTCAACCCCGCCGGCCAATCGTGGGCCGCCACAGCCGGTTCCGGCGATGTGCTGTCCGGGATCATCGGCGCATTGCTGGCGTCCGGCCTGCCGCCCACCGAAGCCGCCGCGATGGCGGCCTACGTGCATGCCCGCGCCGCCGGACTGTCCGCCGCCGACCCGGGACCGCGTGCGGTGCCCACTTCGGCGGAAGGCATTCTGGCCCATATCCGTTCATCCGTCGCGCAACTCTAGAAGGGACCCCCATGCCAGCACGGCACACGCCAGGACCGTCCATCTCGCCGGCCTACACCGGGCGGTTGTCCACCGACCCGGTGCCGTCGCTGCGGTTGCCCGACGACTCGATGGAGGCCGAGGCGGCCTACCGCTTCATCCACGACGAGCTGATGCTCGACGGTAGTTCCCGGCTGAACCTGGCCACCTTCGTCACCACGTGGATGGAACCCGAGGCCGACAAGCTGATGGCCGAGACGTTCGACAAGAACATGATCGATAAGGACGAATACCCGGCCACCGCGGCCATCGAGTCGCGGTGTGTGGCCATGGTGGCCGACCTCTTCCACGCCGAGGACCTGCGTGATGACGATCCGGCTACCGCGGTCGGGGTGTCCACCATCGGTTCCAGCGAGGCCGTCATGCTGGCCGGACTGGCGCTGAAGTGGCGGTGGCGGGACAAGGTCGGCAAGGACTGGAAGACGCGCACCCCCAACCTGGTGCTGGGTTCCAACGTGCAGGTGGTGTGGGAGAAGTTCTGCCGGTACTTCGACGTCGAACCGCGCTACCTGCCGATGGCGCAGGACCGCTACGTCATCACGCCCGAGCAGGTGGTCGAGGCGGTCGACGAGGACACCATCGGCGTGGTCGGCATCCTGGGGACCACGTTCACCGGCGAGTTGGAGCCGATCGCCGAGATCTGCGCGGCCCTGGACACGCTCGCTGCCGACGGTGGCGTGGACGTGCCCGTGCATGTGGACGCGGCCAGCGGCGGGTTCGTGGTGCCGTTCCTGCATCCGGACCTGCAGTGGGACTTCCGGCTGCCGCGAGTGGTGTCGATCAACGTCAGCGGCCACAAGTACGGGCTGACCTATCCGGGTATCGGATTCGTGGTGTGGCGCAACAAGGAGCACCTGCCCGAGGATCTGGTGTTCCGGGTCAACTACCTCGGCGGTGACATGCCCACCTTCACCCTGAACTTCTCCCGGCCCGGTAACCAGGTGGTGGGCCAGTATTACAACTTCCTGCGGTTGGGCCGCGCCGGATACACCCAGGTGATGCAGTGCCTGTCGCAGACCGCGCGGTGGCTGGGCGACCAGTTGCGGGCCAGCGAGCATTTCGAGGTGATCACCGACGGGTCGGCCATCCCGGTGGTCAGTTTCCGGCTCAAGGGCGACCCGGGCTATACCGAGTTCGACGTGTCGCACGCGCTGCGGGCCTACGGCTGGCAGGTACCCGCGTACACCATGCCGGAGGGGGCCGAGGACGTCACGGTGCTGCGGGTGGTGGTCCGGGAAGGCTTCTCGGCCGACCTGGCCCGCGCCCTCAAGGAGGACACCATCACCGCCCTGGGCCATCTCGACGAGCTCAAGCCCAACGGGCACTTCGACGAGGTACAGCCGTTCGCGCACTGAACCTGTGACGGTGCGCCGCCGAACGTGCCCTTGTGATCGAGGTCTCGGGCGGTCTCCGCAAACCGGCTCACGTTCGCGGGCATGCGAAAATGGTGGCGATGCAGACAACCGATGTTCTCGGCGCACAGGCCCTCATCGATCTCGATGCGGTCGCCCACAACGTGGGCGTTCTGCGTGAGCACGCCGGTTCCGCCGAGGTGATGGCGGTGGTCAAGGCCGACGGCTACGGGCACGGCGCGACGCCGGTGGCCAGGGCGGCGCTGGCAGCGGGCGCCGCTGAGCTCGGGGTGGCCACCGTCGACGAGGCGCTCGCCCTGCGCCACGACGGCATCAGCGCACCGGTCCTGTCCTGGCTGCACACCCCCGGCACCGATTTCGGGCCCGCGGTGGCCGCCGACGTCCAGATCGCGGTGTCCTCGCTGACTCAGATCGAGGACGTGCTGGACGCGGTGCGGCGCACCGGGGTGACCGCGGTGGTGACGTTGAAGGTGGACACCGGGATGACCCGCAACGGGGTGGCCGCGGCCGACCTGCCCGCGGTGCTGACGGCACTGGGTCGCGGCGCGGCCGACGGCGCACTGCGGCTGCGCGGCATCATGAGCCATCTGGCCAACGGCGACGACCCGGCCCACCCGGAGGCCACCGACCGGCAGGCCGAGCGCTTCGACGCCATGCGTGCCACGGCGCGGGCGGCCGGGGTGGACTTCGAGATCGCGCACCTGTGCAGTTCGCCGGGCGCGATGACGCGCCACGACCTGGCCTACGACATGATCCGGCCCGGTATCGCCCTCTACGGGCAGAGCCCCATCCCCGAACTCGGCGATATGGGGCTGCGGCCCGTGATGACGCTGAAATGCCCTGTCGCGCTGGTCCGTTCCGTGCCGGCCGGGCAGGGCGTGTCCTACGGGCACACCTGGGTGGCGCCCCACGACACCACGCTGGCGTTGCTGCCCATCGGTTACGCCGACGGGGTGTACCGGCCGCTGAGCGGTCGAATCGAGGTGCTGATCAACGGTCGCCGTCGGCCCAACGTGGGCCGGATCTGCATGGACCAGTTCCTGGTCGACCTCGGTCCCGGCGCAACCGATGTGACCGTCGGCGACGAGGCGATCCTGTTCGGTCCCGGGGACCACGGTGAATCCACGGCCCAGGACTGGGCGGACCTGCTCGGCACCATCAACTACGAGGTGGTCACCAGCCCGCGGGGCCGCGTCACCCGGGTCTACAAGGGCGAAGCGGGCTGACGCGGTGACCGACGACGCCGTTCGGCCGCCGCACCCGGACCGGGGCAAGGTGCCGTGGCTGGCCGGGCTCGCCGGACTGGCGGCGGTCGGCTCGGTGGCCGGGGTGTCGGTCGCGCGGTCGGTCGGCAGGCGACCCGGTATGGACGACCCCTACGTGGACGAGAACTTCGAACTCCTGCACGCCGACCGCAGGGCCGTGGTCACCACGCCCGACGGTGTACCGCTGGCGGTGCGTGAGGTGGGCCCACCCGATGCGCGGCTGACGGTGGTGTTCGCCCATGGATTCTGTCTGCGCATGGGCGCGTTCCACTTTCAGCGGGCGCGGTTGGCGCAGCAGTGGGGCGATCAGGTGCGCATGGTGTTCTACGACCAACGTGGCCATGGGCTGTCCGGGGATGCCCCGCCTGACACGTTCACCGTTCCGCAGCTGGGGCAGGACCTGGAGTCGGTGCTGGCGGTGGTGGCTCCCCGCGGGCCCATTGTGCTGGTCGGGCACTCCATGGGCGGCATGACGGTGCTGTCGCACGCCCGCCAATTCCCGAAGCGGTACAGCGGCCGGATCGTCGGCGCGGCACTGATAGCTTCTGCCGCCGAAGGGGTTTCGCGCTCACCGCTGGGGGAGATCCTGAAGAATCCGGCGTTGGAAGCGGCCCGCTTCGCCGTCCGCTATGCCCCCGGGCTGGTCAACCGCGGGCGTGGCGCCGCGCGTTCGGTGCTCGGTCCGGTGCTGCGCGCCGCGTCCTACGGTGACGAGAAGGTCAGCCGCAGTGTCGTGGCGTTCTCCCAGCGGATGATGCACGAGACCCCGATGACGACCATGGTCGGTTTCCTGCACGCGCTGGAGGTGCACGATGAGCGGGAGGGGTTGACGACGCTGGCCAAGGTCCCGACGCTGATCGCGTGCGGCGACCATGATCTGCTTACCCCGATGGAGTACTCGCAGGAGATGGCGGTGGCACTGCCGAAATCGGAGCTGGTGATCGTCGAGGGAGCCGGTCACCTGGTGCAGCTGGAGCAGCCCGAGGTGATCGACGACGCGCTGGTGCGCCTGGTGGAGCGGGCCACTCCGTCGCGGCTGGTCGCCCTGACCCGGCGGCTGAAAGACCGGACCCGGCATGGCTGAGCGCGAGGACGGCACCGCGGTGCTGGCCAGTGAAGCCGACACCATGGCGCTCGGGGTGCGGTTGGGGGCGCAGTTGCGTGCGGGTGACGTGGTGGTGTTGTCCGGGCCGCTGGGCGCCGGAAAGACGCTGCTGACCAAGGGAATAGCCCGCGCCATGGATGTCGACGGGCCGGTCACCTCGCCCACGTACGTATTGGCTCGGGTGCATCCGGCCCGCCGGGCCGGTGCCCCCGCCCTGATCCACGTCGACATCTACCGGTTGCTGGATCAGACCGATGACATTCTCGGGGAGCTGGATTCATTGGATCTGGACACCGACCTGGAGGATGCGGTGGTGGTGGTCGAATGGGGTGAAGGGCTGGCCGAGCGGTTGTCCGACAACCACCTGGATGTCCGACTGGACCGTGACACCGACACCGACGCGCGCACCGCGACCTGGCAATGGAGCAGGTTATGACTCTGGTACTGGCCATCGACACCGCCACCCCCGCCGTGACGGCCGGCGTCGTCCTCGTCGGCGCCGAGGTGACGACGTTGGCCGAGCGGATCACCGTCGACGCCCGCGCACACGCCGAATGCCTGACCCCGAATGTCCTTGCCGCAGTTGCCGACAGCGGCAGATCGATGGCTGACCTGGATGCCGTGGTGGTCGGGTGCGGGCCGGGCCCGTTCACCGGTCTGCGGGTGGGGATGGCCACGGCGGCGGCCTACGGTCATGCACTGGACATCCCGGTTTTCGGGGTGTGCAGCCTGGATGCCATCGGCCGGTCGACCCGCGGCGAGGTTCTGGTGGTCACCGACGCCCGGCGCCGTGAGGTCTACTGGGCGCGCTACCGCGACGGGGTGCGCGTCGCGGGCCCCGAGGTCCATGCCGCCGCCGACGTGCCCGTCGACGGACTGGACGCGGTGGCCGGTTCGCCCGCGCACGCCGCCGCTTTCGGCTTGCCGGTGATCGGTCCGGAATACCCGTCGTCCGCCGAACTGGCTGCGGTGGTTACCGATTGGACCGCCGAACCCGAGCCGCTGGTGCCGTTGTACCTGCGCCGCCCGGACGCCAAGTCACTGGCCGAACGGGGTTTGGCGTGACCGTGATCGACGCGCTGACCCCACTGGATGCGGATCGGTGCGCAGAACTCGAGGCCCAGTTGTTCGCCGGTGACGATCCGTGGCCGCCGTCGGCGTTCCTGCAGGCCCTGGAGGTCAAACACAATCACTACGTGGCCGCGCGCGACGGTGGCCGTTTGGTGGGCTACGCCGGCATCGCCCGGCTGGGCCGGATCCCACCGTTCGAGTACGAGGTACACACCATCGGCGTCGACCCGGATTACCAGGGCAACGGGATCGGCAGGATGTTGCTGAACGACCTGTTGGACTTCGCCGACCGCGGTGTGGTGTTCCTGGAAGTACGCACCGACAACGACGCGGCGATCACTCTCTACGAGAGCGTCGGTTTCGTCACCGTCGGACTGCGCAAGCGGTATTACAAGGTCAGTGGCGCCGATGCCTACACCATGAAGCGAGATCCCAGATGATCGTCTTGGCCATCGAAAGCTCCTGTGACGAAACGGGAGTCGGTATTGCCCGGTTGGCTGACGGCAGGGTGACCCTGCTGGCCGACGAAGTGGCCTCCAGCGTCGACGAGCACGCCCGCTTCGGCGGCGTGGTGCCCGAGATCGCCTCCCGCGCCCATCTGGAATCGCTCGGCCCGACCATGCGTCGGGCCCTGGACGCGGCCGGGGTGCGCAGGCCCGACGTGGTCGCCGCCACCATCGGACCCGGCCTGGCCGGCGCGCTGCTGGTCGGCGTCGCCGCCGCCAAGGCTTATGCCGCAGCCTGGGACGTGCCCTTCTATGCGGTGAACCATCTGGGCGGGCACCTGGCCGCCGACGTGTACGACCATGGCCCGCTTCCGGAATGTGTGGGGCTACTCGTATCTGGCGGGCACACCGAGTTGCTGCACGTGCGCTCGCTGGGGGAGCCCATCGTGGAATTGGGCAGCACCGTCGACGACGCGGCGGGGGAGGCCTACGACAAGGTGGCCCGGCTGCTGGGCCTGGGGTACCCGGGCGGACGGCCGCTGGACGAGTTGGCCCGCACCGGTGATCGGACCGCGATCGTGTTCCCACGCGGGATGACGGGCCCGCGTGACGATCCCTACGCGTTCAGCTTCTCCGGCCTGAAGACCGCGGTGGCTCGCTACTTGGAGCGCAACGCCGATTTTTCGGCTGCCGATGTGGCGGCGGGATTCCAGGAGTCGGTGGCCGATGTGCTGACCGCGAAGGCGGTGCGGGCGGCCACTGATCTCGGGGTGTCGACGCTGCTGATCGCCGGCGGGGTGGCCGCGAATTCGCGGGTTCGGGAGCTCGCCGAAGAGCGTTGTGCAGCAGCCGGTTTGACGCTGCGCGTGCCGCGGCCACGGCTGTGCACCGACAACGGTGCCATGATCGCGTCGTTCGCCGCGCATCTGATCGATGCCGGAGCGCCGCCGTCCTCGCTGGCAGTGGCCAGCGATCCGGGCCTGCCGGTGGTCAAGGGGCAGGTGGCCTAATTCGGCGACGGCGGTGGCTGCGGTTGGAAGGGGTTGTACCACCACCATTGGGCGCGTTCGCCGGTCGGGCCCTTGTAGGGGGCGACGGTCGGTGGCGCCGTGGTGGGTGGGTGTGCGAGTGATCCGCCGTGCAGTGGGTCGCCGTCGGCGTCGGTGACGACGAGGCGGTGGGCGGGGCCGGTGATGGTGATCTCCCCGCGGTGATGCATCCGGTGGTGCCGCGGGCAGAGCAGGACCAGATTGTCCAGGTCGGTGGGGCCGCCGTCCTCCCAGTGCACGAGGTGATGCGCATGCAAGCCTCGGGTGGATGCGCAGCCGGGCACCACGCAGTGCCGGTCGCGGTGCTCCAACGCCCGGCGCAGCCGGCGGCTGATGGTGCGGGTGGACCGCCCGGCCCCGATCGGGCGGCCGTCGCGTTGGAACCAAACTTCGCAGGTGGTGTCGCAGAGCAGTTCGCGGCGCTCGTTGTCGGTGAGGACCGGGCCCAGGTGCAGGGCGGCGGGTCGGTCGACCTCGACGTGCACGATGACGGTGGTGTGCTGGCCGTGGGGGCGGGCGGCGACGTCGGTGTCCCAGCCGGCGTGCACCAGGCTCATGAACGCGTCGACCCGGGTGGGCAATGGGGTCTGGTCGCCGGGGTGTTCGGCGATCAGTGCGTCGTGGCGCGATTGGAGGGCGGCGTCGAGTGTGGCGGCTTCTAGCCGGGGCAGGGTGATGCGGTAGGTGGTGTGCTCGCCGTGTTCGGTTTTGGTGATCTGTGGTGTCGGTTCGGTTTTGCCTTGGGGCTGTGGGCGGGGCACGAAGTTGATCGCGGTGCGCAGTTGGCTGACGGTGGCCGAGAGGGCCAGTTCGCTGTAGTGGGCATCAGAGCCGTCGGCGGCGCGTTCGGCGATCACGCCGACCTGGTCCAGCGAGAGTTTGCCTTCCCGCATGCCTTGGGCGCAGCGAGGAAAGTCGTCGAGGCGGTGCGCGACGGCGACCATGACCTCGGCGTTGCGTTCGGACATGCCGGTCTTCCAGGCGACCAGTGCGTTGATGGAGCGGCAGCCGGTCATGCCGGCGAGGTCGGTGCGGTCGATCTCGGCGACGATTTCGACCAGCCGGCTGTCGATGGCGTTGCGCTGGCCCATCAGTTCGGCGACCTCGTCGAAGAGTCCCTCCAGCCGCTCTTTGGGTTCCAAAGATGCTGCGGTGGTGGGCATATCTCCATTGTCGCACCAGGGTCCGACAAGTACGGACCGCTGCGCCGGCCCGTGGGTTAAGGTGGCCCGATGGCGGACCCGCAGGACAAAACGGCCATTGCCGAGTTGCTCTACACCTACGCCGAACTGATCGATGCGGGCGACTTCGACGGCGTCGGGAAACTGCTGGGACGCGCCTCGTTCGGCGGACCGGCTTCCGGTTCCGTGTCGGGGGCCGAGAATATCGCCGGACTGTTCGCGATGACCACGCGACGCTACCCCGAGCACGGCAACCGTCCGCGCACCCGCCACCTGGTGCTGAACCCGATCATCGATGTCGACGGTGATGCGGCGACGGCGCGGTCCACCTTCGTGGTGGTCCAGCACACCGAGGCGGTGCCGCTGCAGCCGATCGTGGTGGGCCGGTACGCCGACACCTTCGCTCGTGCCGCGGACGGCTGGTATTTCACGCAGCGTCTGGTCGACGTCGAGATGGTGGGCGACGTGTCCGCCCATCTCAATGTCGACCCTGCGGCTTACGGACGGTAACCCGCTGTCGCTCAGCAGGATTCGCCGTCGTCCCTATCGGCGAATTCGGGTTGTTCGCGCAGGCGCCATCCGGCGGGCACGGTGTGGGTGTCGTAGTAGTGCTGGAAGAGTGCGATGGCTTCGGTGGCGGTGAGGACTTCGGCGGGGCGGACGCGGTATTTGTTGTCGCCGTTGTGGATGGTTTCGGTTTCGGCGGTCTCGGTGGCGGCTTCGGGGTGGCCGATTGTGTAGAGCCGGTGCACGCCGGTGTTGTCGCGTTGTTTGATCTCGACGGTCAGTCGGTCGGGGGCGACGCCGGTGGTTTGGATCCACTCGGTGGGGTGGGGAAACTCGTCGTAGGGAACCTCCGGGCCAACCGCATAGATCGAGTACAGGGTGTAACCCCGTGAGCCGACCCGATTGATTCCGGCAGCGAGTTGAGCGGGAATCTCGTCAGGGAGGTCGCTCATGCGCATCTTGGCTTTGTTCGACGCCAAGATGAAAGAGCCCTGCTGCTGGCTCACTCGCTCCGTCGCGGTTTCTGCCGAGCCTTCTCCTCCTTGGAGCCCTTGTCTGCGACCGGTGCGCGGCCACGGGCCGTGGTGTCTGCACCTGTCGCCGCTTGGCTTGCGAGGTGCTCTTGGACTGCGGTGTCGGCGAATTCGGGTTGTTCGCGCAGGTGCCATCCGGTGGGGATGGTGTGGGTGTCGTAGTAGTGCTGGAAGAGTTCGATGGCTTCGGTGGCGGTGAGTACTTCGGCGGGGCGGACGTGGTATTCGTTGTCGCCGTTGTGGATGGTTTCGGTTTCGGCGGTTTCGGTGGCGGCTTCGGGGTGGCCGATGGTGTAGAGCCGATGCACGCCCGCCGCATCACGCTGTTTGATCTCTACGGTTAGTCGGTCGGGGGCGATGCCGGTGGTTTGGATCCACTCGGTGGGATGGACGTCTTCGTCATAGGCGGCGTCCGGCGGCAGCGGATAGATGGAGTAGGAAGTGTATTTTCCGTCGCCGAGCCGATTTATCCCGGCGGCCAGTTGACCCGGGATCTGCTCCGTGAAATTGCTCATCCATCCTGACGAGCGATTCGACTTCCGGATGTGCGAAGGTCGGTCAAGTCTCATTCGCCCGGCACCGTTTCGACGCGAACCTGAGTGATCTTCACGGTTTCGACGACTCCTTGTTCATTCGTGATGGTGACGTACGCAGGGTTGTCCGGTGAGACAAGCCCATCAAAGGCGCGCTGGCCGGGGGAGAGCGATGCGCCGCCTGACTTGACCTCGATGCCTTCGTAGGTGCCGTCGGGTAGGCGGCCCAAGCCATCGTAGAACCGCCCGCCACTGGCACCGCCTTCCACCGTCGCTTTGCGTTGCTCGGTGGTAACCCAGTTGTCTGGGTTGTCATCTTTGTACTGCTCAATCCCCTCGGCCTCCCGTTGCCGCGCATACCCGCCGCCCTGCCGCCCGGTGATGTGCCCGTACGGGTCTCGACCGTCGCCGCGATCGACGCCCTCGCCGGGGCGCCCGATGTGAGCGTGCATCACGATCACGCCGTTCTCGGCGACATGCTGAGACAGGTCCAGCGCACCGCCACCTGCGATGGTGGCGCCACCGGCCATCAGTCCGGCACCGGCGAGGTTCAGGGGAACACCACCAATGGCGCCCACGCCGGTGGCGTCGAGCAGCGTGCCGGGCACCTCGAGCCCGGCGCCCAGTCCCATCATCGCGGCGCCACCGACCATCGCGGCCGCATCGAGCGGATTGTGCAGGGCCGCATTGCCGAAACTCGCCGCGCCGTTCACCACATCGGCGAGCACGTTGTAGGCGGCGTCGCCGAACTGCTCCAACTCCAACTTGAGGTATTGGCCCATCGCCGAGATCACGGTCTCGGCGGCGGCGACGATGGGAGCCAGCAGTTGCGCCAGCGCCGAGACCTCGGCCTTGAAGTTGTCGATCACAACCCGGATATCGTCGGCGATCTTCTTGATCTCGTCGTTGTCGTCGCCGGTGATCAGGTCCCACACCTCGCGAATCCCGGTGAGAGGATTGACGACCCGGGACAGCAGGTCGAGGATCGCCGCGTGCACCGCGTCGATCTTCCCGGCGTAGTCGGTGAGATTCGCGGACACGGTGACGCACTGGTTGAACAGGGTCGTCGAGTTGGTGCTCGAGGCGTTGACGGCTTGGCCGATCTTCGCGCCTTCTGGAATGTGCTGCCCGGCAACGACACCGAATGCGCTGATCATCTCGGCCTCGGTGGCCAGGAAGGCCGAGCCGGCGGCGGACCAGGCTTCGGCCGCCGCGCGTAGCCGCCCGGAGTCGCCATTCGGCCAGATCATGCCGAGGAACGGCTCGACCAGCGCCCAACCCGGGGGAGCGCTGTCGAAGTTGCCCTGCGCCGACGGGGGTAAAGATGCGCTGGCCGGTGGGGTCGGCGTCACCGCCGTCAGGGGCGGTCCACCATTGCCGTGCGTGTTGGACGCGACTTCGGCGAGCGAATAGTTCACCGCGCTGGTTCGCACCGCATCACCGGTGCGCGCCATGCCGTTGGTCAGATCGATCATCGCTTCCAGCAGCGACTTGGCCGACGCGTCGTAGGAGCGTCCGTGGACGATGCCGGCGGGATCGTTGCCGCTCATGCCGGCGGAACCGGCCAGCGCGCCACCGAGCGCGTGCACTGCCTTCGCCAGGTCACCGGCCTGCGTGGTCATGGTGTGACCAGCCGAGTCCAGCGCCTTGGGGTCGACGACGATCGGCGGTGCCATCGCGGATCACGACCACATGGTCAGATTGGCCCGGGCCGCGCCGGTGTAATTCCGGTGCGCTTTCGTGCCCGCCTCGTGCAGTTCCTTCAGCGCGTCGCGCATCTGCTGAGCACCCTCGGTCCAGCGGCGGTGGGCGTCGGCCTGTGCCGACGCCCCGGTGCCGTGCCAGGTCGCGTGCAGACCCGCCACCTGGCTGTCGACGTCGGCGATCATGGCCTCGATCCGCTTCTCGAAGTCGGCGATGCGAGCCACGATCGCCATCAACTCGTCGGTGTTGACTCCGAACTCATCGGACATCTCACAGACCCCCAGCGTCACCGGACAAGGCCGCGGCGCCGGCGTCATCCTGTCGTCGATAAGCGGTGGCCGCGGTGTTCAGCAGGTCGGCCATCTCGGCAAGACCCGCGTGAACCTGCATCGCGCCCTCGTGCCAGCGCCAGAAGGACTGGGCGAAGGACCCGCTGGACAACCCCGTCCATCCGCTGCCCACGAAATCGGACACTTCGGTGTCCAGTGCTCGTAGTCCGCTGACCAGCTCATCGGCGTGGGCCGAGACGGCCGCCGATACCCGCTGCACGTCCTCCGGCGAAACCCCCAGAACTGCATCCCCCGTCATATTTTCACCGTAGGACCGGTTTCCTGGCAGATCGCTGGGAGTTTTTGCCGCCGGGGCGCGATCGTCGAACCCGCCGGCCCCACCCCTGGGCGGGTAATCAGAGCCCATCCTTGAGTGCTAGCACTCGCGTGTATAGAGTGCTAGGTGGCAGCGGCCAGCCCCAGCGCCGGCACCCGCGACGACGGAGCGAGGGCACGGACGTATGCCGAACACCTGAAAAACCGAGGACCCGGGTAACCGGACTCATACCCAACAAGTGGAGGGCTCCATCGTGGCGAGCGTGAACATCAAGCCACTCGAGGACAAGATCCTCGTTCAGGCCAACGAGGCCGAGACCACGACCGCGTCCGGTCTGGTCATCCCCGACACCGCCAAGGAAAAGCCGCAGGAAGGCACCGTCGTCGCAGTTGGCCCCGGCCGCTGGGATGAGGATGGCGAGAAGCGGATCCCCCTGGACGTTGCCGAGGGCGACACCGTCATCTACAGCAAGTACGGCGGCACCGAGATCAAGTACGGCGGCGAGGAGTACCTGATCCTCTCGGCCCGCGACGTGCTGGCTGTCGTCTCCAAGTAACAAGCACTCGTGTCCCGCCCCGGAGATCCCCGTATGCGTACGGGAGATATCCGGGGCGGTATGCGTTCTTCTCCCTAAAGGACATTCATGAGCAAGCAGATCGAATTCAACGAGACTGCGCGCAGGGCCATGGAGGCCGGTGTCGACAAGCTTGCCGACGCCGTCCGGGTGACCCTGGGCCCGCGCGGCCGCCACGTGGTGCTGGCCAAGGCCTTCGGTGGGCCCACCGTGACCAACGACGGTGTCACCATCGCCCGCGAGATCGACCTCGAGGATCCCTTCGAGAACCTGGGCGCCCAGCTGGTCAAGTCGGTGGCCACCAAGACCAACGACGTCGCCGGTGACGGCACCACCACTGCCACCGTGCTGGCGCAGGCCATCGTCAAGGCCGGCCTGCGCAATGTCGCGGCCGGCGCGAACCCGATCGCGCTGGGTTCGGGCATCTCCAAGGCCGCGGACGCGGTCTCCGAGGCGCTGTTGGCCGCCGCCACCCCGGTGTCGGACAAGAAGGCCATCGTGCAGGTTGCCACCGTGTCGTCGCGTGACGAAGAGGTGGGTGAGCTGGTCGGCGAGGCCATCACCAAGGTCGGCCACGACGGCGTCGTCACCGTCGAGGAATCCTCGACGTTGCACACCGAGCTGGAGGTGACCGAGGGCGTCGGCTTCGACAAGGGCTTCATCTCGGCCTACTTCGTCACCGACTTCGACTCCCAGGAAGCGGTGCTCGAAGACGCGCTGGTGCTGCTGCACCGCGACAAGATCAGCTCGCTGCCTGACCTGCTGCCGCTGCTGGAAAAGGTCGCCCAGGCCGGCAAGCCGCTGCTGATCGTGGCCGAGGACGTCGAGGGTGAAGCCCTGTCCACCCTGGTGGTCAACGCCATCCGCAAGACGCTCAAGGCCGTCGCGGTCAAGGCGCCGTTCTTCGGTGACCGCCGCAAGGCGTTCCTCGACGACCTCGCCATCGTGACCGGTGGCCAGGTGGTCAACCCCGATGTGGGTCTGCTGCTGCGTGAGGCCGGCCTCGAGGTGCTGGGTTCGGCCCGGCGCGTGGTGGTCAACAAGGACAGCACCGTGATCGTCGACGGTGGCGGCACCAAGGCCGACATCGACGGGCGCATCGCTCAGCTGCGCAGCGAGATCGAGAACACCGATTCGGACTGGGACCGGGAGAAGCTGCAGGAACGGCTGGCCAAGCTGGCCGGCGGCGTGGCGGTCATCAAGGTCGGTGCGGCCACCGAGACCGATCTGAAGAAGCGCAAGGAGGCCGTGGAGGACGCGGTCGCGGCAGCCAAGGCCGCCGTCGAAGAGGGCATCGTCACCGGCGGCGGTGCCGCGCTGGTGCAGGCAGGTGCCGCGCTCGACGGCCTGCGGTCTTCGCTGTCCGGCGACGAGCTGATCGGCCTGGAGGCGTTCGCCAAGGCGCTGTCGGCCCCGCTGTACTGGATTGCCACCAATGCCGGGCTCGATGGCTCGGTTGTGGTGAACAAGGTCAGCGAACTGCCCAACGGCCAGGGCTTCAACGCGGCCACGCTGACCTACGGCGACCTGCTCGCCGAGGGCATCGTGGACCCGGCGAAGGTGACCCGTTCGGCGGTGCTCAATGCCGCGTCGGTCGGCCGGATGGTGCTCACCACCGAGACGGCTGTCGTCGACAAGCCGGCCGAGGAGGAAGATCACGGCCACGGCCATCACGGCCACGCGCACTAGTTCGTAGCGTCGCGAAACGCCTCCGGTCCGCTTGGGCCGGGGGCGTTTTCGCTACCGGCCCCGAGACGTCAGCTGAGCGTCACAGCGTGTCGGGGCACAGATTGTGCTGCGCGGCGCGCACCAACATGCGACCGATGGTGGCATCGGCCGGGTTCACCTGCGCGATCAGATCGTCGGCCGACTGCCCCAGATGCATCCGATTACAGGCCATGTAGCCCTGTGCGATGACGGCCGCATCGGGCATCTGCTGGCCGGCGAAGGTCAGGCCCGGAAAGTTGTTGGCCCGCAGTTCATTCAGAAATGACTGATCGTCGGCGTAGGCCCGCGGCGCCCCGACAAAACCCCCGGCGAGCACCGCCGCAACCCCGATTCCCATGACGAGCTGTTTTCGCATCTTCCCCCCGTTCCCCCACCGCAGTGCTGACTGCGGCACGTGGTGATTATCTGCTCAACACTATGACGTGCGGTCCATGGGTGTTGTCGTTATCGGGCTGTCGGCTGTATGGATACCAGCCGGAACACCCCCGGTTGGCCGTCATCGGGCGCGAACCGGACCACCAGGCTGTCGGGCGGAAACCGAGTGGCCAACTCGTTGAGGGTCCTCGGCAAGAACACCCGGGCCTTCGCATTGCCATACCAGCTCGGGTCAGTGGGGTCGACGCTGAGGCCGCCGACCCGGTCGATCGTCGCGTCCCAGTCCTGCACGGGCTCCGGGGCTGCGACGCCGAATCCGGTGGATTTCAGGTAGGCGTCGCCCTGTCCGGCAAGCGTTACCGGTGCTGCGCCGCCGATCGGTGTGCCGGTGATCGTCCCGTCGACCGCGTCGGCCGTCACCGACGTCAACCGCGTCGTACAGACGTCGCCCACCGCCGACGTGCAGAAGTCCGGCAGGGGAGCGGCCTGCGCCGGGGTAGCGGTGACGACGATCGGCAGCACCAGCATCGAGACGGCCACTGCGCCGCAGCAACGGTGAGCCATCGACACTCCTTCCCTCAGTTACTGCCGGTATGTCGGAATATCCACCGCCCGAGTTACAGCACGGGTCCGCACCGGAAGGAGGTGACTCCCGAAGGCGATATCGCCGGTGATATCGCCTTCGGGAAACGACTGTGTGGAGTCCTGGCCGGCGGCATCGAACCGACAGGCACGACGCCCCAGTCTCCGATCACCCGATGGTCAGCGAGGCCGTTTCCAGCGCGGCAGCACCGTCGTGGGCGAAACCACTCCACAGCGCCCGCATCCGGCGGGCCACCGTGTCGTCGATCGGGTGGGGATCGGGGCCGAGCATCGGCGCGTTCGCCCAAGCCGTGGGTGATCCGAGCAGCAGCGGAAGCTCGATGCAATGGCAGGCGCCCAGCGGCGCGTGCGGGGGAGCCCAGTCGACACGGAAACTCGCCGAACGTCCCCCCGCCCGTACCCAGTCGTCGGCCAATTCGGTTGCGGGACGGCCGAATACCTGCCTGGTGAAGGTACGCCCGACGGCCGCGGCGAGCAGGGCGCCGGGCGGACCGAGGCGGTGCAGGCGGCTGGTCCGCGGGTCGATCGTGACGAAGGGCCGTCCATCGTCACGGGTGGAACCCACCAAAATGTCGATCCGTGATGCCGCATCGGCGATCCTCGCCCGGATCTCACCGGCGGGTGGCAGCGGCGCCATACCGAGAAGGGGAGCGAACGGCATCATTCCCAGCCGGCCGAACCGCCGGGCGGCAGCCGCAGCGGCGACCTGCGCGTCGAGCAGCTGCTCGACATCGGCTTCCAGGGCCGCAACCCTGCCGAGGGACGTCAGCGCCGCATCGCGCATGGTGGCCGTCAACTTCGATCGGTCGGCCCGCAGTCCCAGCGGGGCGCTGTGCAGGATGGCCCGGGTGAACAGGCCCGCGGACTCCTCGCACAGCATCAGGGCCATCACCGAATCGCCGCCCGCCGACTGCCCGAAGATCGTCACCCGGGCCGGATCCCCGCCGAAGGCGGCGATATTGTCCCGAACCCAGCGCAACGCACACAGCTGATCACGCAGGCCCAGGTTCTGGGTCTGCGGATCGTGCAGGTTCAGATACCCGAAGATGCCCAGTCGGTAGGTGACCGTCACCACCACGACCTGCCCCTCGGTGGCCAGTGCATGCGGATCGTATTTCGCCGATTCGCCGCCGCCGGACACGTACGCCCCGCCGTGAAACCACACCATCACCGGCAGCCGGACCGCACCGGTCGGTGCGGTGACGCTGAGCACCTGACAGTGCTCGCTGATCTGCAGGCCATCGACCACCGGGCCGGTGGCGAACTCCAGCCGGGACGGCAACTGTGGGCAGGCCGGGCCGCGCACGGTCGCGTCGATCGGCCCCGCGCCGACCGGTACCGGCTGCGGGACGGCGAACCGTTCGGCCGTCGCGTACCGGATGCCGCGTGCCACGGACACGTCGTCGTCCTCGGTGACCAGCACCGAGGCGCTGCCGATGCCGATGCGTCGCGTCCGCACGCGATCACCTTACGAAAGAGCCCCCGGCCTGGCGGGCCGGGGGCGTCTCGACGTGGTGTCAGAAGGCCTGGTCGACGAAACCGTTGGTGGTGCTCACCTCGTCCTGGTTGTCGACGCTGTAGTGCGGGCCGGTGGGGGTGGCGGCTGCGGCAGGGCCGGCCAGGCCCAGAACGGCGGCGGTCATTCCGGTGGCGATCAGGGTGGCGACTCCGAACTTCTTCATGGTGATCATCCTCTTTCGTGGTGAATACTGCGTTGAATGTTCAAACCTGTTGTGGTGGAGGGTCATTCCAGGCTGGCGCGATATTGTCGATAGTTGGCGGAAACGGGCCTAGGGCTGCTGCCAGAACAGGAAGCCATAGGGATCCGGCTGCGATACCGGTTCGCTGAAGTTGGCGCTGTAGTCACCGGTGCCGGCGCAGGTGGTGCCTGCCCGGTCGCACGCCGGCTGGGGTGCGGCGGCGGCGACGGGAGCCAGTCCGATACCCACCGCGACGGCGGCTGCGGTGATGCCCGATGCTCGAAAAAGGTTGACCTTCATGTCGTTTCCTTCGTGGTGGTCGGTGATATGACCATCGTCGACCCGAGTCGGCCCGCGGGACATCCTGGCTGGCCGCCGTCTGCACTACCGGGTAGCAGGTACTCACAGCTTGTTGCCAGCTGCGATGCGTACACCGCGTCGGGCACGGGACGCTGGGTCCACCACCCCCTAAGTCCACGACAACTGCCGCGCGCCACCACTGAGAGGTTCCACCATGAAGCTCATCACCGGATTCACGCTCGTCGCGGCCGGCCTGTCCGCCACCGCCCTGTTGGGGCCGCAGGCAACCGCCACCGCCGCCCCTTCGTGCCCCGACGTGCAGGTGGTCTTCGCCCGCGGGACCTTCGAGGCGCCGGGAGTCGGCGCCACCGGCCAGGCCTTCGTCGATGCGCTCACCGCCCGGTTGCCAGGTGAATCGGTGAGTCCGTACGCGGTGAACTACCCGGCGTCACTGGATTTCGCAGAGGCCGCCCAGGGCGTCGCCGACGCCGCCGACACCATCGAGTCCACGGCCGCCAGCTGCCCGAATACCAAGATCGTGCTCGGCGGGTACTCGCAGGGTGCTGCGGTCGCGGCGTACACCACCGCCGACAGCGTGCCGGCCGGATTCGTGTTGCCTGCCGGCCTTTCCGGTCCGATGCCGGCGTCGGTCGCGCCACATGTCGACGCCGTCGTGCTCTTCGGCACCCCGTCGCCGCTGTTTCTCGGTCTCGCAGATCGGCAGGCGCCGCCCATCGAGATCGGCGGTCGTTATCAGGCCAAGACGCTCGAATTGTGCGCGCCAGGTGACCCGGTGTGCTCGCCGGGCATCAGCCTCGACCGGGCCGCGCACAGCGCCTACAAGGACAACGGAATGGCCGACCAGGCGGCTGATTTCGTGGTCCGGCAACTCGGCGCGCCGGCGCCGTCTGCTCAGCAGTCCGTATGACCGAAACGGCCGCCGCAATGAGGGGGAGGGGGCATTGCGGCGGCCGTCGGTCGGGGTGGATCAGCTGGTGCTCACGCCTTTCCGAGCGTCACCTGGGCGGTCTGGGACGCGCCGGAGGGATCGAGGTAGGTCAGCGCGACGCTGTCCCCGGGTGCCTTCGAACGCACCGCGGCGACCAGCGCCTCGGGCCCGTCGATCACCTGATCGTTGACCTTGGTGATCACCGCGCCGTCCGGGATTCCCGCCGCCGCGGCCGGTCCACCGTCGGCCACTCCGGCGATGGCGGCCCCGTTGCCCGCCGACGGATTGGCGCTGAGCTGCACGCCGAGCGCTCCATGGCTGGCCGTGCCGGTGGACACCAACTCGTCGGCGATGCGCTTGGCCTGATCCGAGGGGATCGCGAAGCCAAGCCCGATCGAACCGCTCTCGCCGCCACCGCCGCCCGGACCGCCCTGTCCGGCGCCCAGCGTGGCGATCGCGGAGTTGATCCCGATCAGCTCGCCCTTCATGTTCACCAACGCACCACCGGAGTTGCCGGGGTTGATGGCCGCATCGGTCTGGATGGCGTCGAGCACCGAAGCCTGACCGCCGCCCGACCCGTCCCCGGCAGCCACCGGCCGGTTCAGCGCGCTGACGATGCCGGTGGTGACGGTGCCCTGCAGACCCAGTGGTGACCCGATGGCCACCACCTGCTCGCCGACCTTGACGTCCTTGGACGAGCCGATGGCGATCGGGGTCAGACCGGACACACCTTCGGCCTTCACGACCGCCAGGTCACCGGTGGGGTCGGTGCCGACCACACTGAACGGCACCGACCGGCCGTCGGAGAAGGTCACGGTCCTGGTCACGCCGGCCCCATTGCTGCCCATCGCGGCGGGTTGAGCACCGTCGGACCCCTCCGAACCGGCCGACGCGACGTGATTGTTGGTCAGGATCAGGCCGTCGGGACTGAGCACCACACCGGAACCCTCGGCCTCGCCCTGTCCCATGTCGATCCGCAGTTTCACCACACTCGGCATCACCTTGGCCGCGACCTGTTCGACCGAACCGGTGGGTGCGGTCGAGGCGGCCGGCTTCGACGCCGGCACCTGGGCCCCGTTGGCCGGCGCGGCGACCGCGTGCGGGGCGGTGGGGCTCTGCGGATGAGCCATCCAGGCTGCGGTGGCCCCAATCCCGCCGCCGGCCACCGCGACGGCAAGAGCGCCGGCGGCAAGCAGTGCCACCCGCGGACGTTTCGGGCCGGCGGGTGCCGTATTGGCGTGCGGGGCACGCTGGTAGAACGGCGGCACCGGTTGCTGGGTGGCGTACCGCCAGTCCTGCACGCGTGGAATCGGCTGGGTCAGAGGAGCATTCGGATCGGGAGACTGAAAGGGTTGCCGCTCAGGGTTTGTCATTGTGGTGTGTGCATCACTTTCTTCGATCATCAACCAGCACAGTTGCTTAACCACCATTTTCCGGCGGTGACTGAGACGGAACTGAGAGTTTGCCCAGGCGATTCCGAGATTTCGGGGCCATTCCGGTAACGCCACACCGCGACGGCAGGCTTGACCTCAACCGCCGTTGAGGTCGGACACTGGCGGGCATGACCATCGAGCTCGCCCAGATACGCGTCGCCCGGCCCACCGATCAGCTGGCGGAGGTGCAGCGGTTCTACGCCGATCACCTCGGCTTACCCGTCCTCTACCGGTTCGAGGACCACGACGGCTACACCGGCGTCATGCTGGGGCTGCCCGGCACCGAGTACCACCTGGAGTTCACCACCCATGTCGACGGAAGTCCTTGTCCGGCACCGACACTGGACAATCTGCTGGTGCTGTACTTCCACGGCGAGGCTCCGATGTACGACGTGGTCGAACGTCTTGCGGCCGCCGGGCACGAGCCGGTCGAACCGGAGAATCCGTACTGGACCAAGGTGGGCGCGTTGACGTTCGAGGACCCGGACCGCTGGCGCGTGGTGCTGGTACCGCGCCGGGTGTTCTGATCGCCGCGGGTAACCCGCTAGCGCAGCGCCGTGGCGATCCGCACCTCGCCGGTCAGCGTCTGATGAACCGGGCACCGCTCGGAGATGTCCAGCAGCTTCTGGCGCTGAGCGTCGTCCAGGTCACCGATCAGTTCCAGCTCCCGGTCGATATGGCTGATCCAGCCCTTGGTGGTTTCGCAGTCGGCGCAGTCCTTGGCATGGATGCGGGAATGGCGCAGCGTGACCCGCACGCGATCCAGTGGCCACCCTTTGCGATCGGCGTACATCCGCACCGTCATCGACGTGCACGACCCCAGCGCGGCGAGCAGCAGATCGTACGGGGTCGGGCCGTCGTCGTCACCGACCGGCTGGGGCTCGTCGGCGGTCAGCTGGTGCGACCCGGCGATGATCTCCTGGGTATAGGTCCCCGCGCCGGTCTCCGTGACGATCACGGTGCCTTCGGTCGATGGATCGGTGGGCATGGGACCTCCTGGCTACCGGGGACGCGTGCGGACGGTCCAGGCTTACCATCGCATGCCCGGCTCAAGGTGCAGAAAAGCCCCGCCCGGCTGCGCGGGCGAGGCCTTTCGTCGGCTGGTATGTCAGGCGGTGCGGCGGATTCCGCGCTTGAGCAACATTTCGCGTTCGGATTCGCTCAAGCCGCCCCAGATGCCATAGGGCTCGCCGACGGCGAGCGCGTGCGTGCGGCATTGGGTGATCACCGGGCAGCTGCGGCACATTTCCTTGGCGCGCATCTCGCGCTGGGCGCGGGCCCGGCCGCGCTCACCGTCGGGATGGAAGAACACCGAGGAATCGACACCCCGGCAAAGACCTTGCATTTGCCAATCCCAGATGTCGGCATTTGGTCCGGGAAGTTGCTGCGGCTGTGGCATGTGGAAAACCCCTCTCTTCACACCCAATTCGCGAACGCGTAGGTGCGTGAGTCGCGGAACCGATCCGAGCACTTGTCACCGATGACCACTCGTGTGCACACAACGTAGAAGGGCTACCGAAAAAACGTCAATAGCCAGGTCCTGTGCGTAACCACATAGCCGCAGCGTGAGAATTTACATCACGTTCATCAATGCGACCCGCATGCAACGAGAAGAGTGTTCAAGAAACGGCGCCGCGCGGACACGCATGCGTATTTCCGCAGTTCGCCGAATTTACTTTTATCCGGTACCGCGGGTGTCGGTGATCTGACGGAAACATGGTGACCATCAAGTGTTAACCAAGGTTGCTTTGATCACGTGTCTCGGGGCGCGCTCGGGCCCTGCCCGGGGCGTTGATACCGTCGCAATTCGATGACGTCCGCGACAACATGCCTGGCCGAGGCCGCTTTCGGTCCCCGGCCGGACCTCTGGCCCCTGCCCGCGCCGACCTCACAGCGCGATCGGTGGCTGCGCGCCGTCGCGGCCGGTGGCCAGGGGCGCTACGCCAGCGCCCTGACCGACCTTGCTCATCTGGCGGCCCACACCGCGCCGGGCCCCGGGGGTGAGCCACTGCTGTCCCTGTCCTACAGCACCCGTGCGTCCTTCCTGCGCCAGCTCGGCGGGCACGACCTCGCCCGCGGGTGGGACGGCCGGGCCTGGGCAGCGGCCGGCCAGGACCGCGAGGCCGGCGCGGACGCGCTCATCGGGCTGGCTGCCGACGCCCTCGGCGTGGGACGGTTCGCGCTCTCGGCCACCTTGCTGCAACGGGCGGAACGGCTGATCGACGGGTCCGGACCGGCCCGGCTGCCTGTGCGGCTGCACTGGGTGTCGGCCGAACTGAACATGGCAGGCGGTGCCGGCGCGGTCGCCGTCGGCCATGCCGAGCGGGCGACGGAGCTGGCTGAATCGACCGGGTCGCCGCGGCATGCGGTGAAATCGGCCGTGGTGCTGGCCGCCGCGTTGTGCAGCGCCGGTCGGCTCCCGGATGCCCGCCGTATCGCCGACGAGGCCTTCGGTGATACCGAACGGCTCGGGCTGGTTCCGCTGCGGTGGGCGCTGGCCTGCCTGCTGGCCGACATCGGAAGTACGGTGCATCCGCCCGCGCACGTCGCGGCCGTTCGGGACGCCGCCGCCGATACAGTGCGACGCAGAGGCGGCGTGTGGACGCGTCGCTGAAGCGGATCGGCACCGCCGGATCGTTAGTGTTTATCTGACGCACACCCTGCCTGGATGTGTCCCTCACGTAACGCTGGAGATATCACCCACGATGACAATTTCGGGAGAACGTCTCGATGCTGTCGTCGCTGATGCGGTGGCCGGTGACCGGGACGCGCTTCGGGTGGTGCTGGAGACCATCCGCCCGATCATCGTCCGGTATTGCCGGGCGCGGATCGGGTCAGCAGAACGAAGTGGTCTATCGGCAGATGACATTGCGCAGGAGGTGTGCTTGGCCGCCATCACGGCGCTGCCGCGCTACCAGGATCAGGGACGTCCGTTCCTGGCCTTCGTGTACGGCATCGCTGCGCACAAGATCGCCGACGCCCACCGGGCATCGGCGCGTAACCGCTCCGAACCCACCGATGTGGTGCCGGAGCGGCTCTCGGGGGAAGCCGGCCCCGAACAGCGGGCGCTGGACTCCGAGGCCTCGGCGCGGATGGACCGCCTGCTCGCCACGCTGCCCGAGAAGCAACGCGAGATCATCATCCTGCGTGTCGTCGTCGGGATGAGTGCCGAAGAGGTGGCCGAAGCGGTGGGCAGCACACCGGGGGCCGTGCGCGTCGCGCAGCACCGGGCGCTGGCCAAGCTGAAGTCCGAGATCACCGCGGTCGGAGGCGACTATGCCTGATTTCGGCCGCTGGACCGCCAATGGCGGCGACCCTTCGCTCAACGACATCAACCGCGCCGACAAGTTCCTCGACGCGCTGGCCGCCGAGCAGCCGGTCTATTCGACCGACCGCGCGGACGCCGAACTGGCCTTCCTGCTGTCCGGCTGGCGCGACGAGGTGCGCCAGGTACCCATCGACCATGTGGTGCCGCCCCTGGAGGCCGAGTCCGCGCTGCGGAACGCATTGGATTTCTCCTCGCGGCGACGTAACCGGCGATCGCTGGCGGTCATCGGGTCTGCCGCCGCGGCGGTGCTGTGCCTCGGCGGCTTCGGGTCGATGGTGTACAGCGCCGATCCGGGCGACGGGCTCTACGGCCTGCACACCATGCTGT
The DNA here is from genome assembly GCF_033741155.1 of Mycolicibacterium chengduense. Lineage (NCBI taxonomy): Bacteria > Bacillati > Actinomycetota > Actinomycetes > Mycobacteriales > Mycobacteriaceae > Mycobacterium > Mycolicibacterium chengduense. The sequence continues at coordinate 37,803 of NZ_JAWQNH010000010.1, read as the reverse complement.
TCGGTGACCAGCGCCAGACCCGCGACGACGCGGTGGTGTTGGCCGCCCAGACCGAGATGCAGCAGGTGCAGCAGCTCATCGACAACGGCCAGTGGGACCAGGCCCAGGAGCGGCTGACCGCATTGTCGACCAAGGTGCAGAGCGTCGAGACCGTCGAGCGCAAGTCCGAGCTCATCCAGCAGTGGAATGCGTTGACCTACAAGGTCGTCGAGCAGGATCCGGCCGCCACGCTGCCGCCGCCGGGGCAACCGATGCCCGCGCTGCCGTCTTCGCCGCTGACGCTGCTGCCGCTGCCGGTCATCGAGAGCCGCACCGACACCACGGCGGTGTCGACACCGCCCGAGGTGACCAGTGTGCCGTCGACACCCGGCTCCGAGGTCACCGTCACCACCACATCCCCGTCGCAGCCCACGACATCGCCGAGCGCCGACGCATCCACCACCACGTCGGAGCCGGGTACCACGACGTCGGCACCGTCGGAGACGACCAGCACGTCGGCCACCACCGCATCGCCCACGACCACGTCGGCCACCCCGAGTGCGACGACCACCACGGTGAGCCCGAGCGCCACGACCACCACTACGACCGTGGCGCCCAGCACCACCACGACGACGGCCGCCCCGAGCACCACCGCGACGACGACCGCGACGACCACCACCACCACGACAACCCAGGCGACCGTGGCGCGCCCGGCCACCACGACGACGGTCGCCCCGGCAGCGGAGGCGCCGCCCTCGGCGGCACCGCCGGTGCAACAGCAGGAACCGAGCGCACCGCCGGCACGCACCCCGGCGCCTGCCCAGGAGACGGTGCAGGCCACCAAAGAAGCGCAGGCGCCACAGCAGCGGTCGCCGGAGGTCGTGGTGACGACGACGGTGCCCGTCGGGCCGCCCAGCGGGCACTGACAGCGCGGACGGCACCGACAGCAACGACGCGGCGCACCGCGCGGGCGGATCAGGAGATCAGCGGTATCCGTCGGGTTCCGAGGTGGCCTCGTTGAGGGACGCGTCGGCATAGCCGCGGCAGTAATCCCACGTCACGTAGGCGTCGGGTTCAGGGTCGTAGGCCGGCTCGTGCGGACGCACGGTGCCGTCGACGAGCAGCTGCAGCAGGTTCGCCCGCAACATGTCCCAGTCGTGATAGTGGTCTTGCTGGCATTCGTCGCAGCACACCACCAGCCCGCGAATTCCCTTGTGGGCGAGCAGGGCCTCGTATACGGCCAGATCGGCGAGATCGGCTTCGACGGCGCTTCGCTCCTGCGGATCGAGCGGCAGGCCCGGTTCGATCGCGTCGAGCGCGGCCGACGGGTCGCACGGGTCATCGGCGAACGGGTCAGGCGGCAGCCCCGGCGGGAAGTCATCGCGCACGCATCTAGCCTACGCAGCCCCGCCACATCCGCGCCAGCCGTTCGCCCTTGGCGAGACCCGGCGGGTGTAGTCACGAGCATCGAGGTCAGTGCCGATAAGATGGCCCTTTAGATCCACGCCTGTTGGTTCCTGGAGGCTCCACCCATGTCAATTGCTGAAAGCAGCAGCATCCCCCTCGCCGTGCCGGTGTCCACCGGTGGCGATGATCCGACCAAGATCGCGATGCTCGGGCTGACATTCGATGATGTCCTGCTGCTGCCGGCCGCCTCGGATGTCGTCCCGGCCAACGTGGACACATCCAGCCAGCTGACCAAGCGGATCCGGTTGAAGGTTCCGCTGGTGAGTTCGGCGATGGACACCGTCACCGAATCCCGGATGGCCATCGCGATGGCCCGCGCCGGCGGTATGGGGGTGCTGCACCGCAACCTCTCGGTCGCCGAGCAGGCTGGCCAGGTCGAGACGGTCAAGCGTTCCGAGGCGGGCATGGTGACCGATCCAGTGACCTGCTCGCCGGACAACACCCTGGCCGAGGTGGACGCGATGTGCGCCCGGTTCCGGATCTCCGGTCTTCCGGTCGTCGACGAGAAGGGCTCCCTCGTCGGGATCATCACCAACCGCGATATGCGGTTCGAGGTCGACATGGACAAGCCGGTCGCCGAGGTGATGACCAAGGCGCCGCTGATCACCGCGCAGGAAGGCGTCTCGGCCGAGGCTGCGCTGGGCCTGCTGCGGCGCAACAAGATCGAGAAGCTGCCGATCGTCGACGGCAACGGCAAGCTGACCGGCCTGATCACGGTCAAGGACTTCGTCAAGACCGAACAGTTCCCGCTGGCCACCAAGGACAGCGACGGCCGGCTGCTCGTCGGTGCCGCCGTCGGTATCGGTGACGACGCGTGGACCCGGGCCATGACGCTGGTCGACGCGGGGGTGGACGTGTTGATCGTCGACACCGCGCACGCGCACAACCGACTGGTGTTGGACATGGTGAGCCGCCTCAAGTCCGTCGTCGGGGAACGGGTCGACGTGGTCGGCGGCAACGTGGCCACCCGCGCCGCGGCCGCCGCGCTGGTGGAGGCCGGCGCCGACGCGGTCAAGGTCGGTGTCGGACCGGGCTCGATCTGCACCACCCGCGTGGTCGCCGGTGTCGGGGCCCCGCAGATCACCGCGATCCTCGAGGCCGTCGCGGCCTGCTCGCCCAAGGGCGTGCCGGTGATCGCCGACGGTGGCCTGCAGTACTCCGGTGATATCGCCAAGGCGTTGGCCGCCGGTGCGTCCACCGCGATGCTGGGCTCGCTGCTGGCGGGCACCGCCGAATCACCCGGTGACCTGATCTTCGTCAACGGCAAGCAGTTCAAGAGCTACCGCGGCATGGGCTCGTTGGGCGCCATGCAGGGCCGCGGCACGCAGAAGAGTTTCTCGAAGGACCGCTACTTCCAGGACGACGTGCTCTCCGAGGACAAGCTGGTGCCCGAGGGCATCGAGGGCCGGGTACCGTTCCGGGGCCCGCTGTCGACGGTCATCCACCAGCTCACCGGCGGGTTGCGTGCCGCCATGGGATACACCGGGTCGGACACCATCGAGCACCTGCAGCAGGCGCAGTTCGTCCAGATCACGGCCGCGGGGCTCAAGGAGAGCCACCCGCACGACATCACCATGACGGTCGAAGCGCCGAACTACTACGCCCGCTAGCGGTTAGGGATTCACGAGCAAATGCGCGACATGGTTGAAATCGGCATGGGCAGAACCGCCCGCCGCACCTACGAACTGGACGACATCAACATCGTCCCGTCGCGGCGCACCCGATCCAGCAAGGACGTTTCCACGGCCTGGCAGCTGGACGCCTACCGATTCGAGATCCCGGTGGTGGCACACCCCACCGACGCCCTGGTATCGGTCGAGTTCGCCATCGAGATGGGCCGCCTCGGCGGCCTCGGCGTGCTCAACGGCGAGGGACTGATCGGGCGGCACGCCGATGTCGAGGCCAAGATCGCGCAGGTGGTGGAGACCGCAGCGACGTCCGACGACGAGTCGGCCGCCATTCGGCTGCTGCAGCGGCTGCACGCGGCCCCGCTGGATCCCGAGCTGCTCGGTGCCGCCGTGGCGCGGATCCGCGAAGCCGGGGTCACCACCGCGGTGCGGGTCAGCCCGCAGAACGCGCAGGCGCTGACTCCGGCGCTGGTGGCCGCCGGGATCGACCTGCTGGTCATCCAGGGCACCATCATCTCCGCCGAGCGGGTCGCCCAAGATGGCGAGCCGCTGAACCTCAAGACCTTCATCTCCGAACTCGACATCCCCGTCGTCGCCGGCGGGGTGCTGGACCACCGGACCGCGCTGCATCTGATGCGCACCGGTGCCGCCGGTGTCATCGTCGGTTACGGCTCCACCCACGGCGTGACGACCAGCGACGAGGTGCTCGGCATCAGCGTGCCGATGGCCACCGCCATCGCCGACGCCGCCGCGGCCCGCCGCGAATACCTCGACGAGACCGGCGGGCGGTACGTGCACGTGCTGGCCGACGGCGATATCCACACCTCCGGCGACCTCGCCAAGGCCATCGCCTGCGGCGCCGACGCCGTGGTGCTGGGCACCCCGCTGGCCATTGCGGACGAGGCCCTCGGCGGCGGCTGGTTCTGGCCCTCGGCCGCCGCGCATCCGTCGCTGCCACGCGGCGCGCTGCTGCAGGTGGCGCTGGGGGAACGGCCGTCGCTCAAGCAGGTGCTCGACGGCCCGTCCGACGACCCGTTCGGTTCGCTGAATCTGGTCGGCGGGCTGGCCAGGTCGATGGCCAAGGCGGGCTACTGCGATCTCAAGGAATTCCAGAAGGTCGGACTGACCGTCGGCGGATGAGGCAGGGTGAGTCCGAGACTTTCCTTTACAAGTTAGGCCTTCCTGTCTAGAAGTTACCTACCGGTAGCGTCATACTGGTCACATGCAGCCTGACTATGACGTCGCGATCATCGGCTCGGGTTTCGGGGGCAGCGTCAGCGCGCTGCGACTCACCGAAAAGGGCTACCGGGTGGGAGTCCTGGAAGCCGGCCCGCGATACGCCGATGCGGATTTCGCCAAGACCTCCTGGGACCTGCGCCGTTTCCTGTGGGCGCCGCACCTGGGCATGTACGGCATCCAGCGCATCCACCTGCTGCGCAACTGCATGATCCTGGCCGGCGCCGGGGTGGGCGGCGGATCGCTCAACTACGCCAACACCCTCTACGTGCCGCCGGAGCCGTTCTTCGCCGACAAGCAATGGTCGGGCATCACCGACTGGCGGTCGGAGTTGATGCCGCACTACGAGCAGGCGCAGCGGATGCTCGGCGTGGTGACCAACCCGACCTTCACCGACGCCGACCGGCTGATGAAAGAGGTCGCCGACGACCTGGGGGTGGGCGACACCTTCGTTGCCACCCCGGTCGGGGTGTTCTTCGGCCCGGACGGGCAGAAAGCGCCGGGCAAGACCGTCCCGGATCCCTATTTCGGCGGTGCCGGGCCGGCCAGGACCGGTTGCATCGAATGCGGTGAGTGCATGACCGGTTGCCGGCACGGCGCCAAGAACACCCTGGTGAAGAACTACCTGGGGTTGGCCGAATCGGCAGGCGCGCAGGTGCATCCGATGACGACGGTGACCAGCTTCAGCCAGCGGCCGGACGGGCTGTGGGAGATCCGCACCGCCCGCACCGGCAGTAAGGTGCGGCGTAAGCGCAAGACGTACACCGCGACCCACCTCATCGTGGCGGCCGGTACGTACAACACGCAGAAGCTGCTGTTCAAGATGCGCGACACTGGCACGCTGCCCAAGCTGTCGCAGCGCCTCGGCGTGCTGACCCGGACCAACTCCGAATCGATCGTCGGCGCCCAGACGTTGACGGTCTCCCCGGACCGCGACCTCACCCACGGCGTGGCCATCACCTCGTCGATCCACCCGACCGCGGACACCCACATCGAGCCGTGTCGGTACGGCAAGGGGTCCAACGCGATGGGGTTGCTGCAGACCCTGATGACCGACGGCGCCGGACCTCTGGGCAGCGACATCCCGCGCTGGCGCCAGTTCCTGACCAAGGCCGGGGAGGACCCGAAGAATCTGATCCGGTTGCTCAACCCGCAGCACTGGAGCGAACGCACCGTCATCGCGCTGGTGATGCAGCATCTGGACAACTCGATCACCACGTTCACCAAGCGCGGTCCGCTGGGCAAGCGGATGCTGTCCTCCAAGCAGGGCCACGGCGAGCCGAACCCGACCTGGATCCCGATCGGCAACGAGGTGACCCGCCGGATCGCCGCCAAGATCGACGGGGTGGCCGGCGGCACGTGGGGCGAGCTGTTCAACATCCCGCTCACCGCGCACTTCCTCGGCGGTGCGGCCATCGGTGACAGCCCTGAAAGCGGCGTCATCGACCCGTATCACCGGGTGTACAACTACCCGACGCTCTACGTCACCGACGGCGCCGCGATCTCGGCGAATCTCGGTGTGAATCCGTCGCTTTCGATCACCGCGCAGGCCGAGCGGGCCGCGTCGCTGTGGCCCAACAAGGGTGAACAGGACCAGCGGCCGGCCCAGGGCGAGCCCTACCAGCGGCTGTCGCCCATCGCACCGGTGCGTCCGGTGGTGCCTGCCGACGCGCCGGGTGCGTTGCGGCGGTTGCCGATCACTCCGGTCAGCTCGGCGGGCTGACCGGGGCGCTCACTCAGGAGACGTTCACTCGGTGACGAGGTGGCGCCGCATCGGTTCCCGGCCGATGGGCTGCGGCGGTACCGGCAGCAACGGTTTGCGCGGGTGCACGTCGACGGTTGTCGGTTCCTGCGTGGTGAGTTCGAGATCGGCGCCGGCGTGCCGGATGATCAGCTTGGCATCCGGCCCGTCTCGCAGGCCGTAGGTCACCTTGTGGTGGGTGGCGTCGACCGTCAGTCGGAAGTCCTTCCAGCGCAACCGGAAACGTAGCCGGGTGATGCCGTCGGGCAGGTGCGGATCCAGCGCCAGCATGCCCTGGTCGTCGCGCAGTCCACCGAATCCGGCGACCAGCGCCGTCCACGCACCGGCCAGCGACGCCATGTGCAGGCCGTCGCGGGTGTTGTGATGCAGGTCCCGCAGGTCGATGAGCGCGGCCTCGTAGGCGTAGTCGTGGGCCAGTTCCAGATGCCCCACCTCGGCGCACATGACCGCCTGGGTGCACGCCGACAACGACGAGTCCCTGGTGGTGCGGCGTTCGTAATAGTCGACATTGCGGGCCTTCTCGGCGGGGGAGAAGGCGTGGCTGTGCCAGTGCATCGCCAGGACCAGATCGGCCTGCTTGAGCACCTGGGTCGGGTAGAGGCGCACGTAATGTTCGTGCAGCAGCAGCGGGTACCGGGTCTCGGCGGTGAAATCCCACTCCGCGAGGTTGGTGAAGCCGGCGCACTGCGGATGCACGCCGAGCTCCTCGTCGAACGGGATGTACACCGCCGCAGCCGCATCGCGCCAGGCGGCCGCTTCCTCGGTGCTGACGCCGATCGCATGAGCGGCCTCGGGGTGGCGCACGCATGCCGCGGCGGCCACCCGAAGATTGTGCGCGGCCATCAGATTCGTGAAGATGTTGTCGCTGACCAGGGCGGTGTACTCGTCGGGACCGGTGACACCGTCCAGGTGCCACCTCCCGTGCCGATCGTGATGCCCCAACGACAGCCACAGCCGCGCCGTCTCGACGAGCACCGCCAGCCCGCATTCGCGTTCCAAGCTGTCGTCACCGGTCACCACGCGGTAGCGCTCGAACGCCATGGCGATATCGGCGTTGATATGCCAGGCCGCCGTACCGGCCGGCCAGTAGGCCGAGCACTCCTCGCCGCGGATGGTCCGCCAGGGGAAGCTGGCGCCGGCCAGGCTGAGCTGGCGTGCGCGGTCCTTGGCCAGCTCGAGAGTGGCCGCCCGCCAGCGCAGCGCATCGGCCGCGGCATGCGGTTTGGTGTAGGTGAGCACCGGAAGCACGAAACCCTCGGTGTCCCAGAACGCGTGGCCGTCGTAACCGGTACCGGTGAGCCCCTTGCCGGGGATAGCCCGGCGTTCGGCGCGCGCGCTGGCCTGCAGCACATGGAACAACCCGAATCGCACCGCTTGCTGGCAGTCGGGGTCGCCGAACACCTCGACATCGGCGGCGTCCCAGAACTCGTCGAGATACGCTCGCTGGCTGTCGAGCAGACCCTGCCAGCCGCTGTACTTGGCGCCGGCCAGCGCCCCGGCCGCCTGATCGCGCAGGGCCGGGCGCGAGCGCAGGCTGGACCAGCCGTACGCCAGATACTTGACGATGCGCAGTTTCTGGCCGGGGCGCAGGCCGCAGATCACCGTCGTACGGGCCAGATCGGGTCGGGAATCGGTGGTGATCTCGACCCGGCCGGGAACGTCGACCTCGTGATCCATCGCCGCGGCCATCATCAGTCCGCTGGAGGTCGTCTGGTGCACCAGTAGCCCGCCGGTGTCGGTGTGTTCGTGGTGCACGGCTTGCAGGGGATGCTCCAGCCGGGTGGCCACCCGGGGATCATCGGATCGCTCCGGTTGGTCCTCGTTGGCCACCAGCTCGGATTGCACTGTGAGACGGACGAATTCATCGACGGCCTCGACCACGTATTCGATCGCGGCCACGCTGCGCTGGGTCAGTGACACCAGCCTGGTCGACGTGACCTTGACCTGTTGGCCTGCCGGCGAGCGCCATTGGACCACCCGTGCCAACGTGCCGGCCCGCAGATCCAGTACCCGCTCGTGGTCGATGAGTTCGCCGTACCGGACGTCGAAGGGTTCGTCGTCGACGAGCAGGCGCACGATCTTGCCGTTGGTGATGTCGACGATGGTCTGGCCGGCTTCCGGGTACCCGAACCCGCTCTCGGCGTAGGGCAGGGTCTGGGTCTCGTAGAACGAGTTCAGGTAGGTCCCCGGCAGGCCGTGCGGTTCGCCCTCGTCGAGGTTGCCCCGCAGTCCGATATGCCCGTTGGACAGCGCGAAGATGGACTCCGCCTGGGCCAGCATGTCCAGATCCAGCCGCGTCTCGCGGATCTGCCATGGCTCGACGGGAAATGCGTCGTGGGTGATCATCGGCCGTCCCGCAACAGGTCGGCCAGGTCGTTGACCACGATATCGGCGCCGTGCGAGCGCAATTCGTCGGCCTGGCCGACTCGGTCCACCCCCACCACACAGCCGAAGTCTCCGGCGCGACCGGCGGCCACCCCGGCCAGGGCGTCCTCGAAGACGGCGGCGGCGGCGGGTTCGACGTCCAGCAGTTGCGCCGCGCGCAGGAACGAATCCGGCGCCGGCTTGCCGGGCAGGTGTTCCTCGCGCAGCGTGACGCCGTCGACGCGCTGCGCGACGTAGCGGGCCAGCCCGGTCACCTCGAGCACCTCCCGGGTGTTGGCGCTGGAGGACACCACCGCCACGCCGAGCCCTGCCCCGGCAGCCTCGGCCAGGTAACGCCGCGACCCCTCGAACACCTGCACCCCGTCGGTATGCAGCACCTGCTGGAACATCGCGTTCTTGCGATTGCCGAGGCCGGCGACGGTTTCGGCCTCCGGCGGATCATCCGGGTCACCGTCGGGTAGGTCGATGCCGCGGCTGTTCAGGAAGGCGCGCACGCCGTCCTCGCGGCGCTTGCCGTCGACATAGGTGAGGTAGTCGTGGTCGATGTCGAACGGGGTGAACGAGTCACCGTCGCGCCGACGCAGATAGTCGTCGAACATCGTCTTCCACGCCCGCTTGTGCACGCTGGCGGTGTCGGTGAGCACGCCGTCCAGGTCGAACAGGCAGGCGTGCACGCCCTCGGGCAGGCCCAGCATGGCGGCCTCGCTTTCGCTTAGTGGATAGCTCTAGTCCACCATGCCCGTTTCTGGCTCATCTCATACTTGTCCCGACTGTGAGTTCAGCCGGCCCGGCGTTGCATCCCGTCCCCGACGGCGCGACTGCGCCGGCCGTACACGTCGATGGGGACGTCACCGGCCAGGGTGACCCGGTGCATCACCCGGCGCTGGTCGTCATAGTCGTCGACGGCGCGATGCTGGGTGGCCCGGTTGTCCCACATGGCGACGTCACCCGGCGCCCAGGTCCACCGAATGGTGTTCTCCGGCAGGGTGATCCGTCGCTGCAACAGGTCCAGTAGGGTATGGGACTCGTGGCTGTCCAGCCCGAGCAGACCGCGGACGAAATCACCGGCGACCAAGGTGCGCTCGCCGGTCTCGGGATGCACTCGCACCACCGGGTGCTCGGTGCGGAAGTCCGGCTTCTGAAACATCTCCCGCAGCGCACGCTGGGTCTCGGTGGCCTCGTCGACCGGAGCGGCGACGTAGTCATACCGATTGCTGTGCAGCGCCCACAGGTTCTCGGCGAGGCGCTTGAGCGCATCCGGCAGCGCGTCATAGCCGGCCGCGGTCGAGGCCCACAGCGTCGAGCCGCCGTAACGGGGCAGGGTCACCGCCCGCAGCACCGAGATCGCCGGATAGTCGGGCAGGAAGGTGACGTCGGTGTGCCAGCGGGTGGCCTTCGCGTAGTCGGAATCGATCGGTGCGATGACACCGGCGCCCTTGAAGGCGTGGTGTCCGATCGGGGTGCCCAGGAGTCCGGCGAAGGCCTGCTGGCGGTCGTCGTCGAGATCGTGCTGGCCACCGAAGAACACCACCTTGTGGCGTAACAAGGCGGCGCGGATGGCGGCGACGGTGGCGGCGTCGAGGTCGCCACCGAGGGTGACGCCGTCGATGCGGGCGCCGATACGGCTGCCGAGCTGGGTGACGGTGATGGTCATAGCGGTCCTTCGAGGGGGTGTTGAGCGGGTGTAGTCATCTGACTACACCGCTACTGTAGTCAGGTGACTACAAGCTCGCCACCGGCCGGCCGGGACGAAGTGGTGGCCGCCGTGTTGGATGCCGCGGCGGACCTGTTCGCCCAACGTGGACCCTCGGCCACCTCAATCCGCGACATCGCGGCCCGCTCCCGGGTCAACCACGGCCTGGTGTACCGCCACTTCGGCACCAAGGAACGCCTGGTCGGCGCGGTGCTGGAACATCTGGGTGCCGGCCTGCTGGCGCTGATGTCGGACGGGGCGTCCGCCGCCGATATCGAACACGCCACCGACCGGCACATCCGCGTGCTGGCCAGGGCCCTGCTGGACGGATATCCGGTGGGCCAGCTGCAGACCAGATACCCGAACATGGCCTCGCTGCTGGAGACGGTGCGGCCCGGCTACGGCGACGACGACCGGGCCGCCCGGTTGGCGGTCGCCAACGCCGTTGCCCTGCAACTCGGTTGGCGCCTGTTCGAGCCGTTCCTGCGCTCGTCGACCGGACTCGACGACGTCACCGACGCTCAGCTGCGCGACGTCGTCGATGCCCAGATGGACCGGATCCTGAGCCCCGGCGGAGGCCGACCGGGCGCGCAGCGGCCCAACTCTTAGACTGTTCAGGTGGAAAACGCTTCGGCAGACGCTCTTCGCGCAAGCGGCTCATCGCAGTCTCGCCCCGTCCTGGTCGTTGACTTCGGCGCGCAGTACGCCCAGCTGATCGCCCGGCGCGTCCGTGAGGCGCGGGTGTTCTCGGAGGTGATCCCGCATACCGCGACGGTCGACGAGATCAAGGCCCGCGACCCGCAGGCCATCGTGCTCTCCGGCGGGCCGGCCAGCGTGTACGCCGAGGGGGCGCCCAAGCTGGACCCCGCGCTGTTCGACATCGATGTGCCGGTGTTCGGGATCTGCTACGGCTTCCAGGCCATGGCCCAGGCGCTGGGCGGCACCGTGGCGCACACCGGCACCAGTGAATACGGTCGCACCGAACTGAAAGTGGCGGGCGGACAACTGCATTCGGAGTTGCCGGCGTCGCAGCCGGTGTGGATGAGCCACGGTGACGCCGTCACCGCGGCGCCGGACGGGTTCGAGGTCGTGGCCACCAGCGCCGGAGCGCCCGTCGCCGCCTTCGAAGACCGGTCCCGCCGGTTGGCCGGTGTGCAGTATCACCCCGAGGTACTGCATTCGCCGCACGGCCAGCAGGTGCTGAGTCGGTTCCTGCACGATTTCGCCGGCATCGGCGCGTCATGGACCCCGGCCAATATCGCCGACCAGCTCATCGAGGCGGTGCGCGAACAGATCGGGGATGGCCGCGCCATCTGCGGGCTGTCCGGCGGGGTGGACTCGGCGGTGGCCGCGGCCCTGGTGCAACGCGCCATCGGTGACCGGCTCACCTGTGTGTTCGTCGACCATGGACTGCTGAGGGCGGGGGAGCGGGCACAGGTGCAGCGCGATTTCGTCGCCGCGACGGGGGCCAAGCTGGTCACCGTCGACGTGGCCGACCGCTTCCTGGAGGCGCTGACCGGCGTCACGAACCCGGAAGGCAAGCGCAAGATCATCGGCCGTGAGTTCATCCGGGCCTTCGAGGGCGCGGTCCGCGACGCGGTCGACGTGTCGGGCGGGGACGTCGACTTCCTGGTGCAGGGCACGCTGTACCCCGACGTCGTCGAATCCGGCGGCGGCGCCGGCACCGCGAACATCAAGAGCCACCACAACGTCGGCGGCCTGCCCGAGGACCTGAAGTTCAAACTCGTCGAGCCGCTGCGGCTGCTGTTCAAGGACGAGGTGCGTGCCGTCGGCCGGGAATTGGGTCTGCCGGAGGAAATCGTTGCGCGCCAACCGTTCCCGGGTCCCGGTTTGGGTATCCGCATCGTCGGTGAGGTGACCGCGTCGCGTTTGGACACCTTGCGCCGCGCCGATGCGATCGCCCGCGAAGAACTCACCACGGCCGGGCTGGACCACCAGATCTGGCAGTGCCCGGTGGTACTGCTGGCCGATGTGCGTTCGGTCGGCGTGCAGGGCGACGGTCGCACCTACGGGCATCCGATCGTGCTGCGCCCGGTGTCCAGTGAGGACGCCATGACCGCGGACTGGACCCGGGTGCCCTACGACGTGCTGGAGCGGATCTCGACCCGGATCACCAACGAGGTGCCCGAGGTGAACCGGGTGGTGCTCGATATCACCAGCAAGCCGCCGGGCACCATCGAATGGGAATGAGCGCCACCGGTTTCAGCGCGGCGGGTCGCCCCGCCAGCTGAAGCTGTTGACGTACTTGCCCATGTCCAGCGCGATCTCCAGGCCGACCGCCGAGGGTTTCCCCGAGCCGAAGTCGGGTCCGAAGGCGTGGTACGGCCCGACCGCTCCGGCCACCAGGGCGACGCCGTTCTTGACGGCCGCGATCACCACCACCCGCATCCGGGTGTAGCTGCTCATGGCGCCCTGCGGCCAGCAGTCGGCGACCAGGCCGTAGCCGGGCTGGTATCCGACCATCGCATTGGGGATCTCGTAGGCGATCTTGGTGTCGGGAAACGTCTTCTTGACCAACGCGTTGGCGATATCGCGGGGGGACCGGCCGTTGGCCGGCTCGCTGAACAGCCGCAGGGTGCCGCCGTCACTGGCCTCGAATACCGCTGTCACGCTGTTGTCGGTGGTGGTCACCTTGTAGGCCGAATCGGGGGACGGATAGGACACCGAGAAGGAGCCGTCCGCGGCGGTGAAGCGCGGATTGATGGTCACCGGCTGTCCCATCGGCGGCCGACCGCAGTCCGGCGGGCACACATACCGGGCCGACGGTTTGGCCAGCAGCCCGGACAGACCGACCAGCCCGGCGGCCACCACCACGATCGTGACGCTCAGCACCAAGGCCAGCCAGCGGAACGACGTCTTGCGTGGCGGGGGAGCGGCGAAGGTCCCGGCGTGCAGCGAATACCCGGGCGCCAGTCCGACCACGATGGGTCCGGTGGCCTGCTCCTCGGCGAGCCGGATCGGGCGCTCCTGGCGGCGGGAATTGCGGGATTTGCGCGACGATGCGTGCATCGCGGCACCGCAGAAGGCGCAGAACGGGGCATCCGGCACCACATGGTTGCACTCGGTGCACAGCAGCGGCTCGTCGGCGTGCATATCGTCCTGGGCCTCGTGCAACAGCGCCAGGTGCAGGCCGATGCGCAGCGACAGCAGTGCGAGCATGGAGAGCGTCAGATGGACGGCCAGTTGCAGCCATTGCGGGACGCGAGCCACGTCGATCAGGCCGATCGCGGCATAGACGGCGACGACGATCACCGCGATCGAGATCAGGGTGAGGCGCACGAACCCGCGGTTGTTGCCGGCCTTGGTCGGTGGTCGGGTGAACCACAGTGCGGCGCCGATCAATCCACCGACGGCGGCGGCGGTGATGGGGACGGCGATGCCGCGGATACCCGCCTCGACCAACAGGCCGTCCAACGGCCGGGCCCGGGCCACCATGCCGGTGGTGAACTGCGGAGCTAGCCGGGTCAGTGTCGCGGCGCCGGTGAACGTGAGGGCACCGAGAGCACCGATGGCGTAGCCGTCCAGCGCTTCCCGGACCCCGGGACGGCTCAGCCGGACCACGACGGCGGGAACCAGCATGATGATCATCGCGCCCACCGGAATGCCGATACCGTCGCGCATGATGCGCGCTCCGGCGATTCCCGCGCCCAGCGGTACCCCGTAGGCGCGGGCCACCGCCGCGCCGGTGAGCAGGACCCAGAGGACGCCGAGGCCGATGCCCAGTGCCGCCGTATAGGCCAGGGTGCTGCGCGGAATGTCCTCGGCCAGGTCGGATTCCCGCAGATACATCAGGAACAGCAGCGGTAGGCCCAGGGAGGCCACGGTGATGAGCGCGGCGGGCAGCCGGAACACCGTCGCCAGCGTCAGCGCCACCAGAAGCAGCCCAAGTCCCAGGAGGAAGGCCTTGCGTGAGCGCGGGGACAGGTGCGGGAACAACGAACTGGTGACCGACGGGGTCAACAGGTGCTGGCCGGGCGCGGCGCTGAAGGTCTTGGCGCGCAGCCAGTGTGGTCCGTCACCGGCCTGGTGCTCGGCGAGCGGGACCCCGCACAGTCCGCAGTATTTGCCGGCCGGGACGTCGACCCGGCAGACCGGGCATTCGACCATTCCCGGTGCCGGGGAAGAGGTTCCGGTGTCGTCTGTGGTGGTCATCAGGCCTGGACTCGTTGTGCGATGAGCAGATTGCGGGCGAGGTTGTCTACGTCGGGGGTGCCCAGTCCGCTGACCAGGTCATAACCCGGGGTGGCGATATCCACGGCGTTGCCGCCGAGGGTGATGTCCCGGAAGGCGGGCCGGGGGGCGCCCTGCGCGATCCGGTACAGCAGGGGGTTGATCTCGCCGATCAGGGTGCCTCCGTTGGCCAGTAGGTACTGGTCCATGATCGCGGTCAGGCCGGCCCAGATGGGGGCGGACTGCGAGGTGCCGCCGCCGATCACCAGATCGCCGTTCAGCACGATCTTCACGCCGGTGAACGGATCGGCCACCGCGGAGATATCGGGTGTCATCCGCTTGCCGGTGTTGCGGGCCGGGGGTACCTGGCCGGCCGCGGCGCGTTGCCACGGCGGCAGGTCGAACAGGGTGGACACGCCTCCGCCGGTGCCCTGTGACAGCGGGACATCGAACCAGGTCTGTTCGGCCAACCAGGTGCCGCGGTCGTCGGTGGACAGGGTGGTGCCGCCGACGCTGGTCATCTCGGGGATCGAAGACACCGAATCCAGGCCGATGTCGTCGGGGCCGGGCACCGAGTCCCAGTCGCTGCCGCCCTTGCACTCCAGCCCGGCCAGGTCGCCGCTGGCGTTGTAGGCGGTGGTGCCATGAGACTGTGCGGTCCGCAACGCCGACCGCACCGGGGCCAGATCTGCCGCGGTGAGCAACTTGTCGCAGCCCCAGCCGATCGACAGGCTCCAGATGGCGCCGGGGTAGGCCCGGTCGACGTCTTCGAACAGCTTGCCGATCTTCTGGTAGGCGCCGTCCCCTTGGACGGTCGGCCGGGCGTTGACCACGACCTTGCGGGCATCGGGTGCAACGGCGTGTGCCACTTGCAGATCCATGGTCGTCTCGCCGTGTGCGACGGGGAGCGGGTCACCGAACGTGTCCGGGGTGAACGTGGGCAGGGAGAACAGGTTGGCGAAGGTGTCGAGGTCTTTCTGGTCGTAACCACTGAACGCGAAGATGACGATCGTGGTGCCCTTACCGGTGAAGCCGTCGGCGACGAGCTTGTCGGCGTTGTAGGTGGTCAGCAGGGCACTGGGGGTCAGACCGCGGTCGGGGACGTCCAGCGCGATATCGGGACGGGACACGTGGTGCGGGGTGTAGCCCAGGATCCGTCCGAGTTCGGTGACCTCGCTGCGCAGCGCCTCGGGCACCTGAGGCTGCTGGGGCGAGGCGTAGAACTGCTGGCCCTGCTTGCCCCGGTAGTCGTGCACGGTGACGTCGAAGGCGCGCGCTATGGCGTCCGGGTTGCCCTCGACAATGGCCCAGTCGTCACTCGGGCGCCAGGAGACCGTGAGTCCCCGGGCCTGGGTCCAGGTCATCAGATCGTCGGGACGCTGATGACCGGTGAGCGCCGCCGTCAGCTGGATCTGCTGCTGCCGGGCCGGGCCGAGGTCGGTGGAGGCAGCCAGCAGCGACGCATAGGGGCCCTGGATGAGGTTGGCCCCCAAGAAATGTCGGCTGATCGGCAGATCAGAAGCAAAGACCAGCACACCGGCCAGTAGGAGCGCCGGTAGCCAGTGGGCGATACCCGTGTGGTGTCGGTTCACGTTCGAGGTGCCGGACCCGCGTATTGCGGGCCCGGCTCACTCGTACCGGCGGGTCAGTTGTCCCCGGGGATGGCGGTCGGCGCCGGCGGGGCCTTCACCGTGGGGGTGAACTTGTTACCGCCGGAGGGGCTGATCGACTTCTCGGTGGGCTCGACCGACGGGGCCGTCGTGGTGGTGGTCGTGGTGGTGGTCGACGTCTCGGGAGACTTTTTCTCCTCGGAGCTACAGGCGGCGGTGAAGCCGATCATCGCGAGGATGGCAGCGCCCCCGATGGCCGCCGAGACGCGGCGGGTCAGATGTGAATTCATGATGCGGTCCTTACCTCTCCCCCGAGTGGTGTATGAGCCGGCCTTCGGGGAATCGTTGTCGATCCCGCACGGTTCACGGCCATCTTACCTGGTGATTCGCTGTGCACCCGTGCATCAGTCCCCTCCCGAAGCGGGTTCTGGTGCCCAGACTTTAGCGCAGCGCCCAGGTGGGCGCACAGGCATTACACAGGGCCTCGCCCCGTGGCCTAGTCGGCCGTCGGCGCGGCTGCGCGGGGGTTGGGGCAAGCCGTCGGGTTGCGCTTGACGGTGATTCCGGAGAAGTGTTTACTCGAGCGATCGAACATGCGTTCGAATACGGCTGAAACTGATGGTGCGGGAGGTGCTGCTGTGACAGTGTCTTCCGGCCTGGACGTGCAGCGCATAAATCGCGATGACCAGGTTGAACACCTGAGGCGAAGAATAGCCGAAGTTTCGGCCCGGGTCGGCTCCCGAAGTCGGGGCGGGGTGCGTGCGGATACCCCAGAACCCGAGTCGGAAAGTTTGCTGACAATCCCGGAAACCCTTGCCGGGAGGCTTCCGGTGGCGTTGCCGCGCGGGACCGCGGCCGTGCTCACCGGGGCCAGGTCGCTCCCGCTGAGCATGGTGGCCGCGGTGACGGCAGCCGGCGGGCATGCCGCGATCGTCGGGCAACCCCGGGCCTGCCTGCTGGCCGCGGCCGAGATGGGGGCGGACCTGAGCCGGATCGCGGTCATCCCGGACCCCGGTGCCGATCCGGTCGAGGTGGCCGCGGTCCTGCTGGACGGTTTGGATCTGGTGGTTCTGGACCTGGCCGGCCGGGTGGTTCCGGCGACCCGGGCCCGAGCGGTGACGGCGCGGGCCCGGCAGAAGGGGTGCACGCTGTTGGTCACCGGTGGGGATTGGCCGGGGGCGCAGGCCCGGCTGGATGCCGCCGTCAGTGGATATGAGGTGATCGGCGCGGGTGCTGCCGGACCGGTGCCCGGGTGCGGGCGGATCGGCCGGGTGCGGTTGGTGACCCGCAGCCGCGGTCGCATCCCCGGACTGGCCCGTGCCGTGGGTGGCTAGCGTGTCCCGGGTTCTCGCGCTCTGGTGCATGGATTGGCCCGCGGTGGCCGCGGCCTCGGCCGCCGGTCTGGCAGCCACCGATCCGATCGCGGTGACGTTGGCCAACCGGGTCATCGCGTGTTCGGCATCGGCGCGGGCCGCCGGGGTGCGGCGCGGTCTGCGCCGGCGGGAGGCCCAGGCCCGGTGCCCGCAGTTGTCCGTCAGCGCCGCCGACCCGGCCCGCGACGCCCGCCATTTCGAAGGGGTGACGGCGGCGGTCGACGAGGTGGTGCCCCGCGCGGAGGTGCTGCGGCCCGGCCTGCTGGTCATGCCGGTGCGCGGTGCGGCCCGCTATTTCGGATCCGAGCATGCCGCGGCGGAACGGTTGGTCGACGCGGTCGCGGCGGCCGGGGCCGAATGCCAGACCGGGATTGCCGACCAACTGGCCACGGCGGTGTTCGCGGCGCGGGCCGGCCGGATCGTCGAGCCGGGGGAAGATGCGCCATTCCTGTCCGATCTGTCCATTCGGGAATTGGCCACCGAACCGAGCCTGGCGTCACCCGGGCGAGAAGATCTCGCCGACCTGTTATGGCGCATGGGAATCCGAAAGATCGGACAGTTCGCCGAACTGTCCCGCACCGATGTGGCCTCCCGGTTCGGCGCGGATGCGATCATCGCGCACCGATTCGCCTGCGGCGAGTCGTCCCGCGGGCCGTCGGGGCGCGAACCGGAACGTGACCTCGATGCCGTGCTGCACTGCGATCCGCCGATCGACCGGGTGGACGCGGCGGCTTTCGCCGGCCGGTCGTTGGCCGGCGAGCTGCACCGCAGCCTGGAGTCCGCCGGTGTGGGTTGCACCCGGCTGGCCATCCAAGCGGTCACCGCCAATGGCGAGGAACTGCACCGGGTTTGGCGGTGCGCCGAACCGCTGACCGAGGACGCCACCGCCGATCGGGTGCGCTGGCAACTTGACGGCTGGCTCACGCGGCGTTCGCTCGGTGGGCCGGGCCCCACCGGCCCGATCACCACGCTGCGGCTGCATCCGGTGGAGGTGGTGTCGGCCGGTGCGCTGCAGCTGCCGCTGTGGGGATCATCGGGTGACGACGACCGGCTGCGGGCCAGGCGGGCGCTGGTGCGGGTGCAGGGCCTGCTGGGGCCGGAGGCGGTGCAGGTGCCGGTGCTCAGCGGGGGGCGCGGACCCGCCGAGCGCATCACCTTCACGGCCCTGGGTGACGAACCGGTGCCCGCGGCCGACCCGGACCAGCCGTGGCCGGGACAATTGCCCGAGCCCGCGCCTGCGGTCCTGCTCGACGATCCGGTGGAACTGCTTGACGCAGAAGGCGATCCGGTGCGGGTGACGGCTCGCGGACTGTTCTCCGCCGACCCGGCCCAGCTGAGAACACCGGGACATTCCGCGGTGTTGCAGTGGTGGGCCGGGCCATGGCCGGTCGACGAACGGTGGTGGGATCCCGGTTCGGCGCGCGCCGGCCGAACCGCACGGGCGCAGGTGCTGCTCGGCGGCCGCACCGAGCCGGGGCCTGCCATGCTGCTGTGTTACCGGCAGCGCCGCTGGTATGTGGAGGGGATCTACGAGTGATGGTGCGCAGCGGCGCAGGACTAATCGGTGAATGCCCGCGAGTACCGGCAGCCATCGCGATCCACCCAGGCGGCCACACCACCGATCACCGGCCCGAACACGAGGTGCTCGGGCAACCGCGTATCGGTGCCGATCCGGAACGTCGACCCACCGACGGCGACCAGTTCGGCGTGATCGGTGGGGGCCTCGACCCCGCCGGCGGCGATCAGCACGAGACCGCCACCGCGTGCCACCACGCGGAAATTCGTGAACCACGGTGAGTAGCAGCGGTAATGCCCACACAACGGTGCCAGCGCCGCGGCATCGGACTCGGTGCCCGCCGCCGGGTGCGGACCACCGAAAACCTTCGGGCCCCACATCCACACGCCGTCTCGGAAGACCAACGTGAACATGTCCAGCGACGGTGTGCGAGCCACCGCGCCGCGGCTCCACGTGCGTACCAATGCCGCCCGTTCCACCGCATGTGCATCCACATGCTCCAGGGCCAGCCGGACCCGGTCGCCGTCGCGTTCCTCGACACCGACCCGCACGCGCTGCCCGCCGGGACCGGCGAATTCACCGAGCAGTTCCCGGGTGTCGTCAGCACTCCACCAGTGCGGGTCGAGCCCGCCAACGGGCACCGTGCCGGGCCGCCGCAACTCCGCGGCGACGCTGCGGGCGATCGCCTCGGCGACCGGGGAATCACCGTTGGCGTTGGTGAGGACGCAGACGGCCATCCCGTCGTCGAGATCGGCCAGCAGGAACGAGGCGTAGCCCACCATGCCGCCGCCGTGGGACAGCACCATGCGCCCACCGTTGCGTTCGGTGTTGATGCCGAGGCCGTAGCGGCTGGCGTCGCTCGCCGGCACGCCGGGCAGGACCGGGATGTCTTCGCCGTCGGGGGCGGTGCTGCTCACCATGATGTCGAAGTCGTGGGCATCCAACACCGTCGTGTCATCCACTGTGCCCCGGCCCAGCAACATTCGGGCAAACCGAGCCATATCGGATGCGGTGGCGGCGATATTGCCGTCGGCACCGGCAACTTCCAGCCAGGGGGCCTGCACCAGCGGGTCGCCCGGGATCCACGGACGGTCGTCACGCAGCGGCTGATAGCCGCGCGCCAAGGACGGGTAATCGTCATGCGTCACCCGCGCGATGGTGCTCGTCATCCCCAGCGGACGCAGGATCTCGTCGCGTACCAGATCCGGCAACGGACGCCCCGACACCTGCCGCGCCACCAGGCCCGCCAGGATGAAACCCAGATTCGAGTAGTGGAAGAACGTTCCCGGTTCGGCAGGGGACACCTCGCCGCCGAAGGCCGCGGCCTGACCGAGCTCGTCGGGCAGGGCATCGACCCCGGCCACCAGACCCGCCGTGTGGTTGAGCAGCCGCTCGATGGTGATGTCGGCCCCGCGCAGCGGTTCCGGCAGCCAGTCGAGCACCGCACCGACGGGATCGGCGAGTCGGATCAACTCCCGCCGCGCCAGCCGCAGCATCACCATCGAGGTGAAAACCTTGCTGATCGAACCGATCTCGAAGCGGTGCTGCGGTTCGACCGGTGTGCCCGCCACGAGGTCGGCAAACCCGAATCGGTGCGAGAACACCACACCGTGCCGATCGACGGCCACCACGGCGCACCCGGGAACCGCCCAGTGTTCGCAGATGGCAGCCGCGACCGCCCGCGCGGACTCAGCCATCCGCCCGCGCCAGCAGCTGTTCCCGGCGCAGCAGGTCGTCGAACGTCTCCCGGCGCACGGCCAGCCGCGAGCTGCCGTCGCGGCAGAACACCACGGGTGGCCGCAGCGCGGTGTTGTAGTTGTTGGCCATGGTGTAGCAGTACGCACCCGTCACCGGAACGGTGACCAGGTCGCCCACCACCGGGGAGACCACCGGCACATCCCGGGCGATCTCGTCCCCGGATTCGCAGTGTCGGCCCACCACATCCACCATCTCGAGGGGCCCGCTGCGGTCGATCACCGACGGTTGGAAGGCCTGCCCGTACAGCGAGACCTCCAGATTGTCGCCCATGCCGCCGTCCACGGCGAGGTGAGTTCGCTTGCCGCGCTTGACGGTGACGACGCGATAGGCGGTGATCCCATTGCGGGCCACCATCGACCGGCCCGGCTCCACCAGCAGCTCCACATCGGTACCGAGATGGCGATGCACGGCCGAGACGAGCCGCTGAGCGTACTCGTCGATCGACGGCGCCGTATCGGCGCTGGTGTAGCGCACCCCCAGACCGCCGCCGAAATCGTAGACGCCGAACCGCTCGAACTCCGCGAGCGCCTGCACGGCGGCATCGAACTGGTCCAGATCCAGCAGCTGGGACCCGACGTGCGCATGAAGACCACGCAGATCGAGCATCGGCTCGTTGCGGATGTGCCGGATCACCTCGGCGACCTGGTCCGACGGGATGCCGAACTTGGAGCTGTCGTGCCCGGTCATCATGGCGGCATGGGTCTTGGCGTCCATGGCCGGGCTCACCCGCAGCAGCACCGGAACCGGTTGGCGCGCAAGGCGGGCGATGCGCTCGACGTCATCGAGATTGTCGACGACGATGTAGCGCACCCGCGCGTCGACGGCGGCGCGGATATCGTCGTCGGTCTTGGCGTTGCCGTGGAAGACCATCCGCGCGGGATCGGCTCCGGCGGCCAGCGCCAACCCGAGCTCACCCGCGGCGGCGGTATCGGCGCCGCAGCCCTCCTCGGCCACCACCCCGATCACCGACGCCGAAGGGAAGCTCTTCGAGGCGAACAACACCAGCGAGCGGGGATGGCGGCTACCGAAGGCCTCGACATAGGTCCGGGCCGTGCGCCGCAGGGCGCCTTCGTCGATCAGATAAGCCGGTGTGCCGTACTGTTCGGCGAGGTCGGCCACGGCGCACCCGCCGATGAGCAGCCGCTGTCGGTCATCGAGGGCGGCGCCCTGCGGGTACAGCGACAGGTCGATATCGGTGGGCGTTCGCAGCGTGGTCATCGCTACCTTTCCTGGCCGGGGGAGGCGCCCCTGGTGCGTTGGGACTGGCATGCGGCATCGTGCCGGTCGAATCGCGCGGCCCATACAGCGGCCATGGCGGGGTCGGGTTCGACGATGTCGGGCCGGTGGTGCGCTACCGCTGCGGTGTGCGGCCAGCCCAGCGCCGATCGTCCGGCGAACAGGGCCGCGCCCAGCGCCGAATGGTCGTGTTCGTGGCGATCGAAGGTCACGGTGCGGCCGGTCGCGTCGGCCAGATCCTGGCGGAAGGTCGTTGCGGCGCCGCCGGAACCACTCAACCTGATGTCTCCCCGCACTCCGCAGGCCTGCGCCAGTACGTCGAGGCAGCGCCGTGATTCGAGCACGATGCCGGCCAGCAATCCACGCGCCAGTTCCGCGCGGGTGGTGCCCAGCGTCAAGCCTTCGACGGCTCCCACCAGTCGCGGATCCCACAGCGCCCCTTGCTCTCCCGGTGAGAGGTAGGGCAGCACCAACGGTGCGGACTCCAGCGTGGCGCTCGCGGCGAGCTCGGCCAGCGCGGCCGGGCCGGCATCGACACCCAGCAGGTCGGCCAGCCACTGCATCGCCGAACCCGTTGCCAGTAAATCCATTTCGAGCCCGTATCCGGGTCCGGCCATCGGTGTCACGAGATAGCGTCCGGCCGCATCGGTGACCACGGTAGGGGACCAGCCGAGGATCACATTGCTGGTTCCGGCGATATAGGCCACGGACCCGGGGCCGTGCACGCCGAGGCCGTAGGCGCCCAGCACGGAATCCGCCGCTCCGACGACGACGGGGATGCCGGCCTCCACACCCCAGCGGCGGGCCACCGCCGCCGTCAGGGGGCGGTGCTCCGACGATGGTGTGACGTCGGGGACCGCCGCCACACCGGCAGCCGAAAGAACCGCACCATCCCATGTTTCGGTGTGCAGATCGTAGGCGCCGTAACCGGCCGCCGTGCTCGGGTCGGTCAGCAGTTCCCCGGTCAGGGCCTGGAACAGGTAGTCCTTCGCGCCCGCGACCATGGTGGCCGCCGGTAAGCCCAGCCGGACCCGCCTGGCATGCATCGCAAGCAGATATCGGCCGTCGAACCGTTGCCCGGTGCGCTGGTAGAGCACATCCGCGCCAACCCGTTCGGCGATGAGGTCCCCGTCGACTTCGGCGCGGCCGTCCTTCCATGTGACGGCGGCACCGACCGGGGTGCCGTCACCGGACAGGTTCACCAGGGTGGGCAACATGGCCGACAGGCCGATGGCCCGCCACGACCGCGGCTCGGTCAGCTCGGCGAGCCGGCCAACCGCGGTATCGCAGGAGGTCAACCAATCCGCCGGATCTTGTTCGGCTGCACCGGGTTCCGGCTGGGCCGTCGGGTACTCGGCGCGGGCCCGCGCGACGCAGCGACCGGTGGCGTCGACGGCCACGGCCTTGAGACTGCTCGTCCCGAGGTCGATGCCGATCGCCAGTGTGCTACCGCTCACGCGCCACCACGGTGAGCGCGGCGTCGGCCGCGGTGAGGGTGTCGTCGATATCGGCATCGGTATGCACCAGCGATACGAACAGGTTCTCGAACTGCAGCGGGTGGAACAACACCCCGCGCACCACCATCTCCTGATACCAGCGGGTGAAGACATCCTCTCGGGCGTGTGCCGCCGCGTCCCGCCAGTTCTTGATGGGGCGGTCGGTGAACCACAGTTGGAACACCGTACCGATCCCTTCCACGTACGCGTCGATACCCTTCTCGTCGGCGATGGCCTTGAGGCCGCGGCCCAACCGGTCGCCCAGTGCGCGCTGCCGCTCGTAGAGACCGGGGGTTGCCAGTACGTCCATGGTCGCCGATACCGCGGCGCATTGCACGACATTGGCGTTGTAGGTGCCCGAGTGTGAGTATGTGCCGTCGGCGATCAGGCGCATCGCGTCCTTCGTGCCGCCCACGGCGGCCACCGGGAAGCCGCCACCGATGCCCTTGGCGTAGGTGGTCAGATCCGGGTAGACACCGAACCATTCCTGGGCGCCACCGCGCGCGAAGCGGAACCCGGTGATCACCTCGTCGAAGATCAACATGGCACCGTGTTTGGTGGTCTGCTCGCGCAGCAGTTCGAGGTAACCCGGCTCGGGGAGGATGCACCCGGTGTTGAAGACGGCCGGTTCGGTGAGCACCGCCGCCACCTCATCGCCCCGCTCGGTCATCAGCTTGACGAAGCTGTCCGGGTCGTTCCAGGTCAGTACCACCAGGGTGTCCGCCAGTTCGGCCGGGACACCGCGCCCCATCGCGACGGGCCGGGGCCGGTCGGCGGGTCCGGCCAGGTCGGGGTCCACGTGGTTGGACCAATACACGGTGTCCTGCCAGCCGTGATAGTGGCCCTCGAAGCGGACGATCAGCCGGCGGCCGGTGGTGGCCCTGGCCAGTCGCACCGCCGTTCCCACGGCCTCCGAACCGGAGTTGGTGAACCGGACCTGTTCCAGGCCGGGGACGGTGGCCACCACCTTCTCGGCGGCTTCGATCTCCAGTTCGTAGGGCAGGCCGAAGCAGGTCCCGTAGTCGGCGATGGCGCCGGCGACGGCCGCGGTGACCTCGGGGTGCCGGTGGCCCAGGATCATCGGGCCGAGGCCGAGCAGGTAGTCGATGTACTCGTTGCCGTCGACATCGCGCAGGCGTGAGCCGCGGCCCTCGGAGATGAAGAGGGGATACGGTTTCCAGCCGTTGCGTGGTAGCCGTGCCGTGCTTCCGGCGCCGCCGGGAATGGTGCGGCACGCGCGTTCGTAGAGGGTCCTGGTGGTGGCGGTCCGTTCGGCGAAGGTGGTGTCGAACGTCGTCATGGGGTGCCTTTCCTCGCGTCCTGAGTAATAAACATACTCAGTATACTAAGCATATGTCAGTGGTCGTCCGCGAATGCGGAAGCGGGGTACAGGAATTCAATCAAAGCCCGCACCGGGGTACCGGTAGGGCCGGCCGGCCACGGATGCGCGTCGTGCTCCAGCCACGCAGCCGAACCGTTGTCGATGTGCACCCACGGCACCTCGCCGACGAAGGTGCGCAAGTACGCAGCCGCCAATTGACCGGTATCGGGTATGCCGGGGCAGATGTTGGCGGTGTCGGCGACGCGGGACACCAGGGTCGATACGTACGGCGGCGGCAGGGGCAGCAGCCAGCCGCGGTCGAAGGCCCGCGACCCGGCGTCGACGACGGCCGCCCCCAGTTCGGGCGATGTGGCCCAACAGCCCCAGAACCCCGGACCCAGCCCGCCGGAGTCGGTCAACGTTCCCACGTCGATCAGGTGCGCCGGGCGTTGCGCGGCAAGCCAACCCAGCGCATCGGCCAGCACGAGCCGGCCTTCGCTGTCGGTGTCGAGCACCTCGGTGGTGCGCCCGCCGGGGTGCGACACCACGTCACCGGGCCGCAGCGCGGCCGGTCCCGGCATGTTCTCGGCCATCGGCAGGATGGCGACCACCGGTGCGCGTCGTCCCAGGGCGGCGGCGCCGATCACGGCGGCCGCCACCGACGCCGCCCCGGCCATATCCGATTTCATCCAACCGAGTTCGCCGGCGTCCCGTTTGAGGTTGATGCCACCCGAGTCGAAGGTGATGCCCTTTCCGGCCAAGGCCGTTGTGGGCCCGGCGCCGTCGATCCGCAGCTCCACGACGAGCGGGGCCTGCGCGCTGCCGGCACCCACCCCTAGAGTCCCGCCGAAGCCACGGGTCCGCAGGGTCGCGGCGTCCCACACCGTGACGGTGACCGCGTCTGGTGCCAGCTGAGCGGCGAAGTCGGTCACCTGAGCGGCAAAATCATTGGGGCACAGCTGGTTGGCTGGCGTCTGAACCAGCTGTCGCACCCAGGCCGTTGCGCGCGCAACGACGGCAGCCCTGGCCAGGGGCGTGAGGGCGTCGGCCGGGGAATCGTCGACGATCTCGATCGACCCGCCCGGCAGCACCGCCTCCGGGGTTCGCCGGTATTGCCACCGCCCGAGCGCGTGGCCTTGCGCGACGGCGCCGAGCACACCGCTGGATTCCAGCGCGAGCGTCGAGGCGACGGACCGCGGGCACCGAGCGGCCAGCGCGGCGTCGAACAGGGCGTGGGCCGATTCGACCCGAGATCCCAAACCCACCAACACGATTCGCAGGGGACCTGTCGGGCGGTCGAGCACCACGACCGAGCGGGCCGCCGGGCTGGCGTCGAAATCCGGGTCCGCTGCGGCGAGGCCGACCACATCCACGCCCAGCGCCTCGACGAGTGCGGCGGCCCCCCGGCCGCCACGCACGCCGTCACCCGTGGCGAACACACCGACCACGACGTCGATGTCCTGACCGCCGGCCAGCGCGCCGGCCAGCGCATCCGGTCGCAGCCGGGTCAGCGGAGTGTCCGTCACGGGACCGGGTGCACCTGCAGCAGGGTCTGGGTCGAGAGGTTGTTCACCGATCCGACGAGGGGGGAGAGCAAGAACCCCGTCCACTTCGGCGAGTGCGCCTCGATCACATTCTGGTAGGCGAGCACGATGTACGGCCGGTCGTCGAAGGCGATCTGCTGCATCTGGTTGATGATCTGCTGCCGCTCGGCGCGATCGCGGGCGACGCCCTGTGCCGTGTACAGCTCGTCGTACTTGGGGTTGCAGTACCCGCTGTCGTTGTTGTTGCCCCACTGTGCACAGGTGAGGGCGCTGAGCTGAAAGTCGGGATCCACCGGGGGGATCCAGTCCCACATCGCCACGTCGAAATCGTCGTAGGTGTTGTCGGCGCCCATGATCGCGGCGCTGGCGGCGTCGGTGTCCATCTTGCGCATGACCAGGTTGACGCCGGCCTCCCGCAAGCTGTTCTGCGCGGTCTGGAACATCCGGTCGCCCGCACCGTTGATCTCGGTCGGGAAGATGACGTCATAGGACATCGGCACGCCGTTGGCCACCCGGATGCCATCGGGGCCCCTGCGGTATCCGAGGCCGTCGAGAATCGCATTGGTCTGGCCGATGTCGAACGGCAGGGCCTTGATGGAAGCATCGTGCCATCCGGTGGCGGGGGCGACGATGGTCGATCCCGGCGTCGCCATCCCGAGCCAGGCCGTGCTGACCATCTCGTCGCGGTTCATGGCGTACTCGATTGCCTTGCGCACCTGCGGGTTCAACAACTCGGGGTGGTTCTTCTTCTTCGGGTTGGTGTTGATGATCAGCTCGTAGAAGCCCGAGCTTGCCGTCGTCCCGACCTCTTGTCCGGCGTCCTTGAGGGACGGGACCGTGGTCGCCGGTGTCGATTCGCCGATCATGTCCACCTGCCCGGTGCGCAGGGCGGTCACCATCGCATCGGAGTTGGCGAAGATCTGCAGGCCGAACCCGCCGATCTGCGGTTTGGTGGCGCCCCACCAGTTCGGGTTGCGCTCGAACAGGGCGAGCTGGTCCTTCTTGTACTGGGTGAGCCGGAACGGGCCGCCCGACACCATGGGCGCACCGTTGTCGAAGGTCGTGATCGCCTTGCCGTCACCGGTGGCGTACTGCGCCCAGATGTGTTCGGGAAGGATTGGCACCTGCTGCATTTGGGCCAGCACATTGGAGACCGGTGCCGTATAGCTGAGGGTCAGCTGGTTGTCTCCGGTGGCCGTCGCGGACGCCAGATTGTGGATGAATCCGGCCAGCATGCCGGTGGGGCCGTCCTGGAACTGCTTGATGGTGTTCAGCGTGAAGGCGGCATCCTTGGCGGTCAGGGGTTGACCGTCGGACCACTTGGCGTCCTTGACGGTGTCGAACGTCCACGTCAGACCGTCGGGCGAGGTGCGCCAGGCGGTCGCGAACGACGGCTGTAACGACAGGTCCTTGGTGTCGTATTCGGTGAGGTGCGGATACACGTACTGGTAGGTGACGTTGCTGTAGTCCGAGCTGGACACGAACGGATTCAGTGAGTCGATCGAGGCGCTCACCCCGATGCGCAATACCGGTGCGTTCGACTCCTGGGAGCTGGTGGAGCCCCCGCAGCCGGCCAGTGCGGCGGCTGCCGCGGCGATCGAGACCACTGCACATATTCGGCGGAACTTCATCTGGACCTTCCCTCGTCCTGCGGGCTGGGGCCCGGCGACCGGTTGATTTTCTTCGCCGCTGAAGGCCTCGACCTACGTGACAGTTCGTAACACGTGGTTCACTTGGCGTGCTTAGTATGATGACTAGCTCAAGTGTCGTCAACAGGAAGGGCTGCCGGTGGCGGGGTACCTCTGGAAGCGCACACTTTTCGCGCTGCTGACCATCTTCGTCGCCCTGACCGTGAATTTTGTGTTGTTCCGGGTTCTCCCCGGCGACGCCGTCACCCGGGTGTCCCGCGTGCCCAACGCCTCACCGGAGCTCCGGGCTGCGCTCGAAGCTCAGTTCGGGCTCGACAAGTCGTTGTGGGAGCAGTACCTGCGATACCTGGAGCAGCTCGCTCATGGCAATCTTGGCGTGTCCTTCACCAACCGCCAACCCGTGCTGGACAACTTGGTGGAGGCGTTCGGCAACACCCTGCCGATGGTGACAACCGGCACGGTGATCGCCATCGTCCTGGGTATCGCGGTCGGGGTCTACGGGGCGGTCCGGCGCAACACCGTCGGCGATCACCTATCCACCGGAATCGCGGTGGCGTTCTACGCCTTCCCGACGCAGTTTCTCGGCATGATGCTGCTCATCCTGTTCGCCGGCGTGCTGCCCTCGGTGGGCATGGCGGACCCGTTCGCGGTCGCGCTCTCCCCTGGTGAGCAGTTCCTCGACGTCGTTCGGCACATGACCTTGCCCGCACTCACCCTGGTCCTGACGCTGTATGCCGAGAATGCCCTCATCGTCAGGTCCGCGATGCTGGAAACGCTCGGTGAGGACTACATCTTGACCGCCCGTGCAAAGGGTCTGTCCCGACGCCGGATCATCTGGGCGTACGCCCTGCGCAATGCGGCCCTGCCGACCATCACCCAGGTGGCATTGTCGCTGGGCGCGGTGGTCAGCGGCTCCATCCTGGTCGAGGTGATCTTCTCCTGGCCGGGTATCGGTCGGGCACTGTATGACGCTGTCCTGCAACGGGATTATCCGATGCTTCAGGGCGGTTTCCTGGCGATCACGGTCACCGTGGTCGTCCTCAACTACCTTGCCGATCTGCTGTACTTCCGCCTCGACCCGCGGGTCGGGCAGTGAGCGAGGAATCGATCGTGGCCACATCGTCGATGCCGGCGCCGCGCCGGGGCGCCTGGGCGGCGCTGCGCACCGCGTCGGGCACGCCGGCCGCGATCATCGGATTCGTGGTCATCGGGCTGTTTTTGATCGTGTCGGTGTTCTCCGGCTTGATCAAGCCGTACAGCACCTCGCTGCCCAGTTGTGCGGTGTTCGAACCACCGTCGGCCCGGCACTGGCTGGGGTGTGACGACGGCGGCATCGACATGCTCAGCCTGGTGTTGCAGGGCGGTCAGGTGTCCATGTTCGTCGGCTTCACCGCGGCCGTCATCGCCATCGTGATCGGAGCGGTGTTCGGCGTGCTCTCCGGCTACTTCGGCGGGTGGGTGGACACCGTCCTGATGCGAATCACCGACTACTTCATGGTTATTCCGCAGATCGTGCTGATGATCGTGGTCGCCGCGGTGTGGGGGCCCAGCCTGAGCCACGTCATCCTGGTGATCGGCTTCCTGATGTGGACCAGCACGGCGCGGGTGGTCCGGGCTCAGGTGAAGAGTCTGCGCGAGCGGGTATACGTGCGGCGGGCGGTGTCGATCGGGGCCGGGCACACCCGGATCATCCTGACGCACATCGTCCCTCAACTCGGTCCGCTGCTGATCGCCAACACCGTCCTGGCCATCACACTGGCCATCTTCAACGAGACGGCATTGGCGTTCCTCGGCCTGTCCGATCCGACGGCCGTGACCTGGGGAACCATCATGGAGCACGCGTTCGAGCGGGGTGCGGTCAGCACTGGGGCCTGGTGGTCCATCGTTCCCGCCGGATTGTGTGTGGCCGCCCTGATCGTCGGCTGTTACCTGGTGGGCAATTCCATCGAGGACGGACTCAATCCGCGGCTGCGATCTTCCTATCTGTCGACCACATCGTGGCGACTGCGGCCGTTGGTCGGCCGCGGAGAGGACGCCCTGTGACCGAGTCGAACGCACTCGAGCTGGTGGACCTGAACGTCTGGTTCGATCCGCGGGATCACCCGCGCGACAACCCGATTCACACGGTCAAGAACGTCTCGCTGAAGGTCGCACCCGGCGAACGGGTCGGCCTGGTGGGCGAATCCGGCTGCGGTAAGACCACGACCATCCTGGCCGCCATCGGGCTGCTCCCCGCGTCCGCGACAGTCGGCGGGCAAGTGCGTGTCGACGGCCACAATGTCATCGCCGACGGGGAAGCCGGCATCCGGCCGCATCGATGGACCGACATCGCCATGGTGTTCCAGGGTGCGATGAGTGCCTTCAACCCGGTGAAGACGGTCGGTTGGCAGATCCGGGAGGCGCTCGAGGTGCACGGAATCGCCCGGGGCGCAGCCGCACTCGAGCGGACCAAGGAACTACTCGACCTGGTCGGACTCCCGTCGGGCACTGATGCCAAATACCCGCACCAACTGTCCGGAGGGATGAAGCAGCGGGCGGTGATCGCGATGGCGCTCGCGTGCGAACCCAAGGTCTTGCTCGCCGACGAGCCGACCACGGCGCTCGACGTCGTGGTCCAGGACCAGGTGTTGCGCCTGCTGGTCCGGCTGTGCACGGAACTCGGACTGGCGCTGGTGCTGGTCACTCACGATCTCGGGGTGGTGGCCCAGGCCTGCACCCGCGCCGCGGTGATGCGGGCCGGCGAGATCGTGGAGGAAGGCTCGGTCGACGATCTCTATCGGCGTCCGGCTCATCCGTACACCCGGGCGTTGTTCGAGGCCACACCTAACCTCGCCGATGTCCGCCCACTGGCCGAAGCGCCCGATGCGAAAGCTCCCTTGCTCGAGGTCACCGACCTGCGGGTGACCTACGGCGACCTCGCGCTCCGGCCGGGCCGCCGATGGCTGTCCAGGCGGGCTGCGCCAGCGCCGACCGCGGCCGCGCCCTCCGACGCGGTGGCCAATGTCAGCCTGACGGTTGCCGAAGGGGAGCTGGTCGCCCTGGTCGGCCAGTCCGGCTGCGGCAAGACCACCACCCTGCAAGCGATTCTGGGAATGCAACCGGTACGGTCGGGCTCCATCCGCATCGACGGGGTCGAGATCACCGATCTCGGGCCGCGGGCCTGGCGGCCGCTCCGTCGTAACGTCCAGATGATCTACCAGGATCCCTACGAGGCACTCGACGGGCGACTACGGGTCGAGGACACCGTGCTGGAACCGCTTGTGGTGCATCGCATGGGCGGTGATCGGCGACAGCGTCGTGCCCTGGTGGCCGAGACGCTGCGCGATGTTGGCCTCGACCCGGAGGCACTCGCCCAGCGCTACCCGCACGAGCTTTCCGGCGGGCAACGCCAGCGCGTCGCGATAGCCGCGAGCTTGGTGTTGCGCCCGCGTCTGCTGCTGGCCGACGAGCCGGTCTCCATGCTCGATGTGTCGGTGCGCACCGGGGTGCTCGAACTCCTCGACAATCTCCGGCGTGAGCATCGGATGGGCATCCTGATGATCACCCACGATCTTTCGACGGCCGCGGCCTACGCGGACCGGATCGTCGTGATGCGCGACGGTCGAATCGTCGAGTCAGGTGCACCGTGGCGGATCGTCAACGAGCCCACCGCCGACTACACCAGGAAATTGTTGGACAGTGTCCCCAGCCCCGATCCGCAACACCATCACCTGTCCTGACGGCAGCGTGCCGTCAACGCGAGCGAGCTGCCGGTGGGGGAGTGCCCAGCGGACGAACCGACCACGGCCCGTTGTTGTCCGGTTCCATCAGCCGTGGACTGGAACTGCCCGAGACATAGAACAGGAATTCGCGGGCCGGGTAGGTCTGCTGGAAGCTGTCGAACGCCACGCCGGCGCCATTGACGCTGACCCCCCGAATCCGCACCACGTAATCCTTCGTGGCAAGCCGAAGGTGTTCGCGTTCCCACGAATTGGGGTGATCGACCTCGAAGACCTGCTCGACGAAGTCGTCGGTGAAGCCGTATCGTTCGGCGAGGAAGTCATAGAGCGACTCACCGTCGGCGAGGCGATTCTCGTCGAGCGCCGGCACGATACTGAGCGGCAGCACGGCCTTCTCCAGGACCTTCGGGGCGCTGCCGAGCCGGCGCAGTCGGCAGATCTCCCACACCGGCTGCCCGGCGTCGATGCCAAGGGCTGCCGCATGTTTGGGGCTGGGCAGCCCGACCAGCATGCTGACCAGTTCCGTATCGAGCTGCACTTCGTCGCCCTGGCTCTTGAGCGTCTCCAAGAGCGCGCCGGGACGCGACGGTTCGCTGACGAGGCGCTGTGGCGCCACGAACGTGCCGACGCCCTGATGGCGCACGATCTTGCCGCTGCGGGTCAGTTCGTCGAGCGCACGGCGCACCGAGATCACACTGACCCCGGCCATCTCGGCAAGCTCGGCCGTACTGGGCAGCTGATCACCCTCGGTCATCCCGCGCTCTTCGATCATGGACACGACGAGGTCGTAGACGTGCTGATAGCGAAGGGCGCGTGGGGATCCCTTGTCGCGCGATCGCGCGCCGCTCTTCGGTGCGCCTTCGGTCACAAATCCTCCAGGGTCGGCCGGCGACCGACCATCCGGGGCCTTCCTTCAGTGCCCGCAGAGTAGCCGTCTCATCGAATCTTCACACATTGTTATACAAGGAATGAGGATTGACGTGAAAATCATCGTTGCCCCGGACCCCGCTGGTGTGGCCGTCGCGGCGGCCGATATCGTCACCGACGTGGTGCGCACCGAGCCCGCGGCGGTGCTCGGGCTCGCCACCGGATCCAGCCCGCTCGGTCTCTACGCCGAACTCGCCGCCCGGGTGGCCGCGGGCCTCGACATGACCGCAGTGCGGGGATTCGCCCTCGACGAGTATGTCGGGTTGGCGCCGCACGACCCGCGCAGCTATGCCCACGTCATCCGCACCACGGTCACCGAGCCGCTGCGGCTGCACCCGCGGAACGTGCTGGTGCCCAACGGTATCGCCGACGATTTGCCGGCGGCCTGCGCCGACTTCGAGGACGCCATCGCCGCTGCCGGCGGTGTCGACGTCCAAGTGCTCGGCATCGGGCGTAATGGTCATCTCGGATTCAACGAACCGATGTCGCCCTTCGACTCCCGCACCAGGGTCGCGACGCTGACCGACTCGACCCGCAGGGACAACGCTCGATTCTTCGACAGGCCGCAGGACGTGCCCGACCGCTGCGTGACACAAGGCCTGGGCACCATCATGGACGCGCGGATCGCCGTGCTGATCGCCACGGGTCCGGCGAAGGCCGCTGCCGTGGCCGCTGCCGTGGACGGACCCGTCACGCCATGCTGTCCGGCGTCCATCCTGCAGCGTCACGATCGGGCCGTGCTGGTGCTCGACGAGGCGGCCGCCGCCCGACTGGGGTGAGGTGATCCTCGGGCTGCGCGGCGGGCCGAGATGGTCAGGCCAGCCCCTGCGCGAACGGACCCACCCGCGCGATGAACCGGTCGAAGAAGACGGTCGGATCGACCTCGACCCCGACGTGCGCATTGAGGTCGCGGCCCCACCGGCCGTTCCAGTCGGCCACCGTCATGGCACGGGTCAGAGTTCCGGTCAATTCGACGTCGACGGTGGCCTGCCGGTAGCGCACCAACTCCGGATCCAGGGCCACGGCCGCGGCCAGGGGGTCGTGCAGATGCGCGAGATACCCTTCGCCCTGGTCGAAATGGAACTCGAAGTAGAACCGCATCGCGTCCTCGAGCACCCGGATCAACGGGTTGGCCGCGGTGGACCGGGTACCGCGATCGTCGAGCACACTCATCGGCGTCGACGGTGCCCCGGCCGCCGCCGCGAGCCGGGCCAGGATCGACGGTGTCATCACCGCGTTCTCGGTGAGGTTGAGGCCCAGGATGATCGGCAGGTGCGTCGGTTTGTGCAGACCCCACGCCGCACCCCAGACGGCGAACACCTCGGCCGCGGCCTCCGGATCGACACTGATGTTCCACTCCGCGACGGCCGTGGTGTTACCGCGATAGTCGAACGCCCCACCCATGATCACCAGCCGGCGCAGCAGCCTCGGCAGCGCCGGTTCCTTGCGCAGCGCCAGCGCCAGATTGGTCAGCGGCCCGGTGACCAACCCGATCAGCTCACCGGGATACGCATGAGCGGCGCCCACCCAGGCTTCGGCGGCGTCATACGGCGTCAGTGTCTGATCGGCGGCCGGTAACCGGGCGTAGCCCAAACCTTCTGGGCCGTGGGTGTCCTCGGCCGTGCGCAACGGGATGCTCAGCGGATTCTCGGCGCCCCTGGACACCTCGACCCCGGTGACGCCGCACAACGCCAGCAGGCCCAGGTTGTTGGCGCACACCCGATCCACCGGCACGTTGCCCGCCGTCGACGCGATGCCCACCACTTCGGCGTCGGCACTGGCGAACAGGTACGCCAGAGCCATCGCGTCATCGACACCGGTGTCCACGTCGGCGAACACCGGCTGCCTCGTTGCGCCTGTCACGTCGCCCACCCTAGGACGCGACTGTTACCAGTGCACCCCCGGTATCAGCCGGACGGCTCGCTTGACCGGCCGGGGCACTCGCGCGGTCCGGGGGGCACGGACGGCGCGCTTGGGCTGGCGTGTCACCGGCGGTGCATCGGCGTTCGGTGCGGGTACGGCCTCACCCCTGGCGGCCGCCGAATCCGGGTAACCCAGGTAGATCTGATGCAGCACCCGCCGCGACAGCCGCGGGGTGAAGTAGGTTCCGAGATCAGCCAGCGTGCCGACCGGGGTGTCGATCCGGGCCGGCTTCTCGATCAGGCCGCGCACCACCATGGCGGCGGCATGCTCGGCGGTGATCGGCGGCATCGGGTTCAGCCGTTTGGACGGTGCGATCATCGGCGTGCTCACCAGCGGCATGTGGATGTTGGTGAAGGTGATGTGATCCGAGAGCGTCTCGGTGCCGACCACCTCGGCGAAGGCATCCAAGGCAGCCTTGCTCGGCAGGTAGGCGCTGTATTTCGGACTGTTGGCCTGGACACCCGCGCTCGACACGTTCACCACGTGCCCGAAACGCCTTTCCCGCCAATGCGGTAGCAGCGCGAGCACCATGCGGACCGCGCCGAAGTAGTTGACCGCCATCACCCGCTCGTAATCGTGCAGGCGGTCTGTGGAGGCCGCCACGGACCGGCGGATCGACCGTCCGGCGTTGTTCACCAGATAATCCACGTGCCCGAACCGGCCGAGGATGTCCTTGACGGTGTGTTCCACCGACGCCGAGTCGGTGACGTCACAGGTGAAGGCGTGGGCTTTCCCACCGGCAGCACGGATCTCGTCGACCAGCTCGTCGAGCGCATCGGCGTTGCGGGCCAGGGCGAAAACCGTTGCCCCGCGTTGTGCGACGGCGACCGCGGATGCCCGGCCGATACCACTGGAGGCTCCGGTGATGATGACGTGCCGTCCGACCAGCGGACCGTCCGGGTCGTCCCGGCGGGCCCGGTCCGGGTCCAGGTGTTCGGCCCAGTAACGCCACAGCTTCGGTGCGTACGTTGCGAATTCGGGCACCTCGATGCCGGTGCCGCGCAGTGCTTCTACCGTGCGCTCGGCGGTGAAGGTGGGGGCGAGGTCGACGACATCGAGGATTTCGGCCGGGATCCCGAGCTGCACGGCGGCCATATTGCGCAGGATCTTGGCCCGCCCGGTCGCCTTGAGCACCGGTGTCACCGTCACGGTGGGGAGCGCGCCGCGCAGGGGCGGCAGGCCCGCCTCGCTCGCCACCCCACGGTAGATGCCGCGCAGACCAATCGATTTCGGCGCGGTCAGGTGGAATGTCTCGCCCTCGCGGCCGGGGCTGTGCATGAGATGGACGACGGCGTCGACGACATAGTCCACCGGCACGACGTTGGTGCGCCCGACGTCGGGCAGCACCATCGGGGTGACGCGGGGCAGTGCCGCCAGTTTTGCGAGCAACCCGAAGAAGTAGTACGGGCCGTCCACCTTGTCCATCTCGCCGGTGCGGGAGTCGCCGACGACCGCCGCGGGCCGATAGATCCGGTATCGCAGCCCGCTGGCCCGGACCAGTTGTTCGGCCTCGAACTTGGTCTGGTGGTACGGCGTGGGCAGATCCTGGGCGACGTCGAAATCGTCTTCGGTGTAGACCCCCGGATAGCTGCCGGCGACCGCGATGGAGGACAGATGCTCCAAGGTGGCACCCAACCGCCGGGTCAGTTCGATGACGGCGGCGGTGCCCTCCACGTTGGCCGTCCGCTGCTGGGCGGCCGGGGCGGTGAAGTCGTAGATCGCCGCGCAGTGCACCACGTGGTCGATGGGCCCCAGCTCGGCGAGCACGTCGTCGGTGAGCCCCAAGCCCGGTGCCGCCAGATCTCCCACCAGTGGTTTGACCCGCGACCCCCAGGATTGCGCGAGCTGCTCGAAGCGGCCGAGCGACCCCCGCCGCACCAGCACCCAGACCTGCGCCTGGTCATCGCGCTGCAGCAGCCGTGACACGATGCGGCGGCCGATAAACCCAGTACCGCCGGTAACGACATAATTCATGCGGTCATGGTCGTCCTTGTGGCGGCGCGCGTCAACCATGGGTTTTCGGGACCGCGTCTCAGTGCCAGTCCCAGACGGACATGTCGCCTGCTGGGTAGTTCTGGCAGATGTCGGTGGTGTGGGCGGCCACACCTTTGTTGTTGAAGAACAGTTTGGCCCAGTTGGGCCAGCGCCAGGACATTTGTTCGTAGAAGGCGTTGGTGGCGGTGTCTTCGGAGTATTGGCGCCGTCCGGCGTAGTCCAGGGAGAAGAACCAGTGGATGCGGTCTTGGGCGCCTTGTTGGTCGGCGGCGGGTTTGTTGTTGTAGTCGATCATGTAGCGCTCGTAGTAGACGGGTTCGACGTCGCGGGCGGCGGCCATGATCTGTTCGGCGGTGCAGGGAGTTTTGAGGATGCGGTTGGGGATGGGGTAGTCGTCGGTGGCGTCGGCTGAGGCGATGCCGGGGGTGGCCAGGGTGCCGGCCAGGGCTGCGGCGGCGACACCGAATCGGATGGTCTTGTGCATCATGGGCGTTCCTTCCTAGTGCTGGGCGGCCGCGACCTGGTCGAGGATGACGCGTTTGTCGGGGCAGTAGTAGTTCAGGGCGGCACCGAGGAACTGCCAGTTCTGTTCGGTGGTGTTGTGGCGGTCGAGGTTGTCGCCGATGAATGTGGCTGAGGCGTAGGCGTCGTGGTCGACGTTGTTGGCCAGGCGTTTGCAGACCAGTTTGCCGATCCAGGCGTTGTAGTCCTTTTGGCCGTAGATGCCGTAGGTGTGCAATTCGTGGGCGAAGTTGGTGTCCGGATCCCGGTCATAGGCCGGATCGGCTTGGGCGGGTGCAGCCAGCGTGAATCCGGAGATGATCGCCGCCGCCGCAATACCATTCGCAAGGAACCGGTGCATTGAATGTCCTTCGTCGAGGGTGAGTACTTCCGATGAGCCCTTGCTGTCGCTGCCGGATCCGCGGGCCCGGGTCTTGTTGACCACGTCGATGAACACTGCCGGCATCATCCGGATTCACCGGTTCCAGCTGCGACGTTCGAGTGCTCACCGAATCGCGCGGTTCGACGAGTAGGTACTTTCTGGGGCCACCAGAACCACGGGCCGAGGACCCGGGCCAGCGGCATGACGAGGAACAGCCTCACGATCATCATGTCGAAGACCAGTCCGATACAGATCGTCGCTCCGGCTTGGCCGATGTTGACCACGTCGCTGGACAGCATGGCGAGCATGGTGCCGGCGAGAACCAAGGCGGCGGTGACAGCCACATTGCCGGAGCCGGCAATGGTGCGGATCAGGCCGGTGCGAATGCCCGCCGACAGCTCTTCGCGGTATCGGGAGCGTCGCTGAAGTACGGTGTGTGCGGTGCGGCCCCCGTTGACGCCGATATCGTTGCCCGCGCTGAACAGCGGCTGGGCTGCGTCATTCGTCAGGGG
>NZ_JAWQNH010000009.1:0-133993 GCF_033741155.1 Mycolicibacterium chengduense | reverse complement strand
CCGAGATCAACCCCCGTCGCTTCGCTCGCCCCGAGATCAACCCCCGTCGCTTCGCTCGCCCCGAGATCAACCCCCGTCGCTTCGCTCGCCCCGAGCTTGCGCACCGGCACCGTCTCCTGCAACCGACGCGCGGCGTCGGCGGCCGTCTTACCGTCTTGTGCGGCGTGGAACTGGACGCCGACCCGGCGCAACGGCCAGAACACCTCGGGCGCCAGCAGCAGTGCGGTCAGCCCGGCGGCCAATGTCATCTCACCGAACACCAGGCGCAATCCGACGCTCACCGCCACCAGCGCGACGCCGAGGGTGGCCAGCAGCTCCAGGACGGCGGCCGACAGGAAGGCGATCCGCAGGGTGGCCATCGCCGAGCGGCGATGCGCGGCCGCCAGTTCGGCGATGCGGTGCGCGGGCCCGCCGGCCCGGCCCAGGGCCCGCAAGGTCGGGATCCCGGCGACCAGGTCGAGCAAGCGGGACTGCAGCGTGGTCATGGCCGCCAGCGCTGCGGCCGACCGATCGGCGGTGAGCCGCCCGATCAGGATCATGAACAACGGGATGAGCGGCAGCGCGACCGAAACGATCAGCGCGGCTTGCAGATCGGTCGCGGCGATCACCACCACGGTCAGCGGCGTCAGGATGCCTGCCAGCGCGACCGCGGGCAGGTAGCCGGTGAAGTACGGCCGCAACCCGTCCAGCCCGCGGGTGAGGATCACCGCGGATTCGGCACGGACCGCGACGAGCTCGTGCGGGCTTCGCTGGGTGACCGCGCGCAGCACTCCGGCGCTGAGCTCGCCGATCACCGCGGTGGCGGCGCGCTGGCTCAGGCGGGCCTGGAGCCACGACGCCGCGGCGCGAATGGTCCACAGGGCCAACAGGATCCACAGGTGCCCGGCCCAGTGGGAGATGCTGCGCGACGCGGGGTCGGTGATGACGCCGGCGACGATGTGGGCCAGCACCCAGGCCGAGGCCACCGTCGCCGCGCTGATCAACGCCCCGCCCGCCACCGCTGCGGCGAGGTAACGCCGCATGGCGGGGGACAGCGCGGGTATCACGGCAGCCGCGGTGAGAGCCCCGCGGGGTCGGGTATCCGCTCGGCCGAGATGCGTTGCCGGAACACCCAATACGTCCATGCCTGATACGCGATGACCAGCGGTGTCACCAGGACCGCCGCCCAGCTCATGATGGTCAGGGTGTAGCCGGTGGACGAGGCGTTGTGGATGTTCAGGCTCCAGGACGGATTCAGGGTGGACGGAATCAGATTCGGGTACAGGCAGCCGAACAGCAGGACCACGACCGCCGCGATGACCGTCGCGGTGGCCGCGAAGGCCCAGCCGTCGCCGCCGCGGCTCCACACCAGCATCACCGCGCCCAGCTGGGCCACCACGGCTACGCCCAGGACCAGCCATGTCCAGTCCTTGCCGTGCGCCAGCTGGGTCCACAGGCCGAACGCGGCGACCACGACGGTCACCGGCATGGCCAACCGAACGCTGAACCTGACCGCGTCTTCGCGCACGGCGCCTTCGGTTTTCAGGGCCACGAACACCGCGCCGTGGAACAGGAACAGCCCGCAGGTGGCCAGCCCGCCCAGCAGGGCATAGGGGTTCAACACGTCGGTGATCGACAGCTGGATCTGGTGGTCGGCGTCGACCGGCAGTCCGTGCAGCAGCATCGCGAAGGCGACCCCCCACAGCACGGCGGGCACCCAGGAGCCCACGGCGATACCGATGTCGGCCCAGCGGCGCCAGTTCGGATCGTTGATCTTGCCGCGCCATTCGATGGCGCAGATCCGCATGATCATCGACACCAGAATCGCCAGCAGGGGCAGGTAGAGGCCGGAGAACATGGTGGCGTACATGCCGGGGAAGGCCGCGAACATCGCGCCGCCTGCGGTGATCAGCCACACCTCGTTGCCGTCCCACACGGGCCCGATCGTGTTGAGCACCGCCCGGCGATGCTTCTCGGCACTGCCGGTTTCACTTCCCGCCGCGCGTCCGAACACCGCCATCAGCATGCCCACGCCGAAGTCGAAACCCTCCAGCACCAGGAAGCCGAGGAACAGTACGGCCAGGATGATGAACCAGAACGTCTGCAAGTCCATGGCACGCCTCCTAGTAGGCGAACGACAGCGGCGCGACTTCGTCCTCGCCGGGTGGGGTCGGGGGGACGGGTTCGGTGTCGTGCTCCAGCGGGCCTTCGACGACGTAGCGCCGGATCAGCCAGAACCAGATCACCGCCAGCACCGCGTAGAGCGCGGTGAACACGATCAGGGAAAGCCACACCGTGGCTGCCGAGTTGTGTGACACACCCTGTTGCACGGTGAGCCGCACCATCTGATCGC
This sequence comes from Mycolicibacterium chengduense, assembly GCF_033741155.1. Classification (NCBI taxonomy): domain Bacteria; kingdom Bacillati; phylum Actinomycetota; class Actinomycetes; order Mycobacteriales; family Mycobacteriaceae; genus Mycobacterium; species Mycolicibacterium chengduense. The sequence continues at coordinate 131,661 of NZ_JAWQNH010000009.1, read as the reverse complement.
CGGTTGGGTTGGGCGCCACCACCCACGGCTGGCGCCCCATCTCGGTGAACACCCAGCCGGCGCTGTTGGCCAGGAACGGGGTGGGCAGCGTGATGAGTGCAAACCACCCGAACCAGCGTTGCTGCGGTATCCGGCCGCCCCTGGTCAGCCAGAGCGCCGTCATCGCGAAAAGCATTGGCAGCGCCATGAATCCGATCATCGCCCGGAAGGACCAGTAAGTGACGAACAGGTTCGGCCGGTAGTCGCCGGGCCCGAACTTCTCTTGATAGGACGCCTGCAGATCCTTGACGCCCTGCAGTTCGACGCCGGTGAACTTACCCTCGGCCAGGAACGGCAGCACATAGGGCACTTCGATCAGGTGGGTGACGCTGTCGCAGTTGTTGTGCGTGCCGACCGTCAGGACCGAGAACATCGGGTCTGTCTCGGTGTGGCACAACGATTCCGCCGACGCCATCTTCATCGGCTGTTGCTGGAACATCAGCTTGCCCTGCGCGTCCCCGGTGAGGAACAGGCCGGCCGCGGCGACGAAGGCGACCGCGCAGCCGAGAATGGTCGCCGGGCGGTGCATGGTGCGGGCCTCTTCGCTGTCGGGCCGGCGCACCATCCACCAGGCGCACACCCCGGCGACGAAGGTGCCGGCGACCAGGAAGGAGCCGGTCACCGCGTGCGGGAACGCCGCCCACGCGGTGTTGTTGGTGAACAGCTCGCCGATGCTGGTCAATTCGGCGCGGCCGGTCTCCGGGTTGTAGTGGGCGCCGACGGGGTGCTGCATGAACGAGTTGGCGGCGATGATGAAAAATGCCGACGCGTTGACGGCCAGCGCCACGATCCAGATGCAGGCCAGGTGCACCAGGCGCGGCAGCCGGGTCCAGCCGAAGATCCACAGTCCCAGGAAGGTCGACTCGAAGAAGAAGGCGACCAGGCCCTCCATGGCCAGGGGCGCGCCGAACACGTCGCCGACGAACCGGGAGTATTCGCTCCAGTTCATCCCGAACTGGAACTCCTGGACGATACCGGTGGCCACGCCGATGGCGAAGTTGATCAGGAACAGCTTGCCGAAGAACCGGGTGAGGCGGTACCACGCGGTATTGCCGGTGACCACCCACACGGTCTGCATCACCGCGATGAGGGGGGCGAGCCCGATCGTGAGCGGTACGAAGATGAAGTGATAAACGGTGGTGATGCCGAATTGCCACCGTGACACGTCCAGCGCGTCCATGTGCACCAACTCCCGGGCTGCGGGTACGTCTACGGCTCTGTAGATCTACGACAAACTGTAGTAGAGATGTGGCCCGCCTGCCCAGAAACGTGGCGCAGGCAACTCATAACGTCGGTTGCGGCTCTGGGCTCGGGCCGCCGTCGGTCAACTTCTTGGACGCCGACCGGATGCCGAATGCGGTGGCGATTTCCATCAGGCCGATGACCACGAGCCAGATGCCGGTCACCAGGGCCAGCGTCGCGATCGACGCGAACGGCGAGGCGAGCACCACGATCCCGGCGATCAAGCTGATCACGCCGACGAAGATGTTCCAGCCCCTGGCGGGCAGCGTCGGATCGCTGATGGCCGATACCGCAGTGGCCACCCCACGGAAGATGAATCCCACGCCGATCCAGATGGCCAGCAGCAGCACCGCGTCATACAGATGCCGGAACGACAGCACCGCCAGGATGACCGATGCGGCACCGCTGATGAACAGCAGCACCCGGCCGCCGGCCGACACGTGCAGGCTGAACGCGAAGACGACTTGGGCGATACCGGTGATCAGCAGGTAGGCCCCGAAAAAACTGGCCGCCACCACGACGGAGATCCCCGGCCAGGCAAGCACCGCGGCGCCGAGCGCCACCGCGAGAACACCTGACACGAGCGTGGATTTCCACAGGTGAGGCAGCAGACTGGGGGGAGCGACTGTAGTCATAGGCGCAGTCTCCCACAGCGTCAATAACCGGTGGACGATTACTGCACACCAAGATCGGAAGGTCGTTAATCTTCCGTTACCGGCACTGCGCGCTGGGGTCACTGTGGTTAACGTCTTCGGGTTGAGGCAAGTAGAAGATGTCTGTGGCGCACGAGCCCGACGAGGAAAGAGGAACTGTGGCAGTTGGATGCAAGAGCCGTCGGATCGCGGTCTGGCGGGTCGCGGCGGTGTTCGCGGCAACCGGTGCGCTGGCCCTGTCGGGCTGCGCCAAGAACGAGGACAGCGCCGCGCCGTCCACCACGACGACGGCCGCCTCGGCCGAGAAGGTCGAGGCCATCGCCAACACCGTCCCCGAGGCCATCAAGTCCTCCGGCAAGCTCGTCGTCGGCGTGAACATTCCCTACGCCCCTAACGAGTTCAAGGACGAGAGCGGCAAGATCGTCGGCTTCGACGTCGACCTGGTCAACGCGGTCGCCGCCACGCTCGGTCTCAAGGCCGAGTTCCGGGAGTCCGATTTCGCCAAGATCATCCCGTCGGTCCAGGGGGACACCTTCAACATCGGGATGTCCTCGTTCACCGACACCAAAGAGCGGGAACAGTCCGTCGATTTCGTGACGTACTTCTCCGCCGGTATCCAGTGGGCCCAGCCCAAGGGCGGTTCGATCGACCCGAACAATGCCTGCGGCAAGAAGGTGGCCGTTCAGGCCACCACCACCGAGGAGACCGATGAGCTGCCCGCCAAGAGCAAGGCGTGCACCGACGCCGGTAAGCCGGCCATCGACATCCTGAAGTTCGACAGCCAGGACGCGGCCACCAACGCGGTGGTGCTGGGTCAGGCCGATGCCATGTCGGCCGACTCCCCGGTGACGCTGTACGCCATCAAGCAGAGCAACGGCAAGCTGGAAACCGCGGGGGAGACGTTCGAATCCGCGCCCTACGGTTGGCCGGTGAAGAAGGGGTCGCCGCTGGCGCAGTCGCTGGTGCAGGCGCTGCAGCACCTGATCGACAACGGCACCTACAAGCAGATCGCAACCAACTGGGGCGTCGAGTCCGGGATGATCGACAAGCCGGTGATCAACGGAGCGATCAACTGAGCGATACCGAAGTTTCCCAAGCTCCACCACCGATCGACGCGGTACCCCTGCGCCACCCGTGGCGGTGGGTGGGGGCCGCGCTGATCATGGTGGCGACCGCGCTGTTCCTCTACGGCGCTGCCACCAACGACGCCTACCGCTGGTCGGTGTACCGCAAGTACCTGTTCGATCAGCGGCTGCTGGAGGGTGCGTGGAACACCTTGCAGCTCACCATCTATTCGATGGTGCTGGCGATCCTGCTCGGCATCGTGCTGGCCGTGATGCGGCTCTCGCCCAACCCGGTGTTCCGGTCCGTGTCGTGGGTGTTCCTGTGGATCTTCCGCGGCACCCCGGTATACGTGCAGTTGGTGTTCTGGGGCCTGTTCCCGACCATCTACAAGAACCTGCAGTTGGGGATCCCGTTCGGCCCGACGTTCTTCACGTTCAACCTGCAGGCCTTGTCGATCCCGTTTCTGCTCGCGGTCATCGGCCTGGGCCTCAACGAGGGTGCCTACATGGCCGAGATCATCCGCGCCGGCATCTCCTCGGTGCCCGAAGGGCAGTCCGAGGCGTCGACGGCATTGGGCATGTCGTGGGGGATGACCATGCGGCGCACGGTGTTGCCGCAAGCCATGCGGGTGATCATCCCGCCGACCGGCAACGAGATCATCAGCATGCTCAAGACCACCTCGCTGGTGACGGCGGTGCCGTATTCGTATGACCTGTACGGCATCGCGGTCCGCGACATCGGCGGCCGGATCTTCGAACCGGTGCCGATGCTCATGGTGGCCGCCACCTGGTACCTGGCGGTGACGAGCGTGCTGATGGTCGGTCAGTTCTACCTGGAGCGGTACTTCTCCAGGGGCGCGTCGCGCAAGCTGACCACCAAACAGCTTGAGGCGCTGGCGAAAGCACAAGCCGGGACAGGTGGGATGTGACGGTGCAAGATTCGGCGAGCGGGGCCGTGCAGTCCGGGCCGATGGTCAAAGCCGAACAGGTGTGCAAGAGCTTCGGGGCGCTGCACGTCCTCAAGGGCATCACGCTGGAGATCGGCCGGGGTGAGGTGCTGGTGCTGGTGGGGCCGTCCGGATCGGGCAAGTCCACGTTCCTGCGCTGTATCAATCACCTGGAGGAGGTCACCGCCGGGCGACTGCATGTCGACGGCGAACTCGTCGGGTACCGGGAACGGGGCGGCAAGCTGCACGAGATGAGCCCCAAGGACGCCGCCCGGCAACGCCGCGATGTCGGCATGGTGTTCCAGCACTTCAACCTGTTCCCGCACCGCACGGCGCTGGAGAACATCATCGAGGCGCCGATCCACGTCAAACGGATCAAACGGGATGCCGCGGTGGCCAGGGCCAAGGATCTGCTGGCCCAGGTCGGGCTGGCCGACAAGGCCGATGCCTACCCCGCGCAGTTGTCCGGTGGCCAGCAACAGCGGGTGGCCATCGCCAGGGCACTGGCCATGAGCCCCAAGCTCATGCTGTTCGACGAGCCGACCTCGGCCCTGGACCCGGAATTGGTCGGCGAGGTGCTGGGGGTTATGAAGAACCTGGCGCGTGAGGGCATGACGATGGTGGTGGTGACCCACGAGATGGGCTTCGCCCGTGAGGTCGCCGACAAGGTGGTCTTCATGGACGGCGGTGTTGTGGTGGAGAGTGGTGCACCGCGAGAGGTGCTGACCAATCCTCAGCACGAGCGCACGAAAGCCTTTCTGTCCAAGGTGATGTAGCGGCGGTGGCGAGCGTGTCCGACCCGGCGGCGCCGCTGTGGCGGGCCGCGCAGGTCTTCCGGTTGCTCAGCTGGGTGTACGCCTTGGTGTTCCAGCTGTCCAAGAACGCCGAATTCGCCCGCCCGGTGCTGGGCTGGGTGCTCTTCGGTGGGCTGACCGGCTGGAGTGTGGCGTGCGCGGTGGGCTATCTACGCGGGTTCGGCCGCCGCCGGGCCTGGGTGCTGGCCGAGGTGGCGGTGGTGGTGGCGTTGATGTCCTCGACGCCGTTGGTCGCCTCGGCGTCGTGGACACTGGCCAACCAGACCTGGCCGACCACGTTGTGGGCCACCAATGCCGTTGTGTCGGCCGCGATTCTGGCCGGACCGGTGGCCGGCATGCTGACCGGGCTGATCGTCATGGGCACAGCCGCCGCGCTCAAGGGCACCATCGCCGTGGACCTGGTGCGCACCCCGACCATCCTCATCGAACTGGCCGTGGGGCTGGCGGTCGGCATGGCCGCGTCCACGGCCCGGCGTGCCCACGACGAACTGGAACGGGCCACCCGACTGGCTGCCGCCCTGGACGAACGGGAACGGCTTTCCCGCGAGGTGCACGACGGTGTCATGCAGGTGCTCGCCCTGGTGGCCCGGCGTGGTAAGGAGATCGGCGGTGCGGCAGCGCAATTGGCCGATGTAGCCGGTGAACAGGAGCGTGCGCTGCGCCGGTTGATCAGTGGGGCCGGCGCTGATTCGCAGACGACGTCGTCCGACGCGGATCTGGGTGCACTGTTGCGTAGATTCGAGTCCGACCGGGTGTCGGTGAGCCTGCCCGGCACAGCGGTCCTGCTGGACGCCCGGCCGGCCACCGAGATCGTCGCGGCAGCAGAGAATGCGCTGACCAATGTCGAGCGGCACGCCGGCCCGGACGCGCACGCTTTTGTCCTGCTGGAGGATCTCGGTGACACCGTGGTGGTCAGCATCCGTGACGACGGACCGGGCATCCCGGCGGGCCGGCTGGCCCAGGCCGAGGAACAGGGCCGGGTCGGCGTGTCGAAATCCATTGTGGGGCGGCTGCGGGCGATGGGCGGCGATGCGGTGTTGACGACATCGGAAGGCGGTGGCACGGAGTGGGAGTTGACGGTACCCAGACGACGTCGGTGATGGTGGTCGACGACCACCCGATCTGGCGGGACGCGGTGGCACGCGATCTGGCCGAGGATGGTTTCGACGTGGTGGCCACCGCGGACGGGGTCGGGTCCGCGCGTCGGCGGGCGGGGGCGGTCCAACCCGATGTGGTGGTGATGGATATGCGGCTGTCCGACGGCACCGGGGCCCAGGCCACCGTCGAGGTGCTGGCCGTTTCGCCGTCGTCGCGCATCTTGGTGTTGTCCGCCTCCGATGAGCGCGATGACGTGTTGGAGGCGGTGAAGGCCGGCGCCACCGGATACCTGGTGAAGAGCGCGTCCAAGGCCGAGCTCGGCGCGGCGGTCCGTGCGACCGCGCAGGGCAGGGCGGTGTTCACGCCCGGGTTGGCTGGGCTGGTGCTGGGGGAGTACCGGCGCATCGCGCAGCAGCCGCAGACCGATCCGGCCGGGCCAAGCCTCACCGACCGGGAGACCGAGATTTTGCGATACGTCGCAAAGGGGTTGACCGCCAAGCAGATCGGTGAGCGGCTGTCGCTCAGCCATCGCACGGTGGAGAACCACGTCCAGGCCACCTTCCGCAAGTTGCAGGTCGCCAACCGTGTCGAGTTGGCCCGCTATGCGATCGAACACGGGTTGGACCGCGAGCCGGAAGTCGAGTAGTCCTACTCATCCGGCCCGGCGCCGTCCCGCGCGACGATGACGGGCATGACCGAACCGCAACAGGCGCTCGCCCGGCTGGCCGCCGAGTTCGCCACCATCGCCGGCCAGTTGCAGCGTGCCTCCGCCGAATTGCAGCACTTGGCCGGCACGCTGCACACCCAGCCCGTTCCGCCGCCGGTGTACTGGCCCTATCCGCCGCAGCCCGTCCCGGCACCGGCACCGCAGGCACCGCCGCCGCCCGCGCGCCGGGACCCACCGTCGAACTGGATCGGGAAGGCGCTGGCGGTGGCCGGGGTCGCGGTGACCCTGATCGGGGTGGTCCTGCTGGTGGTGCTCGCCGCCCAGGCCGGATTGCTCGCCCCACCGGTGCGGGTGGCCGGTGGCGCGGTGCTGGCGGTCGCCCTGGTGGGCGCCGCCTGCTGGCTGCGGGCCCGGCCCGACGGCGGTCTGGGCGCAACGGCCTTGGCGGCCACCGGTATCGCCACCGGGTACATCGACATCGTCGCCGTCACCGCGATCTACGACTGGCTGCCCGCGGCGGCCGGGCTGCTGTTGTCCGCCCTGGTCGGCGGCGGAGGGTTGGTGCTGGCCCGGCGGTGGGCGACCGAGCAGCTGGCCTTGCTGGTTCTGGTGCCGCTGATCGTGTTGGCGCCGATCGTGGCGGGCGGCATCACCCTGTTGCTGGTGGGTTTCCTGCTGGCGCTGTCGGCGGCGACGCTGCCCGTTCAGATCGGCCGCGATTGGGCGGGAATGTACGTGGCGCGCACGGTGATCGGCAGCGGGCCGGTGCTGCTGGCGCTGGTGGGCGTGGCTTTCGGTTCCGGTCGCGACCCGTGGTTGGCTGGCGCGTGTGCCATCGCGGCGGTGCTGGCGCTCGGATCGGCGCTGATGCTGTTGCCGCACAGTGCCCATCGCACGGCCGTCGCGTTGACCGCTGCGCTGGGCGCCCTGCCGGTGCTGATGGTGTCGGCAGCGACGCCGCGCGTGCCGGCGGCACTGATGGCCGCGGCGCTGTCGGCGGGCGTGCTGGCGGTCGTGCTGGCCGCCGACCGGATTCCCGGCCTAACGACGCCGGTTCGCCATATGTGGACGGCGCTGGCCGCCGTGGCAGCGCTGGTCGCCGTGGGTGTCGGCTTCGCGGGACCGGTCGCCGGCCCGCTGCTGCTGGCCATGGCGGTGCTCACGGCGGTGGCCGGACGGCACAGCGCGGGGGCGCAGTGGTCGGCGGCCTTCTTCGGTAGCTTCGGCGGGCTGGCACTGCTGTCGACGGCCGGGCCGGTGACGCTGGCGTCGGCGACGGTGCGCTCCACCCCGGATGCGATCTCGGTACTGATCTCGGCGGTGCTGTTGGGCGGTTACGCCGTCGTGCAGTGCTGGTCGGTCCGGCAGCGGATCGAGGGTGATCTGCTCCGGCTGTTGCTGGGCGGCGCGGTGCTGGCCCTGGTGTACGCGGTGACCGTGTTCACCGTGACCGCGGGCGTGCTGATCGCCGGACCCGACGGGGGATTCCTGGCCGGACATATGGTGGCGACGATCTGCTGGATCGCGTTGGCGGCGGCCTTGTTCGGTTATGCCGCACGTCGGCCGCGGGTGGACCGGTCGTTGCCCATCGGCGCCGGCATGACCTTGGTGGCGGCGGCGGTGGCGAAACTGTTCGTCTTCGACCTGGGCACCCTGGACGGCATGTTCCGGGTGGCGGTGTTCATGGTGGTGGGCTTGGTGCTGCTGGCCATGGGTGCCGGTTATGCCCGGTTGTTGAGCCAGCAGGACCAGAATCACACCTAGATTTCTGGAATCATTCCAGAAAAGGTGTCGTTGTTCGTGGCATGACCACTTCAACACGACGCACCGAAACCGATATCCAGGGATTCCGGGCCTCGGCCCAGCTCAGTGCCGCGCTGCAGCAGGTTCTGGTCGACATGATCGAACTACATCTGCAGGGCAAGCAGGCGCACTGGAACGTGGTGGGCACCAACTTCCGCGACCTGCATTTGCAGTTGGACGAGCTCGTCGACTTCGCCCGCGAAGCCAGTGACACCGTGGCCGAACGGATGCGCGCCCTCGACGCCGTCCCCGACGGACGCTCGGATACCGTCGCGGCCACCACGACGCTGCCCGCGTTTCCCGCCTACGAGCACAGCACCACCGATGTGGTGGACCTGATCGGCACGCGCATCTACGCCACCGTCGCGACCCTGCGTGGTGTGCATGACGCGGTGGACGCCGAAGATCCGAGCACCGCTGACGTGCTGCATCAGCTGATCGACGGACTGGAGAAGCTGGCCTGGCTGATCACATCGGAGAACCGGAAGGTGTGAGTTCGTCCGGCAGTGCTCCTGCCGGTTTACGGCCCACCAGGTACCAGGTGTGCATCAGGCCCTTGCCTTTGACCTCGACGTGGCCGCGTTCCTCGAACGCGTAGGTGTCCTTGATGCGGTCGTAGATGTCTTGCGGCACCTGGATCCGGCCGACCTCATCGGTGCTCTCCATCCGGGAGGCGAGGTTCACCGCGTCACCCCAGACGTCGTAGAAGAACTTGCGTGAACCCACCACGCCCGCGACCACCGGCCCGGCGGCGATGCCGATCCGTAACGGCACCGCCCGGCCGCGGTGGTCGCGCAGCCCGTCGACGGCGGCGGCCATGTCCAGTGCCAGGCAAGCCAGTGCCTCGACGTAGTCGGGCCGCGGTTCGGGCACGCCGCTGACCACCATGTAGGAGTCGCCGCTGGTCTTGATCTTCTCCAGCCCATGCCGGTCGACCAGCCTGTCGAAATCGGTGTAAAGGCGGTTGAGGAACACCACCAGATCGGCGGGCGCGGTATCGCTGGCGCGCTCGGTGTAACCGGCGATATCGGCGAACAGGATGGCGGCATGGTCGTATCCGTCGGCGATGACGCTGTCATCGCGTTCTTTCAGCCGGGCGGCCACGCTGCTCGGGAAGATGTTCGCGAGCAGCGCCTCGGACTTGTCGTACTCCTGCTGCAGCGCTTGCTCGGCGCGGTCGATGCGCCGGATCGCCGTGTACATGACGGTGACCACCATGATGCTTGCTGTGACAACCGTGACGGTGAAGCTGACCCGCAGGGCCAGGGGTGATTGCAAGCCCGTGTTGCGCGGAACCAGCCAGTCCAGCGCCACCACCAACCCTGCGCCGATCGCCACCAGCACCGATGCGAACACGATGTGGTCGGTGCCCACGATGAGCACCAACAGTGCGGCGGCGACCACGAAGTAGAACTGCAGGCCCGAGCCGGTGCCCAGCTGGCTGCACAGATAGGCCGTGGAGAGATAGGCGACCGTGACGAACGTCGACGCCGCGACCATCTCTCCGAAGCGGTACAACACCGGAACGGCCATGAAAACCATTGCAGTAGCCAGGTTTACCGCTGCGAGGTACCGCATTTCTGGGCCGAGGAACAGCTGGGCCACGCCGTAACCGCCGGTGATCGCGGTGGCGATGCGGCAACTGATGGTGAGCGCGGCGAAGCGCCGGCCGGACGCATCGTCGTACTGCTGCCGACCCGCCGGCAGATCGGGGAGGCAGCGCCCTTGGCCGCCGACAGCCACGTGCCGAGGTTACTCCCACATATCAGGACGGCGGGCCGGATCCGGTGATCGTCGGCCTGGCTGAGCGAACGTTGTCCAGGGGCCGCCGCCGGTCGGCTGTCGGCCGAACGTATGACGGTTCGCGTCACTTTGCTGGCGTGTCGCCAGATGGTGCGCGACGACACTCCTGTGGCGGGGGTACACCGCTGGTGTTGGTGTGCAATATGTCCAGTACCTGGACGGTTGCTGTGCCCGTCGGGTGGGCGCTCCCGGCGGAGGGAAATGTCAGGGCATTTGCCGTAAGCCCGATTATGACCGTACGAAATTACAATTTGCGCGCCAGTAAATTCTTTGCCGGGCGGGCTTGTCTTTATGGCAAATTCACCAGCACTTTTTCTTACTCGAAAGTAAGTTTCGCAAAATGCCACCGCATCGGCTAATTTCCTAGCAATGTCAGGCCCGCATCGGTGATGTGGTGGCAATAAAAGAACAGAGGTGGTCAACATGTGGGGTTATCGCCCTGGGCCGTTGCGAGGTATTGCGGTCCGATCCGTAATTGGGTTGACCACCGCCGCCATTGTTGCAGCGGCCGGCAGCCATTTCACCATGCCCGCGGTGCACCACACCGCGGCTTACCAGGTGCAGAACACGGCGGCGATCGCGGAGTCCTCGACGACGGTGGGCATCGCCGACTCGAACATCTATTTCGAGGGCACCATCGAAGACATCAAGAAGCGGTTGGACCTCATCCAGTCCGTCGGCGCGACGAACGTGCGCCTCATGGTGCCCTGGTTGTACATCCAGACCCAGGACCCCGCGGGCGGAGCCGTCGACTGGAACGCGGACCTGGACTGGGACAAGCTGGACATGATCGTCGGCGAGGTCGCCCGCAGGGGGATGGGAATCCTTGGCGTGCTGCAATGGTCGCCGGACTGGGCCACCGACGGGGCGACCGGCACCGGGCATCCGACCAATGTGCAGGACTTCGCCGATTTCGCGGCAGCGGTGGCACGGCGTTACGGCGACAAGATCAGTGCCTACGAGGTGTGGAACGAGCCCAACGCCTCGTTCTTCTGGAACCCCGCCGACCCGGTCGAGTACACCGAGATGCTCAAGGCCACTTACACCTCGTTGAAGGCCGTGAACCAGGACATCACCGTCGTCGGTGCGGTGGTGGGCGCCGGCCTCACCTGGGGTGAGCTCACCATGAATCCCGTCGACTTCGTCAAGGCCATGTACGACGCGGGGGCCGACGGCTATTTCGATGCCATCTCATTTCACCCGTACAACTTCACCACGAAGTTTTCCGAGGGCAATGACGTCGACTGGAAGGAATTGATGCCACTGTTCCAGGTCGAGCAAATCCGGGAATTGATGGATCAACACATCGACCCCGGCGAGGAACAGCTCAAGATCTGGATCAGCGAGTACGGCTTGCCGACCAGTGTGGTCTCGGCCAGCACACAGGCCGAATTCATCACCGACCTGATCAACACCTGGCAGACGTTCTCGGGTGCCGGTCCCATTTTTCTGTACACCACCCAGGACGATTTGAGTGCCATCGGCGACGACCGCTTCTTCGGGCTTTTCGACGCCAACGGCAATCCCAAGGATGCGGCCGCGCTCAAACAACTCAAACGGCTCATCGATTGCCTCGACGGCTGCTCGGCGACCAATCCGCTGGCTTCGTTGTTGGAGTTCGTCGGCCAGTTGGTGTCCAACGTGCTGAGCTTCGTTCCCAACCTCGTCGCCACGGTGGTGAACTCGGTGGTGAACGTGGTCAAGCAGTTGGTCAGTGCCATCGGCGGACTGCTGGGTGGTCAGCCCTCGGCGCCCGCGCTGAGTGCGGCGCGGGCGGGCGCCTCGATCGACGCGGCAATCGCCGAGGATGTCGCGCCGGACGCGGCTGGAGACGAGACGGCCGCCGCGGCTTCCGGCGAGCCGGCGGCGGACGAGAAGACCGTCGATGACAAAGCCAAGGACAAGGCCGAGGCGGTGAGCGCCGAGGTGCCAGCCGCCGAGGGCACCGTCGCCGAGGAGCCTGCCGCAACCCAGCCTGTGGTGGCCGAGCCTGTCCCGGCCGAGCCCGTCGTGACTGAGCCCGTCGTGACTGATCCTGTGGTCACCGAGTCCGAAACTCCTTCTGTCACCGAGGAATCGGGCACGACGACCGAACCGGGGGAGGCCGGCGCGGTGGCCGAACCCAGCAAGCCGCAGACCAGCGCGCCGGAGGTCACTACGCCGCAAACGACCAAGCCCGAACCGACCGCTCCCGAGACGAAACCGGAAGCGTCGACGCCTGAGTCGACCAAGCCGGAGACATCGGCGTCTGGGGCGCCGAAGTCGGAGGCCTCCACGCCTGAGGCAACCAAGCCGGACACGGCGAAGCCAGACACCGGCAAGCCGGATAGCGCCAAGCCGGATAGCACCAAGCCGGATAGCCCAACGGTGAAGTCAGGTCACGGGACCGCCGCGCAGACCGGTCCGAAGCCCCGGGTCAGTGACAAGCCGCGTCATGGTGCGGCGTCGGCCCCAGCTGCGACCACCGCGTCGCAGCGGGAGAGCGATGCGGTGAAGTCGGGTGCGGCATCGTCAGGTGCCGGCGGCTCCGAATAAACGAGGCGAAATGACGGGCCGCGGATCGCGCGGCCCGTCATTCGGCGTAGGCCACCGGACGAATGCCGGCGCCGCGACTATCGCTGACGAATCGGTACATCAGCGCAGCGCCATGAAAACCATTGCGGTGGCAAGGGTTATGGCTGCGAGGTGCCGTATGGGGCGGCGGAGGAAGATCTGTAGCCCCTGGTGATCGCGGTGCCGATGCGGGCCGCTGATGCTGAGCCCAGCAAATCTTGGGCCGGTCGCGTCGTCGTTGTACTTGCCGACGGCGCGAGGTGCTCAGTCGAACATATAACCGCGCACCATTCTTTGCTGGAGCGTCGCGGACGGCGGGGCTGTCTCTCGCCGAGAAAGGGCAGCTCTTCGTGGCCGATTCTGCGAGCTGGGACCGTCGGGTTCTGCGGCGATGGCATCCCGTGGGTGCCGCTGCAGGGGTAGGTGTCAATCCGAAAGTTGTCCGACCGATCGCTGCTTTTTGGAGACAAGCTAATTTGCCAAAATTGCGGGAATGTGGATAAAAAGTGACATTTGAATCTTACTTTTCGGTAGCGCGATGCCTTTCGTCCCCTGCTTGCGGTCATTAGGCCCTTACCGTCCGGTAGGTATCGCCTCTGAAAGTTCCACGGGGTTAGTTTCCAGCAAAGTCAATGCGACGCCCCGATGGCTCAGCAGAAAACTGAGGTGGTCAAAATGTTCGAACATATTCCAGCGAGGGCCCGCAGTATGGTGATCAGAGCCCTGGTCGGTTTGACCGCCGCGTCGGTTATTGCCGCGACCGGCAGCCATTTCGTGATCGACGGCCGGATGCGACTCGATAGCAGCCAGATCGAGCTGACCACCGCGATCGACGACTCGCCCTCGACGGTGGGGATCTCGGATTCCAGCCTCTATTTCAGTACCGATATCGACGCGGTCAATGCCCAACTCGACCTGATGAAGTCGTTGGGTGTCACCAACGTGCGGATCATGATCCCCTGGGCGGGCGTACAGCCACTTGACCCTGACCTCGGTTCGCCTTGGGGTGATGCGCAGTGGGGCCAGGTCGACATGGTCGTCAACGCCGCCCGCGCCAAGGGCATGGGTATCCTGGGTGTTCTCAATTCGACGCCGTGGTGGGCAACGGAATCGACTCCGATCAACGGCCACCCAGCCGATGTCAACGAGTTTGCGGCCTTTGCCAAGTCGGTGGCGCTGCGCTATGGCGACGCCATCCAGGCATATGAGGTCTGGAATGAGCCGAACGCGGCCTTCTTCTGGAGTCCGGTCGATCCGGTCGAATACACCAACATGCTCAAGGTCACCTATGTTGCGCTCAAACAGGCCTCCGCACAGATCGGAGCGCCGATCACCGTCATCGGTGCTGTCGTCGGCGCCGGTCTGACGTGGGGTGATGTGACGATGAATCCCGTCGACTTCGTGCAAGCGATGTACGCGGCGGGAGCGAACGGCTATTTTGACGCTTTATCTTTCCATCCATACAAATACGACCTGAAGTTTTCCGAAGGCAACACCGTTCCCTGGTATACACAAACGCCGTTGTATCAGGTCGAGCAACTGCGACAACTTATGGATTCCCATCTTGCACCCGGACAGGAACAACTCAAGATCTGGATAAGCGAGTATGGTCTACCGACAAATCAGGTGTCCGAAAATCAACAGATGGCGTACATCCAGGATCTCATCCAATATTGGCAGACATTTTCTGGAGCCGGTCCAATTTTCCTGTACACCACGAAAGACACCGCGGCGCCCGACGAAGACCTCACCAACGACGAGGCCCACTTCGGCCTCTTCAACTCCGATGGCACACCGAAAGCCGTTGCGCTCATCCTCAAACAGTTCATCGAATCGCTGCAGCCGTCGCCCCCGACCGACCCCGTGCCGTCGTTGCTCGACATGATCGGGCAGCTCATCAAGAATGTGCTGACCTTCATCCCGAATCTCGTCGCGACGGTGGTCAAGTCGGTGGTCGACGCAGTTGGCCAGCTATTCAAGGTCATCGGACAGCTGGTATCGGGTCTGACCGGTCAGACCCTGACGGCAGCCACCACCTTCAGTGCCGCCGGGGTGAGTAACGGCAGCGCCCTCACCGCGGACGATACGGCGCAGGCCTCGGCGCCCGCTGTGCGCACGGGCTCGACGAAAGCGCAGCCGTTGAGCACCGCGACCGGCACGGCGGCCACCGGTGTGGTCGGTGATCCCGTCGCCGCCGATGCCATTCGGACCGAGGCGACCGCCGCTGACGATGCACCCATCAGCGCCGAACAGACTCCCGTCGCCGCGGAACCTGCGACATCGGCTCCGCTCACCCCGCCTGCCCCGGCAACCGCAGAGCCTGCCGGCACCATCACTATGGCCGATCCGGCCGGGCCGACGACGTCGACGGAACCGGCGGAGGCGGCAACGTCCCGGACCGACGACACAACCCAAGCCGAAACCAGCTCGGAGGCAACCGTTTCCATTCCGAAGGTCACTACGGCGAAGGTTGATACCACGGACGTTGATATCGCGAAGGTCGCCACCCCGAAGCCGGCCGCCACGATGCCTGACGCCACGAAGCCCGACGCTGCGGCCGCCGGAAAGGGTGCGACAGGTTCAACAGGTCCGGGTACGAAGCCGAGGCATCCGGTGCGCGACGGCAAGTCCGAAGCCGGGCCCAAGCCCGTCACAGGAGCGCCGCCGGCGGACACCTCTCATCGAGAGGAGGCCGGTTCGGCGTCAGCCACCACGGGTGGCGCCGCCGAATAGTCGATCTGACCACGCCACGAAAGATGGGCCGCGTTCGGCGCGGCCCATCATTGTGCGGGTTACCTGTATTTCTGGTGCCCTCGGTGAGATTCGAACTCACACTGCACGGGTTTTGAATCCGTTTCCTCTGCCAGTTGGGATACGAGGGCCGTACCGCTGCGGACTCCCACCATAGAGGATGCCGATACCGGCGCCGCCCACCAGGGACCCCGTGCCGCGACGCGCCAAGTTACCCCGAGGTAGCTGTTCGGCCACTCTCACGCGACAATGTCTGACATGACCGACGCTCCCGCTCCACGCCGCGTCCTCGTCGCCGAGGACGAAGCCTTGATCCGACTCGACCTGGCCGAAATGCTGCGCGAGGAAGGCTATGAGGTCGTCGGGCAGGCCGGGGACGGGCAGGAAGCGGTCGACCTGGCCGAAAGCCTCAAGCCCGACCTGGTCATCATGGACGTCAAGATGCCGCGCCGCGACGGTATCGACGCCGCCTCGGAGATCGCCGCCAAGCGCATCGCGCCCATCGTCATCCTGACTGCCTTCTCGCAGCGCGAACTCGTCGAGCGGGCCCGTGACGCCGGCGCCATGGCCTATCTGGTCAAGCCGTTCTCGATCACCGATCTGATCCCCGCGATCGAGGTGGCGGTCAGCCGGTTCAGCGAGATCAGCGCGCTGGAGAGCGAGGTTGCCAACCTCTCCGACCGGCTGGAGACGCGCAAGCTGGTCGAGCGCGCCAAGGGTTTGCTCCAGGCCAACCAGGGGATGACCGAACCCGAAGCATTCAAATGGATCCAGCGGGCGGCGATGGACCGGCGCACCACCATGAAACGGGTCGCCGAGGTGGTGCTGGAAACCCTCGACACGCCCGGCGGCGAATCCTCGTCTGCTTGATCGCTGTGGCCGGGCTGAGTTAACACTGCGTTTCCGGTCTGGGGCTATCGCCTGCTCGCGCCACCGACGCGCCATGGGCAATCGTTCAACATCACGCAACGCGGCGACCGGTTGGCTAGTGTCTACCCGAAGCCTCAGCGACCGGCCGACCTGGCCGAATCGTTGATGCCGTCGGAATCCATGACTCGGAGGTGAAGCGTGCGCGGTCGCGTGGCACGGAATGCATTTGCGCTCGGTGGTGCTGGCCTGCTGGTACTCGGTATTGCCGGGTGCAACCAGTCCGCCCCCGAACAGAGCACGTCCAAGGCGGACCTGAAGATCGTCGAACAGGTCCAGATCGACGAGAACGGCGCGGAGGTCAAGGCCGCCAGCAGTGCCGCCCCAGCCGATCCTGCCGGCGACGGCAAGGCCACCTGCCCGCCCGTGTCCATCGCGATGGCCGGCGCGCTCAACGGCCCGGACGCCGCGCTCGGTATCAACATCAAGAACGGTGTGCAGCTGGCGATCGACAAGCACAACGCCGCCAACCCCGGCTGCCAGGTCCAGCTCAAGCCGTTCGACACCGAGGGCGACCCGCAGAAGGCGACGGCCATCGCCCCGCAGATCGTCGACGACCAGTACACCATCGGCCTGGTCGGTCCGGCGTTCTCCGGAGAGACCAAGGCCACCGGAACGGTGTTCGACCAGGCCGGTCTGGTCGCAGCCACCGCCTCGGCCACCAACCCGACGCTGAGCCAGAACGGCTGGAAGACCTTCTTCCGCGGCCTGGCCAACGACGCCGTGCAGGGCCCGTCGGTAGCCAACTACCTGAAGAACACGTTGGGCTTCAAGAAGATCTGCGTCATCGACGACAGCACCGACTACGGTCTCGGCCTGGCCACCGCGGTGCGCGACACCCTGGGCCCGGTCGCCGATCCCGGCTGCAACATCTCGGTGAAGAAGGGCGACAAGGACTTCTCCGCCGCGGTCACCCAGGTCAAGGGTGTCAGCCCGGATGCGGTGTTCTACGGCGGCTACTACTCCGAGGCGGCTCCGCTGGTTCAGCAGCTGCGTGACGGCGGCTACACCGGCGTCTTCTCCTCGGCCGACGGCACCAAGGATCCCGAGTTCGTCAAGCAGGCCGGCGAAGCCTCCAAGGACGCCATCCTGGCGTGCCCGTGCGGCCCGGCCACCGGGACGTTCGCCGAGGAGTACAAGAAGAAGTTCAACACCGACGCGGGCACCTACAGCGCGGAGGGCTATGACCTCGGCACCATCCTGCTCAAGGGCATCGACTCGGGTGCCATCACCCGGCCGGCGCTGCTGGACTTCGTGAAGAAGTACAACGGCCAGGGCATCGCCCGTAACTACCAGTGGACCGACAAGGGTGAGCTCACCACCAACCTGATCTGGATCTTCAAGGTTCAGTAGGGACTTGCTGACGGAACGCGTCCGGGACCCCGGTTCCGGACGCGTTCTTGTTCCAGACAGCCACACCAGCGATCAGGAGCTCGCCACCGGATGACCCCCGACTGCATCGGTCAATACGTCTGCACCGCAGCCAATATCAACTTCAACGTCGACAACCTGGTGAACGGGTTCGGCCAGTTGACCATTGACGGACTGTCCTGGGGGGCGATCTACGCACTCGTGGCGGTCGGCTACACGCTCGTGTTCGGTGTGCTGCGTCTGATCAACTTCGCCCATTCCGAGATCTTCATGCTCGGCATGTTCGGCGCCTACTTCGCGCTGGACATCATCCTGGGTTTCACCCCGAGTGGCACGCCCTACAACAAGGGCATCGCGCTGACGGTGCTCTATCTGGCGATCGCCATGGTGGTCGCCATGCTCGTATCCGGTGCGGCCGCAGTCGGTCTGGAAGTGGTGGCCTACCGACCGCTGCGTAAACGCAACGCCCGGGCACTGACCTTCCTGATCACCGCGATCGGCATGTCGTTCGTGCTGCAGGAGTTCGTGCACTTCGTGTTGCCCAAGATCATCAAGGGCTACGGCGGCAGTAACGCCCAGCAGCCGATCATCTTGGTACAGCCCAAGACTCAGTTCACCATCTTCGGGGCCACCGTCTCCAACGTGACCATCGTGATCGTCGTGGCCGCGCTGGTGTTGGCGGTGCTGACCGACATCGCGATCAACCGCACCAAGTTCGGCCGCGGTATCCGCGCGGTCGCCCAGGATCCCACCACCGCGACGTTGATGGGGGTGTCCAGGGAACGGGTCATCATGACCACGTTTCTCATCGGTGGCCTGCTCGCCGGTGCGGCCGCATTGCTCTACATCATGAAACTGCCGCAGGGCATCATCTACTCGGGCGGATTCCTGTTGGGTATCAAGGCATTCTCCGCGGCGGTGCTCGGCGGCATCGGTAACCTGCGCGGTGCCCTGCTCGGCGGTCTGATCCTCGGCATCATGGAGAACTACGGTCAGGCGTTGTTCGGCACGCAATGGCGCGACGTGGTCGCCTTCGTGCTGCTGGTTCTGGTGCTGCTCATCCGACCGACGGGCATACTCGGTGAGAGCCTCGGGAAGGCGCGCGCATGACTCATCAGCAGACGAGCGGCTGGCGGCGCACCGTGCTCGCCCCCGGTGACGGCCTGCGCCAGTGGTGGTCGGAGCTCAGCCGGCCGATGAAGTGGATTTTCGGCGCGGTGCTGTTCGCGATCGTCGCGCTGCTGCCGTTGTACACGCCGGGCTTCCTGGACACCCCGGGTATCAGCTTCGGCGGCACCATGGCCCAGTTCGCCATGGTCGCCATCATCGCCATCGGCCTGAATGTCGTGGTGGGACAGGCCGGTCTGCTCGACCTCGGTTATGTCGGGTTCTACGCCGTCGGCGCCTATACGGTGGCGCTACTCACCAGCCCGGACAGCCCGTGGAACAAGGTCGGCGCGGACGGCTTCTTCAGCAAGGACTGGGCCTGGTTGTCCTGTGTGCCGATCGCGATGGCGGTGACGGCGCTGGCCGGGCTGATCCTCGGCACCCCGACGCTGCGGCTGCGCGGTGACTATCTGGCCATCGTCACCCTCGGCTTCGGTGAGATCATCCGGTTGCTCGCCGACAACCTCACCGACATCACCAACGGTCCTCGCGGGCTCAACGAGATCGCCTACCCGCGGCTGGGGGAGAACGACCGCCTGCCCAACGGGGTGTTCTCCAGCGGCAATTCCGGCGGCGACGCCAACTACGGCACCTGGTGGTTCTGGCTGGGTCTGGTGCTCATCGTGATCGTGCTGCTGCTGGTCGGCAATTTGGAACGCAGCCGCGTGGGCCGCGCATGGGTGGCCATCCGCGAGGACGAGGACGCGGCAGAAGTCATGGGCGTCAACACCTTCAAGTTCAAACTGTGGGCCTTCGTCATCGGCGCGGCCATCGGCGGCCTGTCCGGCGCGCTCTACGCCGGGCAGGTGCAATACGTGGCGCCACCGACGTTCAACATCATCAACTCGATGCTGTTCCTGTGTGCGGTGGTGCTCGGTGGCCAGGGCAACAAGTTGGGCGTCATCTTCGGCGCGTTCATCATCGTGTACCTGCCCAACCGCCTGCTCGGCGTGCATTTCCTGGGCATCAACCTCGGTGATCTGAAGTACCTGTTCTTCGGCCTGGCGCTGGTGGTGCTGATGATCTTCCGGCCGCAGGGTCTGTTCCCGGTGCGCCAGCAACTGTTGGCCTACGGCAAGTCAGCGCGCAATCTGCTCAACAAGGCCGACGACTCGAAGGCGGCAGCATGAGTAGCCCGGAGATCGACGTCGAGATCGACGAGGAAAAGGCCGCCCTGCACCGCGACATGAACGCGGCCGAGGGTGAGAAGCTTTTGGAGACAAAGGACCTCACCGTGAAGTTCGGCGGCCTCACCGCACTCGATGCGGTGTCGTTCGACATCCGGCGTGGTGAGATCCTGGGCCTCATCGGCCCCAACGGGGCGGGCAAGACCACCTGCTTCAACGCCATCACCGGCGTTTACCGGCCCAGTTCGGGCAGCGTCACCTTCGACGGCGCCCCGCTGGGCAAGATCAAGCGCAACCAGATCACCCGCCGCGGTATCGCCCGCACCTTCCAGAACATCCGGCTGTGGGGCGAGATGACCGCGCTGGAGAACGTGGTGGTCGGTACAGATGCCCGGCACCAGACCTCGGTGCCCGGTGCGTTGTTCCGCACCCCGCGGCACCGGCGCGAGGAGAAAGACGCCATCGAGCGGGCTGCGGCGCTGCTCCAGTTCGTCGGCATCGCCCACCGCGGTGAGGAGAAGGCCAAGAACCTGTCCTACGGCGATCAGCGCCGCCTGGAGATCGCCCGTGCACTGGCCACTGAGCCGAAGTTGTTGTGCCTGGACGAGCCGGCGGCGGGATTCAACCCCAGCGAGAAGGCGGCGCTGGTCGACCTGATCCGGGCCATCCGGGACGACGGTTACACCGTGCTGCTGATCGAGCACGATATGCGGCTGGTCATGGGCGTCACCGACCGCATCGTGGTGCTCGAATTCGGGCGCAAGATCGCCGACGGGCTGCCCGCCGAGATCCGCGAGGACCCGAAAGTCATTGCCGCCTACCTGGGAGTGCCCGATGACGAGCTCTGATCCGCGCCCGGTACTGCTGGAGGTTCGCGACGTCGTCGTGCACTACGGCAGAATTGAAGCGCTGCACGGTGTTTCGCTGGTGGTCCACGAGGGTGAACTGGTCACCCTGCTGGGCGCCAACGGGGCGGGCAAGACCACCATGATGCGGGCCATCTCGGGCCTGCGGCCGCTGACGTCGGGATCGGTGTGGTTCGACGGTCAGGATGTTTCCAAGGTCAAAGCCCACCAGCGGGTGTCCCAGGGGCTGATCCAGGCTCCCGAGGGGCGTGGGGTATTCCCGGGTATGACCGTCGTCGAGAACCTCGAAATGGGTTGTTATGGGCGGAAATTCCCGTCCAAGAGCGAACATGACGAGCGGCTGGACTGGGTCATGACGACCTTCCCGCGGCTGGCCGAGCGGCGCAGCCAGGTCGGTGGCACCTTGTCCGGTGGCGAGCAACAGATGCTGGCCATCGGCCGCGCGTTGATGGCGCGGCCCAAGGTGCTGCTGCTCGACGAACCGTCGATGGGGTTGGCGCCCATGGTGATTTCGCAGATCTTCCGGATCATCTCCGAGATCAACAGTCAGGGCACGACGGTGCTGCTTGTCGAACAGAACGCCCAGCAGGCGCTCAGTCGGTCCGATCGGGCCTACATCCTGGAGACGGGGGCGGTGACGCGCAGTGGCGACGCCCGCGAACTGCTCAAGGACGACAGCATCCGCGCTGCCTATCTCGGGGTGGCCTGAGTCACTCGCCGAGTTTGGTCAGCAGCAGATACGCGCTGGCCAAGCCTCCGCCCACCGGACGCCGGTGAGCAGGGGTACCCCGGCCAACGGTCGAGCCGAATCAGCAGGACACCCGTCGCGAGCGCCAGGACCACGAGCCCTGCCCCGATCAGCCGGCTCGACTGGGAGGGAACGGCCAACACGATCGCAAGCAGGAGCAGAGTGGCGAACACCACCAGCGTCTGAGCGGCGCGGCCGCGAAGGCTCGGCCCACAACCTTTTGCGAGCTCATGCGTCCGTCGGCGGCGTCTCGGTTGCCGAGAGCAGCCGACGGTGTAGTTCTTCGGTGAGTGTGTGGATCTCACGGGTCAATTGGGTGTTGGTCTTCAATTCCAGTTCTTGGGCGTGGAAGTCGTGGTCGGCTTTGGCTTGTTGAAACGATGCCTGTCGGTTCTGTCCGATCATGACGAAGGTTGACAAGAAGATCGCTTCCAGCGACACCACCAAGGTCAACGTCGGCCACGGATTCTTCTCCAGGAACAGCATCCACACCGCGAAGAGGATCGCGTGAAGCCAGACGAAGCTCATCGAGCCGGCAAAAGCGGTGATGCGGTCGGCCAGTCGAAGTTGCAGGCTTGCCGCGCGCCGATTGGCCTCGGCCAGCACGACGGGATGGTGAACGGCCTTCAGTCGCAAAAGCGCATGAGGGATGAGCTGCGGTGTGGGTGATGCTGACATGTGACCACCGTGCCTGGCACACCTGGGGCGCACAAGTGCTCGTGGGATCTCCGAAGTGATTGCCGCAATGCGTATCCCGTTGGCGGTCAAGGCGTCGGGATGGTCCGAAGGCCTTCAACGGCATCAGGGTAAAAGGCGGAATCGTTTCACCCGGGCGCTGGCTCCCGACGCCAGTTCCAATCGGCTCTTGGGTACGCCAAGGTGAGCGGCGAGCAGCTTGGTGACTGCTTCGTTGGCCTTGCCATCGACGGCGCGCTCCGGCACGAAGATGGTCAACGTGCCGTCGTCGTGTGTCTGCACCAGCGGGCCCTTCTTGCTGCCGGGCTTCACGTTGACGGTGATCACGGCGGTCGAGTCTAGCGACGCGGTGGTGTGCACCGTGCAGCGTCGGGCACAGGAACCTCTTATCCGGCCATAGCTTTCTCATGGCTCACGCTGATATTTCACCGCAAGAATCGAATTCGGTTGGGAATCAGTGAACGGAGCACATGAACCCATGAACATCGGTATCAAAGTGGCGGCGAGTTCGGCTGTACTGGCCGGTCTGGCCGCCGGCATGCTTGGCGCTGGTGCAGGCGTGGCGAACGCGGCGCCGCCGTGCCCACCGGGAGCGCAGAACTGCCAGGGTGGTGGGCCGGGCGGTCCCGGTGGCCCCGGCGGGCCAGGTGGTCCCGGCAATGATGGTCCGGGCAGGCATGACGGTGGCCCGGGTGGGCCTGATAACGGTCCTGGCGGCCCGGGTGGTCCCGGTGGTCCCGGTGCCCCGGGTGGGCCCGCGGGTCCGGGCGGGCCTGATAACGGCCCCGGCGGCCCTGGCGGTCCCGGAGGCCCCGGCGGCCCCGGCGGCCCTGGCGGTCCCGGAGGCCCCGGCGGCCCAGCAGGTCCTGGTGGCCCGGGTGGGCCCGGTGGTCCTGGCTGGCATGACAACGGTCCCGGTGGTCCGGGCGGCGGCCCGCAGCACGACGGCACGCCGGGGTGGCACCCCGATCGGCCCCCGGCGCTACCGCCCGGCCAGTTCGACCGTCCCGCACCCCCGGACGGCGACCCCGCATGGGGATGGGGTCCGGGACAGGGCAACGTGCCGGTCTGGGCGCACGAACGGCCCGCGCCACCATGGTGGGCGCCGTTTGCCCGCGTCTTCTGGTCCGACGTGCGCAACTCGTGGGGCTTCTGGTGGGGCCCCTTCTGGTTCCCCGCCTGATCAACCGTCGGGTCGAACGTGAACTTGCGCAGGCGAATCCGTGCGGATCACGCGCTCGAGTTCACGTTCGGCCCAGCGGTTGCTAGCGGGCGACGATCACCGAGGAGCCGTGCCCGAACAGGCCCTGGTTGGCGGTCACGCCCACCTTGGCGCCCTCGACCTGGCGGCCGGTGGCCCGGCCCTTGAGTTGCCAGCTGAGTTCGCAGACCTGCGCGATGGCCTGCGCCGGAATGGCTTCCCCGAAACTGGCCAGCCCGCCCGAGGCGTTGACCGGGATCCGGCCGCCGATGGTGGTGGCTCCGCTGCGCAGCAGCCCTTCGGCCTCGCCCTTGGGGCACAGGCCCAGGTGTTCGTACCAGTCCAATTCCAGTGCGGTGGACAGGTCGTACACCTCGGCCAGGCTGACATCTTCGGGTCCGATCCCGGCCTCGGCGTAGGCGGCATCGAGGATCTGGTCCTTGAACACCCGGTCCGGGCCCGGTACCACCGCGGTGGAATCGGTTGCGATATCGGGTAGTTCGGGCAGATGCTGCGGGTATTGCGGGCTTTGCAGGCTCACTGCGCGTACCGACGGGACGCCCTCGACCGATCCGAGGTGCTTCTCGGCGAAGGACTTGCTGGCCACGATCAGCGCGGCGGCACCATCGGAGGTCGCGCAGATGTCCAGCAGCCGAAGCGGATCGGAGACCACCGGGCTGGCCAGCACATCCTCGACGGTGGCTTCCTTGCGGTAGCGCGCATTCGGGTTGTTCAGGCCGTGCTTGGCGTTCTTGACCTTCACGTTGGCGAAGTCTTCGACGGTGGCACCGTAGAGGTCCATCCGGCGTCGCGCCAGCAGCGCGAAGTACACGGTGTTGGTGGCGCCGATCAGATGGAAGCGCTGCCAGTCCGGATCGTTCCTGCGCTCTCCGCCCACCGGCGCGAAGAAACCCTTGGGCGTGGTGTCGGCGCCGATCACCAGCGCGACATCGCAGAACCCCGCCAGGATCTGTGCGCGTGCGCTCTGCAGGGCCTGCGAGCCGCTGGCGCAGGCGGCGTAACTGGACGTGACGGGCACCCCG
Organism: Mycolicibacterium chengduense; assembly: GCF_033741155.1. Classification (NCBI taxonomy): domain Bacteria; kingdom Bacillati; phylum Actinomycetota; class Actinomycetes; order Mycobacteriales; family Mycobacteriaceae; genus Mycobacterium; species Mycolicibacterium chengduense. The sequence goes on along the minus strand of NZ_JAWQNH010000009.1, from coordinate 107,080 downwards.
TTCCAGCCCAATTTCTGGGCGAACGTCGCGCCGGCCACGAATCCCGGATAACCGTTGCGGATGGTGTCGGCACCGGCCACCAGCTGGATCTGGCGCCAGTCCAGGCCCGCTTCGGCCAGTGCGGCGCGGGCGGCGACCACACCGTATTCGGTGAAATCGCGGCCCCATTTGCCCCAGGGGTGCATGCCCGCGCCGAGGATGTACACCGGCTCACTCATTGCGCGATCCTCCAGGCGTGGGTGGTCCGGACGATGCCGTCGTCGTCGGTGTAGAGCGGCATGGTCGTCAGCTCCATCTCCATGCCGATCTTGAGGTCGGCGGCCAAGGTGCCCTCGACCACCTTGCCGAGCACGATCAGGCCTTCGTCGGCCAGTTGCACCGCGGCCACGGCGAACGGCTCGAACGGGTCGGGCGACGGGTACGGCGGCGGGGGTGCGTAGCGGTTCTCCGTGTAGCTCCACACGGTGCCGCGCCGCGACAGCGGCACCTGCTCCAGCACGTCGCTGTCACATGCCGGATTGGGGCAGTTGTTGGCCCGCGGCGGGAAGACGTACGTCGCGCACTGCGGGCACTTGGCCCCGATCAGATGGGTGGCGCCGGCGTCGTCGGTGGCGAACCACCCTTCGACGGCGGGTTGCGAGGATGCTGCTGGCACGAGCCTCAGCGTACCCAGTCCCGACGCAAAACTGAAACGTGTTGCAGTTCGGTGGTCAGGCGTTGGTGCGCGGAACGACTGGACCGATGGGCACGCGAAGGAGATCTGAGCCCCACGCCCAGTCCGTCGCAGAGTAGGGCGCCCATGAGTAGCCGTAGGAGGGGATCACAGCTCGCGCGAAATTACCCAGCGTCGATTGCACGATGAAGTCCTGGATCTGCGGAAGACCGTGGAAGTGGTCGTTGGCGTTGGTCTCGACCGCAGAGAAGGCGAACAAGAACTCCGAGTTCGGCGTGGTCAACGCGGCATCCGACGGCACGAACGTGTAGGTGTAGGTGCCGTCGCCATGATCGGTGATAGTGATGGTGCCGTTTCGTGGCGAGTCGTAATGGACCGCCAGCGGGTCGCCGTCGATATCGGTCACGGTGATCTGACCCGTATAGCTGCCGTCGGCGTTCTTGGTGGGTGAGCCGATGGTCACGGTCGGTGCGGTGTTGTTGAACGTCCGGTTGAACCATCCCTGCAGGCCGTAGACCAACGTGGTCAGCGGGTCGGTGAATGCGGCGGCGGTGGGAACCGACGCGGCGGTCAGCTTCGCCGATACCTTCGCGCCGGCAGTCGGATCGGTGTTGCCCCACGGCACGCCGGGGACGGTGGCCCGCGTGGTGGCGTAATCCGGTGCGCTGTACGGCGGATAGTGCAGCTGCCCGAATGCGTTGTGCAGGGCGGTCTGCACCACTTGCCCGATGATTTGGCTGAAGCCGTGGTAGTGCTCGTCGGCGTTCGCCTCCACCACGGTGACCCCGATGGCGCCGCTGGTGGGTCGGGTCAGGGCGTAATCGGACGGGGTGATCGTGTAATGGCCACTCTGGTCGATGGTCACGATGCTGCCGTCGTAGGGCCGGACCACCGAGTAGACCAGTGGGTCGCCGTCCTTGTCGGTGGCGATCACCTGTCCGGAGTAGGTGCCGTCGGAGTTCAGCGTCGGTGCGCTGACGCTGACGATCCTCGGCTTGTTGTTGAAGTACTGGACCTGGATGGCGTGCCCCCAGGATTGGACGGCGGCGATGAGACCGGCCAGGGGATTGGTCGGCGCGGTGGTCGCGGCGGGCGCGGCCGTGGCGGTCACCGCCACTTTCGGGGTGGTGGTCGTGGTTGCCGACTGCACCGCCGCGGTGGTGTCGGGTTTGCTCGCACCGACCGTGTCGGCGGTGAGTTTGACGGTGCTGGCTTGCTTTGTGCGCGTGGGGTTTCGATCGCCGGTCGACGCCGCGGTGGAGTCGGCGTCGGGTTTGGTGTCGGGATTCGCGTCAGGCTTGGAATCGGCCTTCGAATCAGCCTTGGAATCAGCCTTGGAATCGGCCTTGGCATCAGCTTTGGCATCGGGTTTGGCGTCGGTCCGGTGCCGGGGCTTCTTCTTCGGTGCCGACGCGGTGTTCGGTGACGTTGACGTGTTCGGTGACGGAGACGCGGCCTCGTGCGACGGGGCCGTGGAGGCCGGCTCATGGTTCGTGGCGCCGGAGGAGTTGGACGCCGCGCCGGAGCCCTCCGTGTCGGCGTTGGCCACCGCCGCGCCGGTGGTGAGCGCGGCACCGATGCCCAGCGTGATCGCGCCGGCGCCCAGCCATGCCGTTACCGCGGGTTTGGCGCGTTCGGCGCGATGTCGTCCACCCATGTCAGATCCCTCCCCGAAGAACTGTTGCCCAAGCTAAATACCATGCGAGCCGAGCTGGAGCAACGATTTCATCCGATGTTTCCGTTGGTGTCGGAAACCGGACGGCGGGCTTAGCCGTGGGCAAATGTCGGTGATGCGGAGGGGCGTTTCGCTCGACGCGGGGGCGATGGTCATTGCGATGGCAAAGAGTTCGGGTGTTGCTCCTGCCGGTGCTTGTTGGGATCGGTAGCCGCCCGGTGCCGGTGAACTCATCGGTGTGACCGGGCCGATGGGGCGCCGGGGAAACGGAGCATCGCCATGGGATTTTTCGACAAGGCCAAAGAGAAGGCCAGGGAAGCCGCGGCAGCGGCGCAGCAAGGCCTGCAGCAGCCGATCGACACCGCGATCTTCGGTGGACCCTCGAACCGGCCGGTGGCCGACGATGATCCGATCTGGGCCCCCATCAACGGGATAGCGCTGGCGGATTACGCCGCGTTGGCGCGTGCCGCTCAGTCGCGCGGCATCACCGACGAGGCGGGCATGATCGCGCTCGCGCAGGAGCGGGGCTGGGATCCGGCCGATACCAAGGCCGCTCTGGACGGTTGGGTGCAGCGCATGGGCCAGTCGATGGCCGTCGGTCAGAAGTTCCGCAAGCTCTTGGGTTACTGAGCGGCCGCCTCGCACAGGATGCGTACCAGATCATCGTGGTTGTCCCGCATCAGATTATGGGCGCCGTCCAGGGCATGTGTCACCCATGCCGGATCGTTGCGTAGCCGCTCAAAGGTTGAGGTGAAAGGGGATTGGCTCGGCCAGCCCTTGGCGTAGACGTGGTCGCGCCGCCGAAACGCGGACAGGTCGCCCTGTAAGCGCACCGGTTGCAACAGCGCGGCCAACGGGTGGGCCGTCGCGCGAGGATCGAAGAACGGCAGCGGAGGCACCCCGTAGCCGGTCGCGTCGACACCCATATACCACTGGCGCTCTTCGTCATTGGTCAGTGTCCAGCACGACTCGCCGTCGCGCGGGACAAAGGCGTCCAGGTACACCAGTGCATCGATCTGCGCACCGGCGCGATCAGCCACCGCGGTGCACACCATGCCGCCGTAGCTGTGCCCCACCAGCACCGCGCCGGACACCCGGTGCGCTTCCAGTTCGGCCAGCGCATCGGTGATATGGGTCTGCAGGTTCACCCCGGCGTGCAACAGATGTGCCCGCTCGGCAACACCGGTGAGCGTCGGCGCCAGCACCCGGTGCCCGCGTTCGCGCAGCGCGGCCGCCAGGTCGTCGAAACACCAGCCGCCATGGCAGGCGCCGGCGATCAGGACGAAGGTAGTCATCGAGAACTCCTGTCTGCGAAAGTTTTTCGTCGATATTCGGCGGTCACCCGGGCCAGGTCTTCAGGTGGGCTCTGGTGCATCTCGCGGTTGGCGTGTACCACCGCGGAGGTCTCCGGTATGCGCCGTGCCTGGTAACCGGCAAGACCGCGACCCGATACCAGCTCGTCGGCCAAGGCCCGAGCATCGAGAATGGCCTGCGAGCCGCCGTTGGCCCCTACCGGATACATCGGGTGGGCGGCGTCACCGAGCAGGGTTATCCGTCGGGTACTCCAGTGTGACAACGGATCCCGGTCCACCATCGGGTACTGGAACACCGCATCGGAGGCGGTGACCAGCCGTTCGGTATCCAACCAGTCCAGTCGCCAGGCCGCCATCCGGGCGCTCACGTCGAACGGGTCACCAGGAGTGTTCCACCCGGCATCTCCGGGCAGTGGTCCCGGACCCGACTCGACGACCTGCAACACCCAGTTCACCAACCCGCCGCCGAGCGGATAGGTGACGAGTTCGACACCGTCGGGACCTTTGACGATCGCCATGGTACGACCGTCCAGGAACGCCGGCATGTGTGCTGCGCCGCGGAACATCCGGACGCCGGACCACAGCAGGGGATCGGGACCCTGGTGCACCAGGGAGCGGACCCGGGAGTGGATGCCGTCCGCGCCGATCAGGATGTCGGCATCGACGTTTCCGGCTCGGGTGCGCACCGTCACCCCGTCGTCCCGTTCGGTGACGTCGGTGACCGCGGCGCCGGTGCGCACGGCGTCGCGGCCCAGCCGGTCGAGGACGGCGTCCAACAGCAGCATCTGCAGGCGCCCGCGGTGTACCGAGCACTGGGGGTAGCCGTACCCGCCTTCGATGCCGCGCGGTTCGCGGAACAGCAGGGTGCCGTCATGGCGGTAGAAGTCGAGGACGGCCGGGGTGGCCGAGATGGCGCGCAACCGCTCGCCCAGCTCGAGTTCGTGTAGTTCACGGACCGCATGCGGCAACAGGTTGATTCCGACGCCCAGGGTGCGCAGTTCGCGCGCGGACTCCAGGACCGTCGCCTCGATGCCGGCGGCATGCAACGTGAGCGCGGCGGTGAGGCCTCCGATCCCGGCTCCTGCGATGAGGACTTTCATCTCTCCAGGGTGCGCGGAGCTACTGCTATTCGTCCAATACCATCTGAAAACACAAACTATAATCAATCGTTATGGAACTGCGGCAGCTCGAGTATTTCGTCGCCGTGGTCGAAGAGGCCAACTTCACCAGGGCTGCGCAGCGGATGCTGGTCGCCCAGCCGGCCGTCAGCACGCAGGTCGCACGCCTGGAGCGTGAATTAGGCCAGCCGCTGCTGGACCGCTCCCGCCGGGAGGTGCGCCTCACCGCCGCCGGGCGGGCCGTGCTGCCGTTTGCCCGGGCGGCGCTGCACGCGGTCCGTCAAGCTCGCACCGCTGTCGACGAACTCACTCAGTTGGTCCGCGGCACAGTCACCATCGGCACCGTCACCTCGCACAACGTCGACATGCCGCGGTTGCTGGCCCGCTTTCACCACGCCCATCCGGGAGTCGAGATCATGTTGTCCACCGACACCTCCGACGCCCTGATCGACGGGGTGCGCAGCGGCCGCCTCGACGTGGCGATCGCCTCGGTGGGCGCCGCCGAGGTTCCCGACGGCCTTGCGGTGCTGCCCACCACCGAGCAGGTGATCGACGTCGTGGTCGGGCTGGACGACCCGTGGGCCCGGCGCCGCACGGTGACCCTGACCGCATTGGCGGACCGGCCCCTCATCTCGCTGCCGGTCGGCGGCGGTATCCGCCGTCAGTTCGACATCGCGTGCGCGACCGCCGGCGTGTCCCCGCGGGTAGCCTTCGAGGCCGCCACCCCGGAGGCGCTGGCCGACCTGGCTGCGCGGGGACTGGGGGTGGCCATCGTGCCGCGCTCGCTGGCCCTGGCGCGCGACGACGTGCACGCCATCGCGATCAGGCCGGAGCTGCGCGGCCGGCTGGTGCTGGCGTGGCGGGCCGACGGACCGGTCAGCCCGGCGGCCCGGGCACTCGTGGAGATGGCCCGGGAACTGCTGGGCGTCGGTGCCGGTGCATAGAGTGAACGCCGTGAGTTCAACCGCGACGGACACCAAACCCACCTTGATGCTGCTGGACGGCAATTCGCTGGCGTTCCGGGCGTTTTATGCGCTGCCTGCCGAGAACTTCAAGACGCAGGGCGGCTTGACCACCAATGCGGTGTACGGATTCACGGCCATGTTGATCAACCTGCTGCGGGACGAGCAGCCCAGCCATGTGGCCGCCGCGTTCGACGTGTCGCGCAAGACCTTCCGCAAGGACAAGTACCCGGAGTACAAGGAGGGGCGCTCGGCCACCCCCGACGAGTTCCGTGGTCAGATCGACATCACCAAAGAAGTACTCAACGCGCTCGGCATCACGGTGCTGGCCGAGGAGGGCTTCGAGGCCGACGACATCATCGCGACGCTGGCCACCCAGGCGCAGGACACCGGCTACCGGGTGCTCGTGGTTACCGGTGACCGGGACTCGCTGCAGTTGGTCAGTGACGACGTCACCGTGTTGTACCCGATCAAGGGTGTCAGCGAGCTGACCCGGTTCACCCCGGAAGCCGTGCAGGCCAAATACGGTCTCACGCCCACCCAGTACCCGGACTTCGCCGCGTTGCGCGGCGACCCGAGCGATAACCTGCCCGGCATTCCCGGCGTGGGGGAGAAGACGGCCACCAAGTGGATCGTCGAACACGGCTCCCTGCAGGCCCTGGTCGACAACGTCGACCAGGTCAAGGGCAAAGTCGGGGATGCGTTGCGCGCCAACCTCTCCCACGTGGTGCTCAACCGCGAGTTGACCGAGTTGGTCAAGAACGTGCCGCTGGCGCAGACGCCGGACACATTGCGCATGCTGCCGTGGGACCGTGACCACATTCACCGACTGTTCGACGACCTGGAATTCCGGGTGCTGCGCGATCGGCTTTTCGACACGCTCAGCTCCGCCGATCCCGAGGTCGACGCCGGATTCGAGGTGCGCGGCGGGGTGCTGCCCGCCGGTGAGCTGGCAGCATGGCTCGCCGAGCACAGCAACGGCCGCCGGTTCGGCCTGGCGGTGGTGGGCACGCACAAGGCCTTCGATTCCGATGCCACGGCGCTGGCCATCGCCTCGGCCGACGGTGAGGGCTGCTATCTGGACACCGCGACGCTGACGCCGGAGGACGAGGCCGCATTGGCGTCCTGGCTGGCCGATCCTGGGCCGCCCAAGGCGGTGCACGAGGCCAAACTTGCCATGCACGACCTGGCCGGCCGCGGCTGGACGCTGCGCGGTGTCACCTCCGACACCGCGCTGGCCGCCTACCTGGTGCGCCCGGGTCAGCGCAGCTTCGCCCTCGACGATCTGTCGCTGCGCTACCTGAAGCGCGAGCTGCGCGCCGAAGACACGGGGCAGCAACAGCTTTCGCTACTCGACGACACCGACGGCGTCGACGAGCAGGCGGTGCAAACGCTACTGCTGCGCGCTTCGGCGGTGGGTGATCTGGCCGACGCGCTGGACGAGGAACTGGCCCGCATCGATTCCTCGTCCTTGCTGGATCGGATGGAACTGCCGGTCCAGCGTGTGCTCGCCGAACTCGAAGCCACCGGCATCGCCGTGGACATTGCGCACCTGCAACAGCTGCAGAGCGAATTCGGCGACCAGATCCGCGATGCCGCCGAGGCCGCCTACGCCGTGATCGGCAAGCAGATCAATCTCGGCTCGCCCAAACAGCTGCAGGTGGTGCTGTTCGACGAGCTGGAAATGCCGAAGACCAAGAAGACCAAGACCGGCTACACCACCGATGCCGATGCGCTGCAATCGCTGTTCGACAAGACCGGCCACCCGTTCCTGCAGCACCTGCTGGCGCACCGGGACGCCACGCGGCTGAAGGTCACCGTGGACGGTCTGCTGGCGTCGGTCGCCTCCGACGGTCGCATTCACACCACCTTCAACCAGACCATCGCGGCCACCGGCCGGCTGTCGTCCACCGAGCCGAACCTGCAGAACATTCCCATCCGCACCGAGGCCGGCCGACGGATCCGGGACGGGTTCGTGGTGGGTCAGGGCTACTCGGACTTGATGACCGCCGACTACAGCCAGATCGAGATGCGCATCATGGCGCACCTGTCCGGGGATGCGGGGCTGATCGAAGCGTTCAACACCGGTGAGGACTTGCACTCCTTCGTCGCGTCGAGGGCGTTCGACGTGCCGATCGACGAGGTCACCCCGGAGCTGCGGCGGCGGGTGAAGGCAATGTCCTACGGCCTGGCCTACGGCTTGAGCGCCTACGGGCTGTCGGCCCAGCTGAAGATCAGCACCGAAGAGGCCAAACTCCAGATGGACCAGTACTTCGCGCGTTTCGGCGGCATCCGCGACTATCTGCGTGACGTCGTCGACCAGGCCCGCAAGGATGGCTACACCTCCACGGTGCTGGGCCGCCGGCGCTATCTGCCCGAGCTGGACAGCAGCAACCGCAACGTGCGTGAGGCCGCCGAACGCGCCGCCTTGAACGCGCCGATCCAGGGCAGCGCCGCCGACATCATCAAGGTGGCGATGATCAACGTCGACGCGGCGATCAAGTCGGCCGGCCTGAAATCGCGGATGTTGTTGCAGGTGCACGACGAATTGCTGTTCGAGGTGGCCGACGGCGAGCGCGACACGTTGGAGGCGCTGGTGCGCGAGCACATGGGCGGCGCCTATCCGCTGGATGTGCCGCTGGAGGTGTCGGTGGGATACGGCCGCAGCTGGGACACCGCGGCGCATTAGCGCCGCGTATCGATGGGGTGGCGCATTAGCGCCGCGTATCGATGGGGTGGCGCATTAGCGCCGCGCGTCGATGGGGTGGCGCATTAGCGCCGCGTATCGATGGGGTGGCGCATGAGCGCCGCATTGGTCAGTGCACCCGGTAGTGCGTCAGCCAACCCAGCGCGGGCGCGGAAGCCCGGGCGCCGTGCACCCAGTAGGCCTCCTCGTTGAGCAGTGCCTGCACCCGGGCGTCCCCGAAGCCGCGGTCGATCCGGTCCCGGACGAACGCCAGTTCCACCACCTGGGCGGCGAAATCCCGCACGCTCCGGCCGGCCGGCTTGCCGTGGTGGCGGGTCACCTCGGCAATCGCCTGCTTGCGGCTGCGCAACGATCCGAGCCAGGTGGCCTCGTTGGCGGTGATCAGGCCGGCGGCCACCATCCCCGGTAGCTTCTCGGCCACCACCAGCTGTTCGCGGCGGCGGCTGTAGATGCCGAGTGCGATCGCCAGCCCGAAGATCGGCACCATCCACAGCACGTACACCGCGAAGTAGGTCTCGACTCCCAACAGCGACGACCCGTTCCACAGCATGTGCATGACCACGGCGGCCGCGTAGCCGACGGCGATGCAGGCCACCTTGCCGATCGTTCCGCGTTGTCGCAGCGCGAAGTACACCCCGATGCCGGTGAACGTGGTGAACAGCGAATGCGCGAACGGGGCCATCACCAGACGCAGCGCGGCCGTCACCAGCGAATGGGCCACGGATTCACCGTTGGCGATGTAGAGGATGTCCTCCAGCCAGGCGAAACCGGCGCCGACCAAGCCCGCGTACACCAGGCAGTCGGTCAGGGAGTTCAGCTCGTTGCGGCGCCGCCCCGTCATCATCACCAGCAGGAACAGGCCCTTGGCGGCTTCCTCGATGAGCGGGGCGCGGATCGCGGTGGACTCGAAGCCCTCCGGCAGGCCGGCGATCGGGGTGAGCGCCGCGTCGGCCCACAGCTCGAAGATCAGCGACACCACGATCGCCAGGGAGGCGCCCCAGATGAACGCCAACTGCAGCAGCCGGGTCGGCTCGGGTTCCCAGCGGTCCAGCCACAGATAGCTCAGCACCACGACGGTGATCGCCGCGGTGGACAGCACGAACCCGATCGCGGTGCCGACCGGGTTGGTTAGCGTCAACAGGATGATCAGCAGGCCGGTGATGGTGCCGAGGCCGATCAGCACCGCCAGGGGCGCGCCGACGGCACGGGCCCGGCGGGGCCACGGCGGTATCGGCGGGTGCGGCAGATGGGATGGGTGCACGCTCAGCAGGCTAACCGGGTTTGGCCAGCGTGCACCCGGTCGAGTACGCTTTGGAAGTACCTGTGTGTTCGTCGGTTCGGTGGACGTCGCAGGAACACAAAAATCATCATCTGTCCCTACGATTAAACCTGTCCGGAGCAACCCACCACATGCCAAGTCCCTCCGTCACGTCCCCGCAGGTAGCCGTCAACGACATCGGCTCCGCGGAAGACTTCCTCGCCGCCATCGACAAGACCATCAAATACTTCAACGATGGCGACATCGTCGAAGGGACCATCGTCAAGGTGGACCGCGACGAGGTCTTGCTCGACATCGGCTACAAGACCGAAGGTGTCATTCCTTCCCGCGAACTTTCCATCAAGCACGACGTCGACCCCAATGAGGTCGTTTCCGTGGGCGATGAGGTCGAAGCCCTGGTCCTCACGAAGGAGGACAAGGAAGGCCGTCTGATCCTCTCCAAGAAGCGTGCGCAGTACGAGCGCGCCTGGGGCACCATCGAGGAGCTCAAGGAGAAGGACGAGGCCGTCAAGGGCACCGTCATCGAGGTCGTCAAGGGCGGCCTGATCCTCGACATCGGCCTGCGCGGCTTCCTGCCCGCGTCGCTGGTCGAGATGCGTCGGGTCCGCGATCTGCAGCCGTACATCGGCAAGGAGATCGAGGCCAAGATCATCGAGCTGGACAAGAACCGCAACAACGTGGTGCTGTCCCGCCGTGCCTGGCTGGAGCAGACGCAGTCCGAGGTCCGCAGCGAGTTCCTCAACCAGCTCACCAAGGGCGCCATCCGCAAGGGTGTCGTCTCCTCGATCGTCAACTTCGGCGCGTTCGTCGATCTCGGCGGCGTCGACGGCCTGGTGCACGTCTCCGAGCTGTCCTGGAAGCACATCGATCACCCGTCCGAGGTGGTTCAGGTGGGCGACGAGGTCACCGTCGAGGTGCTCGACGTCGACATGGACCGCGAGCGGGTTTCGCTGTCGCTCAAGGCGACTCAGGAAGACCCGTGGCGCCACTTCGCCCGCACCCACGCCATCGGCCAGATCGTCCCGGGCAAGGTCACCAAGCTGGTACCCTTCGGTGCGTTCGTCCGCGTCGAGGAGGGCATCGAGGGCCTGGTGCACATCTCGGAGCTGTCCGAGCGCCACGTCGAGGTCCCGGACCAGGTGGTCCAGGTCGGCGACGACGCCATGGTCAAGGTCATCGACATCGACCTGGAGCGCCGCCGCATCTCGCTGAGCCTCAAGCAGGCCAACGAGGACTACACCGAGGAGTTCGACCCCTCGAAGTACGGCATGGCCGACAGCTACGACGAGCAGGGGAACTACATCTTCCCCGAGGGCTTCGACGCCGACACCAACGAGTGGCTCGAGGGCTTCGACAAGCAGCGCACCGAGTGGGAAGCCCGGTACGCCGAGGCCGAGCGTCGCCACAAGATGCACACCGCGCAGATGGAGAAGTTCGCCGCTGCGGAGGCCGAAGAGGCCGCTCGCCCGACGTCTTCGTCGTCGTCGTCGAACGGTCGCTCGGAGGAGTCCGCTGGTGGCTCGCTGGCCAGCGACGCTCAGCTCGCCGCACTGCGCGAGAAGCTTGCGGGCAACGCGTAACAGTTCTGCACGAAAGGCTCCCCGGCTGGTTTCAGCCGGGGAGTCTTTCGTTGCGGCACATGCACATATCGCTTTTTGACAATCATTTTCAACAAATGTTTGACTCGCCGTCATGCCGACGCCGATGCGAGTCCTTGCCGCGCTGTCCGTTTCGCTGATTGCCGCCGGCTGCGGTAAGCCCGACGGTCCCACCGCCACCACCTCGCCGCAGCCGGCCGCGCCCGCCACATCGGTCAAGCCCACCGAACAGGCCTCGCCCACACCACGTCTGGCGTTGAGTTACGACGGTGGCGTGCTGGTCCTCGACGCCGAAACCCTGCGCCAGGTCGCCGATATCCCGGTCGAGGGTTTCGTGCGGCTCAACTCCGCCGCGAACGGCCGCCACGTCCTGGTCTCGCAGTCCGACGGTTTCGCCGTCCTCGACCTGGGCACCTGGACCGACCGGCACGGAGACCACGGCCACCACTACACCGCACCGCCGAAGCTGACCGATATCCGCTTCGGCGGCGCCGAACCCGGCCATGTCGTGGCGCACGACGCCATGCTCACCCTGTTCAGCGACGGCACCGGCGCCGTCGACGTGGTGGACCCGGCGAAGCTGCTCAAGGGCGACACCGCCGCCCGCAGCGTCACCGTCACCACACCGCATCACGGTGTCGCCGTGGCCCGCGCCGACGGCACGACCGTCCTCAGCGTCGGTGATGAGGAAACCCGTTCCGGCGCGGTCATTCTCGACGGTACTGGTGTGCCCGTGGCAACCAATGAGAAGTGCCCGGGTCTGCACGGCGAGGCCGCCGCAGCGGGAGGAGCCCTGACCTTCGGCTGCCAGGACGGCATCCTCATCGTGCGCGGCAACGACATCCGCAAGGTGGCCAGCCCCGACCCCTACGGCCGGATCGGCAATCAGGCCGGCAGCGACGCGTCGCCGGTGGTGCTCGGCGACTACAAGACCGACCCGGACGCCGAACTGGAGCGTCCCCGCCGGTTCACCCTCACCGACACCACGACCGGAGCGCTGCGGGTGGTGCCCATCGACGCCAGCTACAGCTTCCGGTCCCTGGATCGCGGACCCGCGGGGGAGGCCGTCATCCTGGGCACCGACGGACATCTGCACGTCTTCGATCCGGTGACGGCCCAGCGCACCGCGCATCTTCCCGCCATCGGCGCATGGGCCGAGCCCGACGCGTGGCAATCGCCCATGCCCAACCTGCACATCCAGGACGGCATCGCCTATGTCAGCGATCCCGACGCCCGACGGCTGGTGGCGGTGAATCTGGCCGACGGCGCGATCGTCGCCCAGACCCAGGTGGCGCACCCCACCGTCGAACTGACGGGCGTGGCCGGCTGATCCGGGAGCGGGCCTGACAGACTGGTGCGGTGCTGCGGATTGGGTTGACCGGCGGGATCGGTGCGGGCAAGTCGACGGTGTCCTCGACGTTCAGTGAACTGGGCGCGATCATCGTCGACGGTGACGTCATCTCCCGCGAGGTCGTCGAGCCGGGAACCGAAGGGCTGGCTCGACTGGTCGAGGCGTTCGGGGACGGCATCCTGCAGCCCGACGGCGCACTGAACCGGCCCGCCCTGGCGGCCGTCGCGTTCGGCGACGACGACAAGCGCCAAACCCTCAACGGCATCGTGCATCCGCTGGTCGCCCACCGCCGTTCCGAACTGATCGAGGCAGCCGGCACCGACGCCGTGATCGTCGAGGATATCCCGCTGCTGGTGGAATCCCAGATGGCGCCGCTGTTCCCGTTGGTGATCGTGGTGAACGCGGACCCCGAGCTCAGGGTCAAGCGGCTCATCGAACACCGCGGCTTCACCGAAGCCGATGCCCGGGCCCGCATTGCGGCGCAGGCCACCGAGGAACAGCGCCGGGCGGTCGCCGATGTGTGGCTGGACAATTCGGGCTCCCCGGCCGACCTGGTGGAGAAGGCACGCTGGTTGTGGCACGAGCGCATCATGCCGTTCGCACACAACCTCAAGGCCGGCATTCCGGCGCGCCGGGATCCGTCCGTGGTGACCTACGACCCGGGCTGGGCCGAACAGGCGCAGCGCATCATCGCCCGGCTCAATACCGCCTGCGGGCACCGGGCGGTGCGGATCGACCACATCGGCTCCACCGCGGTACCGGGCATGGACGGCAAGGACGTCATCGACATCCAGATCACCGTGCCCGGACTGGACGTGGCCGACGAACTCGCCGGCGCATTACTGGCGGCCGGCTATCCGCGGGTTCCGGCGATCGCCGGTGACACGGTGCACGGCGACGATCCGGCCTTGTGGCACAAGCGGTTCCACGCGTCGGCGGATCCGGGCCGGCCCACCCATGTGCACGTCCGGGTGGATGGCTGGCCCAACCAGCGGTTCGCGCTGTTGTTCGTGGCGTGGCTGCGCGCCAATCCCGGTGTGCGCGCCGACTATCTGGCGGCCAAGCACGCGGCACTGGCCGCACCGGACTATGCCGTCGCCAAGGAACCGTGGTTCTTGGACAACTATCGGCGCGCGCAACTCTGGGCCGAGAGCACCGGCTGGCGGCCCTGAGCCGCTACTGCGCCGGCGGCGGGACGGCTTCCTGGCCGGGTGTCGCGATGTTCAGCGGCGCACCGCATTGCAGCGTGCCGTACAGCGGGTCATCTTTCACACGGAAAACCCGCGGGGCGATGAACTGATCGGCCTGTGCCACGGTCTGGTCGTCCACCAGGATCTCGCAGTGCAGGTTGGAGCCGTAGGGCCACTGGATGGACAGCTCCATCCCGGCCAGCTTCGGATCCGCCAGCACCGTGTTGACCTCGAACGTCTGACCGGGCAGCAGGGTCGGTTGCTCGCTGTTGACGTTGTGGTCGTCGGCCTTGTAGGCCACCACCGCGCCGCGTGAGGTGCCGTCGGCCCTGGCCTTGTAGGTCACGTTGTGCAACACCGGGGCAGCCGGATCCGTGGTCGGCGGGGGCAGCGGTGCAGGCTCTGGATCGGCCGTGGCCACCGCGGGGAGCAACTGCCCCGCGAACAGCACCAAGACCGACAGGGCCGAAGCGAACCCCATCACTCCTGCGCGCCTGGTAACACTCATACCGCCAGACATTACGCCCGCCAGGTCAGCGGCATATCCCGGCCTCGCAGCCAGTGCCCGAGGTCGTAGTCGTGGCGAGCCAGCGCATCCACCGTGGCAACGGCGGTGTGCACCGCCCGTTCCGCCGTGTCCGCGCTCAGCAGACCCGCTCCGACGGCGGCGAGCAGCTCGTCGACATCGGTCAGGCCGACATCTCGGCCGGTGCGCACCACCAAATCCAGGTAGTGGTCTTCGGCCTCCCAGCTATCGGCGCCGGCGGTGTACCGGCCCACATCCAGGTAGAAGTCCTGGTCGCGCTCGTAACCGGGATTGAAGTGGAACACCGAGGCGCGCAGGCCCAGCTCGGGCAGCAGCCAGGACTCCAGATAGTGGAACTGGGCCCGGCCCGGTGTCGGCCGCGCCATGTACAAGCCCCACGGCTGCACCGTGTAGACATCGACGGCGCGCACGATGCCTTTGGGGTCGGTGTTGGTTCCGGCGCGCACATCGAAGACCTCGCGTTTGGGCGGATGGATACTCACCGCCACCTGCGCAGGTTCAGCACGAGGGGGCCTTTGCCTGCCGGGCGGGTCAGCAGCCGCACCACGAAGCCGATGACGATCGACACCCAGCATCCGGTCCACACCAGATCGGCGGCCTCCAACCAACTGCATTGATGGCTGACGCCGCTGTCGTCAGAGGCGCAGCTGGACCCGAGGAATGCGGCGATCTGTGCTGGTCCCGGCCAGATCAGCAGGACTGCGCAGACCAGTCCGCCGAGCAGTAACAGCAGGCCGAGCAGGCGCAGCGCGATGCGGGCGGGTTCGGGCACGGCGTCACCGTAACCCAGGGGGAATGAACATGTCGGTGGTCGCGCTTAACCTGGTGAACATGGCTTTCGCTACCGAACATCCCGTGCTGGCGCATTCGGAGTACCGACCTGCCGCCGACGCCGTCGATGGCATCGTGCGGGCCGGCGGCGAGTTCAAGGTGGTCAGCGAGTACCAACCCGCCGGTGACCAGCCCGCCGCCATCGAGGAGCTGGAACGCCGCATCAGGGCGGGCGAGCGTGACGTCGTGCTGCTCGGTGCCACCGGCACCGGTAAATCCGCGACCACGGCGTGGCTCATCGAGCGGCTGCAGCGGCCCACGCTGGTGATGGCGCCCAACAAGACATTGGCCGCGCAGCTCGCCAACGAGCTACGGGAGATGTTGCCGCACAACGCCGTCGAATACTTCGTGTCGTACTACGACTACTACCAGCCGGAAGCGTATATCGCCCAGACGGACACCTACATCGAGAAGGACAGCTCCATCAACGACGATGTCGAGCGGCTGCGGCACTCGGCGACGTCCAGCCTGCTGTCCCGGCGTGATGTCGTGGTGGTCGCCTCGGTGTCCTGCATCTACGGCCTCGGCACCCCGCAGTCCTACCTGGACCGGTCGGTGGAGCTCAAGGTCGGTGACGAGGTGCCCCGCGACGGGCTGCTGCGGTTGCTGGTCGATGTGCAGTACGACCGCAACGACGTGGCGTTCACCAGGGGATCGTTCCGGGTGCGTGGTGACACCGTCGAGATCATCCCGTCCTATGAGGAACTCGCGATCCGCATCGAGTTCTTCGGCGACGAGGTGGAGGCGCTGTATTACCTGCACCCGCTCACCGGTGACGTGGTGCGCCAGGTCGAATCGGTGCGGATCTTCCCGGCCACCCACTACGTCGCCGGCCCGGACCGGATGGCGCATGCCATCTCCACCATCGAGGCCGAACTCGAAGAACGGCTCGCCGAGTTGGAGGGGCAGGGCAAGCTGCTGGAGGCGCAGCGGCTGCGGATGCGCACCAATTACGACGTCGAGATGATGAAGCAGGTCGGCTTCTGCTCCGGTATCGAGAACTACTCGCGGCATATCGACGGCCGCCCCGCCGGGTCGGCACCGGCCACCCTGCTGGACTACTTCCCCGAGGACTTCCTGCTCGTCATCGACGAGTCGCACGTCACGGTGCCGCAGATCGGCGGCATGTACGAGGGCGACATGTCCCGCAAGCGCAACCTGGTCGATTTCGGGTTCCGCCTGCCGTCCGCGGTGGACAATCGGCCGCTGACGTGGGAGGAGTTCGCCGAGCGGATCGGGCAGACGGTCTACCTGTCGGCGACGCCGGGTAACTACGAGATGGCCCAGGCCGGCGGCGAGTTCGTCGAGCAGGTGATCCGCCCGACCGGGTTGGTCGACCCACTGGTGCGGGTCAAGCCGACCAAGGGTCAGATCGACGACCTGATCGGTGAGATCCGGCTGCGCACCGAACGCGACGAGCGGGTGCTGGTGACGACGCTGACCAAGAAGATGGCCGAGGACCTCACCGACTACCTGCTCGAGATGGGTATCCGGGTGCGCTACCTGCATTCCGAGGTGGACACCCTGCGCCGTGTGGAGTTGCTGCGCCAGTTGCGCCTCGGCGAATACGACGTGCTCGTCGGCATCAACCTGCTTCGCGAGGGCTTGGACCTGCCCGAGGTGTCGTTGGTCGCCATCCTCGACGCCGACAAGGAAGGCTTCCTGCGCTCACCGCGCAGCCTGATCCAGACCATCGGCCGGGCCGCGCGCAACGTGTCCGGCGAGGTGCACATGTACGCCGACAAGATCACCGACTCGATGAAGGAGGCGATCGACGAGACCGAGCGTCGCCGCGCCAAGCAGATCGCCTACAACGAGGCCCACGGCATCGACCCACAGCCGCTGCGCAAGAAGATCGCCGACATCCTCGACCAGGTGTACCGGGAGGCCGACGATACCGAGAACGTCAAGGTCGGCGGATCCGGGCGCAACGCCTCCCGCGGGCGCCGGGCCCAGGGTGAGCCGGGTCGCGCCGTGAGCGCCGGCATCATCGAGGGCCGCGACACCGCGAACATGCCGCGGGCTGAGCTGGCTGATCTGATCAAGGACCTCACCGAGCAGATGATGACCGCGGCACGCGATCTGCAGTTCGAGCTGGCGGCCCGGATCCGTGACGAGATCCAGGACTTGAAGAAGGAGCTGCGCGGAATGGACGCGGCGGGACTGAAGTAGTACTCAGGCCTCACCCAGGGGGTCGTCGGGCATCGCGATGGTGACTGCGCCGGTCTCCGGGTTCACTTCCATGGTGTCTGGGCCGATCGACCGAACCGCCACAAGTCCCGACAGCGTCGCTGAGACATCGTGGCGTCGATACCGCTGGCCGCCGTCCTGGTTGGCAACATCCGGTGTCGAGATGTGAAGGTATCGCGGGCTGGTCGCCAGGTCATAGCGGAAGGCCCTCAACATCGCCCAACATGCGAGAACCATCACCACGGAGAATGGTGCAGCGGTGGCAATCGATGCCGTCTGCAGCGCGGTCAGCGAACCAGCGCCACCGACGACGAGCAGAACTGCGGCCGCGATCCCTTCCAGAACGGCCCAGTAGATGCGGGTGACTTTGGGGGGATCGAGCTCGCCGCCCGAGGACAGAATGTCGATCACCAGCGATCCCGAGTCCGACGAGGTCACGAAGAAGAAGACGATCACGGCCACCGCGAGAACACTGGTGACGACGCTGATCGGCAGTCCGTCGAGCAACCGGAAGAGCGACGTGTTGGTGTCCACCGCGCCGTCGACGAGCATGTCGCCGTGGTCGCGCTCCCTGATCACCGCTGAGTCGCCGAACACCGTGAACCATAACGACCCGATGAGTGTCGGTACGAGGAGAACCCCGGTGACGAACTCCCGAATGGTCCGGCCGCGGGAGATCCGGGCGATGAACATCCCGACGAACGGTGCCCAGCTGATCCACCATCCCCAATAGAAGATGGTCCACTTGCCCATCCATGTGCCATCGGTGAACGGCGCCGTGCGCAGCATCAGGGACGGCAGCGACTGCACGTAGCCGCCGAGGTTCTGCACCCATGCTTGCAGTAGGAAGAGGGTGGGGCCGAGCAGCAGAACGAACAGCGCAAGTGCCGCTGCGAGCACCATGTTGACGTTCGACAGCCACTTCAACCCTTTGCCGACGCCACTGACCACCGACAGCGTCGAAATGGCGGTGATGGTGGCGATCATCGCGATCGTCCACCCGTTGTTGACCTCGATCCAGCCGAGATACTCCAGGCCCGCGGCGATCTGGGTGATCCCGAACCCGAGGGAGGTGGCGACACCGAACAACGTGCCGACGATGGCGACAATGTCCACGGCGTGACCGATGACGCCCTCGACGAGCCGGCCGCCCAGTAGTGGTTCGAGCAGCCAACGCACCGTCAGTGGCCGTCCGCGGCGATAGGTCATGTATGCCATGCCCAACCCGATGACGACGTAGATGCCCCAGGCATGAAGACCCCAGTGGAACAAGGTCAGCGCCATCGCTTGGTTGGCTGCCGTGTCTGTGAGACCGGGTACGCCGCGAGACGGCGGCGGACTCACGTAATGGGTCAGCGGTTCGGCGACGCCATAGAACACCAGCCCGATGCCCATCCCGGCGCTGAAGAGCATGGCCAGCCACGACCAGAATCCGAATTCCGGCTTTTCGTTGTCCTGGCCCAGCCGGATGGTGCCGATCCGCGATGCGCCGCAGTAGATGGCAAAGAGTACGAATCCCGTGGTGGCCAGGATGTACCACCAGCCGATTCCGCTGGTGATCGTTGCGTTCAGGCGCGTGAAGGCGTCTTCGGCGACACGGGAGTACGCGGCCGCGAAGACGATGAGCCCGATCACGATCGCCGAGGCCGGGATGAAAACCGGCGCGCTGATGCTCTGCCGCACCCGATTGAGTGCGCCTGGCTTGCGGTCGCCGGCGGAGTCGGTGGTCGGCACGGCCGTGCATCCTCCTTCGTGCGTTGCAACGTCGGGAGGCTTGCCACTACCGGGAGGGGGACCATCGCCCGCCCAACCCGGCGGGGAGTGAGTTTTCGCACCCGCTTGGAACCCGACGGCGGGGCCGACGTTACCCGACGTGAGCAACGCCATGGCAAATCGGTGCGTCGGATACGCGGGGCGGTTTGACCTCAACGCAAGTTGAGGTCGTAACGTCGCAGGGTGACTCGAACATCGCCGACCGACGATGCCCGAATGGGCGGCTGGCGTGACCTCCTCGGCCCGAAACATCTTGGCGCGTCGACAGTTCTGGCCGGCGGCGTCGCGCTGTATGCGACCAACGAATTCCTCACCATCAGCCTGCTGCCCAGCGCGGTCGCCGAGATCGGCGGCCACCGGTTCTACGCCTGGGTCACCACCGTGTACCTCGTTGCTTCGGTGGTGGCAGCGACCACCGTCGGTGCGGTGCTGAGCCGACTGGGACCGCGCCGGTCCTATCTGACCGGGCTCACGGTGTTCGGGGCGGGCAGCCTGCTGTGTGCCGTTGCGCCCACGATGGAGTTCCTGCTCGTCGGCCGGACGGTGCAGGGCGCCGCCGGTGGCCTGCTGGCCGGTCTGGGCTACGCCGTCATCAATGCGGCGCTGCCGCAGTCGTTGTGGGTGCGCGCCTCGGCACTGGTATCGGCTATGTGGGGGGTGGGCACCCTGCTCGGGCCCGCCGGTGGCGGACTGTTCGCGCAATTCGGTTCGTGGCGTCGGGCTTTCGGTGTCCTGGCGATCCTCACCGCGGCCATGGCCGTGCTGGTGCCCGTGGCGCTGCCCGGCCGGGCGCCCACCGACGCGGAGCAGTCCGCGCTGCGCATCCCGGTCTGGTCCCTACTGTTGTTGGGGGCGGCAGCGCTGATCATCAGCGTGGCCGGCATCCCGCGCAATCCGGCATTCACGGTCGCACTGCTGGCCGGCGGGCTCGGCTTCATCGCGGCCTTCCTGGTGGTCGACCGGGCACGGGCGGCGCAGGCGTCGTCGGTGTTGCCGCCGACCGCGTTCCGGCCGGGACCGCTGAAATGGATGTACCTAACCCTGGGGCTGTTGATGGCCGCGACGATGGTGGACATGTACGTGCCGCTGTTCGGGCAGCGGCTGGCTCACCTTGAGCCCGTGGTCGCCGGGTTCCTCGGAGTCGCCCTCGCGGTCGGGTGGACCACCGGCGAACTGGCCAGCGCGTCCCTCGACCGGCGCGGGTTGGTGGTCCGGATCGTGGCCGTCGCGCCGCTGGTGATGGCGGTCGGGCTGGGGTCGGCGGCGCTGGGTGTGCGCCAGGACGCCTCCGTCGGCGTGACCATCGGCTGGGCTTTGGCGTTGGTGGTGACCGGCACCGGGATCGGGATGGCGTGGCCGCACCTGTCGGCGTGGGCGATGGGCGCCGTGCAGGACCCGTCGGCCGAAGGTGCCACCGCCGCCGCGGCGATCAACACCGTGCAGTTGATCTGCGGGGCGTTCGGCGCGGGGGTGGCCGGCGTGATCGTCAACGCGCAGCACGACGACGTGTCGGCGGCGCGGTCGGTGTTCGCGGTGTTCAGTGCGCTCGCCGCGGTCACGGCGGTGGCGGCCTATCGGGCCACCCGGCCCGCACCTCAGTCGGGATCCTCGTCGAGCTGACGGATCGAGGTCACCCCGTCGATCCCGGCGAGCACCAACGGGGCTTGGGTGACACCGGTGCCGGCCAGGGTGAGGATCGCCCCGGACAGATTGGCCGGCGCGTCCAGCGGCTTGCCGCCCGGGTCGGCGGCCAGTTCGGTGAGCTGCCAGCTACGCCGATCGCACGCCGCCAGAAGCTGCGTCATCACGCCGCGGCCCTCCTCGTAGGTGACGTGCATGCGGACTGACCCGGACAGCCGGGCCGCCAATCGGCGCGCCACCGGCATGAACCCGACGATGATCAGGAAATGGATGGCCGTCACCGTGACGGCCAGCAGCAGCAGGCCTGCACCGGCAGCCATCCCGATGGCGGCCGACTCCCACACCGCTGCGGCGGTGGTCAGGCCGTGCACCGCGCCGCGGCGGGTGATGATGATGCCCGCGCCGAGAAAGCCGATACCCGAGACGATCTGGGCCGCCACCCGGGACGGGTCGACCATGACCGTGCCGGCGACCAGCACGTCGGAGAATCCGTACTTGCTGATCAACATGATCAGCGCTGCGGCGGTGCCGACGATGGTCTGGGTGCGCAGACCGGCGGCCTTGCCCTGGATTTCGCGTTCCAGGCCGATCAGCGCGGTCAAGCCGAAGGCGGCGAACAGCTCGACGACCTGACGGCTGCCCTGGCCGGGGCCACCGAACAGTGGGGGATCGGCCAGCCACTCCATCATGCGATCAACCTAGACCGCGCGGGGCCTGCGGCGATGAATTTCCGCGGCGTGGCAAGTCTGCATCACGACCGGACTGGAAGGAGGTCGACCGATGTCGTTGAGCACCGTCTATCCCGACGTGGTGTCCCGTGAACAGTGGTTGGTGGCCCGGAAGCGATTGTTGGCGCGCGAACGTGAGGCCACCCACCTGCGCGACGCCGTCAATGCCGAACGCCGGCGGCTGCCGATGGTGAAGGTGGACAAGGACTACCGATTCGACGGGCCCGCCGGCGAGGTCGGACTGGTCGACCTGTTCGAGGGACGCCAGCAGCTCTACATCCACCACTTCATGTGGCTCGACGATATCGACCAGGGCTGCCCGAGCTGCACCGCCGCCGCCGATCTCACCTTCACCGAATCGGACCGGGCGTTGCTGACCGGCAAAGGAGTCACCTTCGCCTGTGTGTCGCGCGCGCCGTACGCCAGCATCGCCCGGTATCGCGACGCGCACGGGTGGACGTTCCCCTGGTATTCGTCGCGGGACGGGGACTTCACCTATGACCTCGGTGTCACGCTCGACCCGGAACGTGCTGTGGTGCAGTACAACTACAAGTCCCTCGACGAGTTGCGTGCCGACGGGTGGTCGGACCGGGACTGGCCGGGTGCGAGCGTCTTCCTGCGCCGCGGTGCCGAGGTGTTCCACACTTATTCGGCGTATGCCCGCGGGCTGGACCACGCCGCCGTCGGCTATCCGTTCCTGGACCTGACGCCGTTCGGCAGGCAGGAACCCTGGGAGGATTCCCCACCCGGCTGGCCCCAGCGCGGGGTCGCCGCGGGCATGCCGCACGAATAGCGATCACGGCGAGCACAACCATTGGCACCGGTCAGCGGTGGTGGCACTGTTGGTTGTGCTGCGGGTGTGGCTGAGTGGCTAGGCACCGGCCTGCAAAGCCGTTTACACGGGTTCGAGTCCCGTCACTCGCTCCAGCGCCGAGCGGCGTCAACCGGCCACGGTGGCCTCGCCTTCGGGCTGGTCATCGCGGGCCGGGGCGACGGCGTCGCGCTTCAGGGTTTCCGGGACGCCGATCAGCAGCAGCGCCAACGCCAGCACCGAAATTGCCGTCAGGGTGAACATGGCTGCCGCATAACCGAATTGGGCGTACACGGCACCGGCCAGGGTCGGGCTGAGTGCGCCCCCGATACCTTGCACCATGGTGGCCGCACCCATCGCGATGTTGTACCGGCCGGTGCCTCTGGTCAGGTCGGCGACCATCACCGCGAACAGTGGCCCCTGCAGCCCGGCTCCCACCCCGTCGAGCGCCTGGATGGCGATCACAGCGGCGGGACTGCTGGTGCAGGCGAACAGCAGGCCCCGCAACGGGAGCACCGCGAAGGCGACGAGGAACAGCGGCTTGCGGCCCCACCTTTCCGTCGAGCCGGTGAGCAAGGCCATCGGGATCATCACCAGCTGCGCGACGATGATCAGCGCGGCCTGATACAGCGCGCCGACATGGCTGTGCCCCAGCGCGAGTTGCTGACCGGCGATGGGCAGCATGGCGCCGTTGGCCAGTTGCCACAGGCCGACCACCGCGGCGAGCACCAGCAGCGGCCGGTTGTGCAGCAGCACGCGCAGCCCCGACGGTTGTTCCTCGGTGTCCCGGGTCTCCTCCAAGCCGCGGGCCAGCCGATTGTCGATCAGCGAGCTCTTGATCATCAGCGTCGTGGCGACGACGAAGATGCCGAAGAGGCTGGCGATCCAGAAGCCCAGCCGCAGGCTCACCAGGTAACCGGCCAGCCCGGCCACGGTCGAGCCGACCACATTGCCCGCGTGATTGAATGCGGTCATCTGACCCGTCTGTGCCGCATAGCGTTTCGGGCCCACCAAACCGAGCGCCATCGCCGCGAGCACCGGGCCGACGACGACACCACCGATTCCGGTCAGCAGTTGCGCCGCGGTCACCACGGCCAGCGTCGGCTCCAGTGTGACGATGAAGGTGCCGACCGAGGTCAACGCGGCCGCGACGGCCAACAAGGTGCGCTTGTGCGTGGACCGGTCGATCAGCGCTCCGGCGGGTGCGTTCAGGAACAAGCCGATCGCGCCGCCGAGGGTCAGCATCACCCCGATGCTGGCCGGGTTCCACCCGTGCATGTTGATCAGGTACACCCCGAGGAAGGGGCCGAGGCCGGCCTGCACGTCGGCGATGAAGAAGTTCACCGCGTTCAGCGCCCGCAGGGAGCGCCGCAACCCCGGCGCGTCCGCCGTCGTCATCGCGGGCATCCGCGCAGCGTCTCGTACGCGGCCCGGCCGCGGTCGAAGGTGGCCGCGTCACCACCCTGGTCGGGATGGTGCTGTGCCGCGTACCGGCGCCACGCTTGGCGCAACTGGGCAGCGGTGAAGTCCCGCTCGAGACCGAGGATCTGGACCGGGTCGGTCGGGGGAGCGGGCAGCGACGGCAGACCCATGGTCGGATCGGCCGCCGACCCGTCGGCCGCTGCGCCGCGGCGTGGCCGCGATCTCGGGGTGCCCTTGTGCGGATGAGCCTTCGTGGCTTTCTTGGCGGCCTTCTTCGGCGGTGTTTTCTTGGCGGCAGCCTTTTTCGCCGGTGTCTGCTCAGCCGCAACCTTTTTCGCCGCAACCTTTTTCGCGGGTGCTTTCTTGGCCGCTTTCTTTGCCGGGGCCTTTTTGGCTGCCGCTTTCTTGGCAGGCGAGGCTCCACCGGCACCGGCTGTTACGCGCGCGGGCTGACCCATACTCGGAGTCCCTTTCGGTCACGGTGCGACCGCGTTCCGCGGCGAATGGTCGTACCCGTTCACCGGCGCAGTCCAAACGTGACGTGAACCTCAGTGCGTGACCACGATGTCGTCCCAGCTGGCGACGACCTCGGCCGAATCGTCGCCGAGCGTGTCCGCCAGAATCCGGGCCACGTGTGCGCGCAGCGCATCACCGTCCTGCAGATAGGTCCGGTCGCGCGGTTGCGTCCCCACGCCGATGAGGTGCACATGGACGGCGATCAAGTGCCCGGCGTCGACCGTCAGCTCGACATCGGCGACCGCCGCCCCGACATCGGCCGCCGGCCCGGCCAGCGACCACGTCAGCAGCTTGGCCAGGGCGATGTGGCTGACCGTGATCCCGGGCTCGGTGGTGCGGATGGGCTTGCCCAGGCGCGGAAACGCCGAAATACGTTGGGTGATCGAGGCGCGCAGTTGGCTGAGGGCGGCACCGGTCGGCGACCACCGGTCACCGTCGTGCGGTTCCGGCGCGTCCAACCCCGCGAAGCTGCGGGTGGCGTCGGCTATCCAGGCGGTCGCGTGCGCGGTGGCTTCGTAGTCGTCCTCGGCTGCCGTGCTCATCGATTCTCCAAATTGACGTCGCAGTTCAGTGTTGCGTATGCGCGGGAGGCTGTACAGCCGGCGGGTACGCCCGAAGCGGTGGCAGGCCTCATGGTTTGTACTGCTCCAACGCCGCGGCCAGGCGTTTTCGCGTCCGCTGCAACAGCCCGCGGATCGATCCCTCGGTGGTGTGCAGCACCGTCGCGATCTCGGCGAGCGGCAGGTCGTAGACCTCGCGTAGCCACCACGCCGCACGTGCCGGGTACGGCAGCAGCGCCAACTCCCGGCTCAGCGCCGCCATGAATGCGCTGTGTTCGGCCCGCTGTCCTGGCCCCGGCGCCAAATCCGGACGCTCCGTTGCCGACTCCAGGTCGTTCTGCGGGCGGCGACGCCGCAGTGCGTCGACGGTCTTGCGCGAGGCCAGCGCATACAGCCAGGTACGGAACTGAGAACGGAAGGCAAAGGTGGGCAATGCCTTCCAAGCGGCGATGAAGGTCTCTTGGACAATGTCTTCACAATCACCGGATTCCGGATAGGTATGCGTGACAAACCGCAACAGCGCCGCGGCGTGCCTGGCCACCAGCACGTCGAACGCGGCCGTGTCGCCACGCTGAGCGCGGCGGGCCAACGTGTCGTCGGGCAGCGAATCGAGCACGTCGTGGGTGTGCACGCGGCGTCCTCCAAGTGTGGGTGGAACCGAGAAATGTGTTGTGCGTCTCATTGGCGTGCGCTCTGCCCACCCCGGCTCGACAAAACGATTGTGCCGGACGCACGGTCCGGATCAGCCAAGGAACGAAGGAGTTACCGATGACCGCAGCAACGCAGACCCACGAAGCCGGCTCGGCAGTGGCCCCGGGCACCGAGCTGGAGAAGCTCGTGACCGAACACGGGACCACCACCATCGCCGACATCGTGGTCTCCAAGATCGCCGGTATCGCGACCCGCGAGGTCGACGGTGTCTACGACCTCGGTGGCCAGGCCGCGCGGGTGGTCGGCAAGCTGCGCGAAACCCTGCCCGGCGCACGCGACCTGACCCAGGGGGTCAACGTCGAGGTGGGGGAGCGGCAGGCCGCGATCGACATCGGGATCGTCGCCGACTACGGCGTGGCCATCCATGACCTTGCCGAGGGGATCCGCAGCAATGTGATCTCCGCCGTCGAGACCATGACCGGGCTGGAGGTGACCGAAGTCAACATCACCGTGCACGATGTGCACTTCGATGACGACGACGACCGCGGCGACGCGACCGCCGATACCCGTCCGCGGGTCCAGTGAGCGACCGCAACGCCGCACGGGTCGACCGTGTCGTCGCCGCGGTGACGGCGGTCCAAGGCGTCGTCGGCCTGCACTCGGGGCCCGGCGTCCCCAGCACCCACCTGCCCGGCCGGACGGTGAACGGGCTACGGCTCGGCCCGCAGAGCGGCGCGGTGCATGTTGTTGTGCGGCTGGGCGACCCGTTGCTCGCCACGGCCGAACACGTCCGAGCGGCGGCCACCGAGGCGGCCGGAATCCCTGTCGATGTCGTCGTCGGTGATGTCGCTGTCCCCGAATCGCACAATCAGGAGAGGTAGCCATGAGCGGAAACTATGTTGTCACAGGACTTTTCGCAGGTCTCTTACTGGCGCTCGCTGCGATCACCGGCAGTCTTGGCGGGTTCCTGTTGGCATTGGTCTTGGGCGCCGTCGGAGCGGCCGTCGGAGCGCACCTGGACGGCACCATCGACCTGACCGCGCTCGCTCGCCGCGAGGGGCGCTGAGATGACCACCGACGTGGTGGCGCGCCCCGACGTACCGACCCAGCGGGGACGGACCATCGTCGCGGACACGGTGTGTCGCCGACTCGTGGAACGCACCGTGCTGGCGGTGCCGGGTGTGACGACGCACCGGACGCTGGTCCCGGGGCGCACCCTGCCCGCCGTCACCGTCGGCGGGTCCCAGGATGCCCGCCGGATCCAGGTCGATATCGCGGCCGCCTGGCCGATAGAAGGCGCGGCGCTGATCGGCTCGGTGCGTTCTGCGGTGGAGCGTGAGCTCACCACGTCCTTGGGCTCGCCGCCGGAACACGTCGAGGTTCGGATTGCCCGCGTCGACGCCGTCCGCAGTCCAGCCCAGGTGGCCGACATGTACGCCGGTGAGCTGGACGAGGAGCAAAAAGAGTTGCCGCCCAACGCTCGTCGGCTGGCGCCAAGGGCGATGGCGGCGTCCACGGTGAGCGCGGTGGCGATCACCATGGCGCTCATCGCGCTCGGAGTGATCGCCGTTCACGACGTGGTCGCCGGTGGCCCGGACTGGGTCGCGGCGGTGTGCACATGGGTCGCCGACCAGCACTGGCAATGGTGGTGGTGGCCGGCAGCCGCCCTCGCCGCGCTGACCGGTCTGGTGCTGATCGTGGTGGCGATCAAGCCGCGCCGGCGCACCCACGTCCCGGTGGGCGATGCGGTGTGGGTGCACCGATCGATGGTCGAGTCCTACCGAGGTGCAGCAGGAGCAGAACGAGCAGAGGGAGCAACGCCATGACGCCGACACTGCGGTTCTTCGACCGTTTACTGACCGGGCTGGTCGGAGTGCTCCTGATGGGTGGGGCAGCGTGGATCATCGGCTACGCCGTGCATTACCGCCCAGCGCGGGAAGCGGCAGGTCGGATCGACAAGGCGGCCATCGCGGATCTGCCGAATGCCTCATGGTGGCAGGTCGCTGAGGCGGCTGCCGGGGTGGCACTCATCGTCGTCGGGGCATGGTTGCTGCTTGCGCACCTGCGGTCGTCTGCGGTGCGGACCATTCCGGCCGGTCTCGGCGCGGTCGACCTGACCCGGCTCGCGGATGCGGCAGCCGAGGACCTGAGCCGGCATCCCGATGTGCAGTCGGCGAAAGCGACCACCGTCACCGTGCACCGGAAGCCGGTCGTGCGCATCACGGTCGGGGTGACCAACGCAACCCCCGCCGAGCTCGTCCGCCGGCTGGCCCGCCGGTGTGGCGCCGACATCCGGCGTGCCGCAGGCAACGACGTCCAGTTCCAGCTTCTGGTCAAACCCGTACCCGCCGACAAGGCGCGTCGGGTCCTGACCTGAGGCCCCAGGTGTCCGGCGCGACCGAGGGGAATGCGTCGGTCGAAATAACAACGAGCAGAACATCATCGGATGGCTGCCGTGGATGAAAGGAAGATCGCGATGGGAATCGCAGACGATGCCAAGAACAAGGTCCAGGACCTCAAGGGTCAGGCCAAGGAAACGGTCGGCTCGGCCACCGGTGACTCCGACCTGGAAGCCGAGGGCCAACTCGACCAGGCCGTCGCCGCGGTCAAGGACCACATTGCCGACGTGGCGGACAAGGTCAAGGACGGTGTCGAGGCCGTCAAGGACAAGCTGACCGGCAACTCGTAATCGAGCGCGACAAGGGTGGTACCGGGCTGCTCCCGGTACCACCCTTTTTCGTCCGCGAGAGGGTTGTCCCCCTCGCGTCCTCCGGTGCGACCTCCGGCGGGGCTCTGCACCACCACTTGCTTGATCTACCTACCAGAAGGTAGGTTGAGTGCATGTCGAGCACCGTGCCCACCGCCGAGGCGATTCTCCGGTGCGCGCGTTCCGCCATCATCGCCGGTGGCTACAACGGTTTCAGTTACGCCGATATCGCCGCAGTCGTCGGCATCCGTAAGGCCAGCATCCATCATCACTTCCCGACAAAGGTCGACCTCGTCCGAACCCTCGTGAAGCAGTACCGCGCGGAGGCCGAGGCGGGAATCGCCCATATCGAGCGCAATCATCCGGACCCGCGCGACCAACTCCGCGGTTATCTCGGCTTCTGGGAGTCGTGCATCGGAGAGCCCGAAAGTAGTTACTGCCTTTGTGCATTGCTGGCAACGCAGATCCCCGTTCTTCCCGACGAGATCGTGCTCGAGCTGCGCTCCTACTTCCGTCATCTCTCTGCCTGGCTGACGTCCGTGCTGGAACGCGGCGCCCGTCACGGCACGTTCGCCTTGATGCATGACGCCCACACCGAAGCCGAAGCGTTGATGGCCGCCGTTCACGGCGCCATGCTCTCGGCGCGTGCCTACGGCGACCCCCACGCGTTCGCCGCGGTCACCCAGCCGGTCCTCGAGCGCCTGTGCACACCACCATCGACGACGAACCGGTCCAACTGAACCGATCTACCGATAGGTAGACAAACCTACCGGAGCGCATTCAGCGGCTTCGGGTGACCCGCCGTGGGCGGGTGCGGCACGAGCGGAGCGAGGCTGTTCCTCGCTCACGTCGTTCGTGCTTCCTGAGATGGAGGAGAGATGATGACCGAAACCGTTGGTGAAACGCGGCAGGCCGCTGGCGACGACAGTTGGCTGAAGCGTTATTACTTTGTCCGAGCGGCATTTTCGATCGTCTGGGTGGGCGCTGCCGTCGGCCTGGCCGACAGCGCGATGGCCGTGGTTGCGGCGCTTCTGCTGATCTACCCGGCATGGGACGCGGTTGCCAACGCGGTGGACGCCCGGCGCAATGGGGGCCTGCGGAGTAATCCGACACAGACGTTCAACATGCTGGTGAGCTCGGTGACCACCATTGCCGTCGCAGTCGCATTGACGTCGAGCATGAACGACGTGCTGCGCGTATTCGGTGTGTGGGCTTCGCTGTCCGGTCTGCTGCAATTGGCCACCGCCGTGCGCCGGTGGAAGACCCACGGGGCGCAGTGGCCGATGATCATCAGCGGCATCCAGTCGACGGCCGCCGGGGTCAGCTTCGTGATCAAAGCGGGCGCACCCGTCGCGCCGCACGTGGACGCCATCGCACCATATGCGGCCTTCGGTGCGTTTTACTTCCTGATTTCGGCGATCTGGCTGGCGGTCACGCAGGCCCGCCGTCGTCGCATCAGTGGTTAGTCACCCCTCCAGCCGGGACTCCTCCAGATCCAGATCGCGCAGCACGCGGTTGAGCACCTCGTTGGACAGTCGGCCCTCCCCGCGCATGGTGAGCAGAGCCTGGCGTTGCGCCTGCAGTACCAGCCGGACCATCTGCTGGTAGGAGCCCGATCGGTCCTCGTAGCCGTCGTCCTCGATCTTGCCCAACCGGGCGGCGAAACGGCGCATCCGGTATTCGTACAGTCCGCGCATCCGTTGCACGGTGTCTTCGCGCGCCCAGTCCTCATCGGCCAGCAGGTCGATCTGCGCGATCGCCGCCTTGGACGCCACCAGTCTGGCCCGCACTTCCTCATCGGTGTCGGCTTCGTCGTCGACCGGATTCAGCCGGCGGATGAGGGTCGGCAGGGTGAGACCCTGCACCACGAGGGTGAAGAAGATGACGGCGAAGGTCAGGAACAGGATGAGGTCGCGCAGCGGGAAGGGGGCGGAGTCGGTGGACAGCGGGATCGCCAGCGCGACGGCGAGCGACACGGCACCCCGCATACCGCTCCAGGCGGTGATCAATTGCCATGGCGCAGAACGCGGTCCGGCCCGCGGCCGGGGCCGGCGCGCCAGCAGGCCGGTGACAGCCGGGGCGGCGCAGAACCACAGCAGCCGTACCAGGATGACGGTCCCGGCCGCGGCAAGCGCATACAGCGCCAGCGCCGGTAGCGCATAGTTGTCCAGCCCGGCGATGATGGCATGCAGTTGCAACCCGGTCAGGGCGAAAAGGGTTGCGTTGACCAGGAAGTCGACGATGTCCCAGACGAAGTAGCCCTGCAGCCGCGGACCTGCGTCGAGCACCTCGGGGCTGCGGATGGCCATGAAGATACCTGCGGTGACGGTGGCCAGCACCCCGGACGCGCCTAGCGCCTGCGCCGGCAGGAACGCCGCGTACCCGGTGAGCAGCGAGATGGTCACACTGATCTGGGTGTCGGTGATCCGTTCCCGGATCCAGGCCGACATCCAGCCCACCGCCAGCCCGACGGCAACCCCGCCGATGACGCCCAGCGCGAAGTTCAGCCCCGCATCGGCGAAGGCGAAGCTGCCCGCGACCGTGGCCGCCACCGCCACGCGGTAGGCGACCAGCGCGGTGGCGTCGTTGAACAGCCCTTCCCCTTCGATATCGCTGACCAGTCGGCGGGGCACGTCGAGCCGGTGCATGATCGCGGTGGCGGCCACCGGGTCGGTGGGTGACACGATCGCGCCCAGCACGAAGGCGACCTGCCAGCTCATCCCGGGGATGACCAGATGCGCCGCGCAGGCCACCGCGGTCATGGTGACCAGGACCAGCACCACCGAGTTCAGGGTCAAGCCACGGACATTGCTGCGGAAATCGCCGAAATTGGCGTAGATCGACGACTTGTAGAGCAGCGGCGGCAGGAACAGGGCCAGCACCAGTTCGGGATCGAGCCGGATATCGGGCAGGCCCGGAATGAACCCGAAGGCGGCGCCGCCGAGCACCAGCATGATCGGATAGGGCACCGACAGCCGGCAGGCCAACGCCCCGAGGATGGCGACCGCTGCCAGCAGCCCGGTGACCACGACATCGAGGTGACTCACCCCATTACCTTCTGCGCAACTACCCGCAGAAGCAAAAGGAAACTAGGCCGCTACGGCGGCCAGCGCACGGTCCAGCGCGGCGAACACCTTCACGATGTCGGCGACGCCGATCAGCTTCAGGGGCCGGCTGGTGGCGGGGCCGTCGGCCACCACCGCGAATCGTTGCTCGGGAGAAAGGGTTTCGTTGGTCTGGATCAGTAGCCCCATACCGACCGACGCGAGGAAGTCCACCTGGCTGAGGTCGACGATGAGCGCCGCGGGCGATTCCCCGGTCGCAACGGTGATCGCCTCCTGCACGTGGGAGACGGTCAAGGTGTCCACCGTGCCGGCGACCGCCACGACGTGTGTCGTGCCCACTCGGCGGTGGGTGACGGTGCAGCCGGCGCTCGACGTAGAACTCGACACCGAGCCCGGTGTCGACTGCGTCGGCCGATCGCTCATCCATACCTCCAGGTGCTCGATACGCGCTTGTCTTGAGTGTGTCCGACCATAGGGTCACGGGCCGCCCGGCACCTGCCGGGATTCGCTGAACGGGCCAAATCATGCGTTTTCGCGCATCCCCGCGCCAGGCCGGTCGGGGTGCGGATCGAGCTAGCCGCGCAGTGTCTGCTGCGGCGATCGGCCATAGGCCGCCCGGTAGTACCCGGCGAAGCGGCTGGCGTGCGGAAATCCCCAACGTGCGGCGATGCTCGCCACGCTGTCGGACATCGGGTCGGCGCGGACCAGGTCCTCGTGGGCGCGGTGCAGGCGCACCGTGCGCAGATAACTCATCGGCGTGCAATTCAGGTGCCGGCGGAACACCAGCTGCAACGTGCGCGGCGAGACGTAGACCTGACGGGCGATATCGTGCACCGAAAGGTCCACGTGCGCGTGGTCGTCGATATACGAGATCGCCCGGCGCAACAGGACCGGACTGCCGGCGTCCCGGCGGTCGACTGCCGTGGGGTCGGTGACCGCGTTGTTGGGGAACGCGGCCAACGTCGCCGCGGCCAGGTGGGTCGAGGCGGTACCGACCACCAGCGCCGACGTGCGGGCGTGTTCGTCGGACAGCACGAAATCACGGAGGTAGTCGATGAACGAACTGAGCCGGTGCGCGGCCTGCACCGAGACGGGCCGGTGCCCGGTGAGCCGGACCGGTTCCGAGCGCGCCGACCCGTCGGCGGCCGCGACCCGGTTGAACAGATCGGGATCGAACCCGGTCAGGTCGTAGGTGGCCCGGCACACCTGGCCCGAGTACGGCAACTCAGGTGGTGAATAGAGCGTGAGGTCGCCAGGGGCGAACACGTCGGCGGGCTCGCCGATGAAGTTCTCGTTGATGTGGCCGTCGCGGACGCGGCACAGGATGATCCGGCCGAGCGGATCGGCGTCGTAGCTCATGTCGTAGGTGAACGACAGCTCGTCATAACTGAGCGATCCCAGCCACCGGCGCGAGATCGCGGTGTGGGCGTCCGGGCTGCTGCTCGCGATCGTCATCTTGGTGTAGGCGCGGACGAGAAAGTCCTCGGTCTCGCCGACATCGCTGCTCGCGAAGTCCAGATCGATCATGGCCCACCTCCACTGGCCACGGCGGACCTGCCTTCGACGCTACGCGGTGAACCGTCAGATGCAGGGACGGAAGAACGCGAACTTGACCGGCAGGCAGTTCTGGAACAGCTTGGGCATCCCGATCTTGGGCAGCCCGACCTTCGGCATGCCGGGAGACGGCAGCGCCTGGGCCGCATTCGCCACCGCCGACAGGCCACCGATCCCCGGGGGCGTGACACCGCCGCCGCCGTTCAACAACAGGCCCGCGAAGTACAGCGCGTTGGCCGTATCGGCCACACCGCCGGAGATGCTGGTGGGAATGTCGATCGCCGAGTTGACGATGCTGTTCACGTTGTTGAGCGTGCCCGGCAGGCGACGTACCTGGTCCAGGGTCTGCCCGGCGTTGCTCCACTGCTCGGGCGTGACGTGGGCGATGGCGGGCGCCTCGGCCTTACGCAACGCCTCCACCAGTCCACTGCGGCAGGCGCCGGTGTCCGCGTCGCGCACCTGACCCTTCTTGCAGGTCACCGGCGCGCAATTGCCGTTGAACTCGGTTTGGCCCTCGCCGCAGGCCGCGGCGCTGGGCGCAGCGGTGATCACGGAGACGGCGGCCAACGGGGTGAAGGCGGCCAGCGCGGCCGCGGCGAAGCGGCTTCTCGACATCTGCACGGGTCGTCGTCCTCAATATGGCGTAGCGAATGATCCCTAGCGAGTCTAGCCCAGCAACCGCGCCGGCGGTTGCCGCTGTCGAAACGCACGCTATTGTTCCAGCGCAACCGACCGTAGGGGAGAGTCCAGTGCCAGAACCAGAGCAGCAGCTGACGTTCGGACAGAAAGTCAAGCTCGGCGGCCAGGCCGCGGTGGCATTGGCCCGTAACCCCAAGGCCGTGGTCGCGCTCGTCAAGTACAAGCTCGCCGAGCGGAAATCGGGGAACGGAGCAAACTGACCCGGCCGCCCCGGCGTGGCGAGCGCGGGGCCGGGGCCGACGTGTCGTCGAGCGCCGCGGCCGGCACCCCCCAGCACAGCACCTGGGCGAGGTTGGCTTGCAGCACCGCCAGGCCATCCGGCCCGCCGTTCGGCGGGGTCACGTGAACGCCCGGGTGTACTGCGGCGGGAACGGTAGGGCGACTCCGGCGTGTCGTGCGGCATCGCGCACCCAGTTGGGGTTGCGCAGCAGGCTGCGTCCCAAGAACACCGCGTCGGCATCACCGCCGGAGATGATCGCTTCGGCCTGCTCGGCGTCGGTGATCAGGCCGACGGAGGTGGTGGGGACATCCGCCTCGGCCCGGACCCGCTTGGCGAACGGGACCTGGTAGCCGGGCGCCACCGGGATCCTGGCATCGGGCACCGCACCACCGGTGGACACGTCGATCAGATCCACCCCCGCCGTCTTCAGTTCGGCGGCCAGCGCCACGGTGTCGGCGACGGTCCAGCCGGGACGCGGGTCGTCGGTGTCGCCGGCCAGCCAGTCGGTGGCCGACACCCGGAAGAAC
Source organism: Mycolicibacterium chengduense (assembly GCF_033741155.1). NCBI lineage: Bacteria > Bacillati > Actinomycetota > Actinomycetes > Mycobacteriales > Mycobacteriaceae > Mycobacterium > Mycolicibacterium chengduense. The sequence goes on along the minus strand of NZ_JAWQNH010000009.1, from coordinate 72,772 downwards.
AGCGGCAGCTGGGCGGGCCACGCCTCCCGAACCGCGGTGGCCACCTGTAGTGCGAACCGCATCCGGTTGGCCGGCGATCCACCGTAGTCGTCGGTGCGTGTATTGGACACCGGCGACAGGAACTGGTGGATGAGATACCCGTGGGCACCGTGGATTTCCAGCACGCGGAACCCGGCGGCGGCCGCGCGCCGGGCCGCATCGGCGAACCCGGCCACGATGCGCTCGATGTCGGAGCGGTCCAGTTCGGCGGGAACCATGTTGCGGCCGAACGGAATCGGGCTCGGCGCGACTGTCGTCCAGGACTCCGGGGCCCGGGCGGGGTCCGGCCAGGGCCGGCCGGTGGATGCCTTGCGGCCGGCGTGCACGATCTGGATACCCGGTACGGCGCCATGATCGGCGATGAAACTCGCCAACCGGGCGAAACCGGGGATCTGCGCGTCGTTCCACAATCCCAGGTCATAGGCGCTGCTGCGGCCCACCGGATGCACGGCGGTGGCCTCCACCATGGCCAGTGCCACGCCGCCCACCACGCGGGCACCGAAGTGCTGCAGATGCCAATCGCTGGGGGTGCCGGCCTCGGGGCCGTCGACGACCGCGGAGAACTGCATCATCGGCGACATCCATGCCCGGTGGGCAAACGTGACATCCCGCAAGGTCAGCGGGGTGAACAGCGCCGTCATCGGTCCAACCCCAGAAACGCCCGCGCGGCCCGGGTCAAGGCCTGCTCGTCGGGCCCGTGCTTCACCGCGAACCGCACCGGATCAGCCTCGGCCATGTCGAACGGGTAGTCGCTGCCGCACACGACCTTGTCGGTGCCGGCGATCTTGCCCAGCAGCTCCAGCTGTGGTGCGTCATGGGTGACGGTGTCGAAGTACAAGTCGGTGACCACATGCGACGGCAGCCGGGTGCAGCCGCCGTGCGCGTCGGCGCGGGCGCGCCACCCGTGATCCCAGCGGCCCAACAACCCGGGCGCGCAGCCGCCGCCGTGCAGGAAGCAGATGCGCAGCGCGGGAAGCTCGTCCTTGAGACCGCTGAGCACCAGGTTGGCCACCGCGGTGGCGGTCTCGACCGGGTTCCCGATGAGGTTGGCCAGGTAGTAGTCGGCCCATTCGGGGCGACCGATCTGCATGGGGTGCACCAGGACGGCCAGGCCGAGGCGCGCGGCTTCGGTGACGATGTGCCGCAACACGCCCCGATGCAGGGAGCCGCCGTCGACCACCGGGGGAATCGCGACCCCGACCAGACCGTCGGTGCCGGCGATCGTGGTGAGCTGATCGGTGACCGACTGCGGGGTGCTCAGGCTGACGATGCCCAGCCCCAACAGCTTTCCGTCGGCGCGGGTCACCACCTCGGCCAGCGCGGCATTGAACGCGTGCGCGTAGTCGGTCCCGGCCGCGTCGGCACCGAGCGGAAACGCGAACGGCGGTGCCGAGAGAACCCGCACGCCCACCCCGGCGCGGGTCATGTCCTCGATGATCGCGACCTCGTCGCTCATCGCGTCGGTGACGATCGACAACGGCAGGTCACCGAGGTACAGCTGGCCGTCCCGGTCGTTCATCGGCCCGTAGGGCGCGCTCGGCGGCAACCCGAACAACGCCCGGGGCAGCCAGTGCGCGTGGACGTCGATGACACCGTCGGCGGGGGTTGTGGCGGTCATCGGGCGATGTCCAGGGCGGTGTTGGCGCTGTCGAGGTGTTCGACCGTGGTGAACACCAACTCGGTATCACCGATGTTCTCGATATCGTGCAGCAGGAATTCCCCTGGCCCGAAGTGGAAGTGCCGGGTCTCACCGGCCTGGTAGGAGACCTCGCGGACGGTTCCGTCGTGGGTGTGCTGGCGGCTGCGGCCGGCGTTGACGGCGGTCCAGAAGTAGTCCAGCACGTGCCGGTGCGCATGCCAGCGCTCGCCGGGTGCCAGCCGGATCTCCCAAACCCGCACCCGGGCATCGTGGCTCAGCAACCGGGAGCCGACGTTGCCGTCGAATGCGTGCTCGGCGAACTCGGTCTTGAGCCATTCGGGCCAGCTCTCGAAATCGGTGGCCACCAGTTCGCCGGCCAGCGGAAGGTCGGTCAGGTAGTTGTTGTCGGTCATGTCGAATCCTCTCGTAGACAGGGTTTTTCAGATTCCGGGGCCGTAGAGGCCGAACCGTAGGTCGGTATCACCGGGGATCCAGGTGTTGCGGAACTGGGAGCGTTCACCCATGTCGACGACCCGGCGCAGCAGTGAGTCGCTCAGTTGCAGTTGCGCGGGTTCCCACTTGGCCAAGGCCGAGACGATATCCCCGGACGCGGTCGACAGCGCATCGGCCAGCGCCCAGGCGTCGGCGGCAGCCTTGGCCGTCCCGGCCGCGGCGTGCGGCCGGGACGCGCATGCGGCGTCACCGATCAGTGCGGCCCGCCCGAGCGCCATCCGCGAGGACCGCACATCGGAAAGCACCTGCAGGTACGGGTGTTCGGTGGCGACCACGACGTCGGCCACCGCGGGGGCCAGCTGCGCTCTGGCCGCCGTGCGCAGCTCGTCGACGAAGCGGTCCTGCACCTGTCCCGGGTGCACGGAGACCGACCCGGTGAATCCCCTTTTGTCGGTGAGTAATTCGCTGAGCTGCGGGCCGGCCGGCACATTGCGGTACCACACGTAGTTCATCAGCCGGTCCGCTTCGTCCAGGCTCTGCTCGCCGGGGATGGGGTACATGGTGATGTGTGAATGCGGGATCACCGCGTAGGTGATGGAGTCCCGGAGCACGTCCTGTGTCGCCGGATCCAGGCTGCCCAGCGCGACGGTGCCGCGCCAGCCGACGTAGCCGGAGTAGGCGAGTGTCGCCTCCGGGTCGAAGTATTCCCGGGCGGGGGAGGTGATGCCGTCGGCGAACACCACCAGGTCGGCGGAGGCGGTCCGGCCGCTGACGAACCGGACCGTGACGGAATCGGCGTCCTGGTCGAATCCGCTGGCGAATTCGCCATAGTGGTAGTGCTCGGTGCCGAAATCGGCAAGCAGGGCGCGGTAGAACGTGCCCCACGAGGTGTAGGTCCACAGCGCCGGTTCACGGTGCACGACGGCCCCGCTGGGATCCAGGTACTGCACGTAGGCGGTGGCGGTGCGCAGGTCGGCCAGATCCTGGGAACTGCGCTCGGTGAACCACCGCACGGTGTCGGGTTGCAACACGATGCCACTACCGCGGCCGTCCAGCGGTGTGGCGGTGCGTTCGAAGACGTCGACCTGAAAACCGAGGTCGCGCAACAGCAGTGCGGTGGTGAGGCCGCCGATGGATCCGCCGACGACGATGGCCGACGCGGTGGAGTATGCGGACTGTCCGGTCATGATGGGCTCTTCTCGCTCAGGGGGACCGTGTGGTCCGAGGTGTGGTCCGGGGTCTCGTCCAGCGGCAGGGGCTCACCCTTGGTCTCCGTGGCGAAGGCGAGCCCGATGACGGCGATCAAGCCGACCGCCGATACCGAGGCCGTGGCGATGCCCAGATCACCGTCGAACCACGAGGAGGCGATGACGCCGGCGGTGAGCGGACCCAGCGCGGTGACATAGCGGCCGACACTGTTGCACACCGCCAGCGCGGTGGCTCGCACACTGGGCGGGAACAGTTCCGGGCCGTAGATGAAGGTGCCCGACAGCGCGCCGAACAGGCCGAAGCCCAGCAGTGGCATCGCGATGAGCACCTCGTCGAAACTGCGGTCGAACGGGAACGTCCACACCACGGCGGCGGCCGATACCGCGAAGCTGATCAGGAACGCCTTCTTGCGGCCGATACCGTCGGCGATGAATCCCCAGGTGGCGTATCCGATGATGCCGCCGGCGTTGAACAGCATTGCGGCGACGGCCACCCGGTGGTCGGCGACGTCTTTGGGCAACTGCTCGGCGATGGTCATCTGCCGGATGATCTGCGGGTACCAGGTCGACACGCTCCAGAACGCGATGAGGGCTCCGGTGGCCAGTGCGGTGCACACCAGCATGGGGTGCAGCAGCGGCGGGCTGACCAGCCGGCGCAGCACGAACCGGTCGTGATCGGGCTTGCGTCCGAGCGCTTTACGTTCCTTGCGGGCCTCCAGGTGGGCGCCGATCTCGGGCGGTTCGGGAACGTAGCGGCGGATGAACCAGACCACCAACGCCGGGATCCCGGCGAGCAGCATCATGGCGCGCCACCCGTGATCGCCCAGCAGCGCGTAGGCCGCGGCGGCCATGAAGAACCCGGCGGCGTAGCCGGCCATCATCACCCCGCCGGCGCGGGCCCGGAACCGGTTACGCCAGGTCTCGGCGATCAGTGCCGCACCGACGGGTGCCTCGACACCGGAGCCGAGGCCGGCGATGAAGCGCAGCACTCCCAGTTGCCACCAAGTGTCGGCGAAGATGGCCAGCGCACTGAAGACGGCGTAGGTGAGGATGCCGATGGACAGCACCCGGGTCCGACCGAAGTAGTCGGCAAGCATGCCGAACAGGATTCCTCCGGTGGCCCAGCCGATGAGGAACAGGGCCACGGTCATACCGCCGTAGAAGCCGATGGCGGCGCCGTCGGTGGCGATCCCGCTGTGCGGCAACAGCTCGGTCATGGCCGGACCCAGCACCAGGACGTAGAGGCTGCCGGCGAAGCCGTCCAGTCCCCAGCCCAGGGTGGTGCCCGCCAGGACGAGCCATTGTGTTCGGGTGATGTCGTGATACCAACGTCCGGGGGACATGCGAGAGCCTTTCGGTGACGGGTGGGGGGATCAGTTCAGGCGACGCTGCGGCTGGTCGCCGTACCAGTCGACGGATTCGGCCGCGGTGCGCACGACGATCGTCTTGACCCAGGAGAAGTCGTCGAATGACTCTGTGCCGGCGTCTTTTCCGGAGCCGGACTCCTTGATGCCGCCCCACGGCAGGGACGGTTCCAGCCGGTGGTGGTCGTTGACCCACACCATGCCCGCGTTGATCTGTGCGGCCACGCGGTGGGCGCGGCCGACGTCGGTGGTCCAGATTCCGGCGCCCAGACCGTAGGGATTGTCGTTGGCCATCTGGATGGCCTCGTGTTCGTCGTCGAACGGGATGACCACCGCCACCGGGCCGAAAATCTCCTCGCGGGCCACCGTCATGTCCATGGTCGCGTCGGCGAGCACGGTGGGGGACAGGTAGAAGCCGTTGTCGAATGGGCTTGGCAGCGTGGGGGTTCGGCCGCCGGCGCGCAGGCTGGCGCCCTCGTCGAGCCCGGTCTGGATCAGGGCGGCCACCTTGTCGCGCTGGCGGGCGCTGATCAGCGGTCCCATCTGGGTGTCGGGCAGGGCCGGGTCGCCGAGGCGGATGGCGTGGGCGCGGGCACTGAGCGCCTCGACGAACTGGTCGTAGATACCGCGCTGCACCAGGAAGCGTGAGCCGGCCACGCAGGACTGTCCCGCGGCGACGAAGGCCGCGAATGCCGCGCCCTCGGCTGCAATGCGCGGGTCGACGTCGTCGAACAGCAGCACCGGTGTCTTGCCGCCCAATTCGGCGGTGATCCTGGCGAACCGGGACGCCGTCGCCACGGCGGCGGACCGGCCGGCTTCGGTGCCTCCGGTGAGGGTGATCTTGGCGACGTCGGGGTGGCCGGTGAGCCGTTGGCCGGCCTCGCGTGCCCCGGTGACCACGTTCAGCACGCCGTCGGGCAGCCCGGCTTCGGTGAGGATCTCGGCGAGTGCGAGGGTGGTCAACGGTGTCAGTTCGGATGGTTTGACCACCACGGTGTTGCCGTTGGCCAGAGCGGCGGACAGGCTGCGGGCCAGGATCAGCATCGGGTGGTTGAACGGGGTGATGATGCCGCACACACCGAGCGGCAGCCGTTGCTGATAGGTGAGGTAGGGGCCGTCCCCGGGGAGTACGGCTTGGCGCTGCGCGGCCAACAGCCCCGCGTTGTACCGGAACCACTCCGGGACCCGGGACAGCTGCGCCCGGGTTTCGGTGATCGGCCGTCCGTTGTTGCGCGCCTCCAGCGTGTAGAGCCGCTCGCCGGCGTTCTCGATCGCGTCGGCGATGCGCAGCAGCAGCCGGGCGCGGTCGCTGCGCGCCATGGCCGGCCATGGTCCGCCGGCGAACGCGGCGTGCGCCCTGGCCACCGCGGCGTCGACGTCGCCGGCGCCGTGTTCGGGAACGGTGGCGATCACCTCGCCGGTCGCCGGGTTGACGATATCGCGGGACGCGCCGGGCAGCGGTCCGGTGCGGTGGCTGTCGGAGACGGTAGCGGAGGTCATGGCTATGAGTGTCGTCACAGCGGGAGCAGCGTTCAATGTATGTAGAGACATAGTTTAAGTGGAAATATGTATGTCTAGACACAGCGCGGTGGGGCAGACTGTCCCGGTGAGTACGTCGACGGGCCAGGACCGGCCGGGAGCCGAGCTGGTGACGTGGCTGGCCGCGCTGCGCACACTCAGTGCCAAGGCCGGCGCCGAGACGGACCTGCCCGAGGTGCTGTGTCTGGTGGCCGATACCGCCAGGACGCTGTTGGGCTTCGACTTCTGCGGTGTGCTGATTCCCAACGCGGACCGGGACCGGCTGCTGGTGCAGGGCTGGAGTGGGCTGTCGGAGGTGTATGTCCGGCGGGTCAATTCGGACCGGGCCATCCGGCTGGACAGCGGTTCCCCCTCCAGCCAGGCCTTCCACCGTGGTGAACCGGTGGCCATCCGGGATGTTCGAGTGGAACCCGAGTTCGCCCTGTGGGCCGGTGTGGCCCGCGACCAGGGCTACCGCGCCATCGTGGCCGTGCCGCTGGTGGCCGGCACCGAGGTGTTGGGCACCCTCAACGGTTATTACGCCTCGGTGCACACGTTCACCCGCTACGAGATCGAGCGGTTGATCCTGTTGGCCAACCATGCAGCCATCGCGGTCACCTCGGCGCGGCGCCTGGACGAGTTGCGCACCATGACCGGTTCACTGCGCGAACAGCGCGACGCGTTGGCGCGCTCCGAACAGATCCACGAGCGCTTGCTGGCGGTCACCCTGCGCTCGGGCGGGATCGACGGTATCGCCGCGGCGCTCAGCGATCTGATCGGCCGGGCCGTCCTGATCGACGACGCGCGCCAGGTCGAATTGGCCCGCGCCGGTGACCATGCCGACTTTCCCTCGGCCGCAACCCGTTCCGGTATCCCGGACGACGAGCCCACGGCGACCGTGGTGCCGGTGCGCAACGCCGAGGGTGCTGCGACCGGCTGGCTGGTGGCCACGGTGCGATTGGGTCACGAGGTGGCAGCCCGCATCTGGTTCCCGGGTGCGGTGGATTCCCTTGACGCGCTGCAGGTTCGGGCGGTGGAGCACGCGTCCATCGTGGTGTCGGTCGAGCTGCTGCGCGAACAGACCGCGGCCGAGGTGGAGCGGCGGCTGCGCGGCGAACTGCTGGCCGACGTGCTGACCGGTGGTGCGTCGTTGTCGCCACAACTGCTGGAGCGGGCGCAGCGATTGGGGCACGACCTCACCGCCGCCCACGTTGCGATCGTGGCCACCGTCACCGGGCCCGGTGAGGCGGCGCTGCGGCGGGCGTGGCAGCGTGCGCTGTCGGTGGTCACCGAGCTGGCATCGGGATTCACGCCGCGCCCGCTGGTGGCCATGCACGGCGGCGCGCTGGTGGTGCTGTGGCCCGACACCGCCGAGGCCGATGCGCCGCCCGGTGTGCTGGTGCATCGGGTGATGGCCCGGGTGGGACCGGAGATCACCGCGACGGTCGCCGTTTCCGACTCGCAATCCGTCGGCGGCGGTGAAGCCTACCGAATCGCCAAGGGGGCGTTGGATATCGCGCTGCGGGCCGACCGCACCGGCACGGTGGTGACGCTCGACGATCTCGGCATTGTCGGACTGTTGCTCCAGCTGGACGATCCGGTCAAGCTCACCGCCTTCGCCGAGCGCACGCTTGGCCCATTGCTCGACTACGACGCGAACCATCGGACCGAGCTGATGTCCACGCTGCGAACGTATTTCGCGTGCAGGCAGGATCGCGGCGCAACAGCCGCGGCGCTGGTGGTCCACCCCAACACCGTCGCTCAGCGGCTGCGGCGCATCGAGCACCTGTGCGCCGTCGACCTCGCCGATCCCGCCGTCACCACCCAATTCTCGGCGGCGCTCATGGTGCATGATATTGCCGCGCGACGCTGACAGCCGCGCCGGCGGGTGCGCCCCGCCATCGACCGGGAATGAGAGTTGACATGGCAGGCCAGAACGCCCACTTCTACCGTCCCGCCGAGGGCACCGGACTGCCACACGACCCGTTCAACGCCATCATCGGTCCGCGACCGATCGGCTGGGTGGCCACCCAGGACCGCGACGGCGTGCGAAATCTGGCTCCGTACAGCTTCTTCAACGGTTTCAACTACCGGCCACCGATCATCGGGTTCTCGTCCATCGGCTGGAAGGACACCGTCGCCAACGTCGACGCCACCGGCGAGTTCGTGTGGAACCTGGCCACTCGTGACCTCGCGGCGCAGATGAACGAGACCGCCGCCACCCTGCCCGCCGACCAGGACGAGTTCGAGCGGGGTGGGCTGACGCCGGTTCCGTCGGCGGTGGTATCGGCACCCCGGGTGCTGGAGAGTCCGGTCAACTTCGAATGCCGGCTGACCCAACTGACCAGGCTGCAGGACGCCGGGGGAGCCGCTCTGGACACCTGGCTGGTGCTGGGTGAGGTGGTCGCGGTGCACATCGACCGCGACCATCTGATCGACGGCGTCTATCAGACCGCGGCGGCCCACCCGATCCTGCGGGCGGGCGGCCCGGCCGACTACGCCGAGATCAGCCCCGCCGCGATGTTCACGATGGTGCGGCCGTCCTGACGTCGGCAACATCGGCGCACTCGGACTTCGCCAGGTCGGCACCACGGCGGGCAAAGTCGCGGTGGGCGCGGGCTGCGGAATCCGCACGGCGGTAGCGGTGCCCGGTCACCCCCCGGGCGCGCGCACCGCCCGAAACGATGAGAAGATCCGCATGTGTGTGAGAACCCGGAGGACCCGGCGGCGGTGAACCAGGCGCGGCAGTTCCTGGCCGCACTCTACGACCAGGTGGCCGACATCTCGCGCAAGCTCGAGGTGGTCGACGCGCGTAACCGGCGCGCCCGGGCCCGCGGTACCGCCCGGGTGGATCCGCGGGCCGGCGATCTACGCCGGGAGCTGTACGAGGCGCACCGCCTGATCGACGGGTTGCATCGCCGGTTCCCGGAAACCGCCCCGCCGACACGCGCTTTCGGTCGGCACGCCCACCCTCAGGCTCGATTGGCGGCCAGCACGGAGAGCAGTTCGTAGCCGACGTGTGCGGCGGCGATGCCGGTGATCTCGGCATGGTCGTATGCGGGTGCCACCTCGACGATGTCGGCGCCCACCACGTCCAGCCCGATCAGCCCGCGCAAGGTGTTGAGCAGTTCGCGCGAGGTCATACCGCCGGCCTCGGGGGTGCCCGTGCCCGGGGCGTGGGCGGGATCGAGCACGTCGATGTCGACCGACACGTACACCGGGCCGCCGGACAGCCGCTTGCGCATCCGTTCCACGATCGAGGCCACCCCGTCGACCTCGTAGTCGTCCGAGCGGATCACCTGGAATCCGAGCACCGCGTCGTCCTCGAGATCGTGCTTGCTGTACAGCGGACCGCGGATACCGATGTGCTGGGACCGTTCCATGTCGATCAGGCCTTCCTCACTGGCCCGTCGGAACGGGGTGCCGTGGGTGAACGGTGCCCCGAAATAGGTGTCCCAGGTGTCCAGGTGGGCGTCGAAGTGCAGCACCCCGATGGGGCCGTGGTCCCGGGCCAACGCCCGCAGGATGGGCAGCGCGATCGTGTGGTCCCCGCCGATGGTCAGGACTTTCGACCCGTCCTTGCGCAGGTCGGTGACCGCGGCGTCGATGGTCTCGATCGCATCGGCGATATCGAACGGATTCACCGCGATATCCCCGCAGTCGGCCACCTGCTGAGCGGCGAACGGTTCGACGTCGACGGCGGGGTTGTACGGCCGCAACAACTTCGACGAGGTGCGGACGTGGCCCGGACCGAAGCGGGCGCCCGGGCGATAGGACACGCCGCTGTCGAACGGGATGCCGACGATGCTCACATCGGCACGGCCGACCTGGTCGAGGCGCGGCAGCCGGGCGAACGTGCCCGGCTCGGTGTAGCGCGGCTGGCGGGTGGCGTCGACCGGACCGATGGGTCCGCCGGGGTTACTCATTTTTCCTCCGCTTCAACGGTGTTGGCGATCGCGGCGGCGTCGGCGGGATCGCTCAGGGACGGGTCGGCGGCGATGCGGGCCAGTTCGTCGGTCACATCGAGGGACCGGGTGACGGCGATGTAGACCACGCCCGACACCAGCAGGCCCACCACGAACGCGATGTCGACATCGCCCATCGCGGAGGCGATCGGCCCGGTGTAGAACGGCAGCACCACGAACGGGATCTCGGCGGCGATACCGGCGGCGAACGCCACCAGCCCGCGCCACGACCACGCGCCGTACACGCCGGCCGGGGTGAACAGGTCGGCGATCACATAGTGTCCGCGCCGCACGAAGAAGAAGTCGGTGAGGTTCACCGCGGTCCACGGCACCAACAGGTACAGCATGATCAGCAGCGTGGTGTTCAGCGCCGAGGTCGCGTTGGACAGCAGCAGGCTCATCACCAGCCAGGCCGCCGCCAGTGCCAGGATGGTCACCACCCGCAGCCGGCGGGTGGGCTGCACGGAACGAATCGAGTCCAATCCGGTGACGACGGTGAGCATTCCGCTGTAGGCGTTCAAGCCCATGGTCGCCACCAGCACCAGGGTCGAGACCACCGCCAGGACGCTGCCCAGCATGGGGACGGTGGCGTTACCGGTGGTGTTGATGCCGGCCAGCGCGTCGGAGGCACCCAGGTAGGTGGCCATCCACCCGCCCAACGGGATCAGCCACATCGGCGATGCGGTGGCACCGACGAACACCGAGCTGATGATGGCCGATGGCTTGGTGTCGCGCGGCAGGTAGCGGCTGTAGTCCGAGACGTACGGGGCGTAGGTGATGTTGTACGACGCCGCCACCCCGAACTGCGCCAGGAAGGCCACCCAGGTGAAATCACCGGCGGCCGGGGTGGTCGCGTGCACATCACCGGAGAGCACGCCGTAGGTGAGCACCAGCCACAGCGGCAGCGAGACCCAGAACAGCACGCGAAAGGCCTTGTGCAGCAGGTCATGCCCGAAGATGGCCAGCCCGGCGGCGGCGACGGTGATCACCACTGCCACGACCACCGCGTTCCAGCCGAAGATCTCCTGCAGGCCGGACTTGATGATCACCACATCGACGACGTTGAATCCGACGAAGGTGAACAGCGTGCCGATCAACGGCAGGAGCACACCGCGGTAACCGAACTGGGCTCGTGACTGGATCATCTGCGGCAGCCCGAGCACCGGGCCCTGGGTGGCGTGGAACGCCATGAACAACGTGCCGAAGGCGATACCTGCGATGCCGGCGACCACGGTCCACCAGAGGGACAGGCCGAGGCTGGGGCCCACGAACCCCAGCGCCAGGGTGAACGGCTGGAAGTTGCCGACGAACCAGAACGGCCCCTGGTGGCCGACTTTGCCGTGCCGTTCGTCGTCGGGCACGTAGTCGATCGAGCGGGTCTCGATCAGCGCGCCGGACCGGTCGGTCTTGGGCATGGTCATGTGTGTCTCCCTGTGTGGCTTTGGTCATACTGTCGCCGGATCCGCAGCCCAACGCCATGGTGATTTTGTTCAGTTAGCCCATTAGGATTGGACGATATGTACAACTCGCCGGTCCCGCGGTGATCACCGTCCGTGATGTCGCCACGGCGGCGGCACTGCAGCTCACCGTGGTGGCCGGCGCGGCAGGGCTGGATCGCGAGGTCACCTCTGCGCACGTCTCGGAGCTGGTCGCCCCGGGTGACTGGCTGCAGGGCGGGGAGCTGCTGATGACGGTCGGCTTGCTGCTGCCAATGACCGAGGAGGACTGCCGGGCCTACGTGTGGGCCTGCGCAGCGGCCGGAGTGGCGGCCCTGGCGCTGGGCGTCGGACACGGCCTGCCGTACCGCAACTGCCCGGAGCCGCTGCGCGCGGCGGCCGAAGAGGCCGGCATCACCATGCTGGTGGTGCCCGACCAGACCCCGTTCATCGCCGTGACCAAGTGGGTGTTCGAGACGATCGCCCGGCAGGAGCGACGCGGCCTGCAACAGGCCATGGAGACCAACCGCCGGCTCACCGCGGTGGCGACCAGTTCCGCGCCACTGCCTGCGCTGCTGTCGGCCTGGGCGGCGACGAGCACCACCCCGTGCGTGGTGTGTGACGGTGCGGGCGGCCTGGTGGCGGCGAGCCCTGGCGCTGCGCAGGACACCGTCGAGCGGGCGCGAGCGAGCTGCGGACAGATGGACGGCCGCAGCTGGGCGGTGGTGGACGGGTTCGAGGTGCACGCCATCGGCGCCCGGGTACCGCTGGCCTACGTCGTGCTCGGTGCCGATATGGACGCCGCCACCCGAGCGTCGTCGACGGTACTGGTCTCGCTCATCGCCGTGGACCGCGAGCGGCGTGAACTCTCCGACGAGCCCGAGCGCCGACGGCGCGAGCAGGTGTTCGGGCAGCTGCTGCGTGCCGGCATGAAACGTGAACGCGCCCAACAACTGGCGGCCAGCGTGGGCCTGACCGGTGCGCACTGCCACGTTGCCGTGGTCGACGGCGCGGGCGACGAGCTGGCCTTTTTGCTGCGGTCCACCCTCGACGGCGCACTGGTCCGGGTGACGGGTCCGACGGTCGAGGTCGCCCACTGGGATCTGGCCGCGCTGACCGAGACCCTGACCACCCACGCCGGCGGCCTGCCCATCGGGGTCGGCGCCGCGACCAGCCCGGAGACGCTCGGGGTGTCCGCCGCCCAGGCCCGGTCCCTGGTGCCGGTCAGCCGGCGGCTGGGCCGCATCGTCACCGCGGGTGAGGGCGAGACGGTGTCGCTGTTGTTGTCGATGGGGGAGCCCGAGACGGTGCGCGGATTCGGCGACGCGGTGCTCGCACCGCTGGACCAACTCGAACCCGGCGAGCGGGTGGAGCTGCTGCGCACCCTCGACCAGTGGCTGCGGGTCAACGGGGCCTGGGATCCCGCCGCGGCACGGTTGTCCGTGCACCGCAACACCGTTCGCAACCGTATCGAACGGATAGCCCAGTTGACCGGGCGCCGCCTGGACGACGGTGACGACCGCATGGAGCTGTGGCTGGCGCTGAAGGCCCGCACCGCCCTGCCGTGACTACACTGCGCTGATGACCCGGATCGCCTGTTGCCAGATCGCGCCCGTGTTCGGTGACCTGACGGCCAACACCGCCCTGATCGTCGAGCAGATCCGCGCCGCGGTCGCCGCCGGTGCCGATGTCGTCGTGCTGCCCGAACTGGTCACCTCGGGGTACATGTTCGCCGACGCCGACGAGGCCCGGTCACTCGCGCGGCCGGCCACCGCGGACACGTTCGCCGAGTGGATCGCCGCGGCCGGTGACGCCGTCGTGATCGGCGGATTTCCGGAGAGCGGTCCGGACGGGTTGCTCTACAACAGTGCGGTGATGCTCGACGGATCCGGGGTGCTGGGCTTCTACCGCAAATCGCACCTGTGGGACCGGGAGAAGCTGATCTTCACTCCCGGCGCGGCGGTGCCGCAGGTGGTCGCCACCCGGCACGGCGCCATCGCGGTGATGGTGTGCTACGACCTGGAGTTCCCGGAACTGACCAGACCGGTGGCGCTGGCCGGGGCCGAACTCCTTGCCGCGCCGGTGAATTGGCCCCTGTTTCCCCGTCCGGATGGTGAACGCGCCGGCGAGGTGATCAACGCGATGGCCACCGCCCGGGCCAGCAAGGTGGCCGTCGCCTGCTGTGATCGCACCGGGGTGGAACGCGGCCAGGCGTGGACGGAGGGCAGTGCGGTGGTGTCCCCGGACGGGTGGGTGCTCTCTGCCGTCGGCTCCGGCACAGGCATGGCTATCGCCGATGTCGACCTCAGCGTCACCCACGACAAGGCGCTCACCGAGTATGTCGATCTGTTCGGTGATCGGCGTCCCGAGTTGTATTGAGCTGTCAGCGCGTGGATTTCACCACCTGGGCGAAATTGAACTGCCAGCGCTCCACGATGTGGAAGCCCATCCGCTCGGGTACCTGGTAGGCCGGGGCGCGGCGCAATCGCGGTCCCGGGTCCAGTGCGGCGCCGCTCTGCCGGTCCGGCACGGCCCGATCGCGTTGGGACACCGTCCATAGAACGGTGCACGCGCGAACCCGGTCGGCCACCCCCCAGATGCCCAGATGCGCGTCCCACAACCGGTTCCGGTCCGCGGCGCGCGTCCCGCGGCCGGGATCGATCAGCTTGGCGTAGGCCGCGGGTCGTGCCGCGGTCAGCGGCCGGATCGGGCCCGGCATCCAGTTGGTGGTGTTGTCCATGATCAGGCAGTCGCCGGGCGCGGCGTGCGCGGTGATGACATCGGCGACCTGACTGAAATCCATGCCCTCCTTGGCATATGGGCCGCGCTGGACCATCAGGAAATTCGGCGTCGCGGCGACGGCGAGGACGGCCAGCGCCGCGGTGGCGCGCTCCCGGGTCCGCACGATGCCGACGATGCTCACCCCGAGCAGCAACGCCATCGCGGGGGAGGTGTACGTGAGATAGCGGGGGTAGTAAATCGGCTCGGCCACAACGGAATACAGCAGCAACACCGCGGTGGGCAGTACCAGCCAGGCCACACTGAGACGAAGTAGCGTGCGTGCCCCCGGTTCGGCCGGCCGTAGCCGCCGGAATGCCAACGGCAGCAGCAGGATAACCCCGGCGCACACCGCGAACGCCAGGCTGTCGTCGAAGTACTGCTCCTTGAGGACCTCGCGGACCGTGCGTGCCGACAGCGGGGAGATCCATCGCACCTGCGCTATCTGGGTACGGCAGAAGAACAACAGCGGCGCGACGGTGAGCGCCGCGGCGGCCGCGGCGCCGGCCCACGCCACGGTGGACCGACGCTCACGCAGCGTCGCGATGAACACCGCGTGCGGCAGCACGAGCAGCACCATGAAGACGTTGAGTACGGCGGCCAGCGCCAAACCGGCACCATAAGCCACCCACAGGCGGGGCCGGCGGCACGCCGCGACCAGGAGCACCGTCAGCCACACCGCGACGGCCGCCGTCAGGGCATACGACCGGGCCTCGATACCGGCCCACGTCACCCTGGGCAGGATCGCGAACACCACCCCCGCGGTCACCGCGGCCGAGCGGCCGACGAACCGCTTGGCCAGCGTCACCACTCCGGCGGCGGCGAGCCCGACGGCCAGGCAACTGGAGAATCGGGACCAGAACTCGGTGGCCGGGAACGCCGCGAACCAACCGTGCATCAGCAGGTAGTACGCGCCGTGAACGGCGTCGATGTTGCCGAGCAGGCGTACCAACTCCGGGATGGTGCGTGTGCTCGCCGAGATGGTGGCGGCCTCGTCGAACCAGAACGACGGCCGGGCGGCACCGGCCGCGCTCACGCCGATCGCGAAGACCGCCACCAGCACGCCGTCCAGGCGGCCCGAACGCAGCAGCACAGCCGGTTCGCGGCGCGTGAGCAGGGACAATTCCACCTGGTCGACCCCCGTTCAGGTTGTGGGCGCAACCGTAATGCCCCCGCGGGTACCGGTCCAGTCGGCGCGCACGAGAAGCTGGCGAGGGGCTATTGCTGCTGGGGCGCAGCGCCTTCCGGGTGCGGTGTCGGTCGGCTCGGCAACCCGCGCCGTCGCGGTCCCCAAACACCGGCGCGGCGAACGATATTGAGTGTCGTTGTGATGTTCGCGCAACGGGTGCCGATGGTTTGAGCCAGGTCACGTCCGCGGGCCGGTATCGACATGTCCTGCGTCACCATAAGGCCTGATCCGGGCGGCGGACCGATACCATCGGTACTCGAATGACGCCGCCGAGCCGGTGGTCGGCGCGCCGGGTGTCGCGAATCGCGCCCCTGGTCGTCGAGCAAAGGGTTACTGTCTCGGGTGGCGTAGCTATGGATGAGGTTCTGAGACTTGGAGGGAAGAATGAGCGCCTATCGGACCGTGGTCGTGGGCACGGACGGATCGGATTCGTCACTGCGAGCGGTTGAGCGGGCAGGGGAGATCGCGGCCAATGCGGGCGCGAAGCTGATCGTCGCGACGGCATACTTCCCGCAGAGCGAAGACCATCACGCCGCCGACGTCCTGAAGGACGAGGGCTACAAGATGACCGGCAACGCCCCCATCTACGCCATCCTCAAGGAGGCCAGCGACCGGGCCAAGGTTGCCGGGGCCACCGATATCGAGGAGAAGGCCATCGTCGGGGCGCCCGTGGACGCCCTGGTCGACCTGGCCAACGATTCCGGGGCCGACCTGCTGGTGGTTGGCAATGTCGGCCTGTCCACCATCGCCGGCCGGTTGCTGGGTTCGGTGCCGGCCAACGTGGCGCGCCGCTCCAAGGTCGACGTCCTCATCGTGCACACGTCCTGATCCGACCAACGAAAGGCCCGGCGCTCATGCGCCGGGCCTTTCGTGGTTCTCGGGCACGTTCTGCGGCACCTTGAGACGACCGACAATCGTGAATTCACCACGCCGGGAGCCGGTTTCGATGAGATCGGCGGCGGGCCCAGGCCAGCGAGGCCACCGGTCGGTTCGGTGAACGGGTGATCGCCACCGGGTGAGTTGGCGAAACGGCGACATCCCGGGGCGCACGGTGCCACACTCGGCCATGAGGGAGGTCGAGCCATGACCGCGACACTCAATCACACCGGTATCGCACCCCGCCGGAACGGCGTACCGCCGCCCGAGGTGCCGTTGGCCGATATCGACCTCGGCGCGCTGGAGTTCTGGGAGTGGGACGACGACCTCCGCGACGGCGCCTTCGCCACCCTGCGGCGCGAGTCGCCGATCACCTTCTTCTCGGTCCCCGAATTCGCCGGCTTCCCGTCCGGTGCGGGGCACTGGGCGTTGACCACTTACGAGGACGTGCGGCACGCCAGCCGGCATCCGGAGATCTTCAGTTCCAGCCCGACGAGCACCTCGTTGTCCGATGTGCCTGCCGAGATCGCCGAATTCTTCGGGTCGATGATCACCCTCGACGATCCGCGGCACCTGCGGTTGCGGGGGATCGTCAACCGCGCGTTCACGCCCAAGGTGGTGGCCCGTATCGAGGACAGCGTGCGTGAGCGGGCGCGGCGACTGGTCGCGCAGATGATCGATCGGCACCCGGATGGCGAAGCGGACTTCGTGGCCGAGGTGGCCGGGCAACTTCCGTTGCAGATCATCTGCGACTTGATGGGCATCCCCGAAGAGGACGAGGCCGACGTCTTTCACTGGACCACGGTGCTGCTCGGCGCCGGAGATGACGAGGTGTCCGGTGACTACGACGAAATCGTCAAGGTGTCAACGGATTTGGCGACCTACGGGATGGAACTGGCCGAGCGGCGGCGGGTACAGCCGGCAGACGATCTGACCACCAACCTCGTGCAGGCCGAAGTCGACGGGGAACGGCTGAGCTCCGCCGAGATCGCCTCGTTCTTCATCCTGCTGTCGGCGGCCGGCAACGAAACCACCCGCAATGCGATCAGCCACGGCATGGTCGCACTGACCCGATATCCAGAACAGCGCCAGATCTGGTGGGACGACTTCGGCACCGTGGCCCCGACCGCGGTCGAAGAGATCGTCCGGTGGGCATCGCCACTGATCTTCATGCGCCGCAACCTGACCCAGGACATCGACATGCGGGGCATCACGATGAGGGCTGGCGACAAGGTCTCGATGTGGTACGCCTCGGCCAACCGCGACGAGACGAAGTTCGCCGACCCGTACCGCTTCGACGTCACCCGGAATCCGAACCCGCAGATCGGCTACGGCGCGGGCGGTGCGCACTTCTGCCTGGGCGCCAACTTGGCCCGCCGCGAGATCCGGGTGCTCTTCGACGAGCTGCGGGCACAGGTGCCCGAGATCGTGGCGACCGCCGAGCCGGCCATCCTGCGGTCGGCGTTCATCCACGGCATCAAACGGTTGCCCGTCGCGTGGCGTTGAGCCCGGATCTGACTACCAGCCCATCGAACCGGGGATGCCCTTGAACGGTCCGCACACCCGGCTGGTGATCCAACCGCCGTAGAAGCCGCCCGGCTGCGGGGTGACCATCTCCCCGTCGACGGTGCAGCGGTCGACGGCGGCCGCCATCACCGCGATGGCGCCGGCCAGGGGTTCGAAGCCGCGGGTCGGCGCCAGGTAGGTCCAGGCCGCCCGCGGCGCGACGACGGACCCGGACACCAGGTCGTAATAGCTGGCCGCACCCTTCCATTCACACCACGACGAGCCCGCGGTGTCGCGCAGTGCCTCCTCGGCGAACGCTGCCCTGGGCAGGTAGTAGGTCGGCGGGTGGCTGGTTTCCAACACCAGCCAGCACTGCTCTGTCGACGCGATGCGCACACCGCCGAGCTCGACGGTGATGGACCCGCGGAACGGCTCGAGCCGGGGCGGGCGCGGGTAATCCCACACCGACTCCTGCCCGGGGCCGGGCTTGTCCGGGGTCGGCCACCTGCTCATCGGGTCACCAGCCGCGCTCGCGCCACTCGGTCAGGTGTGGGCGCTCGGCACCCAGCGTGGTGTCGTCACCGTGGCCGGGGTACACGACGGTCGAGTCGGGGTAGCGGTCGAACACCTTGGTGCTGACGTCACCGAGGAGCCGTTCGAAGTCGCCGTCCTTCCAGGTCTTGCCGACGCCGCCGGGGAACAGGCAGTCCCCGGTGAACAGGTGAGTCACCGCCCCGTCGGCCCCGCGCAGCGCCAGCGCGACCGACCCCTCGGTGTGGCCTTGCAGGTGGATGACGTCGAACATGAGTTTCCCGACGGGCACGGTGTCCCCGTCGGACAGGATCCGGTAGGGGCGCACGGGCAGCGGTTCGGCGTCCAGCGCGTGCGCGGCGGTCGGCGCCCCGGTGGCCTCCGCCACGGCTTGCAGCGCCTGCCAGTGGTCGGGATGCTGGTGACTGGTCACAATGAGCGAGACGTCGGGAGCGTGTGTCCTGATCACCTCGATGAGCCGGTCGGCGTCATTGGCCGCGTCGATGAGCAGGGTTTTGCCCGTCTCGGAACAGGTGATCAGGTACGCGTTGTTGTCCATGGGGCCGACTGACACCTTGATGATGGTCGCGGCGGGCAGGGTGCGCCGGGCGGCGGTACCGGGGTCGAGGTGGCCGGTGTAGTCGTCACTGACAAGGCTGTGTGGACTGTTCACCCTGTCCACGCTATCCGGCTCAGGCTTGGCTCCAACTTGTCGGTGGGTACACCTAGCATGGCTGTGAATTCTGTCCTCAGGAGGAAAATCGGTGTCTGACCGTCTAGTCGTCAAGGGCGCCCGCGAGCACAATCTGCGCGGCGTCGACCTTGACCTGCCCCGCGACGCGATGATCGTGTTCACCGGTTTGTCGGGATCGGGGAAGTCGTCGCTGGCGTTCGACACGATCTTCGCCGAGGGTCAGCGCCGCTACGTCGAGTCGCTGTCGGCCTACGCCCGGCAGTTCCTCGGCCAGATGGACAAGCCCGATGTCGACTTCATCGAGGGTTTGTCCCCGGCGGTGTCGATCGACCAGAAGTCCACCAACCGCAACCCGCGCTCGACCGTCGGCACCATCACCGAGGTGTACGACTATCTGCGCCTGCTCTACGCGCGGGCCGGGACGCCGCACTGCCCGGTCTGCGGTGAGCGCATTGCCCGGCAGACTCCGCAGCAGATCGTCGACCAGGTCTTGGCGATGGACGAGGGCCTGCGCTTCCAGGTGCTGGCCCCGGTGGTGCGCACCCGCAAGGGCGAGTTCGTGGACCTGTTCGACAAGCTCAACTCACAGGGCTACAGCCGAGTCCGGGTCGACGGCGTGGTGTATCCGCTGACCGACCCGCCCAAGCTGAAGAAGCAGGAGAAGCACGATATCGAGGTGGTGGTCGACCGCCTCACCGTAAAGGCAGGCAGCAAGCAGCGGCTCACCGATTCGGTGGAGACGGCACTGGGTCTGGCCGACGGCATCGTCGTGCTCGAATTCGTCGACCGCGAGGACGACCACCCGCACCGTGAACAGCGCTTCTCCGAGAAGCTGGCCTGCCCCAACGGACACCCGCTGGCCGTCGACGACCTTGAGCCGCGGTCCTTCTCCTTCAACTCGCCCTATGGCGCCTGCCCGGAATGCACCGGCCTGGGCATCAAGAAGGAGGTGGACCCGGAGCTCGTCGTCCCGGATCCGGAGCTGACACTGGCCGAGGGTGCGGTGGCGCCGTGGTCCATGGGACACACGTCCGAGTACTTCACCCGGATGATGGCCGGCCTCGGTGAGGAGCTGGGGTTCGACGTCAACACCCCGTGGAAGAAGCTGCCGGCCAAGGCGCGCCGGGCGATCCTGGAGGGCTCCGACCACCAGGTGCACGTGCGCTACAAGAACCGGTACGGGCGCACCCGCTCCTACTACGCCGACTTCGAGGGTGTGCTGGCCTTCCTGCAGCGGCGGATGGAGCAGACCGAGTCCGAGCAGATGAAGGAACGCTACGAGGGCTTCATGCGCGACATCCCGTGCCCGGAATGTGCGGGCACCCGGCTCAAGCCGGAGATCCTCGCGGTCACCCTGGCCGCCGATGTGCACGGGTCCAAGTCGATCGCCGAAGTCGCCGAGCTGTCCATCGCCGACTGCGCGGACTTCCTCAACGCGTTGACCCTGGGCGCGCGTGAGCAGGCCATCGCGGGCCAGGTGCTCAAGGAGATCCAGTCCCGGCTGGGCTTCCTGCTCGACGTCGGGCTGGAGTACCTGTCGCTGTCCCGTGCGGCGGCCACCCTGTCCGGCGGCGAGGCGCAACGCATCCGGCTGGCCACCCAGATCGGCTCCGGCCTGGTCGGCGTGCTGTACGTCCTCGACGAGCCCTCCATCGGGCTGCACCAACGAGACAACCGCAAGCTCATCGACACTCTGGTCCGGCTGCGCAACCTGGGCAACACCTTGATCGTGGTGGAGCACGACCTGGACACCATCGCGCACGCCGACTGGGTCGTGGACATCGGCCCCGCCGCGGGTGAACACGGCGGCCGCATCGTGCACAGCGGTACCTACCAGGATCTGTTGAAGAACACCGAGTCGCTCACCGGCGCCTATCTTTCCGGCAAGGAGAGCATCGAGGTGCCCGCCATCCGCCGGCCGGTGGACCGCAAGCGGCAGCTCACCGTGGTCGGGGCCCGCGAGCACAACCTCAAAGAGGTCGACGTGGCCTTCCCGCTCGGGGTGCTCACCTCGGTGACGGGGGTGTCCGGGTCCGGTAAGTCCACTCTGGTCAACGACATCCTGGCCACGGTGCTGGCCAACAAGCTCAACGGGGCCCGGCAGGTGCCGGGCCGGCACACCCGGATCAACGGTATCGACCAGTTGGACAAACTGGTCAGGGTCGACCAATCGCCGATCGGTCGCACACCGCGGTCCAACCCGGCCACCTACACCGGCGTGTTCGACAAGATCCGCACCCTGTTCGCCGCCACCACCGAGGCCAAGGTCCGCGGCTATCAGCCGGGCCGGTTCTCGTTCAACGTCAAAGGTGGCCGCTGCGAAGCATGTTCGGGTGACGGCACGTTGAAGATCGAGATGAACTTCCTGCCGGATGTGTACGTGCCGTGCGAGGTCTGCCACGGCGCCCGGTACAACCGGGAAACCCTCGAGGTGCACTACAAGGGCAAGACGATCTCCGAGGTGCTCGACATGCCTATCGAGGAGGCCGCCGAGTTCTTCGAGCCGATCTCCTCGATCCACCGCTATCTCAAGACGCTGGTGGACGTCGGTCTGGGCTACGTCCGGCTCGGGCAGCCGGCGCCGACGCTGTCCGGTGGCGAGGCGCAACGCGTGAAGCTGGCCGCCGAACTGCAGAAGCGCTCGACCGGCCGCACGGTCTACATCCTCGACGAGCCCACCACCGGTTTGCATTTCGAGGACATTCGAAAGCTGCTCAGGGTGATCAACGGCCTTGTCGACAAGGGCAATACGGTCATCGTCATCGAGCACAACCTGGACGTCATCAAGACGTCGGACTGGATCGTCGACATGGGTCCCGAGGGTGGTGCGGGCGGCGGCACCGTCGTCGCGCAGGGCACCCCGGAAGAGGTGGCGGCGACCGCGGGCAGCTACACCGGGCAGTTCCTCGCCGAGATGCTGGACCCGCCCGCAGCGGCCCCGGCCCCCGCGCCGGTGCGGAAGCGGCGCAAGGTCAGCGCGTAGCCCGCGTCGACTTGGCGCTCATGGCGGGAATGTGCGAGTAGTTGCCGCCGTGAGCGCCATGTCAACTGCCCTTGCTGAGCGGGGACGGGAACCGGGGCTTGACCTGCACCCCGTCCAGCCAGTCGGTCAACTCGTCGGCCTTGTGCTGCAACCCCTTCAGGGTGTCCGTGGTGACGTCCGCGGTGAGCCGAAGCTGCACCCGGCCGTCGGTGTCGTGCACCCAACCGCCGACCACCCGGCCGTCGGCCCAGGCGGTGGGACCGGCATTGCCGTTGCGGTCGAACACCTGCCCACGGTGCCCGTCCAGATACCACTCCCGGTCGAACCAGCCCATCACGGTGACATCCAGGCCCGGCAGCAGCGCACACCACGGCTCGACGGGCGGTTCGGACTCCAGGTCATCGGGTAGTGCCACGCCCGGGGATCCGTGCAGGTCGACCTCGACCGCGCCGACGGCGGCCAGCGCCTTCCCGGTCCAGGTGCGGGTGTGGCCGAACCACCAGGCGATATCGGCGACGGTCGCCGGACCGAACGCCCGCAGCCAGGTGCCGACCAGTGCGGCGCCGGCGGCATCGGCGTCCGCTGTCGCGCCGGCACCCAACCAGGACCTGCGCGATGCCCAGCGTGGTCGGGACACCGTCCAGCCACCGGTATTCGGTCCGCGCACGATATCGCCGCGCACGGCCAGCACCGTCAACACCCGAGGGGACACCGGAGTGGCTCCGCCCCAACGCTTTCCGGGTGCCGGATCGTAGCTGCCGGCCAGCTCCGGCAGCGCCGCGCGCAATTCGGCGGCAGTGGTCGCACCATGGGAGTCCAGATACTCGAGCACCGCGGCGCATGCGGTGTCCAGCCAGGCCGCCCCGTCAGTCGCGATGCCGCCCTTCTCGATATCGGCGATCAGCTTGCGCCGCTCGTTGGCGGCCACCCGGTCGCTGGACGCCGCCTGCACGGCGTGCAGGTCGTCGGCGGCCACCACCCACAATGTCCGGCGCATCGCCAGGTGCTTGACCAGCGAACGGCGTTGGTAGAGGGCCTCGTCCAGATCGGTGACGGCGAATTCGGGCACCCGCGCCCACAACGACAGATACGGCGTGGCCGGATCGGTGGCATGCAGACCGACCAGGGCCGCCGTGACGGTCTCCGCGGTGCCGCCCGGCGCGGCCAGGAAATGCCGCCGGGCCAGCCGGGCGCGCCGTTCCTCGACCGTGAAGACGCGCTCAGTCCGCACCGTCGGCCATCGACTCCCTGATCTGACGCAATCGCTCGGCGGCCGCTTCCTGACGCTGCTGGTATTGCTCGGCCACCGAGCGGCCCTCGGGGGTGTCCTGGGCCAGTTCGGCGGCGCCGATCGCCGTGCCGAACCGGGTCTCGATCTTCTCCCGGACGGCGTCGAAGGTCGGCACCCCGCCGGCGTCGTACGCCGGGTCGGGCGGGGAAGGCTGCTGGTCATCGGCCATATCGTCACGATACCCACCGCGGACTTTGGGATCGGTAGCAATGGCGGCCGCATCTACTTGGCGTACGCCGCGCCACCGGGGCGCAGGGCGAAACGAAGGGACTCAACGGAAATGACGAAGAATCGCGTATTGGTCGCGGGCATCGGGATGATCGCGGCGGCCGCGGTCTTGGTCGGCTGCTCGGATGACAACTCGGCCAAGGGCAACGCGCCCTCTGCCGGCAACGGCAACGCCCAGGTCAGCACCGGCGGCAACACCGAGGTCAAGGTCGAGGGACAGGACCTGGCCGGCCTCGACGTCAAGACCGTGACCTGCGTGAAGCAGGGCGGCAAGATCAACATCGCCAGCGGTGCGATCGGCGGGCAGCAGGGCCTGGGGGTCGTGATGACCGACGAGGCCACCCCGAAGGTCGAATCGCTGGGCCTGGTGGTGGACGGCAACGCGCTGGCCGTGGCCGCCATGGGTGGTGCGAGCTCCGGTTCGGCCGACGTCAAGGTGGACGGCAACACCTACACCATCACCGGGGAGGCCACCGGCGCCGATCTGAAGAACCCCATGGCCGGGATGATCAGCAAGAAGTTCGAGATCAAGGTCTCCTGCAACTGACCGGATCACCTCGTGGGCGGCGGGCGCACTGCGCCCGCCGCCTTCGGCTATCGCTTTATGATGGCGCGATGTCGATCCCCGACGAATTGGAGCGGGCTCGTTCGTTGGCCTTCGCCTCCGATGAAGTCGGTGCCAAAGAGCTGCTGCTGTCGTTGATGGCGCCCATCGAGGCAGCCAACAGGGACGACCTGATGCTGGAGGTGCTCGCCCAGCTCGGCGAGCTCTACCTGGTGCGGACGGCCTACGACGGGGTGGTCGAGGCGGTCAAGCGCATCGATGACTGCCTGCGGATCTATCGGGAGATCAGGGCCGGCACGCGACCCGATCTCGCGGCACAGACGACCATGACCGACGCCGAGATCGACCACATGGTGTGCCGGTACACCCGGCGTGCCCGGTTTCTGCAGACCGGATTGGCCGCCGCCCACGGTGAGCACGAGGCAGCGGCCGCGGCCCTGCAGTCGCTCGTCGAAGATCCGGCGCCATTCGACGATCTGGCCGTCGAGCATGCCTATCTGGTGACCCATGCCCGCATCCTGTGCGCGGTCGCCCTGTGTGACGATGACCTGCACGTGCAGTCACTTCCGCTGTGGGAGAAGGTGTTCGATACCCTCGACGGGCCGGGTGACGGCAGCGAGTCCGACGACAGCCTGCGCGTCCTGGCCGCGACCGGCTACGGTCGGTTCTGTGTCGAGACGGGCCGGCTGACCGAAGCCGAGCCCTGGCTGCGCCGGGCCGGTTCCCGGGCGCAGGCACGCGCTTGGTACCTGGCCACGGCCAGAACGGAATTGGAACGCGCCACCGCGGCGTGGGCGGCCGGGGATCGGGCCCGTGCGCAGGATTTGGTGCACGGCGCCTATCCGGTGATCGCCGAGCACGCCCGCGCCCACGACGTCTCGCGCAGCTGGCTGTACCTCGGGCTGATCAGCCTCTCGGTCGGAGCCCTCGACGACGCCGACGAACGGTTCGGTCATGCCGAGCGGCACTGGCGCGAGGTGGAAAAGCCGCTGCACATTCACCGAATCCTGTTGCAGCGCAGCTGGGTCGATATCCTTCGTGGCGACTTCGCGGCCGCCACCGACCGAGCCGACGCGGCCCGTGCGCTGCTCGACGGCTGGCCCCGCCACACCTGGCTGCAGTACGCACGGCTCGACGATCACCTGGGCTCGATCCTGCGTGCCGAGGCGCTGGCCGACCCGGCGAACGCCGATCGGAAGTTCGCTCAGGCCGCCGAACTCAAACTGCCCGCCGCGTTGGCGGTTGACACGGTGCGGTACGCCATCGTCGACGCCGACGCACGGATGCGATGGGCAACCCACGTCTCGGCGCGGCTGCTGGCGGGGGCGTTCGCCGTCGCCTGGGACTGGGGTAACACGACGCTGGGCAGTGAACTCGTCGAATATCACTGCGCCCGAGGCGCACTCAGCGTGCCGGCAGCAGCAGGTGCGGTGGACTGGGCGGATACCGCGACCGCGGCGGTGCCCGTCGACGAGGCGGACGACTACGCGCTGGTCGCGTCCGGATCCGTATCCGTGGCCCGCGGCTCGCTGACGCGGCTCGGTGCCCTGCCGCCGCTGCGCATGGATCCGACCACCGGGCCGGTGCTGGCGCGCTACCGTGAACTCGCCCAACAGCGGTACGGGATCACCGTCACCTCCCTCGAGCCCGAATGGGCCACCTGGCCGTGACCGAACCGCTTACCCTGGTGTTGCGCTACGCCGATGTCGGTGTCGCCACTTATGCCAGCCTGCGCATCGTCGGACAACCCGAGCGGACCGTCACCTGGGTGGTGGCCGAGCGCATTCTTATTGCCGCACTGGATGAACTCGCTGCGGCACTGCCAGACCCCCGCCATGACGAAACGCCGCTACAGGGGTTGGCGCGCGCGCTTTCGGACGGTGCCTTCACCGCACCGTCGACCGAGCTGGCGCTGGCCTACCGCCTCGGCGTGCTGCTCATCGCCGAACAGGCATGGCAGTTGCTGGCCGAATGCGTGACCTCGCCGCGGGCCGTGCTGTTCGTCGCACCGAGTGCCCGCCTGGGCCGCGTGCCGTGGAGTCTGCTGGCCAAGCCGGTGTCGTTCCCGACGGCGGACGAGGTGCTGGAGCGCCGCGCGGAGGCCGTCACCGCCGAACTCACCGACGGTTACCGGCTGATGGAACTGGTCGACGTACTGATGGCGGTGCCCACGAATATCGCCGCATCGCGCCGTGCCACCGCGCCAACGGCCGGCGGTGATCCGCTGTTGATCCTCGATCCGCGGGTGCCCGGCCAGCGCCCGGACTCGACCCTGGGTTCTGTCCTTGGTCGTCCGGCCCCGGACACCTTGTTGGCCCGCCACTACGCGGATGTTCTGGAGCGGCAAGCGGTGCTGCCACGCGTCGACACCGCCGTGGAACTGTTCCGGCGCACCGATGCCGATCGCAGCTGGCTGGCAGGCATGCTCGCGCAGCGTCCGGGACGGCTGGTGTTCGTCGGGCATGCCAGCGTCGCCGACGGCGATCTCGGGAATGCCGACCGGGCGGCCCTGCACTTGGCGTGCCGCGCGAGCGCGCCGGGTCTGGCCGAGCCGATCGGGGACCACCGACCCCTCACCGCGGCGGACCTGATGGCCGCCGACCTGGTGATCCCGTGCCGGGTGGCCCTGCTGGCCTGTGCCTCCGGCGGCGACTACCGCTTCGACGAGGCCACTGGTCTGGTGGCCGCGATGGTGCTCGGTGGCGCCCAGATCGTCACCGCCACGTTGTGGTCGCTGCCCACCACCGCCGGCTACCGGCGGTTCGCCGACCGCGTCGATATCGCGGGGCCCGCCGACCCGATGGGCGAGGTCATCGCCGCGGTCGACACCGCCCACCAGGAGGAGTCCGTCGCGGCGGCCGCCCGCGCGGTGAACCGCTGGCAACGCGAACAGATGCGCCGCTGGCGGGACGGGGACACCTCGGCCAGTCCGGTGTACTGGGCCGCGCTGGCGACCTTCGCCCTGTCTCAGGCCGGCGGCACGCACACCGCGACCGCCGACTCGTCGCCGCTGCGGTAGTAGGCCTCCACGATGCTGCCCGGGCAGATGCGGTCCAGCGCGGTCACCGGGATCAACGCCGTCTCATGCGCCGGGAATTGGCCGCCCTCGGGTTTGCGCACCATCAGATCGAGTACCACCTCGCGGTGGCCCTCCCGCGCGGTGCCGGTCGGTTGCGACGCGGTCACCACGCCGTGACTACGGGTGCCGTGCCGGATGAGTTCCAACTGGGTGTCGGTCACCAAACCCTTGTCGAGCAGCATCCGGTCGAAGGTGGCACGCGCTGCGGCGATTTCGTCGGGCCGGACGAGCCGTTCGGCGGCCGCGGGGTCGTCATCTGTCGTCGGCTCGGTGCCCCGACGCAGGAAGGCCAGTGCGAGCAATGCGGCCGCGGCGGCCGCTGCGATGAACAGCAGCACCAGCATCATGACTTCGAACATGCCGACCAGCATCGGGGTGACCGTCGGCTACCGAACCCAAGTTTGGTCGCGCCCCTCTATCCTGGGGCGATGTCCACCACCTCGGCGAGCGAAGCGACGGGGAACGATGCCGGGGCGAGCGAAGCGACGGGAAATGACACCGGGTTCGCGACGCGCCCGGCCGCCCCACGCCGCGCCGTCATCGACCGGGCCTGGCGGGCGCTGGGGCCGGGTGTCGAGGTGCTCAGCAGCGATGACGGCGGTCCGCTCAGCCGGACGGTCAAACGCATCCTGGATCCATTGGTGCTGCGGCTGCGGTCCAACCCGCAGTATTCCGCGCCGGTGGTCACCGCCGAGGTGGCCGACGAGATGCACCAGCTGATCCTGGCCCACGCCGGCCGGCTGCGCGCCACGGCCGCCTGGTTTGCGGTGCTCAAAACCCACCGGCGACGGCTGCGGTTGACCACCGGAAACGCCCAGGAGCTTTATTTCCCGGTGTGTTTCGAACTGGCGGTCACCAAAGGTGAACCCGGACAAGGAGACTGCGATCTTTCGGAGACCGCCGAGCGGGTGTTGCGCGGTGTGCACGGGGACCGGGACCGCACCGCCATCGAAGTTCTCAACCGGTACGTGACCGATGCCGCCGCGATGGCGGCGCTCTCGGCGCAGGTGCAGCGCAGCTGGCGCGACGTGCGCCCGTCGGAGGCCATCACCGCGCCCTTCCTGGCCGGTCTGGCCACGGTTCTCGGTGACGCAGAGGGCCATTCGGCGCGGTCGGCCCGGCAGCGGGTGTGGACGGCGCTGGTGGCCGACGCCACGCCGTACAACCTCGGCGCCCGTGCGCACGGTCCGGATGCGCAGCTGCCCTGGTCGATCGTCGATATCGGCCTGAGTTCGGCTGTGCCACAACAGCCGCCACCGGTCTACGGGGGATCCGACGGTGACCGTCCGCTCGATCGCAGTGTGGTGGACCGGGTTCGGGCCACCCTGCGGCGCGCGCTCGACCGCGACGAGCTGCCCGACGTGCCCATGCTGTGTGCGGAGGAGGTGGACCGGGCCTGCGCGCCGTGGGGTCTGCTGGCCGAGGACATGCAGGCCACGCTCGTGGCCGGAGTGGAAGTGGCCGTCGAGCTGGCACCGTTGCGCGAGGACGCCGCGCCGCGTTACCGGGTGGCCGAGCAGATTCAGGCCCGTCTGCGCAAGGAAGCGTATGTGCTGCACGCGCGGCGCTATCTCACCGCCGACGCGGCGCTGCATCCGCGCCAGCAACAGGTCACCGACGAGTTGGCCGCCTTCGCCAGGCCCTACCTGAGCCGGTTGTGGGCCCGGCTGCACGGTCGTGACGTCTGGCAGGAATCCTGCGCCGATGTCGACGACGTCCGCGCTCTGCTGGAAGGTGTGGCCCGATCGGTCAGCCTGGATCACCGGCAGCGCATCAAGGCGATGCTGGAAATGGCGGCAGCACAATGAAACTCGTTGTAGAACAAGGTTTATGGACCACCGGCCAGGCGGTCGCCGCGCCACCCGCGGTCGCCGTGCTCGAGGTGGCGGGCGCGGTCCTGGCCTGGACCGTCGATGAGCCGCACGCGCCGGTCGCCGTCACGTTCACCGACGTGGGCGCCGCCGACTGGCTGTGGCGGGTGCTGGGCGAAGCCGGTCATGTCAGCTTCGTCGAAGCGCTGTCCGGGCGGCCGGCGCACACCGCGGCCGCGGTCGATCTCGTCGATGTTCACTGGGCCGCTGCCGCATTGGCTCCGCTGCGGCGCCTGGCACTGGGACATTGGCTGCGCCGCTGGTGGCCGGCCAGCGTCCGCGACGGTATCGCCGAACTCGACGCGGCCGTGCTGGACGCCGAGATCGCCGCACTCACCGCGGCGGCCGAGGAGTTCTTCGCCGGAGATACCTTCGATTCCGACGTGAGCGGTCTGCTCGAACCGCACCGCGCGTCGCTGGCGGCCCTGATGGCAGACGGAGACCCACGGGTGGCCGCGCTCGTCGACTCGGTGGTGGATTGGGTTGACCTTGACGAGATTCCGGCGCAGCGACGACAGCAGGATTACGCGCTGGCCGCCGGCGCGGCCGGGGGACAGCGGACCGGCACGATCGCGTCGGGAACCGCATCCATCCCATGGAGTGCGGTACCGCCCCGCGTGTTCGATGCCGCCGAGGACACCGTCTCCTGGGTGGTCACCGCCGTGGCGGGGGTGGTGCAGGCCGAGATTCGCACCGAACTGATCGGACCGGCGAACGGGATACCGGTGCGCTTCGACGGTGCCGACGGGGTGCTGGACGAGCAGGGGCGAGCGACCATCGCCCTACCGGTCTCGGAATCGGCTGCCTGGAATCAGGATTGGTCGTCAGCGGTGACGACCGTCGGGGGCCCGGCCGATCCTGGTGACACCCGCGAGGTCCGCGACCGCCTGCGCACGTTCGCCCGAGCCCGCCTGGCCGGTCCGGCCGATGACGCGTTTTTGGCCGAGATCCTGGCCGCCGAATCCGATTACTGACCGGTCAGCGGGCCATCCCCGGTCCGGAGGCCTGCAGGGTCGGCGGCCCCGAGCGGGGGAGCGCGACCCGCGCCACGTCCGGTGTGCCGATCTGACCGGCCAGCCACGGCAGCGCTGCTTCGAACGCACGTGATGCGAACGGCCAGTCGTGTTTACCTGGCTGGACGATTACCGCGCAGTCGATGCCGTTGGTGGCGCCCAGGCCGCACAACGACTGGGCGGCGACGGCCTGATCGCTGGCCCGCGGGTGGGTGCCGGGCGGTGTGCCGGGGTCGTTGACGGCGAACCAGCCGGCGATGCCGGAGTAGCGGCCGTGCCGGTTCATCACCGTGGTGGGATCGAAGGAGGCATACTGCGCGACGTTGCCGCCGAACAGCCGGTCGATGGTTTGCGCCTTCGTGCCCGAGTTGGGGCTGATGTCACCGGCGATATCTTCGAACACCGAGAACATGTCCGGGTGCATGACCGTCAGGTCGACGGCGCACGTGCCGCCCATCGACCACCCGACCGAGCCCCAGTTGGCGGGCGCGGCGCTCACCCCGAATTTCGCGATCATGGTGGGCACGACGTCCTTGGTGAGATGGTCGGCGGCCTTGCCGCGCGATCCGTTCACGCATTCGGTGTCGTTGTTGAAGGCGCCGCCGGAGTCGACGAATACCAGCACCGGCGCGTTGCCGTTGTGCGCGGCGGCGAACCGATCGACCACGCGGATGGCGTCCCCGGCCCGCAGCCAGTCGGCGGGGGTGTTGAATTCACCGCCGATCATCATCAGGGTCGGCAGTTTCGGCGGGGGATTGGTGGCGTACCAGGCCGGGGGCAGGTACACGAGTTCGCCGCGATGCCGGAAGCCGGATCCAGCGTCACCGGTGTCCACCGGGACCACGGTGCCGTTGGCGGGGATCATCCGCTTCTGCTGCATGGCGGTGACGGTGGCCATGTCGGTCTGGTCCGGTAGCGGTCCCGCGGTCAACTGGCTCCAGGCGGTCTGGGCCGTCGGGAAGTATCCGACCCAGAGGTTCAACGCCAGCGCGGCGCACAGGGCGCACAGCGGTACCGCCAGTGCGGTGGCCCCGCGGCGCCACCAGCCGGTGCGCCGCCAACCGGTCACCAACACGGCGGCCATGAAGCCGATCAATCCCACCCATATCCACAACGCATGCGGGGCGGGGTCACCGGCCAGCCCCTGGCTGTTGATGTACCAGTGCACGGCGGTAGCCACAGCCACCCCGGCCACCAGTGATATCGGTAGGCCCAGCTGGTGCCAGCGCTTACTGCGCCACCCGACGGCGGCGATCACCACGGCGGCGGCGACCAACTGCACGATCACCGGAAGCCACCCGTGCATCAGCGAAATGTGCTGCAAGAATTCGTTATTGGCATCGGCCATCAAGGGTGCGGCGACCGTCTTCGTCGAAGGTGTCACGCCACTATCGTGGCTGCCGATCCTTGGGGGTAGCTGTGAGTCCGCTCCCGACGTTGCGTCAGCGCGGTTTTGCCAGCGGGAACGGCAGCGTCTCACGGATGCTGCGCCCGGTGATCAGCATGACCACCCGATCCACCCCGACGCCCAGGCCACCGGTCGGCGGCATGGCGTACTCCATCGCCTGCAGGAAGTCTTCGTCGAGCTCCATCGCCTCCGGGTCGCCGCCGGCGGCGAGGGTGGACTGTTCCTGCAGCCGCCGCCGCTGCTCGACCGGGTCGGTGAGCTCGCTGTAGGCGGTACCCAGTTCGACTCCCCACGCCACCAGATCCCAGCGTTCGGCGACACCGGCGATGCTGCGGTGCGGGCGGGTCAGCGGCGAGACCGAGGTGGGGAAGTCCTTGTAGAACGTCGGGTGCTCGGTCTGGCCTTCGACCAGCCGTTCGTAGAGTTCGAGCACCACTGCTCCGGCGTCCCAGTGCTTGAGGTACGGCACGCCCGCGCCGTCGCACAGCTCACGCAACCGGGCCAGTGCGGTGTCGGGACCGATGTCCTCGCCCAGCGCCTCCGAGACCGCGCCGTGCACCGTCTTCACCGGCCACACGCCCGAGATGTCCACCGGTTGAAGCGCTCCGTCTGCACCCGGCCGCATGACGACCTGCGCACCGTTGGCGGCCTGGGCGGCATTCTGGATCAGCTCGCGGCACCCGTCGATCCAGACGGTGTAGTCGGCATGCGCCTGATAGGCCTCCAGCAGGGTGAACTCGGGATTGTGGCTGAAATCCACGCCCTCGTTGCGGAACGCGCGGCCCAATTCGAAGACCCGCTCGACGCCGCCCACGCACAACCGCTTCAGATAGAGCTCCGGGGCGATCCGCAGATACAGATCCAGGTCGTAGGCGTTGATGTGGGTCTGGAAGGGGCGGGCGTTGGCCCCGCCGTGGATCTGCTGCAGGATCGGCGTCTCGACCTCGAGAAAACCGTTGCCCACCAATGTTTCGCGGATGGCGTGCAGGATCGCGCTGCGGGCGGTGATCAGGTCACGCGCATCGGTGTTGATCGCCAGGTCCACGTACCGGGTGCGTACCCGCGCCTCGGGGTCGGTGAGCCCTTTCCACTTGTCGGGCAACGGGCGCAGGCATTTTCCGGTCATCCGCCAGTCGGTCACCAGCAGCGAGGGGGTGCCGTTGCGGCTGTGTCCCATGGTGCCGGTTACCTCGACCAGGTCGCCGAGATCGACCGACGCCCCGAAGTCCGGGTAGTCCTGGGTGGCCGGGGGGCCGTCGAGCAGCAGTTGGACCTCACCGGACCAGTCCCGCAGCACGGCGAACAGCACACCGCCGTAATCGCGGATGCGCAGGATGCGCCCGGCCACGGTGACGACGGTCGTCGGATCGGTGACGTCCAGCGCGGCGGCCACGGTGTGGCTGGGCGGCTGACCGACCGGGTAGGCGTCCACGCCCCGGTCCTGCAGGTCCTTGAGCTTGGCCATCCGGACCCGGACCTGATCGGGCAGGCGGGGCGCTTCGTCGTCCGGCAGGTCGGCGCGCAGGCCGCTGACGTCCGGGGCGCTGCCGTCCTGGTGCAGGAGGCCGCTGTCCACCAACCGCTGCGGGGCGGCGATGTGTTCGCCGGTGTGGTCCTTGCGCCGGGAGAACGGCAGCACCAGAAAGCCCTCGGCGATCACCGAGGCGACGCCGACCCGCGGGATGAGCCGGGCATCTTCGTAGCAGGCGAATCGCGGTACCCATTCCGGCTGGTACTTCATGTTCGACCGGTACAAGGTCTCCAGCTGCCACCACCGCGAGAAGAACACCAGCAGGGCACGCCACAGTCGGGCGATCGGGCCGGCGCCCAGTTGGGCGCCCTGCTCGAACGCCGACCGGAACATCGCGAAGTTCAGTGAGATCCGGCTTATCCCGAGGTCCTCTGCCTGCAGGCAGAGTTCACTGACCATCAATTCGATGGTGCCGTTGGGGGATTGCGGTGAGCGACGCATGACGTCCAGCGACACGCCGTTGCTGCCCCACGGGACCAGGGACAACAGCGCCACCACGTCGTCGGCTGCGCCGTCGTCACCGGCCTTGATGGCCTCGACCAACAGGCAGTCGCTGTCGGCGGGGTCGCCGAGCCGGCCCAGCGCCATCGAGAATCCGCGCTCGGTTTCGGTGTCGCGCCACGTGTCGGCGCGCTCGATGACCTGGGCCATCTCATCGGTGGTCAGGTCGCGGTGCCTGCGGATGCGCACCGTCAGTCCGGCGCGGCGGGCCCGGGTGACCGCCTGGCGCACCGGTTTCATATCTGGCCCGGAAAGTCGGAAATTGTCCGGATACAGGATCGCCTCGTCGCCGAGTTCCAGCGCGTTCAGACCGGCCTCCCGGAAGGCTTGCGCGCCGGCGGCGCTGGCCCCCATGACTCCGGGCGCCCACCCGTAGGTCTCGCACAGGTGCAACCAGGCCTCGATGGCGGCGGGCCAGGCCCGCGGATCGCCGACCGGGTCACCGCTGGCCAGGCAGACGCCGACCTCGACGCGGTAGGTGATGGCGGCGCGGCCGTTGGGTGCGAACACCACCGACTTGTCCCGGCGGGTGGCGAAGTAGCCCAGCGAATCGTTCTTGCCGAACAACTCCAGCAGACCGCGGATGGCGGATTCGTCCTCACCGGTCAGCGCGTTCGCGGCGCGCTGGGACTGGAACAGCACCACCGCGGCGACGATCAGCGCGAGCGCGCCGAACAGCCCGAGCAGGACGTTGACCAGACCGTGCGGATGCCCGCTGAACGCGTCGGCGTCGGCGCCGGCGAACGCGCTGACCCGGTTCAGCGCATACCAGGGCCGGTCGGCCGGGGCCAGCGAACCGGGGAACAGCTCCAGCAACCCCCAGCCGACGAGGGTGCCGACGGCCATGCCGGCGACCAGGGTGGCGGCAGCCTTGAACAGCGCCCCGCGGCGCACCTTGGCCCAGAACTGCCGTCGGGCCAGCACCAGCGCGCCGATGGAGGCGACGTGGAACACCAGGCCGATGACCTCGCCGATCTCCTCGGCGACCGTCTCGTCGCCGGTGGCCAGGTCGCCGAGGTTCCAGCCGACCGCGGCGACCATGTAGAGCACCAGGATCCACCACGCGATGCGCTTGCGGGCGGCCAGCGCGGCGGCCAGCAGGCCCAGCACCACGGCCCAGGCGAAGCTGGTGTCGGGGAAGTTGAAGATGTAGTCGTTGACGAACTCCCGCGGTACCCGGATGAGGACTCGCACCAGAGGTGAGACGCTGGCCAACAACGACAGTGTGGCGATGACGCCGACGATCCAGCCGGCGACCGCGGGTACCCACGTGAATCGGGACCGGTGGCCCGTTCTCGACTGCGGGGCGATTGTCGAGGTCATAGGCCGCGAGGATATGCCTTCGGCCAATGAATTTCGTGTGAGTGGCTACCAGACGGGGCCGGTGTATTTCTCGCCAGGCCCTTTTCCGGGTTCTTCGGGGGCGGCGCTGGCTTCCCGGAAGGCCAACTGGAGACTCTTCAGGCCGTCCCGCAGCGGGCCCGCGTGCAGGCCGAGAAACTCCGCAGATGCGGTGACGAGACCGGCCAACGCGGTGATCAGCCGGCGGGCTTCGTCGAGGTCACGATGCGGGCTTTCGTCGGGATCTTCGGACGCCAGACCGAGTTTCTCGGCGGCCGCGCTCATCAGCATCACGGCCGAACGGGTGATCACCTCGACCGCGGGGATCTCGGCGAGTTCCCTCACCTGCGGGTCTGCGGCGGCTGGAGTTTTCGGATCATCGGTCATGCCTGATAGACTGGCATGATCGACCGTCCCGGCGAACGCCAGGGACAGCAAGTGGAGTCCCGCTCCCACCGCAGACCATACCGGTCCAGCGGTCCGGTCGCAGGCATCTGCGGATGTCCTGTTCTGCGCACCGCGCGGACGGCGAAAGCCGTGATCGGTCGGCATCGGGCCCTGCTACGTGCAGGGCCTTTCTGTTCGCAAGAGCAGAGTGCTGATGGTGTCGGATTCCCCGCTGGCCCCGTCGTCTCCCCACGGTCGTGGACGAGAAGACAACGTAGGAGGCCCCATCAGCACTGAGACCCGCATCAACGAGCGCATTCGCGTACCTGAAGTCCGCCTGATCGGACCGGGTGGTGAACAGGTAGGCATCGTGCGCATCGAAGATGCGCTCCGCGTCGCCGTCGACGCCGATCTCGACCTTGTCGAAGTAGCTCCGGACGCCAAACCCCCGGTTTGCAAGATCATGGACTACGGCAAGTTCAAGTACGAGACGGCACTCAAGGAGCGCGAGTCTCGCAAGAACCAGCAGCAGACCGTCGTCAAGGAACAGAAGCTGCGGCCGAAGATCGACGATCACGACTACCAGACGAAGAAGGGCCATGTGGTCCGCTTCCTGGAGGCCGGATCCAAGGTCAAGGTCACGATCATGTTCCGCGGTCGTGAGCAGTCCCGCCCCGAACTGGGTTACCGACTGCTGCAGCGCCTGGGCGCCG
The DNA here is from genome assembly GCF_033741155.1 of Mycolicibacterium chengduense. Classification (NCBI taxonomy): domain Bacteria; kingdom Bacillati; phylum Actinomycetota; class Actinomycetes; order Mycobacteriales; family Mycobacteriaceae; genus Mycobacterium; species Mycolicibacterium chengduense. The sequence goes on along the minus strand of NZ_JAWQNH010000009.1, from coordinate 36,665 downwards.
ACGTCGCCGATTACGGCTTCGTCGAGACGTCAGCCAAACAGGATGGCCGCAACATGACGATGGTGCTGGCGCCGCACCGCGGCGCGAAGACTCGCGCCAAGGCGGCCCATGACGCCGATGCGCCACCAGCCCAGCGCGGCACCGCCGAGTCCGGCGAGAACCAAGAACCATCGAGTTAGAACTGAGGACACATGCCCAAGGCAAAGACCCACAGCGGAGCTTCGAAGCGCTTCCGTAAGACCGGCACCGGCAAGATCGTGCGCCAGAAGGCGAACCGCCGCCACCTGCTGGAGCACAAGGCCAGCAAGCGCACCCGTCGCCTCGACGGCCGCGCCGTGGTCGCCGCCAGCGATGCCGGCCGTATCAACAAGCTGCTGAACGGCTAACAGCCGCCTCACCTTTGAACCTCCCCCCGTAAGAATAGGAACACTCCCATGGCACGCGTGAAGCGCGCACTCAATGCCCAGAAGAAGCGGCGCACAGTCCTCAAGGCGTCGAAGGGTTACCGCGGCCAGCGCTCGCGGCTCTACCGCAAGGCCAAGGAACAGCAGCTGCACTCCTTGACCTATGCCTACCGCGACCGTCGCGCCCGTAAGGGTGAGTTCCGCAAGTTGTGGATCTCGCGTATCAACGCCGCGGCCCGCGCCAACGACATCACCTACAACCGCCTCATCCAGGGCCTCAAGGCCGCCGGTGTCGAGGTGGACCGCAAGAACCTCGCCGAGATCGCCGTGAGCGACCCGGCCGCGTTCACCGCGCTGGTGGAGGTCGCCAAGGCCGCGCTGCCCGCCGATGTGAATGCTCCTTCGGACGAGGCCGCCTGAGCACCACTCCGCTGACCGAGCGGGCCGACCGCGTAGCCGCAGCCGTCAAGCTGCATCGCGCCGTCGCACGTCGCCGGGCCGCACGCTTTCTCGCCGAAGGTCCCAACCTTGTCGAGGCAGCGCTGCGGCGCGGTGTCGTTTCCGAGGTGTTCGCCACCGCCGCGGCCCTCGATCGCTTCGGTGACCTGCTCGGGGACGCCCCCGTGTACGAGGTGACCGAACGCGCCGCGAAGGCGTTGTCGGACACTGTGACCCCGGTCGGTCTGGTGGCGGTGTGCCGGCTACCCGAGGTGTCCCTGGCCGATGTCTTGACCGACGCGCGGTTGGTCGCGGTGGCGGTGGAAACATCCGAACCGGGCAACGCCGGTACCCTCATCCGGCTGGCCGACGCCATGGGCGCCGATGCCGTGGTTCTGGCCGGTGACTCGGTCGACCCGTACAACGGCAAATGCCTGAGATCGTCGGCCGGCAGCATCTTCGGGGTGCCGGTGGTGCAGGCGCAGGACACGCTGGAGCTCATCGCCGCGATGCGCGGTGCCGGACTGCAGGTGCTGGCCACCACGCTCGACGGTGAGACTCCCTTGCCTGCAGCCGATTTGGCCGTCCCGACGGCGTGGCTGTTCGGTTCCGAGGCACATGGGCTCGCGCCCGCCGTCGCCGCCGCTGCTGATGCCCGGGTGACCATCCCGATGCACGGCAGCGCCGAGAGCCTCAACATCGCCGCCGCCGCGGCGATCTGTCTGTACGCGAGCGCGCAGGCCGTGCCCCGCGACCAGGCATAGAGTCCCACTTTCCGTGCGAGGTCCCGGAATGGGTATCTGTTCGGCTGCTCCGACGAGACTGCACTCACGGTCGTGGTGGCAGGCAGCAGCCCTGGGTTCAATCTCGTCGGAGGGACTCAGACGGTGACGTCGAACCCGAGGTCGATATCGCAGGCCGCCTGGCCGCCGCGGATGCCCCAGTTCTCCAGCGAGCTTTCCCGCACCAGGATGGTGACGTGGTCATGCGGAATGCCCAAGGCGTGCAACGCATCGGTGATTTCGCGGTAGAGATCTCGCTTGGCCCGCACTGATCGTCCGGCGAAACAATCGATGCCGACCAGGGTGTACAACTCCGGCGTCTGGAGGCCGGGTGGGACGGCAAACCGGTGCGGCTCGTGCGACACCAGCCAGACGTGCCTATCGACGACAGGTATCCGGAATGCCGCCACCAGCGCGCCGTGCACCGCGTCGATGATGGCGCCTTCCTCAGCCGGCGTGTATCGCCGCCGGACTTCGATGGTTGTGCTGGGCATAGCGGATTTTCACACGCCGTACCGACTCCGGTCGCGCGAATATTCACCCGTCCCGCAACAACCCCTTGGCCACGTGCGTGATCTGCACTTCGTTGCTGCCGGCGTAGATCATCAGCGATTTCGCGTCGCGCGCCAGTTGTTCGACCCGGTATTCGGTCATGTAGCCGTTACCGCCGAAGAGCTGCACCGCTTCCATCGCCACGTCGGTGGCTGCCTGCGAGCAGTACCACTTCATCGCCGAGGCCTCCGCCAGCGAGATCGGGACGCCCTCCTTGGCCGACTCGATCACTCGGAACAGCATGTTGCGCACGTTCATTCGCGCCACCTCCATGCCGGCCAGCTTGAGCTGGATCAACTGGAACTGGGCGATCTCCTTACCCCAGAGCACCCGATTCTTGGCGTAGTCGACCGACAACCGCAGACACTCCTCGATGATCCCCAGAGCCATCGCCGCGACGCCGATACGCTCGGCGGAGAAGCTGGACCGCGCGCTGTCCCGGCCGTCCCCGGAACTGTTGTCCTCGGTCTCGCCCAACAGCCGGTCGCGACCCAACCGCACATTGTTGAAGAACAACTCGCCCGTCCGTGAGGAGTGAATCCCCATCTTGCGGAAGGGCTTCGACTGTACGAAGCCCTCCATCCCGCGATCCAATACGAAGGTCAGCACCTTGCGGTCACGCTTATCGGTCTTGTCGCCCTCGTCGAGCTTGGCGTACACCACCACCACATCGGCATCCGGCCCGTTGGTGATGAACGTCTTCTGCCCGTTGAGGATGTAGTCGTCACCGTCGCGCACGACATAGGACTTCATCCCGCCGAACGCGTCCGACCCGGAATCGGGCTCGGTGATGGCCCATGCCCCGATCTTCTCGTAGGTCACCAGCCCGGGCAGCCAGCGTTCCTGCTGGGCCAGGGTCCCGCGGCTTTGGATGGTGGGCACCGTCAGGCCGAGGCTGACACCCATGCCCGTCACCAAACCCATGGATACCCGGCATAATTCGCTGATCAGGACGAAACCCATGCCGGCCTGGTCGGGTCCGCCGCCGAATATGCCGCCGGAGGATTTGCCGGATTTCGGAGCCTCCCCGGCCCGCAGCCGGGACAACCGGCGCTCCAGCGCTTCACGCGCCATCAGGTCGATACCGAAGGTGGCGAACAGCTTCCGGACGATGGGGTAGGGCTCCATGTCGCCGTCTTCGAGGGCGTCGATGTTCGGCCGGACCTCCTTGTCGATGAATTCACGCACCGCGTCGCGCACGGCGATATCGACGTCAGACCAGTCCAGCATCGTGTCAGGCTGCCTTTCGTTTGGTCGCAGGCCTTCTGGATGACGGGCGTCGGCCCAGTCCGGCCAGCGAGAAGGTGGTGTGCACCAGGGACCCGGCGCGGTCGAGCAGCGTTTTGTGCGGCGGCTGGTAGTGCATGGACAGCCCGCGCCGGTCCTTGGGCGGTGCCATGAAAGCCGGCGCCTCCACCAGCGGGGCGTCCTCGGGCACCTTTCCGGCGGCACGACGGTAGGCGGCCACCGCACGGGGATGCAGTCGGATCTCGTCGGGTACCGCGAGGAAGGCCAGCTCGACCATCTTGCCCAGCAGTCGCAGCACCACCTCGTCGCCGGGTGTCCAGCGCATCCCGGCCTTCTCCCGCAGTGCCGGATCGAACAGACCGGCCGCCACCCAGCGCTGGGCCCCGACCATCGGCTTGAACAACTGATCCCAGACCGGGGTCGGCATCAGGACGAACCACGGTTTGGGAATGCGAATGCTGAAGATGTCCAAGGTGGCTCGGTTGATCTCGAGTTCCTCCCGGCACTGGTGATCCCAGTACTCGCAGAAGTCCTCCCAGGTGGCCGGGACGGGCCGCATGCTCATCCCGTACATCCGGTACCACTGCACGTGCTCGTCGAACAGCTGGTGCTTCTCGGCCTCGGTCAGCCCACCGCAGAAGTACTCCGCGGTCTTGATGATGAGCATGAAGAACGTCGCGTGCGCCCAGTAGAAGGTCTGCGGATCGAGCGCGTGGTAACGCCGGCCGGCATCGTCGACGCCCTTGATGTCGTGGTGGAAATTCTTGATCTGCTCTCCAGTCTCGGCGGCGCGGTCACCGTCGTAGACCACGCCCATGATCGGATACACCGACCGGGCCACTCGTTGCAGCGGTTCCCGCAGCAGGATCGAGTGCTCCTCCACAGCGGCACCCAGTTGCGGGTACATGTTCTGGATCGAGCCGATCCACACCCCCAACAGGCCGGTGCGCAGGTCGCCGAAGTATTTCCAGGTGAGCGAGTCCGGGCCGAGCGGAATACCGGGCTGCGCATCGGTAGCGGCGCGGGAGTGTGCTGTTGTCATGGCGTCCTCGCTGACGAAACCCACGGTTGTCCGGCCAGCCTATTCTTGACAACGCGCGTTGTCCATCGCCGCGGTGGCGCTGTGATGGACCGGCGATCTGGTCGCCGCGCGTCCGTGACCTGCCGCTTTCGATATGTGAGCAACGTCGTGTCGCGGCGTGATTGCCGCTACCGGTGGTGCCACCTATCGTGGCGTCGTGGACGCTGAACGGTTGGACGAACCGGCCGGCGGCCTAGAACAAGCGGTTGATCTGCCGCGCCCGGTCGGGCCGCTGGGCACACCGCTGGAATGGCTCAAGGACACGAACCACAACCCCGGGGTGATCGCGCTGATCCGGCGGGTGCGCCGGGCGCTACCCGGCGATCCGGACTTCGGCGATCCGCTGTCGGCCGCCGGTGACGGTGGTCCGCGCGCCGCTGCCCGTGCCGCGGATCGGCTGCTCGAACGCGATGCGGCGTCGCGGGAGGCCAGCCTCGGTGCGCTGCAGGTGTGGCAGGCGCTCACCGAGCGGGTTTCGGGCCGGCCTGCCAATAACGAAGTCACCCTGGTCTTCACCGATCTGGTCGGTTTCTCGGACTGGTCGCTACGCGTCGGTGACGACGCCACGCTGCGGCTGCTGCGCCGGGTCACCTCCGTCGTCGAGCCGCCCCTGCTGGCAGCCGGCGGTCGCATCGTGAAGCGGATGGGCGACGGCGCCATGGTGGTCTTCCGGGACCCGGTGCCCGCGGTGCGTGCGGTGCTGACCGCGCTGGACGCGGTGGGTGGTGTCGAGGTGGACGGTTACACGCCGACCATGCGGGCCGGGATCCACACCGGCAGGCCCCAGCGCATCGGGTCGGATTGGCTGGGCGTCGACGTCAACATTGCCGCCCGGGTCATGGAGCGGGCCACCAGGGGCGGCCTCGTGGTGTCGCAGCCCACGTTGGACGGCATCTCCGACGAGGATTTCGCGGCCATGCGCCTGCAAACCAAGCGGGTGCGTAAACAGCTGTTCGGCCCGCGGCCCAGCGGCGTGCCCGACGACCTGCAGATGTACTGGCTGCGCGCCCGCGCCGAGGAGGCCGGCGCCGATGCCGAGGACGACATCACGACCGGCGGCTGACCCATGCCACTCAAGTGGGTCTGGGGCCTGCGGGTGACCATCGGCTACGCCGCCGCCCTGGTCACCGTCGCAGCGGTTCTTGCGGCGCTGGGGCCCGCGGTGCACGACCGGGTGATCCGGCACGCGAGTACCAATCTGCACAACCTGGCGCACGGCCGGATCGGCACCCTGCTCGGCAGTGCCTTCGTCGTCGACGTCGGTGCCATGGCGCTGTGGTTGCCCGGACTGGTGTGCCTGCTGGCGCTGGCCGAGTTGCTGTGGCGCAGCCGCAGACTGCTGACCACCTTCCTGCTCGCCCACATCGGCGCCACGCTGGTGATTGCGGCCGCACTGGCCGTCGCCGTGCACCAGGGCTGGATGCCCCGCTCGATCACCCGGGCCACCGACGTCGGGATGAGTTACGGCGCGATGGGCGTCCTGGGCATGTTGACGGCCGCCATCCCGCCGCGCTGGCGCCCGGCCTGGCTGTGCTGGTGGATCACGCTCGGGGTGGCTGTGGTGGCGGCCGGCCGGGATTTCACCGACGCCGGTCATCTGGTCGCGTTGCTGCTCGGCATGCTGGTGTCGACCCGGCTGGGTGGGCCCGTCTGCTGGACCCGGACTCGACTGGGCCTGCTGGCCGTCGGGTCGGCCTTCGGTTACCTGGTGGTCGTTGCCTACGCGCCTGCCGTGGTGACCGTCATTGCCGCCGCGGCAGCGCTGGCGGCGGGCGGGCGGCCGGCCGTCGCTATGATCGCCGGGTGGCTGTCCAGACTGAACGACAAGGTGAGCCCGCCGACCTCTCGGAAGAAGCCCTGACCGAGGCGGTCGACGCGGCCCGCGCGGCGTTCGACGCTGCCGCCGATCTGGACGCCCTGGCCCGCGCCAAGACCGAACATCTCGGCGACCGTTCGCCGATCGCGCTGGCCCGGCAGGCTCTCGGCTCGCTGCCCAAGACCGAGCGCGCCGATGCGGGGAAGCGGGTCAACGTCGTCAGGACGCAGGCGCAGCAGGCCTTCGACGACCGGCTGGCCCAGCTGCGCGCCGAACGCGACGCCGCGGTACTCGTGGCCGAACGCATCGATGTGACCCTGCCGTCCACCCGGCAGCCGGTCGGCGCCCGGCACCCGATCACCCTGCTCACCGAGCGCATCGCCGACACCTTCGTCGCCATGGGGTGGGAACTGGCGGAGGGGCCCGAGGTCGAGACCGAGCAGTTCAACTTCGACGCCCTGAACTTCCCGCCCGATCACCCGGCGCGTAGTGAGCAGGACACCTTCCAGATATCTCCTGTGTCTGAGCCCGGCGCTCCGCTTGCCCAGGAAGGCTCCCGGCAGGTGCTGCGCACCCACACCTCCCCGGTGCAGATCCGCGCCCTGCTGGAGCGCGAGTTGCCGGTGTACATCATCTCGTTGGGCCGGACCTTCCGGACCGACGAGCTCGATGCCACCCACACCCCGGTGTTCCACCAGGTGGAGGGGCTGGCGGTGGACAAGGGCCTGACCATGGCGCACCTGCGCGGCACGCTGGATGCGTTGGCACGCGCCGAGTTCGGCCCGGCGGGGCGCACCCGGTTCCGGCCGCACTTCTTCCCGTTCACCGAACCCTCGGCCGAGGTCGACGTCTGGTTCGAGAACAAGAAGGGCGGCCCCGGCTGGGTGGAATGGGGCGGCTGCGGCATGGTGAACCCGAATGTGCTGCGCGCCTGCGGTATCGACCCGGCCGAGTACTCGGGCTTTGCCTTCGGAATGGGATTGGAGCGAACCCTGCAGTTCCGCAACGGGATTCCGGATATGCGCGACATGGTGGAGGGTGACGTGCGCTTCTCCCTGCCGTTCGGAGTAGGCGCCTGATGCGTATTCCGTACAGCTGGCTCCGCGACGTGATCCGGGCCGGCGCGCCGGGCTGGGATCTTGGTGTCGACGAGCTGGAGCAGACGCTGATCCGCATCGGCCACGAGGTCGAGGAGATCCTGCCGGTCGGTCCGGTCACCGGTCCGCTCACCGTGGGGCGGGTCGTCGAGATCGAAGAGCTCACCGAGTTCAAGAAGCCGATCCGGGCCTGCAAGGTCGACGTGGGTGAAGCCGAGCCGCGCGACATCGTCTGCGGGGCACGCAATTTCGCGGTCGGCGATCTGGTGGCGGTGGCCCTGCCCGGTACAACGCTTCCGGGTGACTTCACCATCGCCAAGCGTAAGACCTACGGCCGCACCTCCGACGGCATGATCTGCTCGGCCGCCGAGCTGAACCTGGGCGCCGACCAGTCCGGCATCATCGTGCTGCCGCCGGGCACCGCCGAACCGGGGGACTCGGGCATCGAGGTGCTGGGGCTCGACGACGTGGTGTTCAACCTCGCGATCACCCCGGACCGCGGTTACTGCTTGTCCATTCGCGGCATGGCCCGCGATATCGCCTGCGCGCTGGACCTCGACTTCGTCGACCCCGCCGACGTCCCGGCGTTGCCGGCGCAGGGTGAGGCCTGGCCGCTGACCATCCAGCCCGGCACCGGTGTGCAGCGGTTCGGGCTGCGGCCCGTCACCGGCATCGACCCGGCAGCGGTGTCGCCGTGGTGGTTGCAACGCCGGCTGCTGCTGTCCGGGATCCGGGCCATCTCGCCCGCGGTGGACGTCACCAACTACGTGATGCTCGAGATCGGGCATCCGATGCACGCGCACGACCGGTCGCTGATCACCGGCGGGTTCACCGTGCGTTTCGCCGAGCAGGGGGAGAAGGTGGTGACGCTCGACGACGTCACCCGCACCCTCAACGCCGGCGACGTACTGATCGTCGACGACGTGGCGACCGCGGCCATCGGCGGTGTGATGGGCGCCGGGACCACCGAGGTGCGCGACACCACCACCGATGTGCTGCTGGAGGCCGCGGTGTGGGATCCGGCCGCGGTATCGCGCACCCAGCGCCGCCTGCACCTGACCAGCGAGGCCGGCCGGCGGTACGAGCGCACCGTGGACCCGGCCATCTCGGTCGCCGCCCTGGACCGCTGCGCCAGCCTGCTCGCCGAGATCGCCGGTGGCACAGTCGAACCCACCCTGACCGATTGGCGCGGTGATCCGCCGCGCGAGGACTGGTCGCACCCGCCGGTCAGCATGCCGGTGGATCTGCCCGATCGCACCGCAGGCGTGAGCTACGCCGAAGGGGTGACGCCGAAGCGGCTGCGTCAGATCGGTGCGCAGGTGTCGGTCGCCGACGGTGTGGTGACCGCGGTGCCCCCGAGTTGGCGCCCGGACTTGCGCGAACCCGCCGACCTGGTGGAGGAGGTGCTGCGCCTGGAAGGGCTCGACCTCATTCCGTCGGTGCTGCCGCACGCCCCGGCCGGACGCGGCCTGACCCCGATCCAGAAACGCCGGCGCGCGGTGGGCAAGTCGCTCGCGCTGACCGGTTTCGTCGAGGTGCTGCCGACCCCGTTCCTGCCCGCCGGGGTGTTCGACACCTGGGGTCTGGACCCCGATGATCCGCGCCGGAACACCACCAAGGTGCTCAACCCGCTGGAAGCCGACCGGCCCGAGCTGGCGACGACGCTTCTTCCGGGTCTGCTGGAAGCGTTGGCGCGCAACGTCTCCCGCGGTGCGGTGGATGTCGCGCTGTTCGCGATCGCCGAGGTGGTGCTGCCGACGCCGCAGACCCGCGCGGTGCAGCGCATCCCGACCGATCGACGGCCCACCGACGAGGAGATCGCGGCGCTGGACGCCTCGCTGCCGCGTCAGCCCGAGCATGTCGGTGTGGTGCTCACCGGACTGCGCGAGCCGGCCGGGCCGTGGGGGCCGGGCCGCAAGGTGGAGGCGGCTGATGCGTTCGAGGCGGTGCGGGTGATCGGCCGAGCCGTCGGCGTCGACCTGACCCTTCGGGCCGCCCAGGAATTGCCGTGGCACCCGGGCCGGTGCGCGGAGGTGTTCGCCGGGGAGATATCCGTCGGTTTCGCCGGGCAGTTGCACCCGGCCGTCGTCGAGCGTGCGGGGCTGCCCAAGGGCACCTGCGCGGTGGAGTTGGACCTGGATGCGATCCCGATTGTGGATCGGCTGCCCGCTCCGTCGGTGTCGCCGTTTCCGGCGGTGTTCCAGGACGTCAGCCTCATCGTCGCCGAGGACGTGGCGGCCCAATCGGTGATCGACGTGGTCCGCGCCGGTGCCGGTGAACTGGTGGAGGATGTCCGGCTGTTCGACGTCTACACCGGTCCGCAGATCGGGGAGGGCCGCAAGTCGCTGACGTTGGCGTTGCGGTTCCGCGCCGCCGACCGCACCCTCACCGAGGACGAGGCCAGCGCCGCCCGCGACGCCGCCGTGGCCGCCGCCGCGACCCAACTCGGCGCCACCCAACGCGCCTGACCCCCTCCCCGCCCAATTGCGCAAACGGGCGGAAAAGTGCGAGTGGCACCGGGCCAAACGTCGATCTCGACGCGAGTCGTGTTAATGAGTTTGCATATCGATGCATAACGATGCAAAGATCGGTGCATGACTTCGGTAGCTGTCGCCGGCGCCAGCGGGTATGCCGGCGGTGAGATCCTGCGCCTGTTGCTCGGCCACCCCGCCTACGCCGACGGGCGCCTCACCATCGGCGCCCTGACCGCGGCCGCCAGCACCGGCACCACCCTGGCCGAACATCACCCGCACCTGCTGCCGTTGGCCGGCCGGGTGCTGGAGGCCACCGACGCCGATCTGCTGGCCCAGCACGACGTGGTGTTCCTCGGCCTGCCGCACGGGCATTCCGCGGCCCTGGCCGAACAGCTCGGTGACACCGTGATCATCGACTGCGGAGCCGACTTCCGGCTCACCGACGCCGCCGACTGGGAGCGGTTCTACGGATCCGCGCACGCCGGCACCTGGCCCTACGGCCTGCCCGAACTACCCGGCGCCCGGGACAAACTGCGCGGCGCGACCCGGATCGCGGTGCCCGGCTGCTATCCGACGGCCGCGCTGTTGGCGCTGCTGCCCGCGGTCGCCGCCGACCTGGTCGAACCGAACGTGACGGTCGTCGCCGTCAGCGGCACATCAGGAGCCGGTAAGTCGGCCAAGGTCGACCTGCTGGGCTCCGAAGTCATCGGGTCGGCGCGGGCCTACAACGTCGGGGGCAAGCACCGGCATACGCCGGAGATCGCCCAGGGGCTGCGCAGTGTGACTGCCAAGGACGTCACCGTGTCGTTCACCCCGGTGCTCATCCCCACCGCCCGCGGCATCCTGGCCACCTGCACCGCCCGCACCGACGCGTCGGAGCAGGAGATCCGCGCCGCCTACGAAAAGGCGTACGGCGACGAACCGTTCATCCACCTGCTGCCCGAGGGGCAGCTGCCCAAGACCGGTTCTGTGATCGGCAGCAACGCCGCGCAGCTGGCCGTCACGGTCGACGCCGACGCCAAGACACTGGTCGCGATCAGTGCGATCGACAACCTGACCAAGGGCACCGGAGGTGCCGCCGTGCAATCGATGAACCTGGCCCTCGGCTGGCCCGAAACAGAAGGACTGTCCATCGTGGGAGTGGCACCGTGACATCACAAGCGGCGACCGGCAATCTCGTCCGGAACCAGGGCGTCACCGCCCCCGCCGGCTTCCGGGCCACCGGAATTTCGGCCGGTATCAAGGCATCCGGCAATCTGGACCTGGCGCTGGTATTCAACGAGGGGCCGGATTACGGCGCGGCCGCGGTGTTCACCCGCAACCAGATCAAGGCCGCCCCGGTGCAGTGGTCACAGCAGGTGCTCACCACCGGCCGGCTGCGCGCGGTCATCCTCAACTCCGGTGGCGCCAACGCCTGCACCGGCGCACTGGGCTTCCAGGACGCCCACGCCACCGCCGAGGCCGTGGCCGCCGCACTGAGCGACTGGGGCACCGAGACCGGCGCCATCGAGGTCGCGGTCTGCTCCACCGGACTGATCGGTGATCGACTGCCGATGGACAAGGTGCTGGCCGGTGTCACCGAGATCGTCCACGAGATGGCAGGCGGCCTCACCGGCGGAGAAGAGGCGGCGCGGGCCATCATGACCACCGACACCGTGCCCAAACAGGTTGCGCTGCATCATCCCGGTGACTGGACCGTCGGCGGCATGGCCAAGGGTGCGGGCATGCTGGCCCCGTCGCTGGCCACCATGCTGGTGGTGCTCACCACCGACGCCGTCGCCGATGCGCAGGCGCTCGACACCGCGCTGCGGCGCGCCGCCGCCCGCACGTTCGACCGCCTCGACGTCGACGGCAGCTGCTCCACCAACGACACGGTGCTGTTGCTGGCCTCCGGTGCCAGCGAGATCACGCCCAGCCAAGCCGAACTCGACGACGCCGTGTTCCAGGTGTGCGACGACCTGTGCGCCCAGCTGCAGGCCGACGCCGAAGGTGTCACCAAGCGGGTCACCATCACCGTGCAAGGCGCCGCGGACGAAGAAGATGCCCTCGTCGCCGCCCGCGCCGTGGCCCGCGACAGCCTGGTCAAGACGGCGCTGTTCGGTTCCGATCCGAACTGGGGTCGGGTGCTGGCCGCCGTCGGCATCGCGCCGGTGAAACTGGATCCGCAGCGGATCGGCGTGTCCTTCAACGGTTCTCCGGTCTGCGTCGACGGCGCCGGCGCGCCGGGCGCGCGCGAGGTGGATCTGTCCGGCGCCGATATCGAGGTGGTCATCGACCTGGCCGTCGGCAACGACGCGGCCTCGATCAGGACCACCGACCTGTCGCACGGGTACGTCGAAGAGAACTCGGCCTACTCATCGTGACGCGTGAGGCGCAGGCGACCGCCGCAGGGGTTTTCGCGGCGGCGCTGCCGTGGCTCAAACAGCTCAACGGCAAGATCGTCGTCGTCAAGTACGGCGGCAACGCCATGACCGACGACACCCTCAAGGCCGCCTTCGCCGCCGATATGGTGTTCCTGCGCAACTGTGGAGTGCACCCGGTGGTGGTGCACGGCGGCGGTCCGCAGATCAGTGCCATGCTCAAGAAACTCGGCATCGACGGCGAGTTCAAGGGCGGATTCCGGGTCACCACCCCGGAAGTGCTCGACGTGGCCCGGATGGTGCTGTTCGGTCAGGTGGGCCGCGAACTGGTCGGCTTGATCAACGCCCATGGACCGTACGCCGTCGGGATCACCGGGGAAGACGCCCGCCTGCTGACCGCGGTGCGGCGCAGTGTCCTGGTGGACGGCGTGCCCACCGATATCGGCCTGGTCGGCGACGTCGAGCACGTCAACACCGCGGCCGTACTGGATCTCATTGCGGCCGGCCGCATTCCGGTGATCTCCACCATCGCCCCCGACAAGGACGGCGTGGTGCACAACATCAACGCCGACACCGCCGCGGCCGCCGTGGCCGAGGCGCTCGGCGCCGAGAAGCTGCTGATGCTCACCGATGTCGAAGGGCTCTATACCGACTGGCCGAACCGCGCATCGCTGGTCAGCGAGATCGACACCGCCGCACTGACCCAGCTGCTACCCAAACTGGAATCGGGCATGGTGCCCAAGATCGAGGCCTGCCTGCGGGCGGTGCACAACGGGGTGCCCAGCGCACACGTCATCGACGGTCGCGTCGAACATTGTGTCCTCGTCGAACTTCTCACCGACGAAGGCACCGGAACCAAGGTGGTGAACCCCTCGTGACACTTCAGCAGCGCTGGGACGCGGTGATGATGAACAACTACGGCACCCCGCCGCTGGCCCTGGCCGGTGGGGACGGCGCGGTGGTGACCGACACCGACGGTAAGTCCTACCTGGACCTGCTCGGCGGTATCGCGGTCAACGTGCTGGGCCACCGTCACCCCGCGGTCATCGAGGCCGTCACCACCCAGCTCAACACCCTGGGCCACACCTCGAATCTCTATGCCACCGAACCCGGTATCGCGCTGGCCGAAAAGCTGGTCGGGCACCTGGGCCAGCCCGCGAGGGCCTTCTTCTGCAATTCCGGCACCGAGGCCAACGAGGTCGCGTTCAAGATCACCCGGCTCACCGGCCGGACCAAAGTCGTTGCGGCAGAGGGTGGATTCCACGGCCGCACGATGGGATCGCTGGCGCTCACCGGCCAGCCTGCCAAGCGCGCGCCGTTCGAGCCGCTGCCCGGTGAGGTCACCTTCGTGCCCTACGGCGACGTCGACGCACTCGAACACGCCGTCAACGACACCACCGCCGCGGTGTTCCTGGAACCGATCATGGGGGAGGGCGGCGTGGTCGTCCCGCCGCCGGGCTACCTCGTGAAGGCCCGCGAGATCACCGCGAAACACGGTGCGCTGCTGGTGCTCGACGAGGTGCAGACCGGTGTCGGGCGTACCGGCGCCTTCTACGCGCATCAGCATGACGGCATCACCCCCGATATCGTGACGCTGGCCAAGGGCCTGGGTGGCGGCCTGCCGATCGGCGCCTGCCTGGCCCTCGGCGCCACCGCCGATCTGCTCACCCCGGGCTTGCACGGCAGCACCTTCGGCGGCAACCCGGTGTGCACCGCGGCCGCACTCGGGGTGCTCACGGCGCTCGCCGAAAACGACCTGATCGCCAAGGCGGGTGTGCTCGGCAAGACCCTGAGTCACGGCATCGAGGAACTCGGCCACCCGCTGGTCGCCCACGTCCGGGGCAAGGGGCTGCTGCAGGGCATCGTGCTGACCCAACCCAACGCCAAGGTATTCGAGACCACGGCCCGCGATGCCGGATTCCTGGTGAACGCCGCCGCGCCCGACGTGGTACGGCTGGCCCCGCCGCTGATCATCACCGAAGCGCAGATCGATCAGTTCCTCACCGCCCTTCCCGAGATCCTGGATGCCTCATGACACTGCGACACTTCCTCCGCGACGACGACCTCAGTCCCGCCGAGCAGGCCGAGGTGCTGGCCCTGGCCGCCGCACTGAAGAAGGAGCCGTTCAGCCGCAGGCCCCTGGAGGGCCCGCGCGGGGTGGCGGTGATCTTCGAGAAGAACTCCACCCGCACCCGGTTCTCGTTCGAGATGGGTATCGCACAGCTGGGCGGGCACGCCATCGTCGTCGACGGACGTAGCACCCAGCTGGGGCGCGAGGAAACGCTCGAGGACACCGGGGTGGTGCTGTCGCGGTATGTGGATGCCATCGTGTGGCGCACCTTCGCCCAGGAACGCCTGACCGCGATGGCCAGCGGTTCGACAGTGCCGATCGTCAACGCACTGTCCGACGAATTCCACCCGTGCCAGGTGCTGGCCGATCTGCAGACGCTGGCCGAACGCAAGGGCCGGCTGACGGGCCTGAAGATGACCTACTTCGGGGACGGCGCCAACAACATGGCGCACTCGCTGATGTTGGGCGGCGTGACCGCGGGCATCGACGTCACCATCGCCGCTCCGGCCGGGTTCGAACCGCATCCCCAGTTCGTCGACGCCGCGCGGCGCCGTGCCGCCGAAACCGGCGCCACCGTCACCGTCAGCAGCGATCCGAAGGTCGCCGCCGAGGGCGTCGACGTGCTGGTCACCGACACCTGGACGTCGATGGGGCAGGAGAACGACGGACTGGACCGGGTGCGCCCGTTCCGGCCGTTCCAGGTCAACAGTGAGCTGCTCACCCTGGCCGACCCGGAAGCCGTTGTGCTGCATTGCCTTCCGGCCCACCGTGGGCACGAGATCACCGACGAGGTGATGGACGGGCCGCAGAGCGCGGTGTTCGACGAGGCCGAGAATCGCTTGCACGCCCAGAAAGCACTGCTGGTCTGGCTGTTGGAGCGATAACCGATGAGTACCCCGACCCGAGTCGGCCGTCAGGCCCGCATCGTCGCGCTGCTGGCAGCGCATGCGGTGAGCAGCCAGAGCGAGCTGGCCGCGATGCTGGCCGAAGAGGGCATCGAGGTCACCCAGGCCACCCTGTCGCGGGACCTGGAGGAGCTCGGCGCGGTGAAGCTGCGCGGTGCCGACGGCGGTGTCGGGGTGTACGTGGTGCCCGAGGACGGCAGCCCGGTGCGCGGGGTGTCCGGCGGCACCGAACGGGTGACCAAGCTGCTGGGCGAGCTGCTGGTGTCCACCGACGCCAGCGCCAACCTGGCCGTGCTGCGCACTCCGCCGGGAGCCGCGCACTACCTGGCCAGCGCCATCGACCGGGCATCGTTGCCCCAGGTGGTCGGCACGGTGGCCGGTGATGACACCATCTTCGTGATAGCGCGTGAGCCGATGACCGGCGCCGAGCTCGCGGCCATGTTCGAGAACTTGAAATAGCAGTACAGACAAATAAGGGAGAGCAACGAATGTCCGAACGCGTCATCCTGGCGTATTCCGGCGGTCTGGACACCTCGGTCGCGATCAGCTGGATCGGCAAGGAGACCGGGCGTGAGGTGGTGGCCGTGGCCATCGACCTGGGCCAGGGCGGCGAGGATATGGAGGTCGTACGCCAGCGAGCGCTGGACTGCGGCGCCGTCGAAGCCGTCGTCGTCGACGCGCGGGACGAGTTCGCCGACGAGTACTGCCTGCCGACCATCCAGTCCAACGCGCTGTACATGGACCGCTACCCGCTGGTGTCGGCCATCAGCCGGCCGCTGATCGTCAAACACCTGGTGAAGGCCGCCCGCGAGCACGGTGGCGGCACCGTCGCGCACGGCTGCACCGGTAAGGGTAACGACCAGGTGCGTTTCGAGGTCGGATTCGCCTCGCTGGCACCCGATCTGCAGGTGCTGGCCCCGGTGCGCGACTACGCCTGGACCCGGGAGAAGGCCATCGCCTTCGCCGAGGAGAACGACATCCCGATCAACGTCACCAAGCGGTCGCCGTTCTCGATCGACCAGAACGTGTGGGGCCGTGCGGTGGAAACCGGCTTCCTGGAACATCTCTGGAACGCGCCGACCAAGGACGTCTATGACTACACCGAGGACCCGACGCTCAACTGGAGCACTCCCGACGAGGTGATCGTCGGTTTCGAGAAGGGTGTGCCGGTGTCCATCGACGGCCGCCCGGTCACCGTGCTGGAGGCCATCGTCGAGCTCAACCGGCGTGCCGGCGCTCAGGGCGTGGGCCGGCTCGACGTCGTCGAGGACCGCCTGGTCGGCATCAAGAGCCGCGAGATCTACGAGGCGCCGGGGGCGATGGTGCTCATCACCGCGCACACCGAGCTCGAGCACGTCACGCTGGAGCGCGAATTGGGCCGCTACAAGCGCGGCACCGACCAGAAGTGGGGCGAGCTGGTCTACGACGGCCTCTGGTACTCGCCGCTCAAGCGCGCCCTGGAGGCCTTCGTCGCGCACACCCAGGAGCACGTCACCGGGGAGATCCGGCTGGTGCTGCACGGCGGGCACATCGCCGTCAACGGCCGGCGCAGCCCCACCTCGCTGTACGACTTCAACCTGGCCACCTACGACGAGGGCGACAGTTTCGACCAGTCGTCGGCCAAGGGCTTCGTGCACGTGCACGGCCTGTCGTCCAAGATCTCGGCCAAGCGCGACCTCGGCTTGTGACCTTCATTCCGCGAGCGGCCGTGTTTGCACAGCGACACGCCGCATTGGGTGTGCAAATGGGGCCGCTCGCGGACGGGATAGGACAGAAATGAGTACCAACGAAGGTTCCCTGTGGGGCGGCCGGTTCGCCGACGGGCCATCCGCTGCCCTTGCCGCGCTGAGTAAGTCGACGCATTTCGACTGGGTGTTGGCCCCGTACGACGTCACCGCGTCCAAGGCCCACGCCCGGGTGCTGCACCGTGCTGGACTACTCACCGACGAGCAGCGCGACGGGTTGCTCGCCGGTCTGGACAGCCTGGGTTCCGACGTCGCCGACGGTAGCTTCGGTCCGCTGCCCACCGACGAGGATGTGCACGGCGCGCTGGAACGCGGCCTCATCGACCGGGTCGGTCCGGAACTGGGCGGCCGGTTGCGGGCCGGTCGGTCGCGGAACGACCAAGTCGCCACCCTGTTCCGGATGTGGCTGCGCGACGCCATCAAAACGGTCGGTGCCGGCGTGCTCGACGTGGCCGCTGCGCTGGCCACCCAGGCTGCCGCCCACCCGACGGCCATCATGCCGGGTAAGACACATCTGCAGTCGGCGCAGCCGGTGCTGCTGGCCCACCATCTGCTGGCGCACGCTCACCCGTTGCTGCGCGACGCCGACCGGCTCATCGATCTGGACAAGCGGGCGGCGGTGTCCCCGTACGGATCCGGCGCGCTGGCCGGGTCCTCGCTGGGGTTGGATCCCGACGCCATCGCCGCCGAGCTGGGCTTCGATGCGGCCGCCGACAACTCCATCGATGCCACCGCCGCAAGGGATTTCGCCGCCGAGGCGGCCTTCGTGTTCGCCATGATCGCGGTGGATTTGTCCCGGCTGGCCGAGGACATCATCCTGTGGAGCACTACCGAATTCGGCTACGTGAAACTGCACGACGCCTGGTCGACCGGCAGCTCGATCATGCCGCAGAAGAAGAACCCGGACATCGCCGAGCTCGCCCGCGGCAAGTCCGGGCGGCTCATCGGCAATCTCGCGGGGCTGCTGGCCACGCTGAAGGCGCAACCATTGGCCTACAACCGGGATCTGCAGGAGGACAAGGAGCCCGTCTTCGACTCGGTGGCGCAGCTGACCTTGTTGTTGCCCGCCATGGCCGGACTGGTCGGCACCCTCACCTTCGACACCGACCGGATGGCGCAGCTGGCGCCGCTGGGCTACACGCTGGCCACCGACATCGCCGAATGGATGGTGCGCCAGGGTATTCCGTTCCGGGTCGCGCACGAGGCCGCCGGTGCGGCGGTCAAGGCCGCCGAGTCGCGAGGTGTCGGGCTGGAGGAACTCGCCGACGACGAGCTCGCCGGCATCCATCCCGGCCTGACCGCGCAGGTGCGCGAGGTGCTCACCATCGCGGGCTCGGTCGATTCCCGGGACGCCAGGGGCGGCACCGCGCCGGCCCAGGTGGCCCGCCAGCTCGGTATCGTGCGGGACACCTTGGATCGACTTCGGATCGGACTGCGCTAGGTACTATCGGCAGCCATGGAGCCCGGGGGGAGCACCGCCACGCCGACGGTGGGTGTCCGCCAGCGTGTTTGGCGTTGGGTCTCGGGGTGGGGTGTCAAGGAGTGGCGCCGGGTGGCATTGACGGCTGTGCTGGCCGGCACCGCGGCCTTCGGTGGACTGGACACGGTCAACGACCACATCACCGATATCGCGCCCGGCGAGATGTTCAACACCGGTGAGTTCGAGATGACGATCCAGCGGGCCACCCTGGTCACCGAGGTGCGGGCGGGCAGCCGCGTGCTCTACGCGGGCAAGCCGGGCAGCCGTTATCTCGGCCTGGTGGTCACCGCGCACAACATCGGCACCCTGCCCGGCGTCGTGGACAAGCCGATACGGCTGATCGACCAGCCCGCCGCGGAGGCGCTGGCCGCCATGCGGGTGGCCGATGGCACCATCGCCGGACGGCTGGGACCCGGGCTCACCGACGAGATCGTGCTGCTGTGGCGGCTGCCCGAGAACGCGCTCGCGGTCGGCGCGCAATTACCGGTCCGGGTCTACAAGGAAGTGCGTAAGGCCAGTGTCACCGCCGGACAGGCGTGGGTGCGCGGCGACGACTACGCCCAGCTGACCGTCCCGGTGCGAGGCCGACCGTGAGGCGGCCGCTGTATGCGCTGGCCAGCACCGTGGTGATCGCAGCGGCAGCATGGATGTGGCACAACCTGCCCACCCCCGACGAGGTGTACGGATCGTTCGACGTGCATGCCGGTATGGGCCAGCGGGCCACCGGTGAACCGATCACCGCGCAGGTCACCGGCGTGCGCATCGGCCCGCGGATCCGCAAGACCCAGTACCCGCCGGGCCTCGTCGATGCCCTCGGCACCTGGGTGGTCATCGACGGGGAGGCCATGACCACCGTGGCCGATGATGTGCCCACCGTCGATCTACTGGTCGGCCCGAACACCTACGTGCCGACCAACCGACTCGGTTTCACCGCACTCACCGGCAATCTGACTCCCGGTATCGCCGTGCGCAGTTCGTGGATCTTCGACGTGCCACCGGAACTCGTCGCGCCCGGCGCACAGACCATCACCCTGCGGGTCTGGGTGGACGACTGGCGTCAGGACTCCCGGCTGGTCATCGCGATCCCGCTCGACGATCCCCGGGTACAGCGCACCGACGTCGTCGCGTTCGGACCCGCCACCCAGGTCGGCACATGAGCGTCCGGCTCTGGCAGCGCAACCTCATCGGCACCGGGGTCGCCGCGGCGGCGCTCGCGGTGATCGTGGTGACCACCGTGCGACCGGCGTGGCAGAACTACGAGCGCACCGTCCAACCTGCCCACATCGCAGCGCCCCACCAGGCGATCGACGTCGACGGGCAGACCTGGTCGGTGCGGACCGTCAGCCGCTCGACGCGGGCGGCCGGGTCCGGCGCGGCGCTGCCCGAGGGGACGGTCCTGATGAATGTCGTCGTCGAACGATCGGGAGCCCCGGCGGACGGATTCGGCTGCACCGGCTACCTGATCCAGGGGGACAGGTCCTGGCGGGCGTCGGCCGGACCGCCCTGCGGTGCGGCGGTGACGATGCCGTGGAGCTTCCTGATTCCGGCGAGCGCGGAACCGGAGGCGGTCGACGTCACGAAATCGGATGGCTCGATTCTGCTTCGACTGCAGTTGTAGCCGCGCTGCGCCGCACGCACCAGGCCAGCGCGGTGGCGATGACGCAGATGCGCAACGGTTCGACGATCGAATGGGAAATCAGTGCCATCGCATCCCAGGTGCCGTACCAGAACGTGACATCGTGCGGCCCCAGCAGCCAGGCCATCGCGCGCAGCAGATAGCCCGAACCCAGCTGCGCGCGGTAGTAGCTGCCCGACATGTCCAGCCACGCCAGTCCCAGATAGGCCAGCACGTACAGGGCCAGCGCGAGCACACCGGCGGCGGCGATGACATGCGCCGAGTCGGTGATCGGTTTGAACTTGCCGATCTGACCGGTCAGCTGGTCGTACACCTCGGTGCGCACTTTGCCGGGAAGGCGTTTCCACCCGGTGTTCAGCCGGGTGCGGGTGGCCTCGGAACGGTCGATCCAGTGGCCCCACCGATCGCCGGCGACCCGGCGCGCCGCGGCCTGCCAATCGGCTTTCGCCGTCGCGCCGTAGACGATGCAGGCCACCGCAAGCCAGATCAACGGGACCGCGGCCCCGCCGAACGCGGTCTTGACCGCCCACACCGCGCCGTCCCACAGCGTCTCCAACGGTGCGAAATGCGAGAAGACGCTCTCCCGAGTGTGGTCGAACCACACGATGATCCGCCGTTCCGACAGCCACGCCGACGGGTTGATCAGCAGCGTCAGACCGTGACTGGCGGACACCGTCAGCACCAGGAACACCCACAACGCGTCCACATACACCCGGATGGGTAGCAGCCAACCCGGTGCCCGGTCTTTGAGCCGGCCGAGGACCAGCCGCGCCACCAGGGCGACGACGATGACGGCGATGCTGACCGTGCTGACCGGCAGCATGTTCGGGTCCAGCTCGACGGGCGCAGTGGAGGTGAGCGCCTTGTCGAGTTGATAGTCCCCGGCGCGGTAGAGGAACGTCAGCCAGTCCTCCCGGAACATCTGCCAGGCGAGGTAGATCGCGAAGAACGGCACGATGATCGTCGCGAAGATGTCGATCTGGCGTGCCGAGCGCGGCGGCAGACCGGCCAGCTCCGGGATGCCCGGCCGGATCACCATGAACATCGCGACGTAGGACCCGAGCCGCGCCATCCCGGCCAGCGGCATGATCAGCGACGCCCAGAGGTAGTTGTCGTATCCCGCCCAGGCCGCCCACTCGATGGCACCGATCCGGCCGAGGTAGCCGAGCAGGTAACACGCCACCAGCTGCGGGAAGTAACGCACGCACAGCGTCACCGGCATCAGCAGATAGCGCACCGCCTCATGGTAGCGAGGTCAGCCCAGCTGCTCGGTGAGCTCCAGCCACTTCTCCTCGAGTTGTTCGACCTCGGCCTCCAGCTCGCGCAACTCGCCGGTAAGTCGTTGCAGCCCTTCGTAATCGCCCTGATCGTGTTCGGCAAGGCGGTGGTGGGCGGTGTCGATCAGACCGGTCAGCTTCTCCAACCGCCGTTCGATCGAGGCGATCTCCTTCTGCGCGGCCCGCAGGTCCGCGCCGGACAACCCTTCCCGAGCTTCGGTTTTCGCCGGTGCGGCGCCGGTCTGTGCGGCGTGCGCGGCACGCAGCCGCAGGTATTCGTCCACCCCGCCGGGCAGGTGGCGCAGCCGGCCGCCGAGGATGCCGTACTGCTGATCGGTGACCCGCTCCAGGAAATACCGGTCGTGGCTTACCACGATCATCGTTCCCGGCCAAGAATCCAGCAGGTCTTCCATCGCGGCCAGCATGTCGGTGTCCAGGTCGTTGGTCGGCTCGTCGAGGATCAGCACGTTGGGCTGCTCGAGCAGGATGAGCAGCAGCTGCAGCCGGCGCTGCTGACCGCCGGAGAGGTCCTTGACCGGGGTGGACAGCTGCGCGCTGGCGAAGCCGAGCCGCTCCAGCAGCTGGCTGGGCGTCAGCTCCTGGGCCTTGGAGCCCGCCCCGAACGTGTAGGTGGTGGCCAGCCGGGCCAGCACCACGCGCACCGGCTCGTCCAGATGCTCGGCCAGCTTGTCCACACCCTGGGTCAGCGCGGCCACCTTGACCGTCTTCCCGCGTTTCACCCGGCCCGCGGTCGGCTCCACGGTGCCGTCGATCAGCCCGAGCAGGGTCGACTTACCCGCACCGTTGACGCCCAGGATGCCGGTGCGCTCGCCGGGCGCGATGCGCCATTCGACCTCGTGCAGCACCTCCCGACCGTCGTAGCTCACCGACGCATCGAGCAGGTCGACGACCTGCTTGCCCAGGCGGGTGACCGCCAGCGACTGCAGCGCCACCTTGTCGCGGATCTCCGGGACGTCGGCGATCAGGGCGTTGGCGGCGTCGATGCGGAACTTCGGCTTGGAGGTCCGCGCCGGCGCGCCGCGGCGTAACCAGGCCAGCTCCTTACGGGCCAAGTTCTGCCGGCGGGCCTCCACCGCGGCGGCCTGCCGGTCGCGCTCAACGCGCTGCAGGATGTAGGCCGCGTAGCCGCCCTCGAAGGGTTCGACGATGCGGTCGTGCACCTCCCACGTCGTCGTGCAGATCTCGTCGAGGAACCAGCGGTCGTGCGTGACCACCAGCAGTCCGCCGGCGTTCGGGCTCCACCGTCGTTTCAGATGGTCGGCCAGCCAGGTGATGGCTTCCACGTCGAGATGGTTGGTGGGTTCGTCGAGCGCCAGCACGTCGTGGTCACCGGCCAGCAGCCGGGCCAGCGCAACCCGCCGGCGCTGACCGCCCGACAGGGTGCCCAGCACCGCCTGCCAGTCCAGGTCGCCCAGCAGCCCGGCGATGACGTCGCGCCCGCGCGGGTCGCCCGCCCATACGTGCTCGGGAACGTCTCCCACCACGGCGTGCCCGACGGTGTCGGTCGGGTCCAGCGTGTCGGCCTGATCGAGGACGCCGATGCGTACCCCACCCCGGACGGTGACCCGGCCGCCGTCGGGGCGCACCCGTCCGGCCAGCATGGCGAGCAGGCTGGATTTGCCGTCGCCGTTGCGACCGACGATGCCGATGCGGTCACCTTCGTTCACGCCCAGCGAGACGGAGTCGAAGACGACCTTGGTGGGGTATTCCAGGTGAAGGGCCTCGGCCCCGAGAAGATGCGCCATGTCCCCACCAGGCTAGGCGGGCGCCGGGCCGGACATTCACCCACCATATTCGCGGTGGCCGCCCGATGCTGCTATGCCATGATGGCCGGGGCATCGGGGGAATGGACTATGAGGCGTTAGGGGAGCGGGCGTTGGTCGATTTCTCACTGATCACCGGACCGGTCGGCCGTCTTCTGGCCACCGCGCAGAACGGGATCGAGGTGCTCCGCTACGGCGGGCTGGAGACCGGCGCGGTGCCGTCACCGTTCCAGATCATCGAGAGTGTCCCGATGTACAAGCTGCGCCGCTACTTTCCGCCGGACAGCCGGCCGGGCGCGGCGACGCCCGGGCCGCCGGTGCTCATGGTGCACCCGATGATGATGTCGGCCGATATGTGGGACGTGACCCGGGCCGACGGCGCGGCCGGCATCCTGCACAACGCCGGTCTCGACCCGTGGGTCATCGATTTCGGGTCACCCGACCAGATCGAGGGCGGGATGCGGCGCAACCTCGCCGATCACGTGGTGGCCCTCAGCGAGGCCATCGACACCGTCAAGAAGCTGACCGACCGCGACGTCCACCTGGCCGGCTATTCGCAGGGCGGCATGTTCTGCTACCAGACGGCGGCCTACCGGCGGGCGCAGGACCTGGCCAGCATCATCACCTTCGGTTCCCCGGTCGACACGCTGGCCGCGCTGCCGATGGGGATCCCGCCCAATATGGGCGCCGTCGCGGCGAACTTCATGGCCGACCACGTGTTCTCGCGGATCGACATCCCGGGTTGGTTGGCGCGCACCGGTTTTCAGATGCTCGACCCCCTCAAGACCGCGCAGGCCCGGTTGGACTTCCTGCGCCAGTTGCACGATCGTGAGGCGTTGCTGCCGCGCGAACAGCAGCGCCGTTTCCTGGACTCCGAGGGCTGGATCGCCTGGTCCGGACCCGCGATCTCGGAGCTGCTCAAGCAGTTCATCGCGCACAACCGGATGATGTCCGGTGGGTTCTCCATCCGCGGCGATCTGGTGACCCTCGCCGATATCGACTGCCCGATCCTGGCGGTGGTCGGTGAGGTCGACGATATCGGCCAGCCGGCCGCGGTGCGCGGTATCAGAGCCGCGGCTCCGAAGGCCGACGTGTACGAATACCTGATCAGGGCAGGGCATTTCGGCCTCGTCGTCGGGTCGAAGGCGGCCACTCAGACGTGGCCGACGGTCGCGGCGTGGGTCAAATGGCGCAGCGGTGAGGGTCCGCTGCCCGACGATGTGGCGCCGATGGCGCATCGGCCGGCCACCGCAGCCACCGAAAGCGGTGTCCCGCTGGCCTCCCGGGTAGCCGCGGGCACCGCGGCGGCCACCGAGGTGGCGTTCGGTCTGGCCCGGACGGCCGCGGATGCCGTTGTGGCGGCACAGAAGTCGGCCCGGACACTGGCGGTGGAGACCGCACGCACGCTGCCCAGGTTGGCGCGCCTCGGTCAGATCAACGACCACACCCGCATCTCGCTGGGCCGGATCATGTCCGAGCAGGCCGAGAACAACCCCAACGGCGAGTTCCTGCTGTTCGACGGCCGCGTGCACACCTACGAGGCGGTGGACCGCCGGGTCAACAACGTGGTGCGTGGCCTCATCCAGGTGGGCATCCGGCAAGGCGTCCGGGTCGGGGTGCTGATGGAAACCCGCCCCAGTGCGCTGGTGGCTATCGCCGCCCTGTCCCGGCTCGGCGCGGTGGCCGTGCTCATCCCGCCGGACGCCGACCTGGCCGAGGTGGTCCGGATCGGCGGGATCGCCGATGTGCTCGCCGATCCCGGCAACCTGGAGGTGGCCCGCGGCCTCGGCATCCGGGTGTTGGTGCTCGGCGGCGGTGAATCGCGTGACCTGCATCTGCCCGGTGACACCGACGACGTGGTGGACATGGAGCGCATCGACCCGGACAAGGTCATCCTGCCCGGCTGGTACAAGCCGAACCCGGGATTCGCTCGCGACCTTGCCTACGTCGCGTTCGCCGGCACGCGCGGGCGGTTGGTGGCCCGCCAGATCACCAACTTCCGCTGGGCGCTGTCGGCGTTCGGTACCGCCTCGGCGGCCAACCTGAGCAACCGAGACACCGTCTACTGCCTGACCCCGCTGCACCATCAGTCGGGTCTGCTGGTCAGCCTCGGCGGTGCCGTCGTCGGCGGAACCCGGATCGCGCTGTCGAGAGGCCTGTCCCCGGACCGCTTCCTGCACGAGATCCGGCAGTACGGGGTCACGGTGGTGTCCTACACCTGGGCGATGCTCGGTGAGGTGATCGACGATCCGGCGTTCCGGCTGTCCGGTAACCACCCGGTGCGGTTGTTCATCGGGTCCGGTATGCCGACCGGGCTGTGGCGCAGGGTGGTCGACGTGTTCGATCCGGCGCATGTGGTGGAGTTCTTCGCCACCACCGATGGGCAGGCGGTCTTGGCCAACGTGTCCGGCGCGAAGTTCGGCAGCAAGGGCCGGCCGCTGCCGGGCGGTGGCCGGGTGCAGTTGGCCGCTTACGACGCCGTCGACGACCTGATCCTGGAGGACGAGCACGGTTTCGTGCGGTTGGCGCAGACCAACGAAGTGGGCGTGCTGCTCGCGCAGCCGCGCGGCCCGGTCGATCCGACGGCCTCGGTCAAGCGGGGTGTCTTCGCCGCCGCGGACACCTGGGTGTCCACCGAGTCGCTGTTCCGGCGCGACGAGGACGGCGACTACTGGTTCGTCGACAATCGCAGCGCGGTGATCCGCACCGCGCGTGGCCCGGTGTTCACCGCCGCGGTCAACGACGCCGTCAGCCAGGTGGAATCGGTCGATTTGGCCGTCACGTACAGCCTCGACCTGCCGCGGCGCTGCCTCGCGGTGACGGCCGTGACGCTGCGGCCGGGCGGCAGTGTGCCCAGCGCCGAACTCAACGACGCGCTGGCGGCGCTGCCCGTCGGCGCCGGCCCCGACATCGTGTACGTGACACCGGCCATGACGCTCAGCGCGTCCTACCGTCCCATGGTGGGACCGCTGCGGGCGGCGGGGGTCCCGAAGGCCTCGCGTAACGCCTGGTATTTCGACGCCGATACGCATCAGTACAAGCGCCTGACGGCGGCGGTGCGGGCCGAGCTCGGGGATCTTTGACGAGTCCGGTGCCCTTGACGCTGTTAGGCTCCCCGTGATGGCGCGACGCAATGGAGGTTCTATGGCACCGGAGTCACAGCGGGCGAACGGCTGGCGCCGCGCGATCGCAGGCGTTGCGGTGGCCACCGGCTTGATGGCCGCTTTCGGATCCGGGATCGCCAGCGCCGATGTGCTCGACGATATTGCCGCCGAATACGACACCGGTGCCGGTGGTGGTCAGATCTCCAATCTGATCCACGACGCGCTCAAGTTGCGTGCGCTGGGTTTCCTGCCGTCGAAGGGCAACTACGCCGACCTCCAGGACGGCCTGGACCGGCGGCCGAACCAGGTGCCGCTGATCAACGCGCTGAAGAACACGGTGGACTTCCAGCGTAAGACGCAGGCCCGCACGGTCAAGCCGTCCAACCCGACCACCATCGGGATCAACACCTACAACCCGGCCAACGACAGCGTGCTGGGTGGCTTCACCATCAGCGGCCCGCCACTGGGTGGCGGATAACCTGCTGTCGTGGTCGATTCCAAACTGCTGAGCATCCTGGTCTGCCCGCAGGATCACGGACCGCTGCTCTATATCGCCGGTGAGTGCCTGTACAACCCGCGGTTACGGTGTCGCTACCCGATAGTCGACGACATCCCGGTGCTGCTGATCGACGAAGCGGTCGAGGTGACCGATGATGCCGAGCATGACCGCCTGGTCAACTCAGGCTCGGCAGCTCCCCGGTGAGATAGCGCTGCAGGTTCGGTGCGATCGTCGTGGCGATGGCCTCGGGCGACAGCGACGCGAACGGCTCCAGCTCCAGGATGTAGCGCGCCACCACTACGCCGACCAGCTGGGACGCCACGAACTGCACCCGGATCGGCCCGGATCCCGGTGGGTTGTCCACCCGGGAGCCGACCTCGGCGGTGATCACCTCCTGCAGGAACGAGCGCACCAGGCTGACGTCGGCTCCGCCGAGAATCGAGCGCAGCGTCGCGATGAAGCCCTTTCCGATCTCGGAATCCCACAGCGGCAGCAGCAGCGACGGGAGCACCAGGCCCATCTCGTCCACCGGAGTGTCGCGCAGCGGCCCGATCACCTGCATCGGGTCGATCGGGATCTGGATCGCCGCCGCGAACAGTTGCTGTTTGGTGCCGTAGTAGTGGTGCACCAGGGCGCCGTCCACGCCGGCTTCCGTCGCGATCGCACGGATCGAGGTCTTGTCGAAGCCATTGCGGGAGAACAGTTCCCGGGCACTCGCCAGAATCCGCTCGCGAGTGCCGGACGCCCCGGGCGGTCGCCCTGGCCGTTTTCGTTCGGTGTGGTGGCTGGTCACGGTCTCCTCATGGGGTGCGGCGCCGGAGTGTCGCCGCGGCCAGCGCCAAGGCCAGGATCGCGAATCCGATGACCACCGCGATATCGCGGACCGCGATGGCCGTGGGTTCGCTGTGTGCGCCGACCTGTTGCAGTGCTTCCAGAGCGTAACTGGCCGGCAGCGCATTGCTGATCCACTGCAGCCACTCCGGAAGCATGTCCCTGGGCACCATGATCCCGCACAGCAGCAACTGCGGGGCGATCACCACCGGCATGAACTGCACGGCCTGAAATTCGGTGCGGGCGAAGGCACTGCACAACAAGCCCAGGCCCACGCCGAGGACCGCGTTGATGATGGCGATGAGAAACACCAGTGCCGGGCTGCCCGCGGTGTCGAATCCGAGGAACCAGAACGCCACGACGCAGGCCAACGTGGCTTGGATGGTGGCCGCGATGGAAAACGCAGTGCCGTAGGCGGCGAGGAGGTCGAACCGGCGCAGCGGCGTGGTCAGGATCCGTTCGAGCGTGCCCGACACCCGTTCCCGTTGCATGGTGATCGAGGTGATCAGGAACATCACGATCAGGGGGAAGACGCCGAGCATGACCAGGCAGGCGTTGTTGAACGGCGACGGCGCACCCGGCCGGTGCGGCACGTCATCGAACATGAAATACATCAGCGTGATGATCAGCGTGGGCACCACGACGATCATCGCCACGCTGCGGTGGTCGCCGGCCAGCTGGCGCAAGATCCGGCCGGTGGTGGCCAGGTACGCCCGCGGGCTCAGCGTGCCCGGCTTTTTCACGCTGCGGTGTTGTGCCGGATGACGGACAGGAACGCTTCCTCCAGTGACGAACATCCTGTGTCCTCTCGCAATCGGGTGGGGGTGGTGTGGGCGAGCAGGTGGCCTTCCCGCATGAGCAGCAGCTCGCCGCAATGGTCGGCTTCGTCCATGACGTGGCTGGACACCAGCAGCGTGGTGCCGGCCCGGGCGAGCTGGTGGAACTGCTCCCACAGGTCCACGCGCAGCACCGGGTCCAGTCCGACGGTGGGCTCGTCGAGCACCAGCAGGTCGGGGTGCGAAACCAGTGCACAGGCCAGTGACACCCGTGTGCGCTGGCCGCCGGAGAGGTTGTCGCACAATGCGTTTCGATGATCGCTCAGGCCTACCGCGGCGATCGCGTCCTCGGCGGCTTGGGTGTCCGCGCCGTACAGGGCGGCAAAGTAGCGGGCGTTGTCGATGACCCGCAGGTCACGGTAGATGGTCGCGTCCTGCGTGACATAGCCGACGCGGTGGCGCAATTCGGCCGAGCCCGCCGGATGGCCCAGCACCGTGACCGTCCCCGAGGCGATGACCTGGGTGCCCACGATGGCCCGCATCAGGGTGGTCTTCCCGCAGCCCGAGGGGCCCAACAGTCCGGTGATGGTCCCCGGCCGAATCTGTACCGACAGATCGCGCACGGCGTGGTGGTTACCGCGGGTGACCTGCAGATGGTCGATGCGGATCGCCGGTTCGCTGTGCCGGCCAGAAAATTCATCGTGCGATGAAGTCATCATGTGATGAATATTGCGCCCGCTGGGTGTGGGTGTCAAGAGGCCGGGCACAATGCGGGGGATTGGTGCGGAGCGACGGGGGTTAGGTGTGGGGCGAGCGGAGCGACGGGGGATGAGCGCAGGGCGAGCGGAGCGACGGGGGATGAGCGCAGGGCGAGCGGAGCGACGGGGGATGAGCGCAGGGCGAGCGGAGCGACGGGGGATAGGCGCAGGGCGAGCGGAGCGACGGGCTGACCGGACTTTGGCCGATGCGCTGGCGGTGGACCCGGTGACCGCGGCGCGGTTGTTACTGGGCGCAGAACTGAGCAGTCGCGGCGTCGTCGCCACCGTCGTCGAGGTCGAGGCCTACGGCGGGCCTCTAGACGAGCCCTGGCCGGATCCCGCGGCACACTCCTACCGTGGTCCGCGGCCGCGCAACCTGGTGATGTTCGGGCCTGCGGGCCGGATGTACACCTATCGCAGCCACGGGATCCACGTATGCGCCAATGTGGTGTGTGGGCCTGAAGGTTTCGCGGCCGCTGTGCTCTTGCGGGCGGCTGTGGTGACCGAAGGTGAGGAGCTGGCCCGTAGCCGCAGGGGAGTGGCCGTGCCCTCGCCCGCGCTCGCGCGTGGGCCGGGAAACCTGTGCTCGGCATTGGGAATCCTGATGGAGGACAACGGGATTGACCTCGCAGCCGAGGGGAGTCCGGTGCGGCTGAGATTGAATCCGGTCACCGGTGCGGTGCCCGGCCCGCGGGTTGGTGTGAGCACCGCCGCGGATCGGCCGTGGCGGTTCTGGTTGGCGGGCTATCCGGAGGTGTCGGCCTATCGGCGCAGTCCGCGGGCGCCGATGCCGGGTAGCAGCGACTGATGCAGGAAGATGGCACCGTGAGCACGGGCATCCTCGAAGAGCTGGAATGGCGCGGCCTGATCGCGCAGTCGACCGACCGCGACGCACTGGCGTCCGATCTGGCCACCGGGCCCATGACGGTCTATTCGGGATTCGACCCCACCGCGCCCAGCTTGCACGCCGGTCACCTCGTCCCGCTGCTCACGCTGCGCCGATTCCAGCAGGCCGGACACCGCCCGATCGTGCTGGCCGGCGGAGCGACCGGGATGATCGGCGATCCGCGCGATACCGGGGAGCGAACCCTGAATACCGCCGACACCGTCGCCGACTGGGCTGACCGGATACGCGGCCAGTTGGAGCGCTTCGTCGAGTTCGACGACTCGCCGACCGGTGCCATCGTCGAGAACAACCTGAACTGGACGGGGCCGCTGTCGGCCATCGAGTTCCTGCGCGATCTCGGGAAGTACTTCTCGGTGAACGTGATGCTGGACCGCGACACCGTGCGGCGCCGGCTGGAAGGCGAGGGCATCTCTTACACGGAGTTCAGCTACATGCTGTTGCAGGCCAACGACTTCGTTGAGCTGCATCGACGGCACGGCTGCGCGCTGCAGGTCGGGGGTTCCGATCAGTGGGGGAACATCGTGGCCGGGGTGCGACTGGTCCGCCAGAAGGAGGGCGCCACCGTGCATGCCCTGACGACGCCGCTGGTCACCGACTCCGAGGGCAAGAAGTTCGGCAAGTCCACCGGCGGCGGCAATCTGTGGCTGGATCCGGAGCTGACCTCGCCGTATGCCTGGTATCAGTACTTCGTCAATACCGGCGATGCGGATGTCATCGGGTATCTGCGGTGGTTCACCTTCCTGGACGCCGAGGAGCTGGGTGCCTTGCAGACGGCGACCGTGGAACGCCCGCATGAGCGGGCGGCGCAGCGGCGGTTGGCCAGGGAACTCACCACGCTGGTGCACGGATCGGCGGCCACCGCCGCGGTGGAATTGGCCAGTCAGGCGCTCTTCGGGCGAGCGGAGCTCGCTGACCTCGACGAACCGACTCTCGCGGCCGCGCTCACCGAGGCAGGAAACGGTAATGTCGCCGAACTTCCGCCGGGCGGCCCGGACGCCATCACCGACCTGCTGGTCACGACGGGACTGTCGAAGAGTCGCGGCGAGGCCAAGCGGGCCGTCGCCGAGGGCGGTGTGTACGTGAACAACGCGCGTGTCGAGAGCGCCGATTGGCTACCACAAACGACGGACTTTCTGCATGACCGTTGGCTGGTGTTGCGGCGTGGCAAGCGCCACATCGCGGGCGTGCGCCGCGGCACCGCCTCTGACCAGCAGAAATAGGGCGCTGACCTGCGGATTTGACTCGCTGTTAGCCCTCACGTAACTTATTCCAAGTCAGAGCGACACGGCCCCGGCCGGGAAGCGAAGACCAAATCCGAGAGAGATTCCCTTAACAAGGGAGTTCCTCACTGCCCGCACTACGGACCGCGGCTTTTAGCCGCGGACTTGTTGCGCGGTCAGGATCGGGCGTGTTGTTTGAGAACTCAATAGTGTGTTTGGTGGTTTTTGTTTGTTGTTTTTTGGCCATCTTGGTGGGGGACTCCCCGTCTTCCCGCCACATAAGATGGTTTGTTTTTTTGATGCCAGTTTTTGGTGTCTTTTGTTTGTGATCGGATTTTTCTGATTCGAATTCTGCCTCGTTTGTTCGAGGGGTTTTTGTTTGGAGAGTTTGATCCTGGCTCAGGACGAACGCTGGCGGCGTGCTTAACACATGCAAGTCGAACGGAAAGGCCCTTCGGGGTGCTCGAGTGGCGAACGGGTGAGTAACACGTGGGTGATCTGCCCTGCACTTTGGGATAAGCCTGGGAAACTGGGTCTAATACCGAATAGGACTCCGGCCTTCATGGGTTGGGGTGGAAAGCTTTTGCGGTGTGGGATGGGCCCGCGGCCTATCAGCTTGTTGGTGGGGTAATGGCCTACCAAGGCGACGACGGGTAGCCGGCCTGAGAGGGTGACCGGCCACACTGGGACTGAGATACGGCCCAGACTCCTACGGGAGGCAGCAGTGGGGAATATTGCACAATGGGCGCAAGCCTGATGCAGCGACGCCGCGTGAGGGATGACGGCCTTCGGGTTGTAAACCTCTTTCAGCACAGACGAAGCGCAAGTGACGGTATGTGCAGAAGAAGGACCGGCCAACTACGTGCCAGCAGCCGCGGTAATACGTAGGGTCCGAGCGTTGTCCGGAATTACTGGGCGTAAAGAGCTCGTAGGTGGTTTGTCGCGTTGTTCGTGAAAACTCACAGCTTAACTGTGGGCGTGCGGGCGATACGGGCAGACTAGAGTACTGCAGGGGAGACTGGAATTCCTGGTGTAGCGGTGGAATGCGCAGATATCAGGAGGAACACCGGTGGCGAAGGCGGGTCTCTGGGCAGTAACTGACGCTGAGGAGCGAAAGCGTGGGGAGCGAACAGGATTAGATACCCTGGTAGTCCACGCCGTAAACGGTGGGTACTAGGTGTGGGTTTCCTTCCTTGGGATCCGTGCCGTAGCTAACGCATTAAGTACCCCGCCTGGGGAGTACGGCCGCAAGGCTAAAACTCAAAGGAATTGACGGGGGCCCGCACAAGCGGCGGAGCATGTGGATTAATTCGATGCAACGCGAAGAACCTTACCTGGGTTTGACATGCACAGGACGACTGCAGAGATGTGGTTTCCCTTGTGGCCTGTGTGCAGGTGGTGCATGGCTGTCGTCAGCTCGTGTCGTGAGATGTTGGGTTAAGTCCCGCAACGAGCGCAACCCTTGTCCTATGTTGCCAGCGGGTTATGCCGGGGACTCGTAGGAGACTGCCGGGGTCAACTCGGAGGAAGGTGGGGATGACGTCAAGTCATCATGCCCCTTATGTCCAGGGCTTCACACATGCTACAATGGCCGGTACAAAGGGCTGCGATGCCGTGAGGTGGAGCGAATCCTTGTAAAGCCGGTCTCAGTTCGGATCGGGGTCTGCAACTCGACCCCGTGAAGTCGGAGTCGCTAGTAATCGCAGATCAGCAACGCTGCGGTGAAT
The DNA here is from genome assembly GCF_033741155.1 of Mycolicibacterium chengduense. Taxonomy (NCBI): domain Bacteria; kingdom Bacillati; phylum Actinomycetota; class Actinomycetes; order Mycobacteriales; family Mycobacteriaceae; genus Mycobacterium; species Mycolicibacterium chengduense. Next base: position 3,693 of record NZ_JAWQNH010000009.1, on the reverse strand, counting down.
ACGTTCCCGGGCCTTGTACACACCGCCCGTCACGTCATGAAAGTCGGTAACACCCGAAGCCGGTGGCCTAACCCCTTGTGGGAGGGAGCCGTCGAAGGTGGGATCGGCGATTGGGACGAAGTCGTAACAAGGTAGCCGTACCGGAAGGTGCGGCTGGATCACCTCCTTTCTAAGGAGCACCACGAGACCTCGGCCCGCCCACATCGTGTGGGGGTTCGGTGATCGAGGCGATTCGTTGGATGGCTCGACCTCTGTAGTGGAGGCGGGTCTGGTGCAACAACAAACTTCTGTGGAACTGCCAGACACACTATTGGGCTTTGAGACAACAGGCCCAGCGACACCTCGCGCCTACGGGAGGGTGGTGTCGGCCGCGAGTGCCGGGTTTTTCCTGGTGTGGACGGTTGCTTGTTGTTGCCCTGCTTTGGTGGTGGGGTGTGGTGTTTGATTTGTGGATAGTGGTTGCGAGCATCTCGCATACAGGAAGATTCCGGTCTCGTGAGGGGCTGGGGTGTTGTTGTGTGTGTTTGATGTGCAATTTCTTTTTTTCTTTTTCTGGTTTTTTGTGTTGTAAGTGTTTAAGGGCGCATGGTGGATGCCTTGGCATTAGGAGCCGATGAAGGACGTGGGAGGCTGCGATATGCCTCGGGGAGCTGCCAACCGAGCGTGGATCCGAGGATGTCCGAATGGGGAAACCCAGCACGAGTGATGTCGTGTTACCCAACGCTGAATATATAGGCGTTGGGGGGGAACGCGGGGAAGTGAAACATCTCAGTACCCGTAGGAAGAGAAAACAATTGTGATTCCGTGAGTAGTGGCGAGCGAAAGCGGAGGATGGCTAAACCGTATGCATGTGATACCCGGCGGGGGTTGTGTGTGCGGGGTTGTGGGGCGTTTCTTCTCAGCACCGCCGTGCTGGGCAGCAGTGATAAAGGTGTGTGTTAGTCGAAGGGTCTTGGGATGGCCTGCCGTAGAGGGTGAGAGCCCCGTAGGCGAAAACATGCACTCTGTTGTGGAACTGTCCCCGAGTAGCAGCGGGCCCGTGAAATCTGCTGTGAATCTGCCGGGACCACCCGGTAAGCCTGAATACTTCCTGATGACCGATAGCGGATTAGTACCGTGAGGGAATGGTGAAAAGTACCCCGGGAGGGGAGTGAAATAGTACCTGAAACCGTGTGCCTACAATCCGTCAGAGCCCTCCTTTGTGGTGGGGTGATGGCGTGCCTTTTGAAGAATGAGCCTGCGAGTCAGGGACATGTCGCGAGGTTAACCCGGGTGGGGTAGCCGTAGCGAAAGCGAGTCTGAATAGGGCGTATCCAGTCAAGAGTGGCTGGTGTAGTGGTGTGTTCTGGACCCGAAGCGGAGTGATCTACCCATGGCCAGGGTGAAGCGCGGGTAAGACCGCGTGGAGGCCCGAACCCACTTAGGTTGAAGACTGAGGGGATGAGTTGTGGGTAGGGGTGAAAGGCCAATCAAACTCCGTGATAGCTGGTTCTCCCCGAAATGCATTTAGGTGCAGCGTTGCGTGTTTCTTGCCGGAGGTAGAGCTACTGGATGGCCGATGGGCCTCACAAGGTTACTGACGTCAGCCAAACTCCGAATGCCGGTAAGTGTAAGCGTGGCAGTGAGACGGCGGGGGATAAGCTCCGTGCGTCGAGAGGGAAACAGCCCAGATCGCCGGCTAAGGCCCCTAAGCGTGTGCTAAGTGGAAAAGGATGTGCAGTCGCGAAGACAACCAGGAGGTTGGCTTAGAAGCAGCCACCCTTGAAAGAGTGCGTAATAGCTCACTGGTCAAGTGATTGTGCGCCGATAATGTAGCGGGGCTCAAGCACACCGCCGAAGCCGCGGCAACGAGTAATCGTTGGGTAGGGGAGCGTCCTGCACCCAGTGAAGCAGCCTGGTAATGGAGCTGTGGAGGGTGTGGGAGTGAGAATGCAGGCATGAGTAGCGATAAGGCAAGTGAGAACCTTGCCCGCCGAAAGACCAAGGGTTCCTGGGGCAGGCCAGTCCGCCCAGGGTGAGTCGGGACCTAAGGCGAGGCCGACAGGCGTAGTCGATGGACAACGGGTTGATATTCCCGTACCCGTGTGTGCGCGCCCATGATGAATCAGAGGTACTAACCACCCAAATGGTGGCCTATCTAATCCTTCGGGAGCGGAAAGTCGCCGGCTGCGTGGGACCTTCTCTGGTAGTAGTCAAGCGATGGGGTGACGCAGGAAGGTAGCCATACCAGTCAGTGGTAATACTGGGGTAAGCCTGTAGGGAGTTGGATAGGTAAATCCGTCCAGCATTTTTCCTGAGAGGTGATGCATAGCCGATTGAGGCGAATTTGGTGATCCTATGCTGCCGAGAAAAGCCTCTAGCGAGCTCACACACGGCCCGTACCCCAAACCAACACAGGTGGTCAGGTAGAGAATACTAAGGCGTACGAGTGAACTATGGTTAAGGAACTCGGCAAAATGCCCCCGTAACTTCGGGAGAAGGGGGACCTCCTACTGTCAACACCCTTGCGGTGGGTAGCGGTGGGGGGTGGCACAAACCAGTGAGAAGCGACTGTTTACTAAAAACACAGGTCCGTGCGAAGTCGCAAGACGATGTATACGGACTGACGCCTGCCCGGTGCTGGAAGGTTAAGAGGACCCGTTAACTCGTAAGGGTGAAGCGGAGAATTTAAGCCCCAGTAAACGGCGGTGGTAACTATAACCATCCTAAGGTAGCGAAATTCCTTGTCGGGTAAGTTCCGACCTGCACGAATGGCGTAACGACTTCTCAACTGTCTCAACCATAGACTCGGCGAAATTGCACTACGAGTAAAGATGCTCGTTACGCGCGGCAGGACGAAAAGACCCCGGGACCTTCACTACAACTTGGTATTGGTGCTCGGTTCGGTTTGTGTAGGATAGGTGGGAGACTGTGAAGCGGCCACGCCAGTGGTTGTGGAGTCGTTGTTGAAATACCACTCTGACCGTATTGGGCCTCTAACCTCGAACCGTCTATCCGGTTCAGGAACAGTGCCTGGTGGGTAGTTTAACTGGGGCGGTTGCCTCCTAAAATGTAACGGAGGCGCCCAAAGGTTCCCTCAACCTGGATGGCAATCAGGTGTTGAGTGTAAGTGCACAAGGGAGCTTGACTGCGAGACGGACATGTCGAGCAGGGACGAAAGTCGGGACTAGTGATCCGGCACCTCTGAGTGGAAGGGGTGTCGCTCAACGGATAAAAGGTACCCCGGGGATAACAGGCTGATCTTCCCCAAGAGTCCATATCGACGGGATGGTTTGGCACCTCGATGTCGGCTCGTCGCATCCTGGGGCTGGAGCAGGTCCCAAGGGTTGGGCTGTTCGCCCATTAAAGCGGCACGCGAGCTGGGTTTAGAACGTCGTGAGACAGTTCGGTCTCTATCCGCCGCGCGCGTCAGAAGCTTGAGGAAACCTGTCCCTAGTACGAGAGGACCGGGACGGACGAACCTCTGGTTTACCAGTTGTCCCACCAGGGGCACGGCTGGATAGCCACGTTCGGACAGGATAACCGCTGAAAGCATCTAAGCGGGAAACCTCTTCCAAGACCAGGCTTCTCACCCTCTAGGAGGGATAAGGCCCCCCGCAGACCACGGGATTGATAGACCAGACCTACACACCTAGTAATAGGTTCAGGGAACTGGCACTAACCGGCCGAAAACTTACACACACCCACACCCCC
>NZ_JAWQNH010000008.1:0-210621 GCF_033741155.1 Mycolicibacterium chengduense | reverse complement strand
TCGAACAGGAGGCCACCCCCGCAGCACTGACCGCCTGAACCATCACATCGAAGAATCACACGACGACCTCGTACACCACGTCTGAGGACTTGACCAGCTGCCATGCCGGAACCCTCTGCCGCAGCTCGTCAGTCATTGAATGAGCTCTTACTGGCGCCCAAGCGCGACGGCATTAAGTCGGTGTTGTGGCCCGGTCCGCCGGTCGCCCTCGCACGCGGACAAGGCGAGGGGAGCGCTGCCCTCACAGCTTCTTCGAAAGCGCCCGGCTTGAGGCAGGATCTGGGCCGTCCGCTTTCTCGAAGGAAACGGGGAACCGAGACCGGCGCGGTTGCACAGCCGCCTCATTTGGAAGTAGCCGCTTGGACGGCTACCTCCGGTAACCGCATGCGACACCCGCTTGACCTGGGCGTTTACCATTCTCCGGCCCGTTCCCCCCTAATGGCCGTGATCCGCCATTGGATTCCCCGATTCCCCCGTGTCGACTGATGGCAGCAGCGAAATCGGTTCGCTGCCTACATGGAAGGAAACGTAAATGAGTTACTCGAACAAGTCGGGGTTCAAGGGCAACCGGACCTCAGCCCACTCCGGCGGCACCTATAAGGGGCAGCGCTCGCATACCGAGAACTGGAGTAACGGCCGTCGTGACACCTACTACGGCGGCAAAGGCGGTGCGCTGGGCAAGAATCACGGCCACCGCGTCACCACGGCGTCGGGCTTTCCGATCTACGACCGGAAGCCCGGCAACCGCAAGAAGACGCAAGCCGAATCTTATGGCTTGCTGGACGCGCTGTTCGGCGTCAAACGCCCCAAGGGCAAGAAGTTCTGATCGTCCGAGCCCGACGGCTGGCCTGGCCCTAACCCAGGCCAGCCGTTGGCGTACGTACCGATCCGTCTGAGACATCGCAGCACACAACAAGCTGCAATGCCCCATGATTCTTCATACAACAGTAGGTTCCGGTCGGCCCAACAATACGTGGAAACAGCTATGGAAAAAATTGACTCTCCAGCGTGGCTCGCGCCCGACTGGGAAACACTGCCGCTCGGCAAGCTCACCGCTGGTACAGCTCATAACGACCGAAGTGCCTCCGCGCGCTATGGCGGCGATTCACACTGGCTCGTCCGCTGGACGATGTACGCGGAGTTGATGACCGAAGCCAAGTATAAGGGAGTTAAAGGCCAAAGAAGTAACGCCGATGACGCTACTCTTCGCTGGCTTGGTTCCCCAGATAGACTACTGCACTCCGAGTTACATGAAGATGTCCGGAAGCTGCCTCCTCTTGACTTAGGCAGGAAACTGCTTGATGAAGTCATTCTGCCAGCCGTGATCGCTGCAGATAAGGACTACAGCGAAAACAAAGGCGCCCCGGACGCCGAACTAAAAACAATATTGAGCTGGTACTACGCCCTAACATCATCGACCGCCGCAAGGTCGGAGCATGAGTCGCAGCGGCGTTTAAATATAACCTATGGAGATATTACTAAGACACTTTCCGCTGCTCGGTGGGAACGTGGCCTCTTCGAGCGAGACAAATTCCCGGCTCGGTCCGCAGATGCGTTGCAGTATTTGACACTGCAGCTAGACCAGCGGTTGTTACCGCTACGGCGTGAATCCTCCACTCTCACACCGGCAGACCTAGATGCTCTGTTACCTCTTAAACTCGCCGAGAAACTGCGGGACGGAGAGGAACAGATGCTGCAGTTCCGCAACGCCAATTTTAACGAGCCCGTAGTTCAGCAGGGCATCAGCGACTCTGGCCGGCTAGAGATCCTGCAAAGGCTGTTGCCACAGCTAGCCCGGCGGATGCTGCAGAAAAAATCAATGCTCGTACTCGGCCCCACGTCGAGTGGCAAGAGCTACGCAGGACGAATCGCCGCGTCCTACTGCGCCTACCGCAATCAGCGAGCGATTGTATTGCTGCCCATCAAAGCTCTTGTTACACAGGCAGTGCAGGAATGGAAGGAATGGTTAGAAGGTACCGAATTAGAGTGGAATATCGTTCCAGGCTCACGCGATTATCCCGACCATGACGACGAACTTGTACGAGGTGATTTTGACATCGCGGTCATGATTCCGGAGAAGCTGGCAGCTTTGTTGAATCGCGGTATGCGGTTAGACAACGTCGGCGTTGTCATCGCCGACGAATTACAAATGTTATCCGCCGACGCTCGGGGAACTCGGTTGGAAATGCTATTGACTCGGCTGCGCCGCGAACATCCACGCATACCCATCATCGCACTAGCGGCACAACTCGCCGACCATTCGACGGAGCGAATCAGGAAGTGGCTCGAGATCGACGAGGAGGCTGTGATCCGAGCTAGCGTCCGGCCAGTGCCGCTCGAGAAAATTGTTCGAAGTGGGGATACGCAAGAGCGCGTCCTGCACACAGACGGTATCACTGACGACTTAAGGGCAATCACAGACGCAGGCGGCACAGCCGCAACGCGACAGGGTTTAAAGGTTAATCCGTACCAAAGCCGGGCGTTAACATTATGCTTGGATCTTCTCGCGGAGCGCGGGAACGACGGTGAGTTCCTTAACCGAGGGATCTTGTGCTTTGTGCAATCGAGGGACCATGCAGAGAGATATGCAAAGATAATCCAAGACGCGGCAAATTCGATTAAGGCTTTAGGCCCGGTACCACCGGGACTACCGTATAGTGGCCGATTTTCATCGCTCAAATCTAGCGAGGCAGAAGCTCGCTACCGTCGATTCGCGCGTATCCCGGAAAGCAGGGAACGGGAGCAGGTAGTCGCTGCCCTCAGCTCAGGAATTGGCTTCCATACAGCACGGCTCGATCCATTCCTGCGTGAGGAAATGGAATGGGGGTTCCGCCAAGGTTTGATTCGATTGTTGTTCGCAACAGACACGTTGAAACTTGGCATCAACTTGCCTGCTGACGTCGTAGTAGTCGCCTCGATCACCACGCCTAACAATGTCGGAACGAATAGCATCATCGACCGCGACACCGTCGCTCAGAGACTGGGGCGCGCTGGGCGCCTCGGCATTTCGCAGCGCGGACGTGGATATCTAGTAATCCCAAGCAGTCCGCTCCAAGACGGGGACTACGAGTTCGCCGCGGACGACGAGCAACAGCTAGCCCGTTACATCGAACAGACCGCCGGCCTCGATACTGCGCGCCGACGTGCCCTCGCTGCGCTTGCCGACCGGGACGCTGTATTCGCTCATTACATCAAGTATCGGGAACGCGGCCTGATCGTCGACTCGCAACTAGACCATGACACGCTAGCGACCCTGCTCTTAGAGCACTCTAAACGCATATTTCAAGTACAGGAACGAACCGGCCTTGAGCACGAAGCCACCAAGATGTTTAATCTGTCACTGAAAGCGCAAGAACCTGATGCAGCTGCCACGATCTCAGCGGCCATTGTGGTTGACAAACTTGTTGCGGCGCATTTGCTGTCGAGTCCGCAGCCCGAAAAGGTACGCATCACTGCGCTTGGACGCGCAATTGGCCACAGCGGTTTGCCCCTGGATGATTCTCTTGCCATAGAAAGCATGGCCGATGCGCTCGAAGCGGGTGCCGGTCAGCTGACTCTGCTATTTGCGGCAACCCAAACCAAGCAGGTCGTAAACAGCACATCGTGGATTGCCATCCGATCGGATCTTCCGCTGGAAGCCGAGGCCGAACAAAAGCGTGGAGTGATCCGGCTTGCTCAGCTTCTGATCGACGGGATACCGGCAGACACTGACCTGCCTATACCGACCGAAACGCTTCAATCGTTGAGGCTTCTCGTCGATGGCGACGATCTTGTTGGGTCGGGCGCGATCGCCACCCGACTGTACGATCTCCTCGATCTCAATCTTCCCGAACCACCGCTCGACGAGATCAACGCGTTGCTACGTGCGACAGTGCTACTGCTGTGGATGCGGGGTTGTCCTTTTCCCGCTATCAGACAAGCTGTCTCATCCGCAGTGCGGCATCGTCCTGACAAGTCATCTAAGTCCGACTCTCCGAGCCCACCGATTTATCCGACGGATGTGCGTGCACTCGGCGAGAATACAAGTTATGTGTTCGATACCGTCTGTGATTTCATCGGCGTTCGTCCTGAGAATACTCACTTTCGAACATTCGAGCGTATGTCAGACGCGATCGCCTACGGCCTGCCTGTAGAGCTCACTCCGTTGGCGCGCTTGAATCTTCGAGCAACTCACCGCGATCGCCTTGTACACTTAGTGCCGTTCATTGTGGGCAATGAGTACCCTGATCTAGCTACACTCGTCCGACGTAACGTCCGGAATCCAAGGGTAGTTGCGCCCTCGCGAAAAAAGTTTGATCAGTGGCAGAACGAGCTCTTCGAAGTTCCTGAATTCAAGGCTATCGCCGCGGAATTACTTGCGAGGCAGGTAAAGAGCAAGCAATTTGGTGGGACGCTAGTGGGCGAGATCGCCGAGCGCATGATCGCCGGCCACTACACATGCCAGGCAGTTGTTCAAAACCTCACAGCCGGCGATGCGGAGAACGCTCGAGCCTACCTAAAGATTCTGTTTGAGGCCCTAGGTCTTGAAGCCATACCAAAGGGCACGGATCAACTCGTCCTGCGTAGCAGGATGGATACATCACGAGAGCTCATCGTGCTTATCGCAAACGTAGAAGTTACACTTGCCGACGCGCGGGCGTGGGCGGATGCCGGGGTCTTGGTGATTGCATGTCAAGGCGTGTCCCTCGATGTGGTCACTGCTCCCCTCATTCAGGGAAGGCATCAAAGCGTAGTGGTGGAGCCCTCAGTGTTGGTCGAAACGTTGTACCGAGTTGTTGAGCTCGAAAATCCCTCTGTATCAAGTGAATTCGGCGAGGAGGAGATGATAGACCCCAGGCTAGACCTGGGCGACGAGCTATTTTCCTGGGACGACGAGTTAATCGCAGACGATGACGAATCCGCGACCGACGGTTCCGTCGCGGACAACTATGAAATTGGAAGCGAACGTGAACGCACCGGTGAGCGCATACTGGACATTCTGCATGCAGCGCCTCCGCTCCTAAGCCGTACCGACGCCAACAGGCTTCTCGATGGAGTCCGAATGCACTCGGCAGGCACAGCAAGCGTCGAGACGACAGCAGGAAACCCCTGATGCCCGCGAAAGAAATAGGTATCTTTCTCAGCGCACGCCATTTGGCTACGATCGCCGCCGATGACCGCAAACCAGACGAGGTACTGGATCGAGTTGAGTCTGCCGCGCACGTGCTGATGCTCGCCAGCGGGATCTCGCATCGAATCATTGCTGCAGATTGTGCCGAACACACTGAATGTGAAATTGCCGAGCAGTTCGCTGAAGACTCGGGATTTCGTATCCGACATTGCCCAGCCCGTGGTCCAGACCAATCGGCTGTGCTCAGTGCTGAGATCCTCGAAAGCTTGGCCACGAGCCCCTCACTGAGAACCTTCGTAATCGGGGACAATCTTGTCGCCCAGTCAGCTGCAGTAGAAGTCATACACCGCCAACGCCGATGGACCATCGGACTTGTGGGCGAGTATCCCGTCGCTCCGAGGCTCGCCGATTTGACTTACACGATGCCACTGGCGAGATTCGGGCTTTTAGGGCTCACCAGTGATGTTATGGCGGAAATTTCCGGTCGAGGTGAAGAACCTGAAGCCCAGAGTGTCTACCGAGAACTCTCCCAACGGTTGTCAGGGTTTAGCCCATCGTCGTACGGGTTCGATGGGATGGCGCAGCTAATTTCGGCCGCCAAGAGTAGAAGCACCCAAGAGGCACAACCACCACCACGAACCAGGACCGTCTCACCGGCGCCAGTCAAGCCGCAAAAGAAAACTCGAAACAAGAAAGCTGATCCTTCTTCAGCCACGCGAGGCAGGAAAACGGATCCATCTGTAGCTGCTATCCGCAGTGCCATAGGTGCTTTCACCGTACTGTCCGACGACGAACTGACGGACTTGGACGAAGTAGCGGTCGGACGTCGTGTGCTATCCCAGCTACGAGCGCGACCAGAGCTACGCGACGCGCTACATCGTGGTGCACTGAACGGCGCGTTGTTCACCGAGGGGATGAGACAGATGATCGGCGACGCCGTTTGGCGCCCCTCGTCGGAGCCAACATTTTTCTCGCTCCTACGTCGGTGCGTTGAACACGAGGCTGAATGGGTAATTGCCAGTTCCCCTGAGCGGCCCATGAATGGGGTGCTCATTCTCGGTGAATTGCCGGACGGTTGGAAGTTGTTCACGCCGTCCCAGACTATTGCTAGTCAGGCTGACGGGGCGGACTATGAAGATACGAATGGCCATGGAGCCGAGGACACTCAGCTCGACGACAACGGCAGTGAAGTAGTAACCACTGAAGTGGTCATGATTGAGATTGCGGCCGAAGTAGAAAGTACGGAAATCGAGTGACCTTGCAGGATCGGTGATTGCGACCGCTGGTAGGGAAAAGTAGGCCGTTTCTTCTCTGTTACCGTGTGGTAGCAGGGAGGTGGAGCGCGAACGCAGCCTGCCGAAATGCGGGATTAGTGCGAGGTCCTGGCGTTGGTGCTGCTCGTTCGTAGCCCAGGGTTGCTGCCGTCATGCTGATAGACGGAATTCGGAAGTGGCCCGGGGGTTGTGGCTCCAAGAAGCTGGTCTACTCGCAACGCCCACCTGTGTGCACGCCGGGTTCGTAGACGACCTCGAAGCTGTCCGCATCGTGTTCTAAGCGAGCAAGGCTCCGTCGATTGCCGGTCTAACGCTTCCGCCATGAACTCAGCTCGCCGGGGAAGCACGGGTCTGCTGCACGAATAGGTGACATCTGAGTTGGCTTGCCCAGCGTGGGCAGGCTGGAAGGATGTCCTTGTGCCCAGGCCTTACCCCCGTGAGTTCCGCGACGATGTCGTACGCGTGGCTCGCAACCGCGATGACGGCGTGACGATCGAGTAGATCGCCACCGATTTCGGGTTGCACCCAAATGTGGTCATCCGATGGCCGGTGAAAATCTCTGTGTCGAAGGTCGCGGCCGCCGCTTCTGTCGGACCTGTCGCCGACGCCGGTTGGCCAACCGTGAGCCAAACAACTGCCCACAGTGCGGTGAGCCACTTCCGGCCGCGTTGAAACCGCTCCCGTGCACTCGATCCGACTAAGCGCCAAGGCCTCTGCGACGGATGGGGCAGGATTTGGTGCCGGGTATCGGGGCGAACATCGCGGCTTGGCTCGGCGTCCGAAAATCGGAAGCGCCACCGCACGAGCTACAAGCGCTGAATGCCTCGCCCCACCCACCCACATACGGCGCCAGTATCGCTTCGTCCGGGGAATCTGGCTCGATGGTCAGTCGGCGTAATCTCTGCTGCGGTTAAGTTGAGCACCGGTGCGGTGCCGGCCATGGCGTCGTTGGGGAGTGCACTTCGGTGGGCATGTTGCACTCCAGCGTCCTGATGCCTGAGCCGCGCGGCGACCGGGCGTCGAATGGTGGGCTTGCTTGTCACGAGGTTTTCACAACACGTGCGAATCACTCTGGAATTCGGTGGCACCGCTTGGGATCGTTCCCGCAGCTTAGAGACCGAGAGGGGACCAAGGGATGTCCCTGGATCATGCTGGTTGCGAACTGTAATTCCGTCTGCCAACGCCTACACAGGTTCGAATCCTGTACCTGCCACGCTGGTCAGGCCCCCTTCCGAGGGGGCCTGACGTGTTTGTGCCGACGCAACCCGCCCCACCCGGGCCGGCTCAGCGAGCCGCTCTCACTGATGGTCGAGGTGCCACGAGCGCAGCCGGCGCAGCAGCGCGTCCTTCTTGTCATGGTGGCCGCTCATGCGGTGCAGGATGTCATCCAGTGCCGCCAGTGCGTCGTCGATGTACGGCCCCTTGTTCAGCATCACGCATTCGGCACGTTCACCCATGGCGGCGTCACTGATCTCCGCGCGCGAAGGCAGTCCGGTGGCGGCCAGCTGCTCCAGGACCTGGGTGGCCCAGATGACGGGGAGGTGCGCGGCCTCGCACAGCCACAGGATCTCCTCCTGCAGTTCGGCCAGGCGTTCGAAACCCACCTCGACCCCGAGATCGCCCCGAGCGATCATCACCCCGAGAAGCGGCCGGCGCATCGCCGTCAGCAGGAGTTGCGGCAGGCGCTCGAAGGCCCTACGGGTTTCGATCTTGAGGACGATGCCGATCCGCTCGCCGTCCGGGCGGTCCAGCAACTGGTGCAGTCGGAGAATGTCGGCGGGATCTTGTACGAACGACATCTCGACAAGGTCGGCTATCTGCACCGCCGTCTCGAGATCGGTGACGTCTTTGTCGGTCAGCGCGGGCACGGGCAAGGTGGTCTCCGGAACGTTGATACCCTTGGCGGCCTTCAACTTCGAGCCCGTGGCCGCGGCGTGGGTGATCCGCACGGTCAACGTGTCGGGGTCCGCGGTCAGGATCTCGCCACTGATCCGGCCGTCGTCGAAGTGGATGGTCTCACCGACGCGGGCGTTGTCGAACACGTCGGGCAGGGTGCACCCGATCTGGGGAGGACCGGCGGCAGGCACCGGCGCGGGTGAACAGTCACGGGTCAGGTGGAGTACATCGCCGCGATACAGGGTCAGGCTCTGCTCCATCTCGGGTAGCAACCCAACCCGTGCCGGATCGTCGTCGGACCTGACCGTCAGCTCGGTGCCGGTCAGCAGGTAGGTCGTCTTGTCCGTTGTGGCGATCAGTCCGTCGGTGCCGGGATCGGCGATCAGGGTGAGATGGCGTTTCGCGCCGCGGGCGTCATGAAGTGTGATCACATCACCCGCCCTTCTGCGGCTCAGCCACGCGGCGGGTACCGGAATGGTGGGGTCCTGCGGTGTGGCCGCGCCGACCGGTTCCGCGTCCGCTGACAGGCGCGCCCGCGCGGGGGTGAGAACATGGCCGACCGCATCGCGCTGCGGCCGCAGTTTCACGCACCTCGGTCCCGGCTGGAGCGGACCGGTGCGGAGCTTGGGCCCGGCGAGGTCCATCGCGATACGGCAGTCCCGGCCGAGGTCGCGGGCCGCTTGCCGGACGTGATCGGCCATGGCGGACCAGGCGGCGGCATCGTCGTGTGCGCAGTTGATTCGGGCGATGTTCATCCCGCCAGCGATCAGCCGGCGCGTGAGGTTGGGGTCGATGGCCGCCGAGGAGGGCAGCGTGACCATGATGCGCGTTTCGCGGGTGTCCGGTGCCGGGCCCAGCAGGTCAACAGATCGAGAATGCAGGAGTCGTCGGCCTCCCGTGCCACTGGTTACGGCGGGCGACGGGGGTTGCCAGGGTCTTCCGAGCATGGCCGAGGCGGCGGATCGCACCAGCCGGATCGTGGCCTGCACGTGGGACTCGCTGTGGCCCAGCGACGATAACCCGAACGCCGCGAGGCGCCGCTGCAACGAGCGCATGTCGATCTGCCGCAGCGCCCAGTAGTGGACGATATTGCGCGCACTGGACCGATAGTCCGCTGTCACCGGGGAGAGCAGCGCGTGCCACTGCGTCTCGGCTGAAGCAAGGTGGTCGAGTATGTCGTCGAGGTGCCCGAGCAGCCGCACGAGCTCACGATCGGGGGATACGTCGTCATGGTGGTGCTGGGTGTCGTCGAAGACCGCGGACATCGTGTGTGCTCCTGAAGAATTGGCACCGAAGGGGATTCGCCGCTCTCGGCTATCCGCGACGGTGATCGCGAATTCGGTCAGCCGGCTGTTCCGGCGTGGTGCTCGCGGTGGATGCGGTCGTTGACGATGTGTTCGACCAGGATGGGCACGAACGTCTGGATCCGGGCGTCGTCGAATTGCGCCGCGGCGTCCTGGCACCAGCCGATAATCTCGGCATCACGTTCGGGGTCGTTGCGGCCCTCGTGCTCGGCGAGTTTTCTGGCGACCTCGGCCACCGACCGTGCCGCTGCCGCGCCGCTCGTCCCGGCACCCGCCCGGCGTGGCACCGAGCCGAGCGTGAGCAGGGCGGATTCCTGGGCGGTGTCGGGCGAGATCACCCGAAGTGCCACATGGTGTCCGTCTTCGGCGATGACGATCACGGTGCTGGGTTCGGCACTGGTGAAACCGAGAAGGTGAATGACGCGTCCGCCGACCAGAAGCTCGTCAGGTGCGTCGGTCCACAGGTTGCGGTCGTAGGCCACCAGGGCGACCGGACCCAGTCGGTCGTGCGCGGCAGCGAAGAGGCCGGGCAGTTCGGCGGCCAGGCGGTAGGACCGCGGCCACCACGCGCCGTCCACGTGATCCCCGGACGGATCGCTGCCAGAGATTTTCAGCCGGTCCTCCGCGGGGGCGGGCAGCAGGTCGGACACGTGACACGCCTTTCGCTGATGTGTGGTTCTGTGGTGAGGCACGGCCGCGGTAGCGCCGGTACCGGCCGCAACGCTACGGAGTGCTCACCTGCGCACAACAGGGGCGAAAGTCCCTATCCGAGTCGGCTATTCAGTTTCGAGGCGAAGCGAACCGCGTTCCGTCAGGCCACCGATTCGCCAGTACGGTCGATGCGCGGTGTGGTCCCCAGCGATGCCACTTCCGCGCTGACCGCGACGTCGAGTTGTTCCAGTGCGAACGCGTCATAGGCAGCGACGATCTGCTCCGGGCTGGCTTCCGGGTGTTCACGGGCGACGACGTCGATGGCCAACCACGTTGCGGCGCTTAGTTCGGCGGTGTGTCGTGGACGACGTCCGTGCAGCAAGGCGTTCATGAGGAGTTCACGGAACGTTGACGTGGAACCGGACCCATGTGCGGACATATCGCTGACAGTACAAAGCCTGGGTTACACCCGGGCGACGCGCGTGTTCCGGTTCGTCGCCGACTTTGTCCGCCGGGACTGGTCACGTGGATGTCTTTACCGGATCTTGAGCTAACCCTGAGCATGGCCATACCGGCTGTGGCCAGGCTGGGATCAGCGCGGTGCCGACGCCCGGACCGGGCGCGCCGCGATCGATCGGAAAGGACGTCTCGTGAAAAGAACTGTGCTGGCCGGCGCGGCCGCGGTGCTGGCCGCGGTCACCCTCGCCGCGTGTGGCAACTCCACGCCCGCACCAGGGTCGTCATCGGCCGCCACGTCCACCACGGCGTCCGCTCCGATGTCGGCCACGTCGTCGGCGAGTCCCTCGGCCGCCGCGCACAACCACGCCGACGTGATGTTCGCGCAGATGATGATCCCGCACCACCAGCAGGCCATCGAGATGAGCGACATGATCCTGGGCAAGCAGGGCATCGACCCGAGGGTGACGGATCTGGCCACCCGCATCAAGGCGGCGCAGGGCCCCGAGATCGATCAGATGAAGGGCTGGCTGTCGCAGTGGGGCACCCCGAGCATGGCGCCGTCGTCGTCCATGCCGGGCATGGGAATGCCTGGTATGCCCGGTATGAACGGCGGTGGGGGCATGATGTCGGAGCAGGATATGGCCGCGCTGCAGAATGCTACGGGCGTCGCCGCGAGCAAGCTGTTCCTGACGCAGATGATCGCGCACCACGAGGGGGCGATCAGGATGGCCCAGAACGAGATCCAGACCGGTCAGTTCCCGGATGCCATCACGCTGGCCAACACCATCAAGACCAGTCAGCAGAGCGAGATCGAGACGATGAGGTCGATCCTGGCGACGTTGTAGCGGGCTGGACGTCCGGACCGGTGATGGGCACGACCAAGGTGAACGTCGCACCACGTCCCGGTCCGGCGCTGGCCACGGTGAGCTCGCCGTGGTGCGCTTCGGCGAAAGCCCTGGCGATGGCGAGGCCGATGCCTGCGCCGCCGTGCTGCCGATCCCGGGCGGCGTCGACGCGGTAGAACCGTTCGAAGATATGTGGCAGGTGTTCGGCCGGAATACCGTCGCCGGTGTCGGACACCGTAATCGTGAGGTTGCGCTGGTCGGCGCTGGCCCGGACATCTACCCGGCCCCCGGCCGGCGTATGACGCAGGGCGTTGTCCAACAGATTCTGCAGCACCTGACCGATGCGCTGCGGGTCCCACCGAACCTGCGGTAGTTCGGCGGGAAGGTCACTGGTCAGGGCAACGGACTTGGCGGCGTAGCCATCGGCGGCCATTGCCACCGCAGTCGACACCACCGGAGCGACGGCGTCGAGCCGCAGGTCGAGCGACGCGCCGGCCTCCTCGGCGCGCGCCAACGCCGCGAAATCCTGTGAGAAGCGCACCAAGCGATCCGCCTGGCTGCGCAGCATGGACATCGTCTCGCCGTCCATGACCCGTACACCGTCCTCGACGGCCTGCAGATAGACCTCCAAAACCGAGACCGGCGTGCGGATTTCGTGGGCAAGATCGCTGAACATGCGTTGTCGGGTGAGCTCCACGCTGCCCAACCGCTGGGCCATCTGGTTGAAGGCGGCGGCCAGGTTGTCGAAGTCTGCTCCCAGGCCGGCCGGCGCGACGCGAATATCGTAGTGGCCCGCGGCCAATGCGCTGGCGGCCGCCGACACCTCGGATACCGAACGCTGTAGCCGGCGACTGAAATAGGCGCTGACCACCAGCGCGGTGAGCGCGGCCACGGCGACCGCGACCGCGGTCGAGAATGCGGTGGCATAGCGGTAGGCCTGCTCGGCGTGGAACTGCTCGTCGGATCCGTGGCTCACGCCGGCTCGGCGTAGATGCTCGCGGAACAGTGGCGGACCGACCATCGCGGCGACGACCAACGTCGTGATTCCGCCGGCGAGTAAGACCAGGGTCTGCGCACCCAGCAGTCGTGCGCCCAGGCCGAGTTTCGGCCGACGCCAGCTGAAAGCGCTGCGCTGCAACGCCGTCGAAGAGGTCATGCGCCCGTACCCATGCGGTATCCGACACCCCGTACCGTCTGGACGTAACGGGGATCGGCGGCGTCGTCGCCGAGTTTGCGGCGAAGCTGACCGATGTGGACGTCGACGAGGTGGTCATCACCCACCCACGAATCACCCCATACGGCCTGCAGGATCTGGGCGCGGGAGAACACCACACCCGGCCGTGCGGACAGGGTGGCCAGGATGTCGAACTGCGTGCGCGTCAACGAAATCGATGCGTCGTGCAGCGTCACCTCACGGCGGTCGACATCGATGGCCAGCGGACCGAACACCCGCGGGGGAGCGGATTGCGGCGGCGTGGGGTGGCGCAACTCGGCCAGTGCCGACACGGTGCGGGGACGCCGCAGCATGGCCCGGATGCGTGCCACCAGCTCCCGCGGGTTGAACGGTTTGGTGACGTAGTCGTCGGCGCCGACCGAAAGACCGACGATGGTGTCGGTCTCGGAATCACGGGCGGTGAGCATGACGACGTAGGCGTCGGAGAACACCCGTAGCTGCCGGCATACCTCGACACCGTCGATACCCGGCAGGCCCAGGTCGAGCACTACCACGTCGGGATCGACCTGACGAGCCAGCACGACGGCATCGGTGCCGGTGTGACACACCGTGACGTCGAATTGTTCGCGCTCAAGGTAACTGCCCACCACGTTGGCCAGACCCACCTCGTCGTCGACCACCAACGCGCGAAATCCCGAACCGGGTCCGGCGGGTGCTGTCGCGTTGTCCATGACTGTATGGTGCCGCCTGCCTGCGGCCGGGTGGGACACCGGCACGACTTTGACCGAATCTTGACCAAAGCCATACCGATTTCGGCGGTGAACCAGCTCATCGTGGCGTACGGAGAAGGGAGCGTCGATGAACGGGCGAACGGCCCTGAGCCGGCGCGGGTTTCTGGCAGCCACCGCACTCGGGGGGCTCGCGCTGGCCGGATGTGGCCACCGCGCCGCCACCGGCGGTGGTGGGTCAGGTCTGGCCGATGCGATCGCGTCGGCCGAGGCGGCCCGCCCGCACACCGGGCACACCGTCACCATGAGGTTGACGGCCGGATCGACGGCCCTGGATCTCGGTGGCACGTGGGCACAGGCCTACACGTACAACCAGATGCTGCCGGGGCCACTGATCCGGGCGAATGTCGGCGACGAGCTGGCCGTCACGCTGGTCAACGGTCTACCGCACGCGTCGTCTGTGCATTGGCACGGTTTGGCGTTACGCAACGACATGGACGGCGCGGCTCCGGCCACACCGGATGTCGGTCCCGGGGCGGAGTTCACCTATCGCTTCACCGCATCGCATCCGGGTACCTACTGGGCCCACCCGCATACCGATCTGGATGCCGACCAAGGTTTGTATCTGCCGGTGATCATCGACGATCCGCGCGATCCCGGTGCTTACGACGCGGAGTGGATCGTGATACTCGACGACTGGACCGCCGGAATCGGCAGCAGCCCGCAACAACTGTTCGACGGGTTGCGGTCGATGGGTATGGGGATGGGCGGGCACGGGATGGGTGACATGCCCGGCATGGGCTCGGGGCCGGCGGTACCCGGGGTCGGCGGTGTCGGTACCAGTGATCTGCTGGGTGGAGATGCCGGTGATATCAGCTACCCGACCTATGTCATCAACGGCCGGGTCCCGGCGGCGCCCTCCACCTTCACGGCGAAACCCGGTCAGCGGCTGAGGATCCGATTCATCAACGCCGGGTCCGACACCGCGTTTCGGGTGGCGCTGGCCGAGCACACGATGACCGTGACCCACACTGACGGATTCCCGGTGGTGCCGACCGACGTCGACGCCCTGCTGCTGGGGATGGGCGAACGCTACGACGTGGTGGTGACCGCACGCGACGGTGTCTTCCCCTTGGTGGCCGCGGCGGAGGGCAAGAACGCATCCGCCCGAGCGGTGCTGTCCACGGCCGCCGGAGCCGCACCGGGCGCCGACTATGCGCCGGCCGAATTACGCGGCCGGATAGGCACAGTGGCGAACTTCGCCGCCGCGCCCGAGGTGGTTCTGCGCAGCGACCGTGCCGACACCACGCTGACCGCTCGGCTGGCCGGCGACATGATGAGCTACGGCTGGACCATCAACGGTCGACCCTACGGGCAGACCGAGCCCCTGCGCGTTCAACAGGGCCGCAATGTCGACATCGTCTTCGTCAACGACACCGCCATGTGGCATCCGATGCACCTGCATGGGCACACATTCGAGGTGCTCACCGCTGACGGACGGCCCGGCCCACGAAAAGACACCCTGATCGTGTTGCCCAGGCAGACGGTCGGCGTGCGACTCGTCACCGACAACCCCGGCACCTGGATGTTGCACTGCCACAACACCTATCACCAGGCGGCCGGGATGATGACCACTCTCGACTACGTCGCCGGGTGACGGGCACGCGGGGCGGCGCTCTGCGTGGTAGGAAAACCTTGCAGCAGAAAGGGTTTCATGTCTCGATCATGCGCGTGACATAAGGGGTCATTCCACTCCGCCGGACCGGCGACACCTTCACCGGGACGCCCGTCTGCTGTGCTTCCAGCATCTGTCCGGCACCGAGGTAGATCGCCACGTGTTGCCCTCCGCCGGGCCCCCAGAACAGGAGGTCGCCGCGCTTGGCCTCTGATGGCGCCACTTTGCGTCCCGCGTTGTACTGGTCTCCGGAGTAACGCGGCAACGGGACCCCTACGCCGGCAAAGGCGTAGCGCGTCAACCCCGAGCAATCGAATCCCACCGTCCCGGCGCCAGAATCGATCCCGCGACTGGGGCCGGTCAAGCTGCCGCCGCCCCAGGAATAGGGCACACCGATCTGGGACCCGGCGCGCCGGATGACGTACTCGATGGCCTGTCGGCCGTAAACGCGGTTACCGCGCAAAAAGGGCGCCGAGTTCTCTGCCGGGCCCAAGATGCCCAGGCTGCCCAAGAATGTGCGACCGAGATTCATCGTCGTCTGCGCCGCCATCGCGCTCGCCTGCAGCGAGGCGTTGGCGATGGCCAGCGGATCTCCAGGGGCTCCTGCACTGAGCAGACTCGGTAGTGCGGGATCCCATGCGCCGCCGTTGGGTTCGCCATGAGCCGGTCCGGCGCGAGTGAGCAGGACCGAGGCCAGCGCGGCGCCGCCAAGGACCAATGCTCGCCGCCGACCGACGTCGGGCACCCCGGCGCGCGCTTGCGGAGAAGTCCTCACGTCACTGTCCCCTTTTTGGCGGTCGCACCGGGATCACCGCGCCTTGTTGCGGGGGCATCCGGAGGGCGGTTTCACGCCCGTCGAGCTACGTTCCGATCACGTGCACCAAGTACGTAGTCATGCAGTACAACACCCGTCACGCTACACGACTTTGGCAACATTGGTAACAGTGGTAGATGAATACCAACTGTGTAATTCGTTGGCAGGGTTCGCAACTCGTGATCCTCGACCGCCTATCAGCGGTCGAGGATCGCCCGGGTACTGGCTTGCGGGCTCAGATCGATACGGCGCAGCAACTGGGCGTTGAGCGCGACCACCACCGTGGACAATGACATCAGGATGGCCCCGACCGACATGGGCAACACGAATCCGATCGGTGCGAGTACGCCGGCGGCCAGGGGTACCGAGATCAGGTTGTAGCCGGCACCCCACCACAAATTCTGCTTCATCTTGCGATAGCCGGCCCGGGAGAGCTCGATCACGGACAGCACCGAGCGGGGGTCCGAGCTGGCCAGGATGACCCCAGCCGATGCGATCGCGACATCGGTTCCGGCTCCGATCGCGATGCCGACATCGGCTTGGGCCAGTGCTGGGGCGTCGTTGACGCCGTCCCCCACCATGGCAACCTTCTTGCCCTCGTGCTGCAGGCTGGAGACCTTCGCCGCCTTGTCCTCGGGTCGCACGCCGGCAAAGACCCGGTCGATCCCCAGTTCCGTTGCGACTGCCTGTGCGACCGCTTCGGCGTCCCCGGTGATCATCACGACCTCGACGCCGAGCTTGTGTAACGCCTCGACGGTCTTGCGTGACTCGGGCCGAACCTCGTCGGCCAGCCGGATGCCGCCGATGACCCTGCCGTCGCGCACGACGTGCAGGATGATTGCTCCTTCGGCACGCCACGCCGCGGCGGCGCCGACTTCGTCGGCTCCGATGTCCGCGAGGAGCCGCGGGCCGCCCACCCGCACTTCATGGCCATCGACGGTCGCCGTCACCCCGACCGCCGGCGAGGACGTGAAACCGCTTGGGCGGGGCACTTTCAGACCGCGGTCCTGCGCGGCAAGCACGATGGCGCGTGCGAGCGGATGTTCGCTGTCCGATTCGGCGGCGGCGGCCGCCGCGAGCACCACAGCGCCGTCGAGATCACCGACGGGCTCTGTGGCCGTCACGGTGGGTTCACCCTTGGTCAGCGTCCCGGTCTTGTCGAACAGCACGGTGTCGACGGTGCGCATGCTCTCCAGCGCGAGGCGATCCTTGATCAGCACGCCGCCGCGGGCTGCCCGTTCGGTGGCGATCGAGACCACCAGCGGGATGGCCAGACCCAAGGCATGCGGGCATGCGATCACCAGCACGGTGATGGCCCGCACGACCGCGGCATCGGGATGTCCGGCCAGCGTCCACACCACGGCCGTGACGGCAGCTGCGGACAGCGCGAACCAGAACAACCAGCCCGCCGCGCGGTCGGCCAGCCGCTGGGCGCGCGACGAGGAATTCTGAGCCTCGGTCACCAGCCGCTGTATGCCGGCCAGCGTGGTGTCGTCGCCGGTCGCGGTGATCCGGACCCGCAACCCGGAATCGGTCGCGACCGTTCCCGCGGTCACGGTGTCACCGGTTTCCTTGGCGATCGGCCGTGACTCGCCGGTCACCATCGACTCGTCCATGTCGGCGCGGCCGTCGACGATCACGCCGTCGGCAGGCACGCTGCCGCCGGGGCGGACGATGACGACGTCACCCACCCGCAGCTCGGAGACGGCCAGGGTGACCGTACGGTCGCCGTCGATCTTCTCGGCGTCGTCGGGCAGCAGCGCGGCCAGCGAGTCCAACGCGGACGTCGTCTGGGCGAGGGAACGCATTTCGATCCAATGCCCGAGCAACATGATGGCGATGAGCAGCGCCAATTCCCACCAGAACTCCAGTTCATGGTGCAGCAAGCCCAGGCTGGCGCCCCATGACGCCACGAAGGCCACCGTGATCGCCAGGCCGATCAGCAGCATCATCCCCGGTGTGCGGGAACGAATTTCGCCGATCGCTCCGGCCAGGAACGGGCGCCCGCCGACGGCGTACATGACCGTGCCCAGCACCGGGGCGACCCAGCGGGCCCCGGGGAAGTCCGGCACCTGGTAGCCGACGAGCATCGCGAACATGGCGGAGAAGGCCACGACGGGGATCGCGATGGCCAGGTTGATCCAGAACAGCTTCCGGAATTGCGCGACGTGATCGCCGTGGCCGGCATGACCGCCGTGGCGGGCGTGATCGCCGTGGTGTGCACCACCGTGCGGATGGGTCATGATCCCTCCCCGGTCAGCATGGTCATGGCATTCGCACGGCCGAACAGCCGGCCTCGTCGCTCGGCGCGCGTCGAGGACGCGTAGTGACCACACGACATTCCAGCGACCGGGTATTCACTCGTGACCATGGCGACTCCCTTCCAGATACCCCGTGGGGGTACGCCAGTCACCTTATACCCCCATGGGGTATAAGGAAAGGGGCCGCCGGGTCGGCCGGATCCTCGGGGGTTTGCCGAGTGCCGCGGAGGTCCGCCCGGCCGGCGGGGCGGGGTCGACGGGGCGCGGGCGATTCGCTCGCCGCCACCGTCCGGCCCGCGGGATAGCCAGCGGCAGTGGCCGGCATTCTGCGATGCCGAGAATGCCCCCGGGGCGCGACGGCGACGTTTCGGGTGCGTGGCAGCGGGTCCGTACGGTGTCGCGATGTGAGAATTCTTGAAAGAAAGGGTCTTTGGCGATACGTGGGGACGTGCGCAGTGGTCGGGGGCGGTAGGCGCGCTGCCCGCGTGGATGCCGAGTGCCGTGCCGACTTTGTTAGCTGAAGTCGCTGGCTAAGTACAATTACCGATGAAGAACGACCGGTGCGCAGGCCAGTCGGATTCGCCACAAAGCTGCCCGAGGGGGTGCTGATCAGGGATCTTGCGGCGGAGAGAGGGGGCGATGTGGACCGGCCGGTTCGTTGTGCCTGCGTCCCGGGATGTTTGCATCGACCGGCGTTCCACTGCAGTCGACGCGAAAGGTGTTGTGGTGCGTGCCATATCGGCGTCGTGAACGGTTTGCCGCCCAGGTCTGTCGCATTTGCTGCCTGTCGTGCTGCTGGTTGGTATTAGCTGTGGGCGCAGGATGATTGGGCTTGGGCCGCGGCACGGCGATCCCGACCCGACGCCGGTGGCGCGCCGCCGCTTCACATCGCGGCTTTGCCGACGATCATGCTCGCATTGATGCATCGACAACTGTTGTGGGCGAACATCTTTCGATCGCAAGGATCACTATGCGACACCTGTGGTCATGTCGTATGGTCGCCGAAAATGGGCGATGGCGGTCGTGCTCGTCGTCCGGTACCGGGAGATCCCCGCACAAGGAGGCGCCGTGACGGCACGTCACCGGATGAGGAAGAACAACCGCGCGATCAGGATCTTGGCGGTCCCCGCGACCGCCGCACTGCTGGTGACCGCGGCGGTCGACCAGCCCGTCATCCAGCAGATGCCGTATGCGGTTCATCAGCAGCACCGACCGGTCTCGACCGACGCTGTCGACCTGGCCGCGCTGGCCCTGTTCGCGGTGCCGGGTGCCGGGGTCAACTTCCCGCCAGGGGCCCTCGCCGAGCAGGATGGCGGGGTTTGGGAACGCATTCAGGACGTCACCCTGCTCACCGATCGCACGCGTTACCCGGGTGACGTCACCGCGGCGTCCCTGGACTCCGGCGCCAGCTGGCTCACCGAACTGCTCCTGGCCCGGGACCCTTCCACCACGGTCAGCGGAATCGACACCGGTTCGTTCGGCGGGCGGGTCGCCGCCGAGGCGCTGAAGCGGGTAGCGGCAACCGGTTACGACATGTCGAGCGTGTTCGCGGTGTTCTACGGTGATTCCAACACTCCCGGCACCGGCCTCTTCGACCGGTACCAATCGCAGAACACGACCTTCGGATCCGATATCCCCGGCGGTGCCGTCCCGCTGCCCGACGGTACCTATCTGCGGGTCAACCGTGAGTACGATCCGATCGCCTATTTCCCCAAGTACCTCTGGAACCCGGTGAGCTGGTTGCAGATCGCGGCCGGTTTCGTGTTTGAACACTCCCGGCTCGACAGTTTCGACTTCGACGATCCGCAGAACGTCACCACCGTCGAGGGCAACGTCGTCACCGTCCGCGTACACAGCCCGGTGATGCCGCTGCTGATGCCGCTCAAACTGCTCAGGGTGCCGACCAGGATCATCGAGGCCCTACAGGACATCATGCAGCCGATCGTCGAGAGCACCGGCATGTACGAGAGCGGGAAGGTGGGCTTTCTGCCCACCCCGCAGAAGACGATCCAGTACCTGAGTGCGATCGCCGCGGGGTTTGCGCGGGCGGGCCAGCGCCTCGCCGGAATCGATCCCCCAAAGCCCCAGCCGAGCGAACCGCCCGTCACCACGGCACCCACGACGACATCGGAGATCATCGACGCCATGGAGGCGCGCGACCGGGAACTCAATGGCCTCAATGGCACCGCCACAGCGACCGCGCACCTTGCCACCGCACACACGGCCACCCCGCGTCTGACGGTTACACCCGTCACCGCCGATTCGCTCACGACGGAGCAGGCGCAGGGGCAGCCGCCGGCGGTGTCGGTGTCGGCGGAAGAGAAACCGGCCGTCAGCCCGGAACCCGAGGTCAGCGCGCCCGAGCCGGGCCCGTCCGGGGACGTTTCCACCCCGGGCTCAGCCGCCTCGGCGTCGGCCACCGCCGCCGCCACTACCACCGCCACCGCCGACGCCACGCCGCCGACGCACCCGCGCACATCTGCGACGACACGGAAACCGCCGGGTGATACCCCCAAGGGGGTGTCGGTCACCGCGCATCCGGTGGCGACGCCGACCACATCCGACAAGGGGGCCGCGGCCACCGGCGCCGACCATGATGACGGCGCCGGCGGGGCCAGCACTGGCGACCAGTCAACCGAATAGCAAGCGAAACAACAACGGCCGGAAGGCACCCCGCGGGGAATGGCTTCCGGCCGTTGTTGGTAGGGGTTCAGTTACCCGGCTCGACCTCGGCGGCGGCCTGCACCACGGTCGCGGCCGGGGCGGCGGGCAGACCCAGCCGACCGACCACGAAATCGGCTGCCTGATCGGCCATCCCGTTGGACTTGTAGGAGCTGTGCGCAGAGCGGTCCAGGCCACCGGGGAAGCAGACCGGGTCGCCGGTGGCGCACAGCTGGATGGTCTTGCCTGCGTACAGATCACCGACGGTGATCGGGGGAGCGGTGCGATCGGCCAGGCTCAGGAACCAGTTGTCCGGGGTGCCGAACAGTGCCACCGCCGCGACGTGCGAGGCCACCGAGGCCGGCATCGGGCCGGACAACCCGGCGGGCAGTGCCACCCCGGCGGGCACCGTGCTGCTGGTGGTGTAGCCGGCGACGGCCGCGCCCTGCGAGTAGCCACCCAGCACGATCTTGGTCGACGGGCACTGGGCCGCAATGGTCTGGATCTGGTTGGCGGCATCGGCGACACCGTCGACGGCGCGCCCGAAGTCCAGCGATGCCGGGTAGTTCACCCCGTACACATCGACCGTCTTTCCGGGCAGCCGGGCGTTCAGCGCGTCGACGAAGGCCTGGCCGGTGGCGCCGACGCCGGGCGCTTCGAAGGTGCCTCGAGCGAAGACCACCTCGACGGCGGCGCAGGAGTCGTCGGCTGCGCTCGCGGTGGCGGCGGGACCGGCGAACAGGCCCACCACGACCGCGGCCAAGGCCAGCGTGCTGAAGACCGTCGATTTGGCGATGCGGGCTGGAAGAGATGTGCTCATGAGGTGGTCCCCGTCCTTGGGTCAGCTTCGCCATCGCTTCTGCGTAGAGGTGGCAACTGCCTGCTATAAGTCGGGATCCCTGAGCTGCGATTCCGCCCGTGTCAAGTGATGTATCTCACCTGCGAAAAGTTCGGGCGGCCGGGATGGACGATGCGGCCTGCGGCGTTTGCTACGGGCTCTCCACCACCGTCGTCACCGGCGCCTGTTCGGAATGTCGGTTGCCTTCGGAACCATTGCCACTCGAGCCACTGCGTGACGAGCCGCCGGAGGGCGATTCGGCCGGCGGTGCCTTGGTCACGGGCGGCGCCTCGACGACCGACGGCTGTTCGACGGGTGCGACCGGAGTCGCGGGTTGCACCGGGGTGACCGGCTGGACCGGGGTCACGGGTTGCACCGGGGTGACCGGCTGAACCGGGGTGACCGGTTCGACGGACGACGTCGGCGGCGCGGTCGACGTGGTGGGGGGCTCCGTCGTGGTGGTCGTCGGGGGCGCCGTCGTGGTCGCAGTGGTGGTGGTCGTCGTGGTCGTCGTGGTCGGGCTGGTCGTCGTGGTCGGAGTCGTCGTGGTGGTCGGAGTGGTCGTGCTCGGCGTGCTGGTGACGGTGACCGTCGGCGGTGTCCACGGCGTCAGCGGCGGAAACACGATGACCGGCGGGACGGGAATCGGCACGGCAGGCACACCGGCGGGCGGTGGTGGGGCGGCCGGGGGAGCCTCGACCGGCGCGGGCGCCTGCGGCGCCGGTGCTGCCGGCGGGCTGACGCTGCGGGAACGCGCCGGGGCGGCCGGTGCCGCCGGTGCCGGGGTGAGCACCGCGACCGGCAATGCCACCGGATCGGGCTCGTGCGGGACGGGCGGCAGATACCGGCCGGGCACGGTATCGGACTGCACGGGTGCGGGTTGGGCGCTGACCACCGCCGCCGGGCGGATGTTCACGGCGACCGTGACGGCCAACGTCGCGAAACTTGCCACCAGGAACCCCACCGCGCTACCCATCAGGATCAGCCGCGGCGGCGGCGCCGGAATCGCCTCGGTGTAATCGGAGCCCGGATAGGCCGCCTCGTCCTCCTGCTCGGGGACGAACTCGGCGATGGCCGCCTCGGACATCTCGTCATACCCGGACCACGGCTCCTCATCGGTGGCCTGCGAGTACGCCAGCTGTGGCGCCAGTTCGGTGTTGGCCGCGTTGACCGGTGCGGCCTCCGTGGCATCCACGACCGGGGCGGCCTGCGTCGCGTCCAGCACCGGCGCCGCCGCGGTGGCATCCACCACCGGGGCGAGCTGGGTGGCCGCACCGGCCGGTGCGGCACCCGAACCGCCGGCGGTGTGGGCGGCCCCGCGTGCGATCGCGTAGCCGACGTCGGCCGGAACCTGCACGGGAATCGTCGAACGAAGTTCTGCCGCAATGGATTCCAAGTCCAGGCGCTGGCCCGTCAGCATCACCTGGATCTCGGGCGGCGCCTGCTGCAGCACGGTCGCGCAGGCGACGGCCGCTCCTGCGGCGCCGATCGGCACCGAGGCCAGCGTGGCGGGATTATCGCCGACGACCGTCAATGACACCGTGTCGTCGGCGGCCAGCAGCAGCGACGCGTCGACGCCCTGGCTGCGGGCCAGCGAAGCGGCCGCCTCGGCCTCGGTGACCACGTCGACATCGAGCACCCCGGCGTCGACCACGGTCTGACGCAGCGTCTGCGCCTCGGCGGCGTCCGGCAGGCACAGGCGGGTCGCGGCCAACCGGTTACCCGAGGCGGCGATCTCGCGATGGGTGCCGATGATGGTCTCGGCGAGTTCGGCCACAGCGTCATCGGCCAGATCGAACGCGTATTGGTCGAGCACCTGGGTGCCGGGAAAATCCATCATGGCCAGCCGCGCCACCCGACCGGTGACCGCGACCCCGAGGACTACGTCCACGGCTTTACTCCTTGCCTCACGCGTACTCTGCCACCCCCGACGCTTCGACCGTTCCAAGCTACCGCACAGCGCACAGTGCCGAGCAGAAGTCGATACCCTGCCCGCCGCGCGCGTGGAAGGATCGGGCGGGTGAGTGATCGCACCGGCTACATTCCCCGTCGCACCAATCGGGTGCGCGACGGTGTCGCCGTCGCACTACTGATCCTGGCGCTGCTGCTGCCGTGGAATCTGCGGTTCGGGCCCGGTATCCCCGGTAGCGCCGGATCGTTGTTCGTCGCCGTGATCGTCGCGACGGTGTTGGCCCTCGGTGCCGCCGCGGTGCCGCATGTCCGCCCTCTGACCGATATCCGGCGCGGCGCGCGGATTCGGGTGCTGTTGTGCGTCCCCTACCTGCTCATGGTCGTCGTCTTCGTCGGCTACCACCTGGCGCAGACCGTGCAGCACGGCGGCACCGGGGCGGTGCCGCCCGGCGTGGGGCCGGCCATGCTGTTGGGGGTGGGCGGGGCACTGTTGGCCGCCCAACCGCCGATCACATCGATCACCATCGAGGACAACGGTTTTCGGCTTTGGTATGCGATCGCGCGGGTCATCGGTTTCGTGTCGATCGCGTTGGCGACGCTGTCGGTGGCCTTCAACTTGTACTGGCGGCTGCGCTACCTGTTCGTCACCGACGGCGCCTTCGGCGGGCACGACATCGCCGTCGTCGTCACCACCGTCCTGTACGGCGTCGAGGCGTTGATCGCGCTGGTCATCGCCTCACGCTGGTTGACGGAGCGGACCGCGGCGGCGCGCCTGGCCACGACGGCGCTCGGCGCGGCGGGCGCCCTGGCCGCCACGCTGACCTGGATCAGTGGGATCGGCCGAGATATCGATGCGTTCCACGGCATCGCCGAGAACACCTCGACCGCGGCCATCGGTTACGAGGGTTATCTCGCCTGGGCCGCGGTGGCCGGAATCGTCGCGCCGACAACCTTGTATGCCGTCTTCCTGATCAAGCCGCCGACCATCGGTGCCTACCGTGGTGCCGCACAGAAATGCCTGACGCTCATCGCGTTCTGGGCGTTCGCGTCCGCCGCGCTGCGCGTGGTCGATTACCTTGTCGCGCTGTCCCTGGATCTGCCCCGGGCGTTGTACGACAGCGTCGCGATGACGGCGTTCAACCTGGTCACTGCGGTCATTGCGCTGTGGCTGCACCGCAATCTGGGCAGGGGAGTGGTGGCGGCAGCGTTCAGTGGGGTGTTGTTCGTCTTCAGCGTCGCCAATGTGGCGATCGGGGTGGCGCTGGCCCCGCGGTATG
This sequence comes from Mycolicibacterium chengduense, assembly GCF_033741155.1. NCBI lineage: Bacteria > Bacillati > Actinomycetota > Actinomycetes > Mycobacteriales > Mycobacteriaceae > Mycobacterium > Mycolicibacterium chengduense. The sequence goes on along the minus strand of NZ_JAWQNH010000008.1, from coordinate 185,743 downwards.
CCACGCCGGCGCCGGCGGCCGTCTACGGCAACAACCTGGCCCAGCAGATCACCAGCACCTTCGATGTGACCGTCGCGCTGCTCAGCCTGATCGTGTTGGTCGTCATGCTGTTGACCGGCCCATTGGCGGGGTTGGTGGTCCGGCGACGCACCGCAGCACCGCCGGTCTCCACCGTCGAGCCATCCACCGTCGTGCGGCCGCAACAGGCGACCGTGCCCAGAATCGTGCGGCGTCGGGATGAGCGGACGACGGTGCTGGAAGCGCCGCCGACCACCGCGCTGGAGGCACCGGCCACCACCGCGCTGGACACACCGACTCAGGCGCTGCGCATCCAGCGCAAGCCCACCCGCGGGCAGTGACTCAGCGGCTGCGGTTCATCCACCAGATCGGCGTCGACAGGGCTGTCGCGAACGCGCACCACGCCGGGTAGAGCGCCAGCGGGGCTGCCTTGGCGCCGTTGACCTCGACGGCGCGCCGGGTCAGGTCGGCGCTGCTGACGGTCAGCGCGGCGGCGCCGACGGCGGCGGCACCGAGCTTGCGCCGACTGAAGAAGATCCACGACCAGCTGGCGTTTAGTACCAGGTTGATGACGAGGGCGACGATGTAGGACCTGCGTTTGGCCGTCTCACCGCGCGCCTGGAGCTCGTCGATGGTTGCCGAGGACACCAGCGCGATATCGGTGTACAGGATGGGCCAGACAATCGGAAATGCTTGGCGCGGAGGCTGGTACGGCGGCTTGCGCAAATTCTCGTACCAGGACGACTGCGCCGGACGACTGGCCAGACCGCCGATCACGGCGGTGGCGGTGACAGCAGCAGCGGATGCGAGCTTGGTGGTGAGTGCCATGCCGACCAACATACGGATACGGCGGCTAGATCATGTCGTTACGCGTCAGCCACCGCATCACCGGCCAGCCGACGAACACCGGCAGCCAGCACGTCAGCACGCGGTACAGCAGCACCGAGGGCACCCCGATCGCGGCCGGCACGCCGAAGGCGGCCAGACCACCGATCAGGGCGGCCTCCACAGCCCCGACACCGCCCGGTGTGGGGGCCGCCGACGCCAGTGTCCCGCCGACCATCGTCACCACCGTGACGGTCACGAACGACGTGTCACCACCGAACGCCTCGACGCTGGCCCACAGCGCCAGGGCGGCGCCCAGTGTCGTGCCGGCCGCTCCCAGCACGATGAGGCCCAGCCGTCGGGGCTCCCGGGACAGCTCGATCAGGTCGCCGGTGACCTCCTTGAGTTTCGGCCGCAGCGACGACGCCAGCCAGCGGCGCAGCTTGGGCACCGCCAGGAACATCCCGATCAGCCCGAGGGCCACGCCGGCGGCCAGGTACAGCACGGTCGCGCTCGGCACGAAATGCGACAGGTTCGCCGATGCGCCGGCGATGGTGGTGAACAGGATCAGCAGCAACACGTGCACGATCACCTGGACGGTCTGTTGCAGCGCCACCGCCGCCGTGGCGCGCAGCGGGGTGAGGCCGGCCTTCTGCAGGAAACGGGCCGCCAATGCGAGGCCGCCGACGCCGGCCGGGGTGGTGGTGGCGGCGAACGTGTTGGCCACTTGCATGATCGAGAGGTTGCGGAAGCTCACCAGGCCGTCGGCGCAGGCCCACAGCGCCGCGGCGGCGCCGACGTAGGTCAGCGCCGACACCATCAGCCCCAGCATCGCCCACCACCAGTTGGCCGAACCCAGCTCGGAGAAGAAGGTCGGCACCGTGCTGATGAAGGGGTAGGCGACGTAGACCAGCGCGCCGAGCAACACCAGCTGGATGATCTGCACGCGGGTGAAGCGGGTGATGGTCTCGGGCCGGATCTGACCGGCGCCGGTCTGCTCTTGCACCTCCTCGCGGGCCGCCTTGATCACGTCCGAGGCGTCCGGCACGTGCTCGCGGATCCGCTTGGGGACCGCGGACTTGGTCAGCCGCCGCGACGCGGTCAGCACGGCGTCCCGGCCGAACGCGTCGATCGCGGCCGCGACGGCCGTCGTGGCCCCGTACAGCGCCGTGGTGGTCACCAGCAGGTGCGCGATATCCGATTGCAACTGCTGATCGGTGGCCCCGTACTCGGCGTAGGCGAAGCCACCGAAGCGCACCGCACCGTCGTCGACGGTGATCTCCTTGGCTCGCAGGTCACCGTGTGAGATGCCGTGTCCGTGCAGTTCGCGCAGGGCCGTCCAGACCTCACCGGCGGTCGCGACATCGGCCGTCAGGGCGGCGCCGCGCGCGGGTTTGCGGGCGTACAGCGTCCAGCCCCGGTCCAGTGCGGCCATCGCCACCGTCGACGTGTTGGCCAAACCCAGGTCACCGATGGCGATGGCCATGAGCGCCCGGTGCTCGACGGCGCGCCGCATCGAGGTCTGCAGCGGAGCCGTCTCGTCATCGCGCAGCCGGAACTTGATCCACAATTGCCGCAGGGCGCCGCCGCTGCGCTGGTTCGGCCCGTACAGCTCGGCCACCGCGGTGGCGTCGGCGCTGGTCGCGGCCAGCACCAGCGGTCCCGGGCCGGGCGGGTGGATCACGGCAAGCGTCGTCGCCACGAACCCGCGCCGGTCCAGCGCCCGGATCGCGCCGTCCAACGGGACCTCCAGGGCGGGGGTCCCGACCACCCAGACCACCAGGGCGCCGACGAACCAGCCGACCGCCAGCCCGAGCAGTGAACGGGCCGGCACCACGGCGCTGACCACCAGATGGATCGGCACGAACGCCAGCAGCAGCGTCCACCACCACCGTCGCAGCCGCCGCGACAGCCACGGACCCGACACCGTGAGCACCGCCGCCAGCAGCGCGATCCAGCGTGGATCGTCGAGGAACTGGGACAACTGGGTGTCCAGCCGGTCGGACAGGTCGAAATGCCACTGCGGCGCGGCGATGCCGTTACCGGAGATGGACAGGGAGAGGATGGCCAACAACCCCGCCGCGGCGTAGGCGCCCAGCAGCTTCACCTGCCGGGACAACACCAAGCTGACCAGGATGACGAAGGGCAGCGCCAGGATCGCCACGCCGTAGGCGAGGTAGACCAGGTTCGACTGGGTGGGCGTGAGCACCCCGATGATCTCCGAGACCGACCGCTCCAGGGCCACCCAGTCGTTGCGGGTGATCAGCGAGCTGGTGATGACGGTGGCAAGGAACAGGGCGGCAAGCAGCAGCCGCAGGATGTCGTTGGTGCGCCTGGTCAGCGGTTGCAGCAAGCTCCCGGTGACGCTGATGTCCCGGCCGTCAACACGCACGTGGACAAACGTAACCGCTCGTCATGCCAAGCATGGGTACCGGCGCTGTGTGGGAGGCAGCCGAATTCCGGCTGACACAGGACGACAATTTTGCCACTGTGATGTAGCTTCGATCGACACTGCGACTCAGCCACGCACGCGAACAGAGGGCCAGCGCCGAGAGGGAAGACGGTGGACGCGACACCTTTCGGGCACTATCAGCTTCGGGAGCTGATCGGCCGCGGCGGGATGGGTGAGGTTTACCGGGCCTACGACACCCGGACCCATCGGGTGGTCGCGCTCAAGGTGTTGCCACCCAATCTGGCGTTGGACACCACCTTTCAGGCTCGCTTCCGGCAGGAATCGCAGGCCGCTGCGGGTGTGAACGATCCGCACGTGGTGCCGATCCACGGCTTCGGCGAGATCGACGGGCGGCTCTATCTGGACATGCGGCTGATCGAGGGGCGCACCCTGGGCGCCATCCTGGCCGATGCCGACAAGCCGCTGGAGCCCGAGTTCGCGGTCAAGGTCATCGAGCAGGTGGCCTCGGCGCTGGATGCCGCGCACAAACAGGACCTGATCCACCGCGACGTCAAACCGTCGAACATCCTCATCACCAAACAGGACTTCGCGTATCTGATCGACTTCGGGCTGGCCCGGGTGGCTGGTGAGGTCGGCATGACGACGGCGGGCAGCACGCTGGGCACGCTGGCCTATATGGCGCCCGAACGGTTCGACGGCGGGCAGGCCGATCCGCGGGCCGACATCTACGCGCTGACGTGCGTGCTCTACGAGTGCCTCACCGGGACGCGGCCCTACCCCGCCGACAGCCTGGAGCAGCAGATCGCCGGGCATATGGTGGCGCCGCCGCCGAAACCGTCGGCCATCGATCCCCGGCTGCAGCCCTTCGACGAGGTGATCGCCAAGGGCATGGCGAAGAAGCCGGCCAAGCGCTACCAGACCGGCGCCGAGTTGGCGGCCGCTGCGCGACAGGCGGTGCAGACCCCGGTGCGGGTGACCGGTTCGGGACGGCATTCGGTGCAGCGCGGTGGCGGCCCGGGTCGCCGGGTGCCGCAGCGGGCGTTGCTGGCGGCCGGGGTGCTGGTGTTGGTGGGCGCCAGCGCCGTGGCCGCTTGGAAATGGTGGGACACCGACAAGGTGGTGCTCGCCGACGGACCGCCGGGATCGGTCGCCGCGATCGCGGCCACCGTGCCCGCCGAGATCCGCGGCACCGGCAAGCTGGTGATCGGTGTGAACGTGCCTTACGCGCCCAACGAGTTCAGGAACTCGGCCGGCGAGATCGTCGGCTTCGATGTCGACCTGATGAATGCCGTGGCGCGCACCCTCGGCCTGACACCCGAGTACCGCGAGACCGAGTTCGACCAGATCATCCCGTCGGTGCGCAGCGGCACGGTCGATGTCGGGATGTCCTCGGTGACCGATACGCGGGAGCGCCAGCAGCTGGTCGATTTCGTGACCTATTTTGAGGCGGGCACGTTGTGGGCGCAGCGCGCCGGTGCGTCGGTCCGCCCGGATTCGGCGTGCGGTCTGCGAATCGGTGTGGCGGCCAGCGTGATTCAGGAGACGGTCGAGATACCGGCCAAGAGTGACGAATGCGTGGCGGCGGGCCTGGCTCCGATCGAGAAGGTGGTCTACAACCGCCAGGATGACGTGACAGCGGCGCTGATCGCCGGGGATGTCGTTGCCATGTCGGCGGATTCGCCGGTGACGGGTTTTGCCATCAAGCTCAGTGGCGGTGCGCTGGTTCCGGCCGGTGAGGTTTTCGACTCGGCGCCCTACGGCTGGCCGGTGGCCAAGGGCTCACCCCTGGCGCAGTCACTGCTGCAGGCGTTGCAGCACTTGATTTCCACCGGTGAGTACAAGACCATCGCCACCATGTGGGGCGTGGAGAAGGGCATGGTCGCCGAGCCGGTGCTGAACGGGGCTTCGCGGTAGGCAGCGTCACGGCCGGCGTTAGGGCCGGAGCCGCACCATTCGGGTCGTGGAGCTCTCGTCGAGTTCGACGGTGTCGGACCGCGACCGCAGAAAATCGCTGAAAGACCGGAATCCCAAAGACCTTTCGCTGAAAGACGGATCCATCCTCTTCATCTGGGCCTTCACCGCGGAGTTGTGCAGCCAGTCGACATCGTCCTTCTCCAGTCCGATCTGCAGCGCCCGGGTGAGCAAGGCGGTGGCGGCAGCTTGCGGGTCGGGCGCCGCGGGCTCCTCCGGCTCGGTTTTCTTGGTGCGCCGGCCGGTGCTCTTCGGTTCGGCGGCGGGCGCCGGCTCGAACTCCGGAACCCCGGGGAGCGCGTCATAGACCACGAACTCGTCGCAGGCGGCCGCCAGAGCCCGGCTCGAGGACCCGGCCACTCCGATCCCGACGACGTATCGGCCGAGCCGTTTGCAGCGCTGGGCCAGTGGGATGTAATCCGAGTCGCCGGCCACGATCACCACGTGTGTGAGGTCGGGCAGCCGGAACATGTCCTCGACAGCGTCGACGGCCAGCCGGATATCGGCACCGTTCTTCCCGTAGGCCGCTGCCGGGAACAGCTGGACCAGGTCCACTGCCCGTCCCACCAGCTGCTGGCGATAGCCGGCGTTGACGTCCGCCGACCAGTCGGCGTAGGCCCGGGTGAGCACCAGGGTTCCGAAGGAGGATGCGAAATCCAGCACGGCCCCGACGTCGACGGTGGCTCTGGCCAGCGGATCCGGTTGCAGCCCTTTGGCCTTGTCGCGCTGGAAGGAATTGCGCCCGTTGACCTGGTCGTATCTGGAGATCACGATGTTGTCGAAGTCGAGGTAGACCGCGACGCGGGTGGCGGTGGCGTCTGTCATGGGTCCAGTGTTGCCCATCGGCTGACCGGCGGAGAACCCCGGCTGGCACCGGGAGATCTTTGCTAGTTAGTCGGCCGTCCGGCAAGGTTGTCTTGGCCGATCGGTAAGCAAAACATGTCCCCTGACCTGGCCAGATGGTGTTCGCGAGTCGTCATCAGACCGTGTCCGCCAGTTGGTGTGATTCAGCACACCGAATGCGCTACATTGTGACGACAGTCATAGGAAAGGGTGGACATGGGCGGAGCTTTGTTAGCAGGCCTGCTGGTACTTCTCGGTGTCGGCTCGATCGCCGCTGTCGTCGCAGCCGCCGTTCTCGGCTACGGCACGCTGGCACTGGCAATCGGCATTCTGTCCAGCGCCGCCTTCGCGGCGCGGACCGTCTGAGTAGCCCCGAGACGCTACTGGCGCAGCCGTAGCCCCAGCCCTGTCGCGCGCACGGCGCGGCGGGCGATGGCAGCACGCACTTCAGTGGCCGAGCCGGCCACTCGCACCGTCCGCTTCGCGCGTGTCACGGCGGTGTAGAACAGCTCCCTCGTCAACAACCGCGAGTCCGCCGAGGGCAACAACACCGTCACCTCGTCGGCCTGGCTGCCCTGCGATTTGTGGATCGTCATCGCGTGCACGGTCTCCACGTCGGTGAGCCTGCTCGTCGAGAACGATGCATCTCCGAACACCACCCGCAATCCGTCCGGCGCGGCGACCGTTATCCCGGTGTCGCCGTTGTACAGCTTCAAGCCATAGTCGTTGGCGGTCACCAAGACCGGCCGGCCGGCATACCAGGTGGACCACATCGGTTCGCCGGTGGCCTCGGTGAGCCAGCGCTGTACCTGCCGGTTCCACTGCGCCACACCGAAAGGCCCGTGCCGGTGGGCGCACAGCAGCCGGTGCTCATCCAGGGTCGACGTCGCGACGCGGTGATCACCCCGCACCGCGGCCTCCCGGAGTCGCAGGGCGTGCGGCAACAGCACGTCGCGCAGCGACTCGGTGGTCTGGTCCCAGACGATGTGTGGGCCGCCGCCGTCGAGCACCTCGAGCGCGCGGTCGGCGTCGCCGTCCCGGATCGCGGCGGCCAGCGCACCGATCGACTCCCCGAACCGATGCGAAGTCCGCAGTGCGGCAACGTGTTCGGCGCCCAGCCCGGTGACCAGATCGGCCAGCACCGCGCCGGCCTCCACCGATGCCAGCTGATCGGGATCACCGACCAGGAGCAGTCGGGTCTGCGGACGGACCGCCTCCAGCAGTCGGGCCATCATGGTCAGCGACACCATCGACGCCTCGTCGACGACGACGATGTCGTGCGGAAGCCGATTGCCGTGGTGATGACGGAACCGTGACGAGGTATCCGGCCGCGGGCCGAGCAGCCGGTGCAGGGTGGTGGCCGACAGCCCGGTCAGTCGGGCGCGGTCGACCTCGTCGAGGCGGCCGACCTCGGCCCGCACGGCCTCCTGGAGCCGGGCCGCGGCCTTGCCGGTGGGTGCCGCCAAGGCGATGCGCGGTGTCGGTTGTCCGGCCAGCGCCGCCTGCTCGGCGAACAGCGCCAGCAACCGGGCAACGGTGGTCGTCTTGCCGGTGCCCGGCCCCCCGGTCAGCACCGTGAGGCCCTGCGCCAGCGCACGATCCGCGGCTGAGCGTTGTTCGTCGAACCCGTCCGGGAACAACCTCGCCACCTCGGGCACCGGCCCGGCCGGCTGCGTGCTCAACAAGGCCAGGGCGTCATCGCAGACCTGCTGTTCCTCACGCCAGTACCGGTCGAGGTAGAGCAGGTCGCCCAGCAGATGCAGTACCGGTGGTGAACCGGTCAGCGGGCTGGCCCGAACGGCGTCCAGCCAGGCGTCGGCGTCGGCACCGACCTCGCCCGCCGCGGCCCGCAGATCCACACACACCGATCCGCCGCGCAGGGCCCGCACGGCCAGTGCCACCGCCAGTCGCACGGATTCGTCGGTCTCCCCAGCCAGTGCCGTCAGCCGGTCGGCGACATGGGTATCGGCAGGCTCGAAGTCGGTGATCATGCACCCTCCAACGATGCCGACAGGTCGGCCACCAGAGCGGCGGGCGGACGCCAGCTGAACACCCCCGCCGGGTGACCGCCGAGCATCGGCGTTGCCGGACCGCACATTCCGCGCACGAACAGATAGATCACCCCACCGAGATGCACGTCGGGCCGGTAGCCGGGCAACCGCCAGGACAGGTAACGATGCAGCACCACGCTGTACAGCAGCGCCTGCAGCGGGTAGTCCGAATGGACCATCGCCTCGACCATGCGGTCGGAGCCGTAGTCCGCGGCGGTCAGCGGCGCATCCCCGGTGCCCAGCCAGTTCGTCTTGTAATCGACCACCACGAACCGGCCGTCCACCCGCAGCACCACGTCGATCGAGCCGGACAGGTAGCCGCGCAGCGACTGCCTGCTCAGCGCGCCGGTGGACAACCGCTCGGCATAGCAGGCCAGGGGGTCGTCGGTGGGCAGGTACCGCTCCAGCAGCGCCCCGATATCGGCCAACGTGCGGTGCTCGCCGGCCAGTGGGAATTCGAAGTCCAACTCGCACAACCTGTCCCGCAACCCGATCTGGCGCAACGTGGTGCCCGGCGCCAGCGGGCCCAGTGGGGTGTCGTGCATCGGTACCAGCGCCGCGGCCACCTCGGCGGGCGCCACCGCGACCGGCCACCGCGCTGCGTGGGTGACCACCTGGGTATGCAGTTCGGCGGCCAGGTCCGGCGCGAACGGGTCCGTGGTCTCCAACACCGCGTGCACCAACGACCCGAAGGCGGCACCGGTGGGCAGATCCGCCATCGGCGAGGGCACCGCGGAGCCCGACGCCGGTGCCGACAGCGCGACCTCGGCGAGCTCGTCGTCCAATTCCGCGACCTCGGGCTCGCTCGACACGCCCGCGGGCTCGGCCTCCTGGGCCGAACGCAACAACCCGGAATAGGACGTGCGGCGCCAGGTGGTGTCGATCGACCGGTCGAAAAGCCGCACCGCGAGGCCGGTGGCGGGTACCGGAGCCGCCGGCGTGGTGAACGGCGCGATGACGGACTCCTCCAGCACCGGCCCGCCCGCCTCTTCCCAAAGCCGCAGCCGGGCCAGGGCGTCGGCGTCGGAGATCTTGTTCGGCGCGCACACCTCGGGAACTTCGGCGGTGCCGGGTGATCGGCCGCGCAGCAGGCGCGACAACCCACCATTGGGTTCGTAGTACGACGGCGCCCACCATGCCACCACCTGCGACTGTGCGCGGGTGAGTGCCACATACGTCAAACGACTGTCGTTGGCCGCCGCCTCGGCCTTACCGGCCCGGATCACCGCCGGTGTCGCACCACCGAGATACAGGCATCGGGCCGAGTCTTCGTGGTACAGAACGGGATCCGGATCCGGGGTGTACCGGTTGAACGCGAACGGCAGATACACGATCGGGTACTGCAACCCCTTGGACACCCACACCGTCATGATCTGCACGGCCGCGGCGTCGCTGTCCAGGCGCCGGTTGCGTTCGGCTGACCCGGCAGCGCCGGCAGCGTCCGAACTCTGGCTGCGCAGCCAATCCCGCAGCGCCGGCAGCCCAAAACCCTGGCCGTGGGCGGTGTCCTGCAGCAGCTGCGTCATGTGCGACAGGTCCGTCATCAACCGCTCGCCGCCCTGGCGGGACAACACCCGACGGCCCATGCCGGACAGCTGCGCGGCCTCGAATACCGCGGCCACACCGCGCTCGCGGGCATGGCCCGCCCACGCCCGCAGCGTCGCGGCGATCCGATCGGTCAGGTCGTCGCCGCCGAGGGCAAGGCTTGTCGCGGTCTCCCCGAAGAACGCCGTGGTCGCCGCCGCCCGCACCAGCCCGGTACGGTGCGGTTGGTCGAACGCCTCGAGCAGGCACAGCCAGTCGGCCGCGGCCTCCGAACCGAACACATTGGTGTCACCGGTGTAGACCGCCGGGATGCCGGCGGCGGCCAAGGCGTCGAAACACGCCCGCGCATCCCGGTGGGTCTCGACGATCACCGCGATGTGACGGGCTTGTACCGGATCTCCGGCGAAGGTCGCGCCGCTGGTCAGCAGCGCCCCGATATCGGCGGCCAGATCCTTGCCGATGTGTGCGCGTAACCGGTCGATCGGCAAGGTCCGCGTCCCGCTGTTACCGCGGGTGATCACCCGCAGCCGGAACGGATCGTTGTGTGGCGCACCGGCCAGCCGGTGCCCGCCGTGGTGGGCTTGCACCGGATGCACCACGATGTCCGGTCCGCCCAACTGCGCGCCGCCCAGCACCACCTGTAGCCGTTGCACCAGCGCCTCGTCACTGCGCCAGTTGGTGCCCAGGGTCTGCTTGTCACCCGCCGTCCCGGCCGCTCGCAGGTAGGTGTCGATATCGCCGCCGCGGAAGGCGTAGATGGCCTGCTTGGGATCACCGATCAGCACCAACGTCGACCGCCCGGTGAAGGCGCGTTCGATCACCTGCCATTGCACGGGGTCGGTGTCCTGGAATTCGTCGACCATGACGATCGGCCAGCGTTGCGGCATCCGGACCCGGGCCGCTGACCCCGGGCTGTCCAGGGCGGTCGCCAACCGGGTCAGTAGATCGTCGTAACCAAGAATGCCCCGGCGCCGCTTGCGGGTGTCCAATTCGGCCAGCACATCTCGTGCGAACGCCAGACACACCGCCGCATACGAATCCGGCTCCGGATCGATCGGCCGCAATTCGGTGGCCGGATTGTTCACCACTTCCCGCGCCAACGTGAGTGCGGCCCGGTAACCCAACACCGGGTCGTCGCGCTGCATGCCGAAATGCGCCAAGTACACATCGTCGACGATCTCGGTCACCAGCTCGTCGAGGCTTTCCACCAGTGTCACGCCGCTGTCGCTGTCGCCGGCCACCCCAAGGGATTTCAGCACGATATGGCAGAACTGGTGCGTGGTGGCGATGGTCGCGGCGTCGAACCCGGCCAGCGCGTCGTGCAGGCGCAATCGCCGCGCCGACCGGTCGGCGGCGGCGAGGTGGCGTTCCAGGTCATTGCACGCGCGCGCCGGATCGTCGATGGCGACCAGCGCGCGGACGATCTGGGCGCGCACCCGTTCGCGTAGTTCTTGGCTGGCCGATCGGCTGAAGGTGATCAGCAGCATCTCGTCGAGCCTGGCCACGCCTTCGGCGACCATCCGCGTCACCAGCCCCGCCAGGGCGAACGTCTTGCCGGTACCCGCGCTGGCCTCCAACACCGTCGTCGATCGCGGCGCGGGCAGCGGGCCGAGCAGGTCGAAAGTCGTCACCGCGAACCACTTTCGGCGCGCAGCAGCGGCACCCACAGGCGCTGGGCATAATCGTCGAGGCCGGTCAGTTCGGCGAGCCGGGCGCCGCGTCCCCACACCCGCTCGATCGCCTTGTCCTCACATTCGTTCTTCCAGCGGTACGCGGCACTCTGTTCGGGATCGTCGCCGGCCGCACGGGCCACTGCCCACGCATACGATGTCTTGACCGGCAGCGGCAGTGGGGCCCGGCGGCCCTCGTCGTACAACGCGACCAGGTCGCGCAGCACCGGCAGGGTGACGTCCGGTGCCTGCAGCACCTGCATCCGCGGCGTCGTACCCCGCCGTGGCCTGCCGACGCAGACGGCCGACCACGATTGCTTCGGCTGCGCAGCGGCCAAGGCCAGCAACGGAATCCAGGATGCGAGCAGGTGCTTGCCATCGAGTTTGGAATAGGTCACCGCCGACAACCGGTTGCCGAACACCGGCGTCACCGTGCCGGTCAACCGCCGGCCCGGCTCCAGCTCGACATCCACGTCGAAGACCGCCGCTTCGGCGGTGCGGTGCCGAAGCGCTTCGGCGGCCAGCTCGGCCGCCTGGTCGCGGATCTCGACGGCGCGTCGCCAGCCCAGCCGGCCCGGTGGCAGCGTGCCACGTCGCCACTCGGCCTGTTGGGCGCCCTGCGGGGTCAAGCCGGCCATGATGTCGGCCAGCATCCGGTCGCCCACCGTCCACTCCTGGAGCGCGTCGATGGCCACCGGCATCGCATCGGACACGCCGTCGACATCCCAGGGCAGCGTGTAATCCAGCGCCCGGAAGAACCCTTTCACCGGATCATTGAAGAACCGGATCAGTTCGGTCAGTTCGACATCGGCGACCGGCGGTGCCGGCAGCGGCCCGGAGACGAACACCGGCCGCGGTTCGCGATGCCCGGACATCGCGACGGCCGCGGTCAGTGCCGTCGGATCGAACGTGAACGGCAGGCCGCTTTCGTCCGGCTCGACGTTGCGGATATCGAACGGCTGCAAGGGGTGTCGTCTCAGCACCGACATCTCACCGGAGCAGGTGAGCGCCAAGGCGTCCAGCAGTTCGGCAACCGGCACCGCAGGCGGGCGGATCTGCCCGGTGTATTCGTTCGCGCCGGTGTAGGTGATCACCAACGTCTCGGTGGCAGCGCCGATCGCGTCCAGCAGCAGCTGCCGATCTTCGGAGCGAATGTCGCGCTCACCGGTCATCGGGTCGCGCGCCAGGATGTCGTCGCCGTCGACCACACCCAACCGGGGGAACAGCCCGTCGTCGAGTCCCACCAGGCACACCACCCGGTGGGGAACCGACCTCATGGGGACCATGGTGCACACCGTCAGCGTGCCGGTCCGGAAGTTGGCGCGGGTGGGCCGCCCGGCCAACCGCCGGTCCAGCAGTGCGCGAATATCGCTGAGCCGTAGCAACGTGGCACCGTCTGCGGTGTCGAGAATGTCGGTGAACTCCTGCTGCGCCTGTGCCCGTGGCCAGTCCTCGTCGTCGTGGGCCAGCGCATCGATCCCGTCGAGCAGGGTGTGTAACCACTCGGCCAGGGGGCGGGTGCCGCTGAGTGCGATGACGGTCCGATGCAGTTGCTCGACGAATTCGGCGAACCGGCCTGCCAATTCGACGCGGTTGCTGCTGACGTCGTCCAACGGCAGCGTGGTGTCCAGCCAGGTTCGGGAATCATCGGACAGCGCGACTCCGGCAAGGACCCGATCCAGCCCGAAACGCCAGGTGTTGTGCAGGAATTCGACACCGTAGGGGGCGCGGTGCCGCTGGTCGAAACCCCAGCGGATGTTGGCCTCGCGAACCCACGCGGTCACCGCGTCGAGGTCGTCGTCGGTGAACCCGAATCGTGCGCGCACCGGTGCGGTCGCGGCCAGGTTGAGCACCTCACTGGCGGTGGCGCGCCCACCGGCGAGGCTCAGCAGTTGCGCGGCCACCGCGAGCAGCGGATTGGTCTGCACCAGTGCACGATCGGCCAGCCGGACGCGTAACCGGTGCGCGGGGTGGGCGCCGCGGACCACCTCGCCGAGCCCGAAACCCGCCGAGATCAGCGGCGCGAATGTCTCGATATCCGGGCACATCACCAGGATGTCCCGCGGCTCCAGGGTGGCGTCGTCGGCGAGCAGACCCACCAGGACCTCGCGTAGCACGTCGACCTGGCGGGCCGGGCCGTGACAGGCGTGGACCTGCACGGACCGGTCGGTGGGCCGCCACGTCCGGCCTTCGGGCCGAGGCCGGTCGGCGGCGATATCGGACTGCAGCCAGCCCAACAATGTGTCGGGATGTGTTGGTGCGGGCAGATATTGGTCGGAAGCCGGGGTGGGGAGTGCGCGCTGCAGCTCCCGCAGATCCCGGCCCAGGGTGGCCAGCAGGGGATGGCCGACGCCGCGATGACTCGTGTCGTCGCGACGGGGGATGCGGGTCTTGTGCGCGGTGAGCGAATGCCACACGCGGTCACTGGGGTGGGGGAGCCACAGGTGCAGGTCGTGATGGGTAGACAGGGCGTCGAGCACGTCGATCTCGGTGGCGGCCAGCCGGGTGTGCCCGAACAGCGACAGGCGCTGCGGCAGCTGTTCTGACGGTGCCTCCCTCAGTGTCGCAAGGGCTTTCGTGTGCCGGATGTGCGGCGGGTCGGTGTCCATCCGAGCCAGCAGCGCCTGCCACAACGGGGGCTGCCAAGCCAGGTCGGCATCGACGCCCGCCCAGTCGATGAGGAGTTCGGGGCGCTGGCGCGCGTAGGACGCGAACAACCCGGCCAACCGGCGCGCCACCGCGTAGCGGCGACCCTGGCGCAGCTCGCGTTCCTCACCGGTTTCGAAGTGGCCGAGGTGGGTGGCCAGGGTGATGCACCACGGCTGGTCCAAATTCTCGTCGATGGTGGCCAGCAGTGGCCACACCAGCGCGTCGGGCGACCACGGGTCGCTCTGCGCGGTGCCGGTGAGTTCGGTGATCAGCGAGCGCGGGCTGCGGAAGTGCACCCCGGCGCACACACCCAGTCGGTCCGACAACCGTTGGCTGAGCCAGCGTTCCACCCCCTTGGCGGGTACCAGCACCAGCTCTTGGGCGAACGGGTCGGGAAGTGGCTGGGACAGCAGCTCAGCCAAGCCGTCGGCGAGCAGATCCGTGCGCTCGGCGCGGTGCAGGTGCAGGGCCATTGCGAGTCACGATAGTCACTCGCGGGAGGGGGTTGGATCAGGTATCCGCATGCCCGCCTCCGAGCGACATTTCAGCGACAGGGCGAACTTGTCGGAGGCGCGTACGAACATGGCGGCATGTCCACGTATGTACGGGTCCGAGGTGTCGAGCTGCGCTACCTGCTGACCTGGCTGCTCGCCCATGAAGGGCCGGCGACAGTGGCCGAGCTGATCGACCGGCTGGTGCGCAACGGGTTCGACGTCGGCGGCCGGCCGTCGAAGACGGTGTCCGACGCGCTGCGCTGGGAGATGGGCCACGGCAGGGTGTGGCCCCGGGGCCGCGGCCGCTACCGCTTCGGGGAGATGCCGAGAGCCACCGAGTACCGGATCGAGAAGCGCGTGCGCGGTCTGCTCGTCCGCGCGGACGCGCTCTCCCGGGAGGCGCCGCCCTGACGCCCGGGCTTGTCGCTGAAAAGTCGCTCGGAGGCGGGCAATCAGTACATAGGTCTGCGGGACCGCCCTGGCCGTTGGCCCGCCGCGCCCTACTGCAAGGTACGCGCGAATTCCTCGGCCAGGCCGTCGATGCCGACGCGAATGGCCTCGATGGCCGATGCGCGGGCCTTGGCCTTGCTGGCCACGTGCGCCTTCAGGTTCAGGGTCGCGGCGTACTCGGCCGCCACCGCCTGCGCGCGTCCCAACACGTCGTCACGGTCGACGATCTCGTCGAGCCAGCCGGCCGCGATCGCGGCGTCGCTCGAGAAGGTGGCCGCCACGGACACGGCACGCGAGAACGCGGCCCGGGTGAGCCGCATCCGCATGATCTCGATGGCCGAGATCGGCAGCGTCATCCCGATCGCCACCTCGTTGGCCTGGCAGCGCGACTTCTCCGACCCCACCCGGTGGTCCCCGCTGAGCAACAGGAACGACCCCATGGCGATGGCAGGCCCGGTGGCCGCCATCACGATCGGCGCCGGGAAACTCAAGGCCCGGATCGACAACTCGAATCCCGCGGTCAGCATGGCCAGCCCGGCCGCGGGGTCGCCGGAGGCGAACACGCTCAACTCGAAACCACCGCTGAACACCCGGGAGTTGCCGGCCAGCACCACGGCCTTCACGGTGCCCGCGGAGATATCGGCCTCCGCCTGATCGAGCGCGCCGTTGACGGCCGCCAACATGGCGGGCGACAGCGCGTTGACCTTGCCGTCGTCCAACGTGATCGTCGCGACGGATTCGTTGACCGAGTAACTCACCGGGGTCGTCATGGAGCGGATGTTACGGAGCGTGGTTGCGAATTCCGATGGCGGGGCTCGAGTGATGTCTGCCGCCGGGCCGCTTGTCATCGATCCACGGGAAGTCGAGCTCGGTGGTTTGGTCGACCTGGCGGGTCCGCCAGCGATCCTGGGTTTCCCGCACCGCGCGGTTCATCCGGTCGATCTCGGACCGGAACACCTCGGGGCGCGTTTCCTTGGACGCGTAGTGGAAGTAGGTGAGCATGCTGCGTAGTAGCTCCAGCTTCTGCTTCTCCCGTTTGGCCAGATCGTGGTTGAGCATCAGGTCGAGGCGTTGGACAGGTGGCAGGCTGTCCCAGTCGAGCAGCACGGCCGACGTGTACTCCTGCGGCTTGCCCTTATCGCCCGCGGCACGGTCGCGGTAGGTCAGGCTGCCGTCGAATCGCGACCGGATCTCGCCGCCGAGTTCTGCCCGGCTGATCGCCGAGTCCCAGACGGTTCGCCACTCCTGGCCGGGGGCCAGCTGTGTGAGTTCGCTGGGGAGCCGGAGTTCGGTGATGTCAGGCGGCCCGTCGGCGTAGGCGTCCTCGTAGCGGCCCACGGTCAGCGGGGTCCCGAAATCGAACTCGATATCGTGTGCGGCGGACTTGCCGAAGTTGCGCACCACCAGTTCGATGACATGCCAGTCGGTAGCGCTGGGCTCCATGTACATCACCACATGAGGCCGCAATTCGTCACGCTTGAGCTGCCGATTTCGGCTGATCGCGCGGGTCACGAAGATCAGCGCGACAATCGCGAGCAGCAGGCCCGTCCACGCCGCGATGGTTAGCCAGGCCGCAGAGCCCAGGCCGGCCAGATCGGTCCATCGATCGCGAAACCACTCCACAGCGCCCTCATCAGTTCGTCCGATTGCGCTCTGGACAGTAGCGCTTAGCCAAGTGTTGCGTAAACAACGACCTTTGGCATTGCTAGCTGGCGGCGGCCAAGGCCGGAGCGACCACGGGCTGCCGCTGCCCGTGCTGGACCAATCGTTCGTTGCGGGCCAGCCACTCGGTATCGGTCCACACCACCTCGGCCGGCAGTCGGCGCCAGTACGCCGGGTGCGCTCGCACATGCTGTTCGACGCTGGCGTGCACGGCCGCGGCGTTGGGCAGCCGCCGCAGCCCGCGGGCGCGCGCATCGTGCCGACCACCCAGCGGTTGCGCGGGGCCGGCGACGACCCGCAGCCCGGCGCGGAGGGTGCCGTCGAGCACCCAGTCCAGCGTCAGCGCGTCGGTCAGGACGCCGCGATGGGTGCCGCGGAACCAGACTTCCTCGACACCGTCTACGCGTTGCAGCAGCGGCCCGCCGTCGATGGCGATCGCGTGCCTGCCCTCGATCACGTTCACGGGTCCGGCCGTGCCGCGCGTGCTGGTGGCGTCCCACAAGCCGAGGAAGCGGACGGGCACCGCAATGTCGGGCTGCTCGGTCAACCCGGCGGCGACGGCCGCGATGGAGCGCCAGTCATCTCCACTGCGCGGCGTGCGCGGTACGGCATAGGTGGCGAGCACGTAGTCGATCAATTCACCGTCGAGCACACCGATGGTGCCGAGCAGCCGGCTCAAGGCCTGGGCACAGGCCGCGCCGCGGCCGGCGCCGAACATGAATATCTCATCGCCGGGCTCCCACACTCGCAGCAGATGCCGGTACCCCGCGCTGATCGCGATCCTGGCCTCGTCGGATGCCGCCCGTCGCCGCTTCGGGACGTCGTGAGACCAGATCGACTGGGTGTCCTCGAGTGCGGCGCACAACGCGGGGACGTGGGAAGGCCGCTCTTCGCCGAAGCACAGCACGATGTTCGTCACAGCAACCCCCGACGGCTCCGCCACAACCGAAACTAGCGATTGATCCTGCCAACGCGGCCTGCCGGCCATCAGTCCGCGAATCCGCCGAAAAACATCGCTCGTTCGACGAAATCCGGCAGAGCGAGGCTACCGTGCTTCGGAATCAGTCGTCTGTCCCCTTTTTGGCGGACATCTCTACGACAGCATCCGGGGTGCGGGTGTCCCGCCGGGGGCTAACTCAACGGCAGGACGGACCCGGCGCTGGACAGGTCGCCGTGCACCTGCAGCGATTCCGGCACGGTCCCGGGCGGCACATCGAAGGCGACAGAGACGTTCGCGGGCTCACCGGGATACACCACCGTCGAGGTGCCACCGAGATAGAACGTGGCCTCGGTGTCGGGGGTGAAGGTCTGGCCACCGGCGGTGAGGACCTGCTGGTCGGCGACGAATGTCGCGGGAGTCTGACCGTTGTTGGTCAGGGTCAGATGTACGACGACGAACTCACCGGTCGCCGTCTTGGTCAGTTGGTCGTTGTCCGGGGCGACCACCGTGGGTCCGATGTCGATGCCGTTCGAGGTGAAGGTGACGTCACCGTCGACAGCCGTGCCGGCGACCGGTGCGGGCGTTTCGGTCGGAATGTCGGTCTGCGACGGGCTCGGCGCCGCGGTGGCCTCGGTGCTGGACGGCTCGCTCGTGGCGGTACCCGGGAGGCTGAGCTGGCTGGTTGCCGGTTTGTGGATGACGAACGCGTACACCAGGACCGCGATCAGGGCGAGGAGCAGCACGCCGACGCCGGCGAGGTAGCCCTTGAGCAGGTTGCCGTTTCCGGCGGCCGGCCCGGCGGGCGGCGGGGTGTAGGTCGGTTCGGCCGGCGCGGCGTAGGTCGGTAGCGGTTCGGCATGCGGCGGGGTGTAGGTCGGTACCACGGTCGTGGCCGGTTCGGGCCGCGGCACCTCGACGGTGTCCTGCTCGGTGGCAGCGGGCGGCTCAGCCGGCTCGGGTGCCGGGTCCGTCGACGCGGATTCCGCGGGTTCGGCCTGCGGAACCTGAACGACGGAGGTGGGCTGCTCGGTGGCGGCCTCGTCCCAGGACGGCATTTCCATGTCGGTCGGCCATGGCGGCAGCTCCGACGGCCATGACGACGACGGCTCCTCGGCCGGTGCAGCGGGTACGGGTTCGGGTTCCGGTGGCTGCTGCTGCGCGGGCGCCTGGTGCTCGGTCCACGCCGTGCCATCCCAATACCGTTGACCACCCGTTCCGTCGGGGTCGGGGTACCAGCCGGCCGGGGTCGGCGGTGTCGTCATCGCAGGGCTTCCTCCCCATCACGCGCCACAGGGGCGCTGTGACCCCGCAGGATAGCCCAGCCCGGATGCCGCCGCGCGGCTTTGTCCGGCCGCGTCGGCCAGGTCAGCCGCCCATCAGCAGGCGCCACTGCTCCAGGTTGCTTGCCCGGTAGACGTAGTTGGAGCGCTTGACCGCCGACAGCGGAGCGCTCGGATCACTGGAGTACCAGTGACCGGGAAACACCGTCGGATCCCCGGCCAACGCCGCCAGTGCCTGCAGGCTGCGGAACATGTCGTCGACGTCGCCGCCGGGAAAATCGGTCCGGCCGCATCCCTCCAGGAACAACGTGTCCCCGGCGACCAGTCGCCCGTCGAGCAGGAAACACTGGCTGCCCGGCGTGTGGCCGGGGGTGTGCAGCAACTCGATCTCGATCTCGCCGACGGCCACCTTGTCCCCGTGCTGATGTCCGGTCAGTTCGCTCGGCGCGATCCCCGTGACCCGCGAAACCCATTCGCTCTCATGGGCGTTGACGTGGACAGGCACGCTGACCCGCTCCAGCAGTTCGGCCAGGCCCTTCAATTCGAACCCCATCATCGAACCGCCGACGTGGTCGGGGTGGTGATGTGACACCAGCACGCCGGACAACCGCATCCCGTCGGCCTCCAGGGCGTCCACCAGGTCACCGGCCGCGTACGCCGGATCCACCACCACCGCGTCGCCCGTCTCGCGGTCACCGATCAGGTAGGCGAAATTGCGCATCTGCTCGGCGATCATGTCGCCCGCGGCGTAATCGCGGCCGGACAGCAACTGGCGGAAGTACAGGCGGTCTTCAGACATGGGCACAGCGTAGGGCTCGTGCCCGGAGCGACGATATCCGCAGGTCTAAAAACCGCATGTCACGAGGTGTTTAACCGCACAGCGGAAAATGTCGCACGCAAAATGCGGAATTACTAGCGTCTGTCGCATGCAGCTCACCCGGTTCACCGATCTCGGACTGCGGACCATGATGCTGCTGGCCGCCGCCGACAGCGACGGCCGGCGCATCACCACCCGCACCATCGCCGCGGGTGCCGACGCCTCCGAGAACCACATCGCCAAGGCCGTCGCACGGCTGGCCGAACTCGGCATGGTCCATGCGCGCCGGGGTCGGGTCGGCGGACTCGAACTGACCGACGCCGGGCGGCACGCCTCGCTGGGCCGGTTGGTGCGCCAACTGGAGGGCGACGCCGAAGTCATCGACTGCACGGGCGGTGCCCAGCCCTGCCCCCTGATCCCGGCCTGCCGGTTGCGCCGGGTGCTCGCCGAGGCCAAAGAGGCCTTCTACCGCCAGCTCGACGGCTACACCATCGACCACCTGTCGGGCAGTGCCCTGCTGCCCGTCATCTCTTTACCCCTCGAAATAGCCCTGGAAAGGAAACCCCGATGACCATCACCACCGAGACCCAAGAGCTGGACCCGGCCCACGCCGAGATCGTCACCGCCACGTTGCCGCTGATCGGCGCGCATATCGACGCCATCACCCAGGCCTTCTATCGGCGGTTGTTCGACAACCATCCCGAGCTGCTGCGCAACCTGTTCAACCGCGGCAACCAGGCCCAAGGCGCGCAACAACGGGCGCTGGCGGCCTCCATCGCGACGTTCGCCACGCATCTGGTCGATCCCGATCTGCCGCATCCCGCGGAGCTGCTGTCGCGGATCGGGCACAAGCACGCCTCGTTGGGCATCGTCGCCGAGCAGTACCCGGTGGTGCACGACAACCTGTTCGCCGCGATCGTCGAGGTGCTGGGCGCCGACACCGTCACCGCCGAGGTGGCGCAGGCCTGGGACCGGGTCTTCTGGATCATGGCCGACACCCTGATCGCCCTGGAGCGCGCGCTGTATGCCCAGGCCGGGGTGCGCGACGGGGACGTCTATCGGCGGGCCGAGGTGCTGTCCCGCGTCGACGACCCGTCCGGTGCGATCGAGCTGACGGTGCGCCCGGTCGGTGCTGAGATGCTGTCCTTCGCGGCGGGCCAGTATGTGTCGGTCGGCGTGACGCTGCCCGACGGCGCCCGTCAGCTGCGGCAGTACAGCCTGATCAACACCGGTGGCAGCGGTGAGCTGACCTTCGCGGTAAAACCCGTCGGCGAGGTGTCGACGTGGATCCGGGACAACCTTCGCGTCGGTGATCTGCTCGATGTGACCGTGCCGTTCGGCGACCTCCCGGCTCCCGCGCCGGGACTGCCGCTGGTGCTGATCTCGGCAGGTATCGGCATCACGCCGATGATCGGCATCCTGGAGGCGCTCGATCCGGCCACCCGCGTCGTCGTCTTGCACGCCGATCGCAGCCCGCAGACCCATCCGCTGCGGGAGCGTCAGCGTGACCTGGTGGCCCTGCTGCCCGACGCCACCCTGCAGCTCTGGTACGAAGACGGCACCCCGGGTGCCCATCAGGGCTTCCTGTCCCTGGACGACGTGGAGCTGCCGGACGGGGCCGAGGTGTACCTGTGCGGCGCCGACGGGTTTGTGCGGGCGGTGCGCGATCAGCTGACCGCCCGCGGCATCACCCGGGTGCACTGCGAGCTGTTCAGCCCCAACGACTGGCTGCTGTGACGGCACCGGCCACCGAGACTGAGACCAGGGACGGGGATCCGGCGCGCGGCGTCCCCTGCTTCAGTCTCGGCGGTCCGGCTGGGCCGAACCGGGCCGCAAGGGGTCTTCCCGGGCCGGCGGATGCCGATTACGCTGCCGTTTTGGCGACTGAATCGGCGAGAATGTACCCTTTTTGAGGCCCACGGGCCGCAAGCAGTGCACGCCCCCTTAGCTCAGTCGGCAGAGCGTTTCCATGGTAAGGAAAAGGTCAACGGTTCGATTCCGTTAGGGGGCTCGGTGGACGCCAGGCGGATCGCCGCCTTCGTCTAATCGGGGCGGTGTAGCTCAGCTGGTTAGAGCGCACGACTCATAATCGTGAGGTCGGGAGATCGAGCCTCCCCACCGCTACAGGCAACAACGAGAGGCAACTGACGTGGCGTCGAGTACCGACGTACGGCCGAAGATCACTTTGGCCTGCGAGGTGTGCAAGCACCGCAACTACATCACCAAGAAGAACCGGCGAAACGACCCGGACCGGCTGGAGATCAAGAAGTTCTGCCCGAACTGCGGTCACCACCAGCCCCACAAAGAGTCCCGCTGACCCTGCGCCGTGGCTCTCTCATCGAATATCGTCGGGATGCATTTCCGGTATCCCGACGCGTATGAGGTGGGACGCGAGAAGGTGCGTGAGTACGCCATCGCCGTCAAGAACGACGCGGCGTACTTCCAAGACGAAGCTGTCGCCGCCGAGCTGGGTCACCACACCCTGCCGGCGCCGCTGACCTTCATCAGCATTTTCGGCTACATGGCGCAGTACGCGTTCTTCGAGCACGCCAACATCGGGATTCACGACGCTCAGATCGTCCAGGTCGACCAGTCCTTCACCTTCGCGCAACCCATCCGGGTGGGCGACAGACTGTACTGCGACGTCTACGTGGATTCGGTGCGGCAGGCACACGGTACGGACATCATCGTCACCAAGAACATCGTCACCAACGACAAAGGTGAGGTTGTGCAGGAGGCCTATACGACCCTCGCGGGCCGTTCGGGCGACGGGGAAGAGGGTTTTACTGATGGCTCTGCGTGAGTTCGGTTCGGTCAGCGTCGGCGACACACTGCCGGAGAAGGTCATCCCGCTGACCCGGCAGGATCTGGTCAACTACGCCGGCGTCTCCGGTGACCTCAACCCCATCCACTGGGACGACGACATCGCCAAGCAGGTCGGCCTGGACACCGCCATCGCGCACGGCATGCTGACGATGGGCCTCGGCGGCGGCTACGTCACCGACTGGGTGGGCGACCCGGCGGCTGTCACCGAATACAACGTCCGCTTCACCGCGGTCGTGCCCGTGCCGAACGACGGCATCGGAGCGGAGATCGTCTTCAACGGTCGGGTGAAGTCGGTGCAGCCCGAGGACAAGTCGGTCACCATCGCGCTGTCGGCCACCACCGGCGGCAAGAAGATCTTCGGCCGCGCCATCGCCGTCGCGAAGTTGGCCTGACCCATGGCATTGCGCCCCGATCTGCTCGGGATGGTCTACAAGTACCCCGAGGTCTTCGTCGTCGGCCGCGAGCAGGTCAAACTGTTCGCCAAGTCGGTCAAATCCGAGCATCCCGCCTCGCTGTACGAGGACGCCGCCGCGGAACTGGGCCACGACACCCTCGTCGCAGGACCGACCTTTGTGTCGATCCTGGCCAACCTGGTGCAGCAGGACTTCTTCCGCAATGTCGACGTCGGCATGGAGACCATGCAGATCATCCAGGTCGACCAGCGGTTCGTGTACCACCGGCCGATCAAGGTGGGCGACCGGCTGCACGCCGAGCTGGAGATCATGTCGGTCGACGAGCGCTTCGGCGCCGATATCGTCGTCACCCGCAACATCCTTCGTGACGACGATGCCGAGGACGCCTTCGTGGTGATGGAGGCCTTCACCACGCTGATGGGTCACGAGGGCGACAACTCGGTGTCGGTGCAGTACGACCGGGAATCCGGACAGGTGCGGCGGACGGCGGTCGCAGGGGATTAGTAACTAGCACTTGGGCCGATGTACACTCGGTCCTCGGGGTTTTCCCACATCAGCGCGCTGTCCGTCGGTTCGGAAATCGGCCGGTCGGGGAGCGCGCGAATTGTGTGAGGGCCGCACCGAAGGGGCGTAGCTCAACTGGCAGAGCAGCGGTCTCCAAAACCGCAGGTTGCAGGTTCAAGTCCTGTCGCCCCTGCTCAACTGAATACTCGACGAGTGTGGACACACCGAAGGTGGCCACCCGAACCAGATGAAAGGCATGCGGTGAGCGACGAGCGCGACAGTGCCGGCTCCGAGGGCACCGAGGATGCGGGCACTGAGGACGCGGCCGGTCAGACGGCCGTCGTGACCCGTCCGCTGCGCCCGACCGGAAAACGGACCCGGCGCGCTGCGGCAGCCCCGGTGGAGGACGCGGAGCCGTCCGAGGCGGATGCCGAAGCCGCGGAGGGCGACGACGAGCCTGCCGCCAAGAGCGGTAAGGCCGGCAAGACCGCGAAGGCCGGCAAGGCCGGCAAGGGCAAGAAGAGCGACACCAAGCGGGTGAACCCGTTTGCCTTCGTGTGGAACTACCTCAAGCAGGTCGTCGCGGAGCTGCGCAAGGTCATCTGGCCGAACCGCAAGCAGATGGTCAGCTACACCACGGTGGTCCTGGTGTTCCTGGCGTTCATGGTCGCGCTGATCGGCGGGGTCGACCTCGGGCTGGCCAAGCTCGTGTCGATCGTGTTCGGCTGACCGGAAGAATTGAGAGAGGACTGACAACCGTGACTAGCTTCGACGGCGACGAACAGCTCGACGCCGAGACGCCTTCGGGTGATGCCGTCGACGTGTTCGACGAGACCCTGGAGGCAGGCGAGGCGGAAGCCACCGACGCTTCTGAAGAGGCCGCCGAGGATTCCGAGGTCTCTGAAGAGGCCACCGACGAGGTCCCCGCAGCCGCCGAGGAGGACGTCGATCCGGCGACTGCGCTCAAGAAGGAGCTGCGTCTCAAGCCGGGTGATTGGTATGTCATCCACAGCTACGCCGGTTACGAGAACAAGGTGAAGGCCAACCTCGAGACCCGCGTGCAGAACCTGGACGTCGGCGACTACATCTTCCAGGTCGAGGTGCCCACCGAAGAGGTCACCGAGATCAAGAACGGCCAGCGCAAGCAGGTCAACCGCAAGGTGCTGCCCGGTTACATCCTGGTGCGCATGGACCTCAACGACGAGTCGTGGGGTGCGGTGCGCAATACGCCCGGCGTCACCGGTTTCGTCGGCGCCACCTCGCGCCCGTCGCCGCTGAGCCTGGACGACGTGGTCAAGTTCCTGCTGCCCCAGGGCGCGGCGAAGAAGGCCGCCGGCAAGGCCGCATCCACGGCCGCCGCGGCGGCGTCGTCCGAGGCGACGCTGGAGCGTCCCGAGATCCTGGTCGATTTCGAGGTCGGCGAGTCGGTCACCGTCATGGACGGCCCGTTCGCCACGCTGCCCGCCTCGATCAGCGAGGTCAACGCCGAGCAGCAGAAGCTCAAGGTGCTGGTGTCCATCTTCGGTCGCGAGACGCCTGTGGAACTGACCTTCAACCAGGTCGCCAAGATCTAAAGCTTCGTAGAAGAGAAGAAAAGGAACGAACAACAATGGCCCCGAAGAAAAAGGTCGCCGGGCTCATCAAGCTCCAGATCCAGGCCGGGCAGGCCAACCCCGCCCCGCCGGTCGGTCCCGCGCTTGGTCAGCACGGCGTCAACATCATGGAGTTCTGCAAGGCGTACAACGCCGCGACCGAGTCGCAGCGCGGCAACGTCATCCCCGTGGAGATCACCGTCTACGAGGATCGCAGCTTCACCTTCGCCCTGAAGACCCCGCCCGCCGCCAAGCTGCTGCTCAAGGCCGCCGGTGTGCAGAAGGGTTCCGGCGAGCCGCACAAGACCAAGGTCGCCAAGGTGAGCTGGGATCAGGTGCGCGAGATCGCCGAGACCAAGAAGGAAGATCTCAACGCCAACGACATCGACGCCGCGGCGAAGATCATCGCCGGCACCGCCCGCTCCATGGGCATCACGGTCGAGTAGCTTGCGGATCGACCAGACGACAGTCGAGTAGCTTGCGGATCGACCAGACCGCAGTCGAGTAGCTTGCGGATCGACCAGACCGCAGTCGAGTAGAACCGTACGAATTCGTGGGAGAGCCCGCTTCGGCTCGCAACCACAACTCTGAACAGGAGACACAATGAGCAAGAACAGCAAGGCATATCGCGAAGCCGCCGAGAAGGTGGATCGCACCAACCTCTACACCCCGCTGCAGGCCGCCCGGCTGGCCAAGGAGACCTCGTCGAAGAAGCAGGATGCGACCGTCGAGGTGGCCATCCGCCTGGGCGTCGATCCCCGCAAGGCCGACCAGATGGTCCGTGGCACCGTGAACCTGCCGCACGGCACCGGCAAGACCGCCCGTGTCGCGGTGTTCGCCGTGGGTGAGAAGGCCGAGCAGGCCCTGGCCGCCGGCGCGGACGTGGTTGGCAGCGACGACCTGATCGAGAAGATCCAGGGCGGATTCCTGGACTTCGACGCCGCGATCGCCACGCCCGACCAGATGGCCAAGGTTGGCCGCATCGCCCGCGTGCTGGGCCCCCGCGGTCTGATGCCCAACCCCAAGACCGGCACCGTGACGGCTGACGTCGCCAAGGCCGTGGCCGACATCAAGGGCGGCAAGATCAACTTCCGCGTCGACAAGCAGGCCAACCTGCACTTCGTGATCGGCAAGGCGTCGTTCGACGAGGCCAAGCTGGCCGAGAACTACGGTGCCGCGCTCGACGAGGTGCTGCGTGCGAAGCCGTCGTCGTCGAAGGGTCGGTACCTGAAGAAGGTCACCGTGTCGACGACGACCGGCCCGGGCATCCCGGTGGACCCGACGGTCACCCGGAATTTCACGGAGGAGTAGGCCGAAGGCCGGAGTGGCCAGTCGTTGCGCGGGTTCATCGAAATCCCGTGCCACGACTGGCCATTCGGCATTTCAGGCCCGCCCCAGCACCACCGTGGCCACCAACGCCCGGTGATCCGAGCCCGGCACCCGCACCGTGCGGATGTCGGTGACGGTGGCATCCCGGGTCAGCACATGGTCCACCGCGACGACCCGCGGGACCGGGAGGCCATCGGGATGGGTGCGCAGGAACCCGGCCCCGGCCTGAACGGCGCCGCCGGCATAACCGGCGCGCAGGACGGCTCGGAAGTCCCGCACATCGGGCGTGGCGTTGAGGTCACACCCCACGACCACCGGACCGTCGGCGTCGAGGCTTCTCAGCGCGGGCCCGAGCCGCTCGATATCGGCGCGCCACTGCCCGAACGCCGACCGCGGCGGGGACAGGTGGGTACACACCACCGTCGTCGGGGCGGGCAGGCCGGGCACCCGGAGGCTGGCGGTGATGAACCCGCGCTGGAAGCGCTCATCGACGCCGCTGGTAAGCACCGGATGACGGCTCCACAGTCCGACTCCGGACGCGCGTTCGCCGGGTCGCAGCACGGCGAACGGAAACGTGGCTGCCAGCCGTGCCGACAGCGCGTCGGCCAGCTCAGGTGTCAGCTCCTGCACGGTCAGCACATCGGCATGCCCGCAGGCCAGCTCGGCCACCGCGGCCGAATCGGCTTGGCCGTAGCGCAGATTCGCGGTGACGAAGCGCAGGACCGGAGCTGCCGGCGCTCGCCGGCGGACGAAGGACGGCAGTTGGGTGGCCAGCGCCGCGACGGTCACCACCGATGAGACGGTGGCGGGCCCGCGGCGTCCGGTTGCCGCGAAGAGGGCTGCCGCCACCGGGGCGCCCAGCATGAGGTACGGCGACAGCGCCGCCGTCAGCAACACGGTGCGACTGACGGCGGGGAGGAAGCGGGCCACCAGGGCGGTGCCGGCGACCACCAGCAGCGCCACCGCGAGTACCCACATCAGTCCGCGCACTCCCCGAGCCGTCGGCGTAGGAACTCCCGTGCCGGTTCGGAAGCGTTGCGGTCCAAGGCGATCCGATACCAGTGCGCGGCCTCGGACCGCCGTCCGGCACGGCGTAGCAGGTCGGCGCGGATCGAGGCCACCACGCTGGAGCGGGTCAACCGGGGATCGTCGGCGACGTCGTCGAGCGCGGCCAGGCCGGCATCGAATCCGGAGCGGAACCCGACCGCCAGCGCCCGGTTGGCCCGGGCCATCGGAGAATCGGTGATCGTGATGAGGCGATCGTAGGCCGTGCAGATCACCGCCCAGTCGGTCGACTCCCAATCCGGTGCGGTCGCGTGCGCGGCCGCGATCACCGCTTGGGGCAGATACGGTCCCGTGGCGCCGGCGGCCAGCCGCAGCCGGTCCAGCCCGCGGGCGATCCGGCCCCGATCCCAGCGGGTGCGGTCCTGCTCATCCAGCGGGGTGAGGACACCGTAGGCATCCACCCGGGTGCTGCGCCGCGAATCGTGCAGCAAGGTCAGTGCGGCCAGGGCGTGCGTGTCGCGGACCGGCGGCATCAGGTCGCACAGTTCACCGGCCAGCCGCACGCCTTCGTCGCACAGGTCGTCACGGATGGCCGACGGCCCGCCCGTCGACCAGTAGCCCTCGGTGAACACCGAGTACACACAGGCCAGCACGTGCGGGGTGCGCTCGCCGAGCAGTTCGGCCGGCGGTACCCGCAGCGGGATGTTGGCGTGTCGGATCTTGGACTTGGCGCGGGTGATCCGCTGTCCGACGGCGGTTTCGGACTGCATCAGTGCCCTGGCGATCTCGGGCACCGTCAGCCCTGAGATGAGCCGCAGCGTCAGGGCCAGTTGCGAGGGTCCGTCCAGCGCGGGGTGCGCGCAGGTGAACATCATCCGCAGCTCGTCATCGCGCACCGGGTGCACGGGCTGGTCGTCGGCCGGAATGGGCATCGCCGCGAGTTCCTTTCCGGGGCGCGAACTTTCGCGTCGCAGCCGATCCAGCGCCCGATTGCGCGCAACGGTCGTCAACCAGCCGCCGGGGTTGGCAGGCGGCTGGTCACCCCAGCTGCGCAGTGCTTCGGTGAAGGCCTCCTGGACGGCGTCCTCGGCGATGGTGAGGTCGCCGCACCAGCGGGCGAGCGCGGCCACCGCGGGCCCCCATTCACGACGGAAGACGCCGTCCAGGATGGTCATTCGGTCGAGCTGTTACAGACCGGCGATACCGGCCAGCTGCCGCACCAGCACCGAACCGGCGGGGATCATCGAGGCGACCTTCACCGCCTCGTCCTGATCGACGGCCCGGATCAGGTAGAAGCCGTTGGCCACCTCGGCGCCCTCGGCGTACGGGCCGTCGGTCAGCAGCACCTGCCCGTCGCGCACCCGCACCGTCGTCGCCGTGGCGGGCGGGTGCAGCGGCGCACCGCCCAACACGTGGTTACCGATCGACGCGCCGGCCTCCAGGTGCTGGGCCACCCTGGCCTCAAACTCGGGGGAGCCAGGAACGTTGACGTTCTCCGGTGTCTCCAGCAGCAGGCCGAGCCACGCCGCGCCGACGGGTTCGGTGGGGGCGTTCCAATGCACCATCGGCCACACCTCGACGGCGCCGTACCGCGCGGCCGGGATGTCGCGGGCCAGCGCCAGCGCGTCGTCGAGGTTGTCGGCTTCCAGCACGTAGTAGCCGCCGGCCACCTCGGCGCCTTCGGCGAACGGACCGTCGGTCACCACCGGATTGCCCGGCCAGCCGGTGATCAGCTTGCCGTCCCTGGCGGCGCAGAGTGCGTCCCCGGCCCGGATCGCCGACCCGGCTTTGGTATGGAACGCCTGGTAGGCGGCCATCTCGGCGGCGCCTTCGGCGGGGGTCAGAGCGCGCTCGGGGGTCAACAGCAGTGCGAAGTAGTACATGACGCCTCTTTCGGTAGGGGCGGGACCCGGTATCCCACTCTCTACCTGTCCGACGAACGGCGCCCGCCCAATCCGACAGACGGGCGCAGAATCAGTTCGAGAAGTTGGACTTCAACTCGCCGACGATGTCATCCCACAGTGCTTCGGGCAGGTCGTGGGCCATGCCGTCGAACAGCACCAGCCGGGCGCCGGGGATGGCGCGGGCGATCGCCCGGCCACCCGTGGGACGCATCAGCTTGTCCGCGTTGCCATGGATCACCACGGTGGGTGCGGTGATCTGGCGGTTGTACCGCCGCAGGCTGCCGCTGCCCATGATGGCCGCGAACTGTCTGCCCACCCCGGCCGGGTAGTACGACCTCTCGTAGGCTTCGACGGCCTCGGCGCGGGCGCGCTCCGGGGGTGTGGGATATCCGGGGCTGCCGATGATGTTAAGCAGACGCACCGTGTTGTCGATGACGGCTTCCCTGGTGGCGTCCTGGGGTTTCTGCAGGATGGCCAGCAGTTGTTTGGGGCCGGGCGGGGGCAGCAGCGCCTGGTTGTTGCTGGAGAAGATGACACCCAGGCTGCGGGTGCGGTGCGCGTGCCGGGCGGCGAACACCTGGGCGATCATCCCGCCCATCGACGCGCCGACGATATGTGCCCGGTCGATGCCCAGGTGGTCCAGCACCGCGGCGGCGTCGTCGGCCATGTCTTCGAGGGTGTAACCGGCCGGGCTGCGCAACCCGAGGAACGAGCGGACCATGCGGGTCGGCAGCGGGGCACCACTGCGAGCGTGGGGCAGCTTGGTTGACAGCCCGATATCCCGGTTGTCGAAGCGGATGACGCGCAGCCCGAGGTCGACCAGTTTCTCCACGAAACCCTCACGCCACAACAAGAGCTGTGCGCCCAGTCCCATGACGAGCAGGACGGCCGGGTGGTCGGGATCGCCGAAGTCCTCGTAGACGATCTCGATGTCACCGTGGGTGGCGGTACCGGTGCGGACGGTCATGCGTCCCCTTCTCGTTCGTCGACCTCTTTGTGCTCCCGGCTGATCTCGACCATGAAATTGGCGAAGTATCCCGTGAACTGGGGGTCGCTCATCATCTGCCACCGGGGGGCGAGCAGCTTCATGTACCGCTCGACGTAGAGGAACTGCTTGCCGATCAGCACCAGCTCGCGCGGCAGCTTGACGTCGTAGGCGTCGGCCAGTGCGGAGAGCTGCTTACCGATCTCGGCGTAACTCATATCGCCGAGTGAGGACATGGTCAGCGGTGTGGCGAAGCGCTCCAGGTCTTTGGCCGCCTGCGCTTCCGGCTTGACGGTGCCGACCGCGCCCATCAGCACCACGATCTTGCCCGCCGCGGCGTGGTCCTTCTTCACCAGCAGCGCGTAGACCAGCTCGCGCAGCAGCCAGCGGGTGCGCGGGTCGATACGGCCCATGATCCCGAAGTCGAAGAAGACGATCTTGCCGTCGTCGTCGACGTAGAGGTTGCCGGCGTGCAGGTCGCCGTGGAACAGGCCGTGCCGCAGGCCGCCCTCGAACACGCTGAACAGCAGGGCTTTCACCAGCGCCTCGCCGTCGAAGCCCTTCCTGCGGATGGTGGCGACATCGTCGATGCGGGTGCCCTGGATGCGCTCCATGGTCAACACGCGGGCCGACGTCAGGTCCCAATACACCTGCGCCACGCGGATGTTCTCGCCGAGCGGCGAGGCATGCATGTGTGCCACCCAGGCGTCCATGGATTGCGCCTCCAGCCGGAAGTCGAGCTCCTCGGCGAGGTTGTCGGCGAAGTCGGCGACCACGTCCTGCGCGGACAGCCGGCGGCCGAGCTTGGCCAGTTCGACGAGTTGCGCTCCGCGCTTGAGGATCTGCAGGTCGGCGGCCACCCGGCGGCGGATGCCGGGACGCTGGATCTTGACCACCACCTCTTCACCGGTGTGCAGGGTGGCGTAGTGCACCTGGGCGATGGATGCCGATGCGAAAGGGGTCTCGTCGAAGGATTTGAAGAGGTTCTGCGGTTCGTCGCCGAGTTCCTCCTTGAACAGCTTGTGCACGGCGTCGGGGTCGGCGGGCGGCACCCGGTCGAGTAAGCCGCGGAACTCCCGCGACAGCGGCTCGCCGAAAGCGCCGGGGCTGGACGCGATGATCTGGCCGAACTTGACATAGGTGGGGCCCAGGTCGGCGAACGCCTGGGGGACCTGCTTGACGATCTTCTGCTGCAGGCTGCCTTTGCCCAGAATGTTGCTGACGACGCGGGCGCCGGCCCGGGTGACCTGCCAGCCGGTAGCGCCGATCCGAGCGGCTTCGACGGGCAGCGGCACCCGATCGAGCCTGGCGACCTCGCGGTGCTTGGCTTGAGTGCTCATGTGTGCAGTGTCTCAAAACCGGCGGTAGCACCAAAACCTGCGGGGTGTCCGGCGGCTACCGGCGCAGTTCGATGAGCTTTCGGTCGCGCCAGCGCACCCGCTGGTCCCAGTCCTGCAGATCGAGCAGGGCGCGCCGCTGCGCGGTGACCTCGGCGACCAGTTCGGGGGTCCACGGATCGTATTGCCCCCGCTCGGCACCCATCCGCTCGTACGCCGGGCCCATCTTGGCGGCGTGCGAGGCGATACCGCCGCGGGTGTTCAGGTCGGCGGTTTCGAACGGCCCCATGAAGCTCCACCGCAACCCGAGCCCGCTGCGGACCACCTCGTCGATATCGTCGACCGTCGCGACGCCGTCGCGGACCAGGCAGTAGGCCTCGCGCAGCAGCGCACCCTGCAGCCGGTTGAACACGAACCCCTCGACCTCCTTACGCACCAGCACCGGGCGCAGACCCGCCGACCGGTACACCGCGACGGTGTCGGCCACGATCGCTTCCGCGGTCGCGGGCGAGGGCACCACCTCGACCACCGGCAGCAGGTACGGCGGGTTGCCGGGGTGGCCGACGAGGACGCGCGCCGCGATCTGCGGCGCCAGCCCCTCGGCCAGGGTGCTCGCCACGATCGCCGAACTCGAGCTGACCAGCGGGACATCCGCGTCGGCGAGGGCGGCGGCCCGTTGCAGCAGCGTCCGCTTGAGGTCGGCGCGCTCAGGCGCGCACTCCTGGACGAAGCCGGCACCGGCCAGGGCGGCCGGCAGATCCGTGGTGAAGGTGACGCGATCGGTGTCGGTGCCGAGTTGCGCGAGCCGCAGTGCCAGATCCTCGGCGGCCCTGGGCAGCGCCTCCTCGACCGGATCATAGACGGTGACGTCGAAGCCATTGGTGGCGAACAGGATCGCGAAGGCGACACCGATCGAGCCGGCGCCGAGGATCGCCACCGGCGGGTGACTCACAGCTGCCACCAACCGCGATCCCCGTCGTAGCCGCGCCGCAGGATCGCCAGCACGGCGTCGACGGTCAGTTCGCGTGGATTGTTGGCCGTCAGGCGGGTGGCCAGCATGGCCTGCTTGGCGACGTGGTCGAAATCGCCGGGCGCCAGACCCAGCGTGCGCAGATCCAGCGGGGCGCCGAGGGTCGCCAGGATGGCTTCGATCCGTTCGATCGCCGACTGCGCCTGCCGCTCTTCGGAATCCGACTCCGCCGCCACGCCGAGGATCCGGCCGATCTCGGCGAACTCCGGAATCCGGGCCGGCAGGTTGTAGCGCATCACGTACGGCAACAGCGCGCTGATGCCGAAACCGTGCGGGGTGTGGGTGAGCGCCCCGATCGGGGACTGGATGGCGTGCGCGCCCGCCGTGCCGGCGGTGTTGATGGCCATGCCCGCGCAGTAGGCGCCGAACAGGGTGTCGGAGCGGGCCGACAGATCGGTCGGGTCGGCGGCCACCGCGGGCAGTGACCCGTTCAGCAGGGCCAGTCCGGTCCGCGCGTAGACGTCGGCCAGCACGTTCTTGCCGGCGTACAACGTGGTCGCGAGTTGGTCGGCGTCGGGGTTCTTCGCACGCCCGGTGAACGACTCGATGAGATGGGACAGCGCGTCGGCACCCGAAGCGGCGGTCAGCCCGGGCGGGCAGCTCAGCGTCAGCTCAGGGTCGATGATCGCGGCGTGGGCTTCCAGGTGGGGGCTGGCCACCCCGACCTTCATGCCCTGGTCCTCGTCGAAAACAACGGAGATGCAGGTGACCTCGGCCCCGGTGCCGCCGGTGGTGGGCACGGTGACCACCGGGATGCCCGGGCCCGGCACCAGGAACTGGCCGTAATAGTCGCGCACGTCGCCGCCGTGGGTGAGCACCACCGAGGCCACCTTCGCCAGGTCCATGCACGATCCACCGCCGACGCCGACGATCGCAGCCACCTCGCACGCACCGAACCGCTCGGCGATGTCGACCACGTTGCGCCGGGGCAGGTCGGGTTCGGTCCCGTCGTAGACGAGCGCCGAAACACCCTGCTGGGCAAGTTCTTCGGTGATCCGGCCGAACTCCGTGCTGGCGGCCATCCGCGCGTCGGTGACGATCAGGACGCGGTCCCCGAGTGCGCCGAGGACACGCGGCAGCTGGCGGCGCTGCCCGGCGCCGAACAACACCATCGCCGGCTGCCGCAACAGGCCGATCCCGATCTCGTTGACGGTGCGGACGGGCGGGCTGAGGGTGTTCGTCATGACAGGCCTTCCTCCTCGTCGACCGTGAGGGCCAGATACTTCGGTTCGAGGTAGTCGTAGATGGCGTCATGGCCCCCTTCGCGGCCGAGTCCGGACGCCTTGGTGCCGCCGAATGCGGCGGCCGGGTCCGCCATGATGCCGCGGTTGATGCCGACCATGCCGAAGTCGAGTCGTTCGGAGACGGCGACGGCCCGGGACAGATCCTTGGTGAACACGTAGGCGGCCAACCCGTAACGGGTGTCGTTGGCGAACGCGACGGCCTCGGCGGTCGAATCGACCTCGTAGATGGTCGCGACCGGGGCGAACAGTTCACGGCTGCACAGCTGTTCCGGGCGGCCGGGCACCCGGAACACGGTGGGGGAGAAGAAGTATCCGGCGCCGGGCAGTGCGCTGCCCCCGGTCAGCAACTCGGCGCCGGCGGCGTGCAGCACGTCGACCAGCTCGAGCACCGAATCCCGTTGCCGCGCCGAGATGATGGGCCCGACGTCGACACCCGGGTCGAAACCGGTGCCGACGGTCAACCGTTCGGTCAGTTCGACGAACCGGGTGGTGAACGCCGCTGCGACCGCGCTGTGCACGATGATCCGGTTGGCCGCCACACACGCCTGGCCGGCATTGCGGAACTTGCAGACGACCGCCTGCTGGGCGGCCAGCTCGACATCGGCGTCCTCGAGCACCACGAACGGCCCGTCGCCGCCGAGTTCCATGGACGCGTTGATGATCCCCGGCGCGGCCTGCGCCAGCAGCGTGGCACCGACACCGGTGGATCCGGTGAAGCTGACCTTGCGCAGCCGCTCGTCGGCCATCAACGCCGCCGATACCCCCGCCGAGTCGGTGGTGTGCACCAGGTTGACCACCCCGTCCGGGAAGCCCGCCTCGCGCAGTGTCTCGACGAACAGCGCGCAGGTCAGCGGAGTCTCCTTGGCGCTCTTGACGATCACCGGGCAACCGGCGGCCAGCGCGGCCCCGGCCTTGCGCGCGATCATCAGCATCGGGAAGTTCCACGGCGTGATCAGCAGCGCCGGGCCGACCGGCTGATGGCTGGTGATCACCCGGTAGCCGCCGTGCGACGACGGTGCATAGGTGCCGTGCAGGTGGGCGATCTGCTCGGTGTACCAGAGGAAGAACTCGGCGCTCAAGGCGAATTCGGCGCGCGACTCGGCCAACGGCTTTCCGCTCTCGGCGGTCATCACCTCGGCGAACGCGTCGGCCCGCGCCGTCAGCAACCGGTGCGCGCGAGCGAACAGGTCGGCACGGTCCCGCGGGGTGACGTGCTGCCAGCGGGACCGGGCGGCGTGCGCGGCGTCCAGGGCCGCGAGCGCATCGGCCGGGGTGCCGTCGGCGACCTCGGCGATGGTGGTCCCGGTGGCCGGATCCAGCACCGCGAAGGTCTTCTCGGCCGGGCGCCACCCGCCGTCGATGAACGCTCCGGTGGGCACACGTCGGCCGTGCACGGTGGATTCGGCGGGGCCGGCAAGGGTGGTGGTCATGGAAGGCACGCTAGGTCCGGGATCCGGCCCCGGATTCGAGTGCGTCTTTTTGAGACAGTGCCCCGTTGCGACGCCCGCGGTGGCGCACCATCGCTGCGGTAGGGTGTGATCCAGATCGCTTTCGGGAGTCGATCCCGGCGGCGAATGCAAGGAGTGGACGTGTCGGAGCGACTCGGCGAACCGCGGTTCGAGGAGATCCGCGCGCAGTTCCTGTCCTCCGCCGATCAGGCGGTGCCCGCCGAGGTGCTGGCCTCCTGGCTGCGGTCCACCGACGCACTGGGCGCGCCGGGCAACGTCCGCGACGTCCCGCGGGTGGACGAAGACCTGCTGGACAACCACCTGCTGGAGATGTTCCAGGCACCGATGGCGCGCGCCGCCGAGGATCTGGCCGGTTCGGGCATGGGCCTGCTGCTCGCCGACGCACAGGGCCGGATCGTGCAGCGCTGGTCGCAGGACTCGGTGGCGATGAACCAGCTGGACCGGCTCGGCACGGTGCGCGGGGCGGTGCTCGCCGAGGACGTGGTCGGCACCAACGGCGTGGGCACCGCGCTAGCCGCCGGCAAGAGCGTGCTCATCCAGGGCGCCGAACACTTCGCCGACGTCTACCAGAACGCGCTGTGCACGGGGGCCCCGGTGTGGCATCCGATCACCGGCAAGCTGCTGGCTGCGGTCACCATGTCCACCCGGATCGACGAACGCAGCGGCCTGCTGCTGCCGTTGACCAATTCGCTTGCCGCCCAACTCCAACAACACGTCCTCGACGTCGCGCAGCCGGGTGCCAGGGCCATGCTGGCGGCGTTCCTGGACGCCTCGAAACGGCACGACGGCCCCGTGGTCGCGTTCGGTCCGGACGGGCTGA
This sequence comes from Mycolicibacterium chengduense, assembly GCF_033741155.1. NCBI lineage: Bacteria > Bacillati > Actinomycetota > Actinomycetes > Mycobacteriales > Mycobacteriaceae > Mycobacterium > Mycolicibacterium chengduense. The sequence continues at coordinate 149,657 of NZ_JAWQNH010000008.1, read as the reverse complement.
CGATGCGCAGCAGACGTGCCGGCGAACTCACCCAGTCCGATGTCGATCTGATCGGCCATCTCTGCTCGGGACTGCGGCACGACACCCGGATGACCGCCGAACTGTCGGTCGGCAGCACGGCCGTCGACGTCCGGGTGCTCGACGGTGCGGCGGGCATGGTCGCCGCACTACGGCCCGCGCCACGCACGTCGGCGAGCCATCCCGGCCCGGCCGCCGACGCCCTGGTCGGGCAGACGAAATCCTGGCTGCATGCCGCGCACCAGGTCAGCAGGCATATCGCCGCTGGCGCCCCGCTGCTCATCGCCGGTGAGTCGGGGACCGGGAAAACCTCACTGGCACTGGGCCGTCCGCACCGCCTGGGCGCCATCTCCGGCGATGTCGCGGTGGTGCACACCGCGCAACGGCAGATCATCGGCGAGCAGGCCTGGCTGCAGGAACTGGCCGGCCTGCTGGCCACCGCACCGCGCATCATCATCCGCGCCGTGGAGCACCTCGACGCGCGGGCCCTCGATGCGCTGCGCGCCCTGATCGGTGACAGCACTGCATCGGTGCTGCTGACCGCCACCGCCGACAGCCAGGCCGCCGCCGAGGCACGCGCCGGCCGCCTCGGCGTGGCGATGGTGTGGGTTCCGCCGCTGCGCGAGCGCACCGCCGATCTGGGCGCGCTGTGGAATGCGTTCGTCGCGCACCGCTCGCCGGGCTTGCGGCTGACCCTGTCCGAGGAGGCCCGTCGCGCGCTGGAGGCCGCCGGATGGCCGGGCAACCTCGTCGAGCTGCGCACCGTGGTGGCCCAGTTGGTGTCCGACGGTGTGCGGGGCGTGGTGCGGCTGGACCGGCTGCCCGATGCCCTGCGCGCCCGTCGCTCGTGGTCGATGATCGAACGCACCGAGATGGAGACCATCCGGCGCGCATTGCAGGAGTCCGGCGGCAATCGCTCGAAAGCAGCTGAGCTGTTGGGTGTTTCACGCGCGACCATCCACCGCAAGCTCAAGACCTATCACCTGGACGGTTAGCCGTCACTGGGCCAGGTAACCGCCGTCGATCACCAGTTCCGACCCGGTGACGAAACTGGCCTCATCCGAGGCCAGGAAGACCACACCGTTGGCGATCTCGTCGGGCCGGCCGGCGCGGCCCATCGGGGTCTGGGCGACCACGAAGTCGTTGATCTCAGCCTCCTGGGCGTCGGTCAGCGGGGTTTTGATGAAGCCGGGGTGCACCGAGTTCACCCGGACGTTGTCCTTGGCATAACTGATCGCCGCGCTCTTGGACATGTTGCGCACCGCACCTTTCGTGGCGTGGTAGGCGTGCGCCCCGGCGACGGCGGCGTTTCCCCAGATCGAGGACACGTTGATGACCGAACCGCCGCCCTGGTCGATCATGTGTGGGATGACCGCACGCATGCCCAGCCAGGTGCCGGTCTGATTGGTGGCGATCACCCGTTCCCACTCGGCGACGGTGAGCTCGTGCAGTGACTGGTAGGCGATGATGCCCGCGTTGTTGGCCAACACGTCGATACGCCCGAAACGGTCCACGACATCGGCGATCACCGTGGCCCAATCGTCCTCGCGGGCGACGTCGAGCTGGCGGTAGTGGATGCCCGGCGAGCGCGGGCCGAAGGATTCGTCGGTCTTGGCGCGGCCGGTGGCCACGGTGACGGCGCCCTCCCTGGCGAACGCCTCGGCGATGGCATGGCCGATGCCCCGGCAGGAGCCGGTGACCAGGGCGACCTTGTCGTTGAGACGGTTCATAGGGGTTCTCCTGTCGATCGGGATGCGCCCAGCCAACCGCCGGCCGGCCGGGGGACGCGTGAGCTGAGTCACGGTGAGACAGCGGTGTGTCAATCTGCGACACCTGCCTGAGTGGCGCAGGGGTGCTCACACACTGACCGAGTGCGGCGGATTACGGCCGCGGTCAACCGAATTCAGGAGGATCCATGACTACGCCGCAACCGACGGATCCGCTGGGCGCCGTCTACGCCGAGTGGACCGAGGAGTTCGTCGCTCACCCCGATATGTCGCTGCGCCTCATGCGGTGGGTCTTCGAGGACTGGCAGCGGGTGACCACCGAGCCCGAAGACGTCACCTACAAGTCGACCGAATTCGGCGGTGTCCCCGGCATTCTGGTGCGCCCGCTGACCGCCGACCCGGCCCAGGTGATGGTGTTCCTGCACGGTGGCGGCTTCGCGCTGGGATCCTCGGCCAGCCACCGCAAGCTGGCCGGGCACATCGCCGCGGCGTGCGGGGCCACCGGTTTCGTCGCGGACTTCCGCCGCGCGCCGGAGCACCCGTACCCAGCGCAACTCGACGACACCGCCGCGGTGTTCGACGCGCTCGTCGACGCCGGGGTCGACCCGGCCGATATCACCTTCGTCGGCGACAGCGCCGGGGCGAACATCGCGATCGCGACGGTGCTGCGGCAGCGCACGCGCGGCGCGGCGACACCGGGTCTGGTGCTGACCATCTCACCGTGGCTGGACATGGAGAACGGTGGCGAGACCATCGTCACCAACAACGACACCGACTTCCTGATCACCCGAGAGGGGTTGCAGGGCAATATCGATCGCTACCTGTCCGGGGGTGCCAGCCCCCGTGACCCGCTGGTGAACCCGCTCTACGCCGAGTTCGCCGGCTTCCCGCCGCTCTACATCACCGCGGCCGACGTGGAGTCGCTGTACGCCGACGCCGCCCGCCTGCATGCCCTGGCCGGCGGTGCGGGCGTCGACGTCACCTTCGACGTGGCGCCCGGTCAACAGCACGTCTTCCCCCTGCAGGCCGGGCAGCTGCCCGCCGCCGACCAGGCCATCGCCACCATGGCGGCCTGGTACCGCGGCCGGCGCAGCGCCGGTGCCCACCGTCGTTGCGCCGCATCGGCGTCCGCCTGACCCCGAAAGGACCACCCCATGAACACCTTCGACGCCATCGTCATCGGGGCCGGTTTCTCCGGCCTGGCCATCCTGGCCCACCTCCGCGAAATCGGCTTGGACACCGTCGTTCTCGACGCCCAGGACGGGGTCGGCGGCACCTGGCTGGCCAACCGCTACCCGGGTGTGCGCACCGACAGCGAATACAGCTACTACTCCTTCTCCTTCTCCAAGGAGGTGCGCGACGAGTGGACCTGGACACAGCGCTATCCGGCAGGAGACGAGGTACTGGCCTACCTCAACTTCGTCGCCGACCGCCTCGACCTGCGCCGCGATATCCGGTTGGGTACCCGGGTGACCTCCGCCCGTTACGACGAGGCGGCGAACGCCTGGACGGTGCAGATCGAGGACGGGCAGCCGCTGGTGGCCAAGTACCTCATCAGCGGGATGGGTGTGCTGTCCCAGGCGATCTACCCCGACATCCCCGGCATCGACAGCTTCGCCGGCCAGAAATACCACACCGCGCACTGGCCGCGCGACGGCGTCGACCTTGCCGGCAAGCGGGTCGGCCTGATCGGCCTCGGCGCGTCCGGGATCCAGATCGTGCCCGAGATCGCGCCGCAGGTCGGCGAATTCGTGGTGTTCCAGCGCACGCCGAATTTCGTCGTCGAGACCACTAACGATCCGGTCACGCCCGAGCAGATGCAGTGGTTGCGCGACAACTACGACGACATCTACGCCAGGGCCGCGGCCCATCCGTTCGGGGTGGCGATGGAACCGGCCGCCCACAGCGCGCTGGAGGTGTCCGCCGAACAACGGCGCAGCATCTTCGAGAGCAAGTGGAACGAGGGCGGCTTCCACTTCGCCAACGAGTGCTTCAACGACCTGGCCACCAACCACGAGGCCAGCGAGCTGGCGTCGGAATTCATCCGGTCCAAGATCCGCGAGATCGTCAAAGACCCGGCGACCGCGGAGCTGCTGTGCCCGAAGACCTACTCCTTCAACGGGAAACGCGTCCCCACCGGGCACGGCTACTACGACGCCTTCAACCTCGACCACGTGCGGCTGATCGATACCGCCGACACCCCGATCACCGAGATCACACCGGCCGGGGTGCGCGTCGGCGACACCGAGTACCCGCTGGACGTGTTGATCTTCGCGACCGGCTTCGACGCGATGACGGGCACGCTGACCAACATCGACATCATCGGCCGGGAGGGAATCACGTTGCGGGAGCGCTGGGCCCGCGACGGTCTGCGCTCGAATCTGGGCATCGGGGTGCACGGCTTCCCGAACTTCTTCATGTCGCTCGGGCCGCAGACGCCGTATTCGAACCTGGTGGTGCCGATCCAGCTGGGGGCGCAGTGGCTGCAGCGTGCGCTGGCCTGGGCGCGGGACAACGACGTCGCGACGTTCGAGGCCACCCCGGAGTCCGAGCAGTGGTGGGCCGAGGAAACCGAACGCACCGGCCGGGCCACGGTGATGTACACCGAGGGCAAGAAGGCCAAGGCGTGGTTCCTGGGCGAGAACGTGCCCGGCAAGCGGGAGGAGTTCCAGGTCTACATGGGTGGCGGTCAGGTGTACCAGCACCACTGCCGCGCGCTCGAGGAGTCGGGCTACGCGTCGCTGCTGGCCGGGCGGGTGCCGGCCCAGTTGTAGCTGCGCGGCGTCGACGGGGCTGCCCGCCGGACGCGGCGGGCAGCCCCTGGGCTACACCGCCGCCGGGCGCCAGCGCTTGAGCCAGTCCGTCTCCGGCCACTCCTCGGCGGCGGCGAGCAGCTCGTACATGGTGGCCCCGTCCACGCTCTCGCGGATGATGTCGGCGTGCCCGGCGTGCCGGGACAACTCCTCGACCAGGTGCAGCAGCACCCACCGCACCGACCAGTGGTCGATGTCCTGTGGGAACCACGGCACATCGTGGGGTACGGGAACCGGGGTATCCGGGTCGGCTTGGGCGAACACCCGCAGGGTCTGCGCATTCTGCGCCACCAGATCCGCGAGCAGCCCGGCCAGCGTCTCGTCCTCGTGCATCACGTACTGGCCCTCGTATTCGGCCACCAGTTCCGCCATCGGACGGTCGTCCGGTACGGGGATGGCCGGCGCGTGCTCGGCGCGTTCGGTCCAGCCCCTCTGACAGTGGGTCACGTGCTTGATCAGCCCGCCGATGGACAGCGCGCTGACCGTCGGCGTGGCGCGCGCCCGCTCATCGGTCAGACCGTAAGACACCCCGAGGAACGCGTTCTGTTGGAAGGCCAGGAAGTTGATCAGGGTCTGGCGCTCGTCGGCGGCGGGGTCGGGCATTCCGGGCATGGTCAGCTCTCCTTGTTGGTGTGGATGTAAAGATCACGGATACAGGCGATTTCGGCTCCGTGGTGGATCATTTCGCGGTTGATGTGCAGGACCAGGGTGGCCATCGGGTGGTCGGCGTAGGGGCCCTCGGCCGGCCCGCAGGGGCGGGCCAGATCGGCCGCGGTGAGCGCGCGCACGCCTGCGATCCAGCGTGCATACGCGTCGTCGAGCTGGTCCAGTGCACCGGCCGCCGAGGTGGCATAGGACCAGGACTCGTAGTCCGCCGGCGGGCCGCCGAAATGAGAGTGATTGCGCATGGCCAGCACCCCGACGATGACGTGCGCGAGTCGCCACGGGATGGTGGTGAACGGTTCCGGTTGCGGTGGGGGATAGGCGAAATCGACGACCGTCCCGGCTGGGCGGGGGTGCACCGTCCAGCATCCCCGGACCGGCTCCCAGAAGTACTCGTCGTCGGTCAGGCCGTGCAGGCGTGGTCGCAGTTGGCGGGTCCAATGGAAATCCAGTTGGTCGGCCAGCAGTTCGGCGTCCATGCACCCACCTTGACAGCTCTATAGGACAGTTTCAGTCCTATGAATGGATCAGAATGGGTGACATGAGTACCGCGAGGGTTCTGCAGCTGCTCGGTCTGTTGCAGTCGCGCCGGGTGTGGACCTCCGAGGAGCTGGCCGAGCGACTGGAGGTCACCACCCGCAGCGTGCGCCGCGATATCGAGCGGTTACGCGACCTCGGCTACCCGGTGCACGCCAGCAAGGGCCACGGCGGCGGTTATCAACTGGGCGCCGGTGCCGCCCTGCCGCCGCTGCTGCTCGATCCGGACGAGGCCGTCGCCATGGCCGTCTGCCTGCGGCTGGCCGCCGGCGGCAGTGTCGCTGGCGTCGGGGAGTCGGCGTTACGGGCGTTGTCCAAACTCGACCAGGTGATGCCGGCTCGGCTGCGATCGCAGGTGGCCGCGGTGCACGACAGCACCGTCACGCTCACCTCGGCCACCCAGGACGCGGTCGACCCCGATGTCCTGATGACCCTGGCTCGCGCGAGCCGCGACCACGAACACGTCAGCTGCGGTTACGTCGACATCCGCGGCAACGCCACCCAGCGTCGGCTGGAGCCCTATCAGCTGGTGACCACCGGCCGGCGGTGGTATCTGCTGGGCTACGACCGGGACCGGGCGGACTGGCGCAGTCTGCGACTGGACCGGATGTCCGACGTCCGCGCGCTGGGCAGTACCTTCGTGCCGCGTGACGCGCCCGATGCCGCCGACTACGTACGCCGCGCGATCACCTCGTCGCCGTACCGATACGTCGCTCGGGTGCGCTACCGCGCCAGCCAGGACGTTGTCGCACAGACCTTTTCGGCCGCCTCGGTGCAGATCGAGCCCGACGGCCCGGATGCCTGCATCGTGACCACCGGTGCCGACGACCCGGACCGGATGGTGTTGTACCTGGCGATGCCGGGCTGCGAATTCGAGGTGCTCGACCCGCCCGAGGTGGCCCGGGCCGTGGGTGCCGCCGCCGAACGCCTCCGCAGGGCCGCCGACCGAACGTAAGGTTCGCATCATGCGCCACGGACGTGAGCCGAACTGCACCCCGGTCGCGGCCGAATCGACCGAGCTGTTCACCGGTCCGGCCGATGCGCCGCTGCAGATCGTCCGCGTCACCTGCCGGGGCGGCGCCGGTGCGGTGATCCGCATCGAGGGCGACGGACTGCGCGGCGAGGGGCCGGCCGTCGACGGCACCTGCGATATCGCGGTGCACGTGGACGATCCGGTGCCGGGGCAGCGCAGGCAGGCGCGCGCCGCCGGCCTGCCGTTCACGTTCGTCGTGGCCGAGCCGGGCTGGACCATGTACATGATCAGCCATTTCCACTACGACCCGGTGTGGTGGAACACCCAGGCGGCCTACACCAGCCTGTGGACCGAGGATCCACCGGGCGCGTGCCGGCAGACCAACGGTTTCGCGTTGGTGACCGCCCACCTGGAGATGGCCCGACGGTTTCCCGAGTACAAGTTCGTCCTCGCCGAGGTGGACTATCTCAAGCCGTTCTGGGACACCCACCCCGAGGAACGCGCCGACCTGCGCCGCCTCATCGCCGACGACCGGATCGAGATCATGGGCGGCACCTACAACGAACCAAACACCAACCTCACCAGTCCGGAGACCGCGATCCGGAACTTCGTCGCGGGCATGGGATTTCAGCGCGACGTGCTCGGCGCCGAACCCGCGACCGCCTGGCAGCTGGACGTATTCGGCCACGATCCGCAGTTTCCCGGAATGGCCGCCGAGGCGGGCCTGACGTCGAGTTCGTGGGCGCGCGGGCCGCACCACCAGTGGGGGCCGATGGCCGATCACGGCGACCCGGAACGCATGCAGTTCGCCAGCGAATTCGAGTGGACGGCGCCGTCCGGCCGGGGGCTGCTCACCCACTACATGCCCGCGCACTATGCCGCGGGCTGGTGGATGGACTCGGCGCCGACCCTCGCCGAGGCGCAGCGGCAGACCTTCGAGCTGTTCACCCGGTTGAAGACGGTGGCGCTGACCCGCAACGTGCTGCTGCCCGTCGGCACCGATTACACGCCGCCGAACAAGTGGGTCACCGAGATCCACCGCGACTGGAATGCCCGCTACACCTGGCCGCGGTTCGTGTGCGCGCTGCCCAAGGAGTTCTTCGCGGCGGTGCGCGCCGAGCTCGATGACGCCTCCCGACATGCCCAGGTGCAGACCCGGGACATGAACCCGATCTACACCGGCAAGGACGTCTCCTATATCGACACCAAGCAGGCCAACCGGGCCGCCGAGAATGCAGTGCTGGAGGCCGAGCGGTTCGCGGTGTTCGCCGGATTGCTCTGCGGGGCAAGCTATCCGCAGGCGGCGCTGGAGAAAGCGTGGGTGCAGCTGGCCTACGGCGCGCACCACGACGCCATCACCGGTTCCGAATCCGACCAGGTCTACCTGGATCTGCTGACCGGCTGGCGGGACGCCTGGGAGTTGGGCCGCGCCGCCCGCGACAACGCGCTCGCCCTGCTCAGTGCCGAGGTGGCCGCGCCGATGGTGGTGTGGAATCCACTGGCACACCCGCGAACCGATGTGGTGACCGCCCGCCTCGAGCAACCGTTCGGCGGCGTGGTGCGCGACCAGCGTGGCGATGTGGTGCTGTCGGTGGCCGACGGGCACACCGTGAGTTGGTTGGCCACCGACGTCGGATCCCTCGGCTGGTGTTCCTACCGGCTGGACGACGACACTCCCGGGCAGGCCTGGGAAGCGTTGGACGGCAATGAGATCGGCAACGAACATTACCGCGTCCGGGTGGACCCGCAGCGGGGCGGCGCCGTGTGTTCGGTGCTCGCCGCCGGTCGCGAGCTGATCGCGGCCGGCCGGGTGGGCAACGAACTGGCCGTCTACGACGAGTACTCCGCGCATCCCACGGCAGGGGAAGGGCCGTGGCATCTGTTGCCGAAGGGGCCGGTGGTCTGCTCGTCGGCGTACCCCGCGGACGTGCAGGCCTGCCGAAGCGAACTCGGCGAGCGGTTGACCGTTCACGGCCACATCGGTGACCTGTTGCGCTACACCCAGACCATCACGCTGTGGCGTGGTATCTCCCGCATCGAATGCCGTACCGCGATCCACGAATTCACCGGCGCCGACCGGCTGCTGCGGTTGCGCTGGCCCTGCCCGGTGCCCGGCGCCTTGCCGGTCAGCGAGGTGGGTGACGCGGTGATCGGGCGCGGCTTCGGTCTGCTGCACCGGCCCGGTGAACGGCACGCGGTCGATGCCGCGCAGCACCCGTCCACCCTGGACAACCCCGCCTACGGCTGGTTCGGGCTGTCCTCGATGCTGCGGGTTCGCGTCGGGGCGGGGGTCCGCGCGGTGTCGGTGGCCGAAGTCGTCACGCCGGGCGAACAATTCGATACCCGAGACCTGATGGTCGCCCTGGTGCGCGCCGGGGTCACGGCCACCTGCAGCGCGGCCGGCCGGCCACGCTACGGGGACCTGTCGGTGGACTCCAATTTGCCCGACGCCCGATTCGCCGTCGGCGGCCCGGACGAGAACACCTTCACCGCGGCGGTGCTGGCCACCGCGCCCGAGCACCGCCGGGAACTGGATCGGCAACTGGCCGCCGCCGGCACCGCCCGGGTCTGGGTGCCCGCGACGTCCGAACTCGACCAGGTGTGGGTGCCCGGTGCCGACTTGCGCGGCGTCCGCAGCTTGCCGGTCCTGATCGTCGTCGGGGGCCTCGACGCGTTGGTCGCCGATCTGGCCGACGCGGAGATCACGGTGCCCCAGGATGCCCCGGCCGGGCTGACACCGTTCGAATCGGTGACGGTGGCCCTGAGCAATCGCGGTGTGCCGGGATTCGCCGTCGATCCCGACGGCACCCTGCACACCTCGCTGATGCGGTCATGCACCGGCTGGCCCTCGGGCACGTGGATCGACCCACCCCGGCGCACCGCCCCGGACGGCTCCAACTTTGCACTCCAGCACTGGTCGCACACCTTCGACTACGCCGTCATCGCCGGGGAGGGGGATTGGCGCGACGCCGATATCCCGCACCGCAGCGCGGAGTTCTCGCATCCGCTCATCGCCGTCGCCAACCGGCGCGCCGGCACCGACGGCCTCCCCGCGCACGGTGCGCTCCTCGATGTCGATTCGTCCGGCGGCCGGGCCGCCCTCGGCGCGCTCAAGGCCGCAGGCAATCCCTACGCTCGCGGATCCGCCGCACCGGTGGACCCCGCATCGATCACCCTGCGCTTGGTCGAAACACACGGGCGCAGAGCACAATTCGTGGTCCGATCCGGTATCTGCACCGTGTCGCCGCTGACCGCCGCCGACCTGTTGGAGCGCCCGGTCGGTGCGACGACGACGGAGCTGCACGGCTACCAGATCTCCACCGTGGCCGGCCGGCTGGACGGAATCCGGATCACCGACGCCGATCATCAGCCGCTGGCTCCGGACGCCGAGGCGGCGCAACCGCTCTATGCCCGGTACTGGCTGCACAACCGGGGCCCGGCTCCGCTGGGCGGCTTGCCGGTGGTGGCGCACCTGCACCCCACCGAGGTGACCGCGACGACGGATCTGGTTGTGCGGGTGCGGCTCACCGCCGCCAGCGATTGCACCGACACGGCCCTGCACGGCCGGGTCCGGTTGGTGCTCCCGCCAAGCTGGACCGCCGAGCCGGGACAGCTGTCTTTCGTCCTGGCGCCGGGGGAGTACCTGGACACCGACGTCGAGGTGACCCGGCCGTCGGACTGTCCGCCGGGGCTGTACCCGATCCGTGCGGCCCTGACCGCCCGCGGTCGGCTGCCCCCGGCATGGCACCAGGTGGTCGAGGATGTCTGCCTGGTGTCGGTCGGTGCGTCGGCCGAGGCCGAGGTGCTGCGCCTGCTCTCCGGACCGGAAGCGGTGCGGGTGCGGGCCGGGGAGCGGGGCCGCTTGACGGTCACCGTCGGCACCGACGCGCACGCAGACCTGGCCGTCGAAGCACACCTGATCAGCCCATGGGGCACTTGGGAATGGTTGGGCCCGGCGGTCATCGGCGCCGAAGTGCCGGCGCGGGCAACGCTGCGGCTGGATTTCGAGGTGGCACCGCCGCCGTGGGTGGCGCCGGGCCGATGGTGGGCGCTGATCCGGCTGGCCTGCGCGGGCCGGCTGGTGTACTCACCGGCGGTCGCGGTGGAGGTGTTGCCGTGACGACGGTCGCCTGGGTGGCCGGCGCCCCGGTCGCCGAATCGGAGGTCGACGAACGCGAAAGGCGTTTGCGGGCAGGTCCGTTCGGCTCTGCCCTGCCGCGCCACGGAACCAGCGAAGGCAGGCAGCTGCGGCGCTGGCTGACTCAGCTACTGGTCGCCGAACGGGTGGTGGCGGGCCAGCCCGGCGCTGCCGATCCGCCCGCCGTGGGCCAGGTGCTGCCCGACGCCGCCGCCCGGCTGGAGATCGGCAGCATCGCGGCGGCGGTCCTGGACGATCCGCATGCCCGCGCGGTGTTCGCCAGGGTCACCGCCGCCGTCGACGTCACCGAGGCCGATGTCGCGGCCTATCACGCCCGCAATCCGGGCCGGTTCGGTCCGCGCCGGACGGACATCCCACTGGCCCAGGCGCGGCCGGCGATCGCCGAACACCTGCGCGGCGCCGCCAGGCGCGCGACCTTCCGGCGCTGGCTGGACGGACAGGTCGCCGACCTGGTGCGGCTGGCACCGGGTTACGAGCACCCCGGCGACCCCCGGCAACCGGACAACACCCACCGGCACTGACGTTCACCGGCACCCGACAGATATAGGCAGCCCATGACTCTCACCCTGGCCGTCGACGTCGGCGGCACCAAGATCGCCGTCGGCCTCGTCGACGCCGACGGCAGCCTCACCCACCGGGCCCAACGACCGACCCAGGCCGGCGATGCCGACGCGGTGTGGGCTACCGCGGCCGACCTGATTCAGCAGGCGCTGCGCCGGGCCGGTGGCACCGTGACCGCCACCGGTATCAGCTCGGCAGGCCCCGTCGACCTGGCCGAAGGCACCGTCAGCCCGATCAATATCCCTGCTTGGCAACGGTTTCCGATTGTCGAACGGACCCAGCGGCTCACCGGTGGCCCGGTGCGCCTCGGTGGTGACGGGCTGTGCATGGCGCTCGGTGAGCGGTGGCGCGGGGCCGGGGCGGGGGCGGCCTTCCTGCTGGGCATGGTGGTCTCGACCGGTATCGGTGGGGGATTGGTGCTCGACGGCGCGCCGTATCACGGACGCACCGGCAACGCCGGCCATGTCGGTCATGTCGTCGTCGAGGCGGACGGGGCGCCGTGCACCTGCGGCGGGCGGGGCTGCGTCGAGACCGTCGCCGCCGGCCCGCACCTGGTGAGTTGGGCGCGCGCCAACGGCTGGGCGGCACCCCCCGAAGCGGACGCCAAACAACTGGCCGCGGCCGCGGCCGGCGGCGACCCGATCGCCATCGAGGCGTACCGGCGCGGCGCGGCAGGTGTGGCGATGATGATCGCCGGGGTGGCGGCAACCTGCGACCTCGACCGCGTCGTCATCGGCGGCGGCGTGGCCAAGTCGGGGGCGCTACTGTTCGATCCGTTGCGCGCGGCGTTGCGCAGCTATGCCGGGCTCTCGTTCATCAGGGACCTGCAGGTGGTGCCCGCTGCCCTCGGCGGTGACGCAGGGCTGGTCGGGGCGGCCGCGCTGGCGCGGGCCTGACGGCCGTTTTGGCCGGGGAGCCCGACGTCGGCTATCCTTTACCAGTTCCACCGAAGACCGTCGGTCACCGAGTTAATCGGTTGAAGGTCCGGGATTTCCCGGCGGCCCACGCAGGAGGACGAGGTAACAGTATTTTCCTGTGCGCCCCGACCTGTCCTGTGTCGGGGCGTTTGTGATTTCCGGCCTTCGTGATCACCGGTTGGTGGACGTCCCAACCATCACGAGGAGGCAAGCATGGCCAAAGCTGACAAGGTCACCGCGGTCGCCGACATCGCCGAGAAGTTCAAGGAGGCGACGGCCACCGTCGTCACCGAGTACCGCGGCCTGACGGTGTCCAACCTTGCCGAGCTGCGCAGGTCGCTGGGCGCCGGCGCGTCGTACACCGTCGCCAAGAACACCTTGGTGAAGCGTGCGGCATCGGAGGCCGGCATCGAGGGTCTCGACGATCTGTTCGCCGGCCCGACCGCCATCGCGTTCATCAACGGCGAGCCCGTCGACGCCGCGAAGGCGATCAAGAAGTTCGCCAAGGACAACAAGGCGCTCGTCATCAAGGGCGGCTACATGGACGGCAAGGCGCTGTCCGTGTCCGAGGTCGAGCGGATCGCCGACCTGGAGTCGCGCGAGGTGCTGCTCTCGCGTGTCGCCGGCGCGCTCAAGGCGAAGCAGTCCCAGGCCGCGGCGCTGTTCGTGGCGCCCGCGTCCCAGGTCGCCCGCCTGGCCGCAGCTCTGCAAGACAAGAAGGCCGGCTCGGAAAACACCGACGCCGCCTGAGACCAACCACCACCAAAGAGATAAGGAATCACCATGGCAAAGCTGTCCACCGAAGAACTGATCGACGCCTTCAAGGAACTGACCCTGCTCGAGCTCTCTGAGTTCGTGAAGGTGTTCGAGGAGACCTTCGACGTCACCGCCGCCGCTCCGGTTGCCGTTGCCGCCGCCCCCGCCGCCGGTGGCGGCGCTGCCGAGGCCGCCGAGGAGCAGTCCGAGTTCGACGTCATCCTCGAGGGTGCCGGCGACAAGAAGATCGGCGTGATCAAGGTCGTTCGCGAGATCGTCTCCGGCCTGGGCCTCAAGGAAGCCAAGGACCTGGTCGACGGCGCTCCCAAGCCGCTGCTGGAGAAGGTCACCAAGGAGGCCGCCGAGGACGCCAAGGCCAAGCTCGAGGCCGCCGGCGCATCGGTCACCGTCAAGTAATTCGGTTCGTCGAGGGGCCGGGTCGGAAACGACCCGGCCCTTTCGTCGTTTGTGGAGCCCTTTCGTCGTTTGTGGATCCCGTTGTGGTGTGTGAAGCCCGCTGTCGGTGGTGACTTCCGTGTTGCTGAAATCCCCCGTGCGCTACAGTGACTCAAGCCACAGGCGGGGGTAGGCAGGTGGCGCGGTGAGCCGTAGGCGGAAGGAATTCGTATGGGCGTCCAAATCGACGTGACCGGGTTGAGCAAGTCATTCGGGTCGTCGAAGATCTGGGAAGACGTCACGATGTCGATTCCCGCCGGTGAGGTCAGCGTGTTGCTGGGCCCGTCGGGTACGGGTAAGTCGGTGTTCTTGAAGTCGTTGATCGGTTTGTTGCGCCCGGAGAAGGGTTCGATCGTCATCGACGGGACCAACATCTTGGAGTGCTCGGCCAAGGAGCTCTACGAGATCCGCACCCTGTTCGGTGTGCTGTTCCAGGACGGTGCGTTGTTCGGGTCGATGAATATCTACGACAACACCGCCTTCCCGCTGCGTGAGCACACTAAGAAGTCCGAGTCCGAGATCCGCAAGATCGTGATGGAAAAGCTCGAACTGGTCGGTATGCCCAATGACGGGCATAAGTTCCCCGGTGAGATTTCTGGTGGTATGCGCAAGCGTGCCGGTCTGGCCCGGGCGTTGGTGTTGGACCCGCAGATCATCTTGTGTGACGAGCCGGACTCGGGTTTGGATCCGGTGCGTACGGCGTATCTGTCGCAGTTGTTGATCGATATCAATGCTCAGATCGATGCGACGGTGTTGATCGTGACGCACAACATCAACATCGCCAGGACGGTGCCGGACAACATCGGCATGTTGTTCCGCAAGCACCTGGTGATGTTCGGTCCGCGTGAGGTGTTGTTGACCTCGGATGAGCCGGTGGTCAAGCAGTTCCTCAACGGTCGTCGTATCGGTCCGATCGGTATGTCGGAGGAGAAGGACGAGGCGACCGCGGCGGCCGAGCAGGCCATGATGGAGGCCGGCCAGAGTGATGGCGGTGTGGAGGAGATCGAGGGTGTGCCGCCGCAGCTGACCGCGACGCCGGGGATGCCCGAGCGTCAGGGTGTGGCGCGTCGGCAGGCGCGGGTGCGCGAGATCCTGCACACCCTGCCCGAAGCCGCCCAGGCCGCGATCCTCGACGACCTGGAGGGCACCCATAAGTACAAGGTGCACGAGTTCGCCGAGGAGCACACGCACCACGGTGCATCGGCGGCCACCGAGAACGAGGACTTCCCGACGGCCTCGATCCCGCGCGCCAGCGAGTAGTCCGCCGCGCGTCGGTAGCCGACGCGCCCAAGATGTGATCTTCATCACGGCTGTCTTGGGCGCGCTCGTGTCGGTGGCGACCACTACTATCCAAAAGTGCACAGCAGACCGCGTGTGAAGTCTTGACGGAAGCGCCCAAACGGGCCACTCTGTTGGGCAGCATGTGTAGACGGATAGCGGACGCCAGCCAGCGCCCCACCGGTATCACACGCGGTGGTTGAGGAATGCTGTACTGGCGCGAACGACGGCCATGCGCTATCGTTGGACGTTGCGCTGGCTGCATCCTGCCCACCCCTCATTTGCACCTGACATCGCGGACCTAGCCTGAGCCCTGCTCAGTGATCAGGTCACGTGCCGTGTGTCCGAGGTTCGGACTGTGAGAACGCCAGCCGAACCGACGCAGATATCGCGGCACTTCGGAACGGCACAGTCCGCCCCCGGAAATGTCGCATGAGGTGCTGGAAGGGTGCATCTTGGCAGTCTCTCGCCAGAGCAAGTCCGCTATTTCTAACTCCGTACCGGGAGCGCCTAACCGAATTTCATTCGCGAAGCTCCGGGAACCACTCGAGGTCCCGGGGCTGCTCGACGTTCAGATCGATTCTTTCGAGTGGTTGGTCGGCTCCGAGCAGTGGCGTGCCAAGGCCGTCGAGCGTGGTGACGTCAGCCCGGTGGGTGGCCTCGAAGAGGTCCTCGCCGAACTGTCCCCGATCGAGGACTTCTCCGGCTCGATGTCGCTGAGCTTCTCGGATCCGCGCTTCGACGAGGTGAAGGCGCCCGTCGACGAGTGCAAAGACAAGGACATGACGTACGCGGCTCCGCTGTTCGTCACGGCCGAGTTCATCAACAACAACACCGGTGAGATCAAGAGCCAGACGGTCTTCATGGGTGACTTCCCGATGATGACCGACAAGGGCACCTTCATCATCAACGGCACCGAGCGTGTCGTGGTCAGCCAGCTGGTCCGCTCGCCCGGTGTGTACTTCGACCAGACCATCGACAAGGCCACCGAGAAGGACCTGCACAGCGTCAAGGTCATCCCGGGCCGCGGCGCCTGGCTGGAGTTCGACGTGGACAAGCGCGACACCGTCGGTGTGCGCATCGACCGCAAGCGTCGTCAGCCGGTCACCGTGCTGCTCAAGGCGCTGGGCTGGACCAACGAGCAGATCGTGGAGCGCTTCGGCTTCTCCGAGATCATGATGGGCACGCTGGAGAAGGACAACACCGCCGGCACCGACGAGGCGCTGCTGGACATCTACCGCAAGCTGCGCCCGGGCGAGCCGCCGACCAAGGAGTCCGCGCAGACCCTGCTGGAGAACCTGTTCTTCAAAGAGAAGCGCTACGACCTGGCCCGCGTCGGTCGCTACAAGGTCAACAAGAAGCTCGGCCTCAACGCCGGGCAGCCGATCACCAACTCGACGCTGACCCCCGAGGACATCGCGGCCACCATCGAGTACCTGGTGCGCCTGCACGAGGGCCAGACCACGATGACCGCACCCGACGGCGTCGAGGTCCCCGTCGAGGTCGACGACATCGACCACTTCGGTAACCGTCGTCTGCGCACCGTCGGCGAGCTGATCCAGAACCAGATCCGGGTCGGCCTCTCGCGTATGGAACGTGTCGTCCGCGAGCGGATGACCACTCAGGACGTCGAGGCGATCACCCCGCAGACCCTGATCAACATCCGTCCCGTGGTGGCGGCGATCAAGGAGTTCTTCGGAACGTCGCAGCTGTCGCAGTTCATGGATCAGAACAACCCGCTGTCGGGCCTGACCCACAAGCGTCGCCTGTCGGCGCTGGGCCCGGGTGGTCTGTCCCGTGAGCGCGCCGGCCTCGAGGTCCGCGACGTGCACTCGTCGCACTACGGCCGCATGTGCCCGATCGAGACGCCGGAAGGCCCGAACATCGGCCTGATCGGTTCGCTGTCGGTGTATGCCCGGGTGAACCCGTTCGGTTTCATCGAGACCCCGTACCGCAAGGTCGTCGACGGTGTCATCACCGACCAGATCGACTACCTGACGGCCGACGAGGAGGACCGCCACGTCGTGGCGCAGGCCAACTCGCCGATCGACGACAACGGCCGGTTCACCGAGGACAAGATCCTCGTCCGTCGTAAGGGTGGCGAGGTCGAGTTCGTCTCGGCCACCGAGGTGGACTACATGGACGTCTCGCCGCGCCAGATGGTGTCGGTCGCGACGGCGATGATCCCGTTCCTCGAGCATGACGACGCCAACCGTGCCCTGATGGGTGCCAACATGCAGCGCCAGGCGGTTCCGCTGGTGCGTAGCGAGGCCCCGCTGGTCGGTACCGGTATGGAGCTGCGCGCGGCCATCGACGCCGGCGATGTCGTGGTTGCCGAGAAGGCCGGCGTGGTGGAAGAGGTCTCGGCCGACTACATCACCGTGATGGCCGACGACGGCACCCGCCGCAGCTACGTGTTGCGCAAGTTCAACCGCTCCAACCACGGCACGTGCGCCAACCAGCGCCCGATCGTGGATCACGGGCAGCGGGTGGAGGTGGGCCAGGTGCTCGCCGACGGTCCCTGCACCGAGAACGGTGAGATGGCGCTCGGCAAGAACCTGCTCGTGGCGATCATGCCGTGGGAGGGCCACAACTACGAGGACGCGATCATCCTCTCCAACCGCCTGGTGGAAGAGGACGTGCTCACCTCGATTCACATCGAAGAGCACGAGATCGATGCCCGCGACACCAAGCTGGGCGCCGAGGAGATCACCCGGGACATCCCGAACGTCTCCGACGAGGTGCTGGCCGATCTCGACGAGCGCGGCATCATCCGCATCGGTGCCGAGGTCCGCGACGGCGACATCCTGGTCGGCAAGGTCACCCCGAAGGGTGAGACCGAGCTGACCCCCGAGGAGCGCCTGCTGCGTGCCATCTTCGGCGAGAAGGCCCGCGAGGTCCGCGACACGTCGCTCAAGGTGCCGCACGGTGAGTCCGGCAAGGTCATCGGCATCCGGGTGTTCTCCCGCGAGGACGACGACGAGCTGCCGGCCGGTGTCAACGAGCTGGTCCGCGTCTACGTGGCCCAGAAGCGCAAGATCTCCGACGGCGACAAGCTCGCCGGACGCCACGGCAACAAGGGCGTCATCGGCAAGATCCTGCCCGTCGAGGACATGCCGTTCATGCCCGATGGCACCCCGGTGGACATCATCCTGAACACCCACGGTGTGCCGCGTCGTATGAACATCGGCCAGATCCTGGAGACCCACCTCGGGTGGGTGGCCAAGGCCGGCTGGAACATCGAAGGGTCGCCCGAGTGGGCAGGCAACCTCCCCGAGGACCTGCTGTCCGCGCCGGCCGACTCCATCGTGTCCACCCCGGTGTTCGACGGTGCCCGCGAGGCGGAGCTGCAGGGCCTGCTCGGCTCGACGCTGCCGAACCGCGACGGTGAGGTCATGGTCGACGCCGACGGCAAGGCGCGGCTGTTCGACGGACGCAGTGGCGAACCGTTCCCGTACCCGGTGACGGTCGGCTACATGTACATCCTGAAGCTGCACCACCTGGTGGACGACAAGATCCACGCGCGCTCCACCGGCCCGTACTCGATGATCACCCAGCAGCCGCTCGGTGGTAAGGCGCAGTTCGGTGGTCAGCGCTTCGGTGAGATGGAGTGCTGGGCCATGCAGGCCTACGGTGCGGCGTACACGCTGCAGGAGCTGCTCACCATCAAGTCCGATGACACGGTGGGCCGCGTGAAGGTGTACGAGGCGATCGTCAAGGGCGAGAACATCCCCGAACCCGGTATCCCGGAGTCGTTCAAGGTGCTTCTCAAGGAGCTGCAGTCGCTGTGCCTGAACGTCGAGGTCCTGTCTTCTGACGGAGCCGCGATCGAGATGCGTGACGGTGACGACGAGGACCTGGAGCGTGCTGCTGCCAACCTCGGAATCAACTTGTCCCGCAACGAATCCGCTTCTGTCGAAGATCTGGCCTGATCGCGGCGGAGCCGCGGCGCTGATTATTTATCTAGTCCCGAAAGGGGAAAGGGAGTTACGTGCTAGACGTCAACTTCTTCGATGAACTCCGCATCGGTCTTGCGACCGCGGACGACATCCGCAACTGGTCCTACGGCGAGGTCAAGAAGCCGGAGACCATCAACTACCGCACGCTCAAGCCCGAGAAGGACGGCCTGTTCTGCGAGAAGATCTTCGGACCGACTCGCGACTGGGAGTGCTACTGCGGTAAGTACAAGCGCGTCCGCTTCAAGGGCATCATCTGTGAGCGCTGCGGCGTCGAGGTGACCCGTGCCAAGGTGCGCCGTGAGCGGATGGGCCACATCGAGCTGGCCGCGCCCGTCACGCACATCTGGTACTTCAAGGGTGTGCCGAGCCGGCTGGGCTACCTGTTGGATCTCGCCCCGAAGGATCTCGAGAAGATCATCTACTTCGCGGCCTATGTGATCACCGCCGTCGACACCGAGATGCGGCACAACGAGCTGTCCACGCTCGAGGCCGAGATGGTCGTCGAGAAGAAGGCCGTCGAGGACCAGCGCGACGCCGACCTGGAGGCCCGGGCGCAGAAGCTCGAAGCCGACCTGGCCGAGCTCGAGGCCGAGGGTGCCAAGTCCGACGTGCGCCGCAAGGTGCGCGACGGCGGCGAGCGCGAGATGCGTCAGCTGCGTGACCGGGCCCAGCGTGAGCTGGACCGGCTCGACGAGATCTGGACCACCTTCACCAAGCTGGCTCCCAAGCAGCTGATCGTCGACGAGGTGCTCTACCGCGAGCTGCAGGACCGCTACGGCGAGTACTTCACCGGTGCCATGGGTGCGGAGTCGATCAAGAAGCTGATCGAGAACTTCGACATCGACGCCGAGGCGGAGTCGCTGCGCGACACCATCAAGAACGGCAAGGGCCAGAAGAAGCTGCGTGCGCTCAAGCGTCTGAAGGTGGTCGCCGCGTTCCAGCAGTCCGGCAACTCGCCGATGGGCATGGTGCTCGACGCCGTCCCGGTGATCCCGCCGGAGCTGCGTCCGATGGTGCAGCTCGACGGTGGCCGCTTCGCGACCTCCGACCTGAACGACCTGTACCGCCGCGTGATCAACCGCAACAACCGGCTCAAGCGACTGATCGACCTCGGTGCTCCCGAGATCATCGTCAACAACGAGAAGCGCATGCTTCAGGAGTCGGTGGACGCGCTGTTCGACAACGGCCGTCGTGGCCGGCCCGTTACGGGTCCGGGCAACCGTCCGCTCAAGTCGCTGTCCGATCTGCTCAAGGGCAAGCAGGGCCGGTTCCGGCAGAACCTGCTCGGTAAGCGCGTCGACTACTCGGGCCGTTCGGTCATCGTCGTGGGCCCGCAGCTCAAGCTGCACCAGTGCGGTCTGCCCAAGCTGATGGCCCTCGAGCTGTTCAAGCCGTTCGTGATGAAGCGCCTGGTCGACCTGAACCACGCGCAGAACATCAAGAGCGCCAAGCGGATGGTCGAGCGGCAGCGTCCCCAGGTGTGGGATGTCCTCGAAGAGGTCATCGCCGAGCACCCGGTGCTGCTGAACCGCGCACCGACGCTGCACCGCCTCGGTATCCAGGCCTTCGAGCCGCAGCTGGTGGAAGGCAAGGCCATCCAGCTGCACCCGCTGGTCTGTGAGGCGTTCAACGCCGACTTCGACGGTGACCAGATGGCCGTGCACCTGCCGTTGTCGGCGGAGGCGCAGGCCGAGGCCCGCATCCTGATGCTGTCCTCGAACAACATCCTGTCGCCGGCGTCGGGCCGCCCGCTGGCCATGCCGCGTCTGGACATGGTGACCGGGTTGTTCTTCCTGACCACCGAGGTCGAGGGCGCCACCGGCGAGTACACCCCGGCCACCAAGGATCAGCCGGAGACCGGCGTGTACAGCAGCCCGGCCGAGGCCATCATGGCGCTGGACCGCGGCGCGCTGAGCGTGCGGGCCAAGATCAAGGTGCGGCTGACGCAGCAGCGTCCGCCGGCCGCGGTCGAGGCCGAGCTGTTCGAGAACGGCTGGACCCCGGGCGACGCCTGGACCGCCGAGACCACGCTGGGCCGGGTGCTGTTCAACGAACTGCTGCCCAAGGGCTACCCGTTCGTCAACGCGCAGATGTTCAAGAAGGCGCAGGCCTCGATCATCAACGATCTGGCCGAGCGGTACCCGATGATCGTCGTCGCGCAGACGGTGGACAAGCTCAAGGACGCCGGCTTCTACTGGGCCACCCGTTCGGGTGTCACGGTCTCGATGGCCGACGTGCTCGTGCCGCCGCAGAAGCAGGAGATCCTGGAGCGCTACGAGGCCGAGGCCGACTCGATCGAGAAGCAGTACCAGCGCGGCAAGCTCAACCACGACGAGCGCAACGGCGAACTGGTCAAGATCTGGCAGCAGGCCACCGAAGAGGTCGGTAAGGCTCTCGAGTCGTACTACCCCGAGGACAACCCGATCATCACGATCGTGAAGTCCGGTGCGACGGGCAACCTGACCCAGACCCGCACGCTCGCGGGCATGAAGGGTCTGGTCACCAACCCGAAGGGTGAGTACATCCCGCGTCCGATCAAGTCCTCGTTCCGCGAGGGCCTGACCGTGCTGGAGTACTTCATCAACACCCACGGTGCCCGTAAGGGTCTGGCCGACACCGCGCTGCGTACCGCCGACTCGGGTTACCTGACCCGTCGTCTGGTGGACGTCAGCCAGGACGTCATCGTGCGTGAGACCGACTGTGAGACCGAGCGCGGTATCAACGTCACCCTCGCCGAGAAGCAGGACGACGGCAGCCTGGTCCGCGATCAGCACATCGAGACCTCGGCGTACGCCCGCACGCTGGCCACCGACGCGGTGGATGCCGACGGCAACGTCGTCGTCGCCCGTGGCCACGACCTGGGCGACCCGGCGATCGACGCGCTGCTGGCGGCCGGTATCACCGAGGTGAAGGTCCGCTCCGTGCTGACCTGCACCACCGGCACCGGCGTCTGCGCCATGTGCTACGGCCGCTCGATGGCCACCGGCAAGCTCGTCGACATCGGCGAGGCCGTCGGTATCGTCGCCGCGCAGTCCATCGGTGAGCCCGGTACGCAGCTGACCATGCGTACCTTCCACCAGGGTGGTGTCACCGGTGGCGCCGACATCGTCGGTGGTCTGCCCCGTGTGCAGGAACTGTTCGAGGCCCGCGTGCCGCGCAACAAGGCGCCCATCGCGGATGTCGCTGGACGGGTCCGTCTCGAAGAGACCGACAAGTTCTACAAGATCACCATCGTTCCCGACGACGGCAGCGAAGAGGTCGTCTACGACAAGCTCACCCGCCGCCAGCGGCTGAAGGTGTTCAAGCACGAGGACGGCTCCGAGCGTCTGCTCTCCGACGGTGACCATGTCACCGTGGGCCAGCAGCTGATGGAGGGTGCTGCCGATCCGCACGAGGTGCTGCGTGTGCAGGGCCCGCGCGAGGTGCAGATCCACCTGGTCAAGGAGGTCCAGGAGGTCTACCGGGCCCAGGGTGTGTCGATCCACGACAAGCACATCGAGGTCATCGTCCGGCAGATGCTGCGTCGCGTCACGATCATCGACTCGGGTGCCACGGAGTTCCTGCCCGGCTCGCTCACCGAGCGCGCCGAGTTCGAGACCGAGAACCGTCGCGTCGTGGCCGAGGGCGGCGAGCCCGCGGCCGGACGTCCGGTGCTGATGGGCATCACGAAGGCATCGCTGGCCACCGATTCGTGGCTGTCGGCGGCGTCGTTCCAGGAGACCACCCGCGTGCTGACCGATGCGGCGATCAACTGCCGCAGCGACAAGCTGCAGGGTCTGAAGGAGAACGTGATCATCGGTAAGTTGATCCCGGCCGGTACGGGTATCGCCCGCTACCGCGACATCCAGGTTCAGCCGACCGAAGAGGCCCGCGCTGCGGCGTACACGATCCCGTCCTACGAGGATCAGTACTACAGCCCGGACTTCGGCCAGAGCACCGGCGCTGCCGTGCCGCTGGACGATTACGGATACTCGGACTACCGGTAACCGCGTCATAAAGAGGGCCCCCGAGACTCAGTCTCGGGGGCCCTCTTCGCGCCGACACTACGGTTTCTGCTGTGAATCGCGCTATTTCGCGCGATGAACCGTAGTCTCGGCGCGGAGGTGCTGCACTCGTGGGCCACCTAGACTGGTCGACGTGCTCATCGGTTCGCATGTCGACAACGCAGATCCCCTGGCCGCCGCGACCGCCGACGGTGCCGACGTGGTGCAGTTCTTCCTCGGCAATCCGCAGAGCTGGAAGAAACCCGCCCCGCGTGAGGACGCCGAGGTGCTGCGGGCCTCGGCGGTGCCGCTGTATGTGCACGCGCCGTACCTGATCAACGTCGCCTCGGCCAACAACAAGGTGCGCATCCCGTCGCGCAAGATCCTGCAGGACACCTGCGACGCCGCTGCGGCGATCGGTGCCACCGCCGTGATCGTGCACGGTGGCCACGCCGACGACAAGGATCTCGACGCCGGCTTCGAACGCTGGGTCAAGGCGCTCGACGCGCTGAATACCGAGGCACCGGTGTACCTGGAGAACACCGCCGGCGGTGACCACGCGATGGCCCGCCACTTCGACACCATCGCCCGGTTATGGGATCACATCGGGGACAAGGGAATCGGCTTCTGCCTGGACACCTGCCACGCCTGGGCGGCGGGGGAGGCGCTGGTCGACGCGGTGGAGCGGATCCGGTCTATCACCGGCCGCATCGACCTGGTGCACTGCAACGATTCCCGCGACGCCGCGGGCTCGGGCGCCGACCGGCACGCCAACTTCGGCCTCGGCCAGATCGACCCGCAACTGCTGGCTGCGGTGGTCAAGGCCGCCGACGCCCCAGTGATCTGCGAGACGTCCGAAGAGGGTCGTAAGGACGATATCGCCTTCCTGCGCGAGAACGTCTAACCGGCGAGGTAGACCTTCCGCAGGGTCTCGGTGACCGTCCACACCGTCTCCGTACCGGCGGCCAGGCGCACCACGTCGCCCGGGCTGAGCGTCAAGGGCGCTGTGCCGTCAGCGAATTCGACCGTCGCCGCACCGGAGAGCACGACGAACACCTCGTCGGCCTCCACATCGGTCATCACCCCCGGCGTCATCTCCCAGACGCCGATCTCCAGACCGCCGAACTCGGTCAGGGTGTGCACCGCGGTGCGCGCGGAGCTGTCGGGGACCGGTTCCAGGGTGAGTTCCAGGTCGGCGGCGCTGATGGCGGAATTCGGCTTCACCGGACCGATATTACAGATCTTGTGCGACTGTCGGAAAAGTGTAACAGTGAGAATATGCGAGATACCCATGTCGTGACCAATCAGGTCCCGCCGCTGGAGAACTACAACGCCGCCACCTTCCCCGCGCTGGCCGAGGCGCTGATCCGCGAGGGCGGCGAATGGGGCATCGACGAGGTGCACGAGGTCGGTGCGCTCGGCGGCAGCCGCCAGGCCCAGCGCTGGGGCGAGTTGGCCGACCGCAACGTACCGATCCTGCACACCCACGACCGGTACGGCCACCGCATCGACGAGGTCGAATACGACCCGGCCTACCACGAGCTGATGAACGCGGCGATCACCCACGGCCTGCACGCCGCACCGTGGGCCGACGACCGGCCCGGTGCCCACGTGGTCCGCGCGGCCAAGATGTCGGCGTGGACCCCCGAGCCCGGGCACGTCTGCCCGATCTCGATGACCTACGCCGTCGTACCCGCGCTGCGCTTCAATCCCGAACTCGCGGCGATCTACGAACCGCTGCTCACCAGCCGCGTCTACGACCCCGAACTCAAGATGCCGGCCACCAAGGCCGGGATCACGGCCGGCATGTCGATGACCGAGAAGCAGGGCGGATCGGATGTGCGCGCCGGCACCACCCAGGCCACCCCCAACGGCGACGGCAGCTACACCTTGGTCGGGCACAAGTGGTTCACCTCGGCGCCGATGGGTGACGTCTTCCTGGTGCTGGCCCAGGCTGAACACGGACTCAGCTGCTTCTTCCTGCCCCGGGTGCTTCCGGACGGCACCCGCAACCGGATGTTCATCCAGCGGCTCAAGGACAAGCTCGGCAACCACGCCAACGCCTCCAGCGAGATCGAGTACGACGGTGCCACCGCCTGGCTGGTGGGCGAGGAGGGCCGCGGGGTCAAGACCATCATCGAGATGGTCAACCTGACCCGGTTGGACTGCACGCTGGGCAGCGCCACCAGCATGCGGACCGGATTGACCCGCGCCGTCCATCACGCCCAGCACCGAAAGGCGTTCGGCGCCTACCTGATCGACCAACCGCTGATGCGCAATGTGCTGGCCGATCTGGCGGTCGAAGCCGAGGCCGCGACCATGCTGGCGATGCGGATGGCCGGGGCCACCGACAAGGCGGTGCGCGGTGACGAGCGTGAATCCCTGCTGCGCCGGATCGGGTTGGCCGCGGGCAAGTACTGGGTGTGCAAACGCGCGACACCACACGCGGCCGAGGCCATGGAGTGCTTCGGCGGCAACGGCTATGCCGAGGAGTCCGGCATGCCGCGGCTGTACCGGGAGGCGCCACTGATGGGCATCTGGGAGGGCTCTGGCAACGTCAGTGCGCTGGACACCTTGCGCGCCATGGCAACCCGGCCGGAGTGCGTCGAGGTGCTGTTCGACGAACTCGCGACGGCTTCCGAGCCCCGGCTGGACGCGCATGTCAGCGCGCTCAAGGCGCAGCTGGGCGACTTCGACAACATCGAGTACCGGGCCCGCAAGATCGCCGAGGACATCAGCCTCGCGCTGCAGGGTGCGCTGCTGGTCCGCCACGGCCACCCGGCCGTCGCCGAGGCGTTCCTGGCCACCCGGCTGGATCGGCAATGGGGCGGGGCGTTCGGCACCCTGCCCGCCGGGCTGGACCTGGCCCCGATCCTCGAGCGCGCCCTGGTCAAAGGATGAGCGATCTGAAGACGGGGCCCCTGAAAACCATGACCTACGAGGTGACCGGCCGGGTTGCGCGGATCACCTTCAACCGGCCGGAGAAGGGCAACTCGATCGTCGCCGACACCCCGCTGGAATTGGCGGCGTGTGTCGAACGGGCTGATCTGGATCCGGCCGTGCACGTCATCCTGGTGTCCGGGCGAGGTGAGGGGTTCTGCGCCGGATTCGATCTGTCCGCCTACGCCGACGGCTCCTCGTCGGCAGGCGGGGACGGCCGTTACGACGGCACGGTGCTCGACGGCCGCACCCAGGCGGTCAACCACCTGCCCGACCGGCCGTGGGATCCGATGATCGACTATCAGATGATGAGCCGGTTCGTCCGCGGCTTCGCCAGCCTGATGCGCGCGGACAAGCCGACGGTGGTGAAGATCCACGGCTACTGCGTCGCGGGCGGCACCGATATCGCGCTGCACGCCGACCAGGTGATCGCGGCGGCCGACGCCAAGATCGGCTACCCGCCGATGCGGGTGTGGGGCGTACCCGCGGCCGGGTTGTGGGCGCACCGGCTCGGTGACCAGCGCGCGAAAAGGCTGTTGTTCACCGGCGATTGCATCACCGGGGCGCAGGCCGCCGAATGGGGTCTGGCGGTGGAGGCACCCGCGCCCGAAGACCTCGACGAGCGCACCGAACGCCTCGTCGAGCGCATCGCCGCGATGCCGGTGAACCAGCTCATCATGGCCAAGCTGGCCTGCAACACCGCGCTGCTGCAGCAGGGCGTGGCCACCAGCCAGATGGTCAGCACGGTGTTCGACGGCATCGCCAGGCACACGCCCGAGGGCCACGCCTTCGTCGCCGACGCGACGGCGCACGGCTTCCGCGAGGCGGTGCGCCACCGTGACGAACCGCTGGGGGACTACGGTCGCCGTACCTCCGGGGTGTGAGATGTTGCGCCTGACGGCCAGATCGGTGGTGCTCAGCGTGCTGCTCGGGGCGCACCCGGCCTGGGCCACGGCGGCCGAATTGATCCGGCTGACATCGGATTTCGATATCAGGGAGGCCACCCTGCGGGTCGCGCTGACCCGGATGGTCAGCGCAGGGGATCTGGTGCGCTCCGACGACGGCTACCGGCTGTCGGAACGCCTGCTGGCTCGGCAGCGCAGACAGGACGATGCCATCGCACCGCAGGTGCGGCGCTGGAACGGGGACTGGCTGACATGCGTCGTCACCGCCGTCGGCGCCGATGCGCGCAGCCGATCCGAACTGCGGAACACATTGGTGCACAGCCGGTTCGGTGAACTCCGCGAAGGGCTGTGGCTGCGCCCGGACAACCTGACCCAGCCGGCGCCCGCCGGCGACCGGGTGCGGGTGCTGCGCTCCCGCGACGACGACCCGGTCGGGCTCGCCGCTCTGTTGTGGGATCTGCCGGCGTGGGCGCGAACCGGTCGGGCACTGCTGGACGATATGGCGGACGCCCGCGATGTACCGGGCCGATTCGTGGCAGCGGCGGGCATTGTCCGGCACCTGGTGACCGACCCGGTGCTGCCCGCGGAGTTGCTGCCCGCCGAGTGGCCGGGTGATGCACTGCGCGCTGCCTACCAGGAATTCGCCGCCGAGTTGGCGGCACTACGCGACAAGGTGGAGGCGACATGACAGGTTCGGCGGGCAGGAGCGAAGCGACCGGGGGAGGGGTCCGCATCGAACGCAGCGGAGCGGTCACCACGGTGATCATCGACCGACCGCAGGCCCGCAACGCGGTCGACGGCCCCACCGCGGCCCAGCTGTATGCGGCATTCGACGAATTCGACAAGGACGACTCGGCCGCCGTCGCCGTGCTCTGGGGTGCCAACGGAACCTTCTGTGCGGGAGCGGATCTGAAGGCGTTCGGTACGGCGGAGATGAATCAGACTCACCGCACCGGGCCCGGCCCGATGGGTCCGACGCGGATGGTGCTGTCCAAGCCGGTGATCGCCGCCGTCGCCGGTTACGCCGTGGCCGGTGGGCTGGAACTGGCGTTGTGGGCCGATTTGCGGATCGCCGAGGAGGACGCCGTCTTCGGCGTGTTCTGCCGGCGTTGGGGTGTTCCGCTGATCGACGGCGGTACGGTGCGGCTGCCGCGTCTCATCGGGCAGAGCCGGGCCATGGACCTCATCCTCACCGGCCGGTCGGTCGACGCCGCCGAGGCGCTGGCGATCGGCCTGGCCAATCGGGTGGTGCCCACCGGTGACGCGCGTCGAGCGGCCGAAGAGCTGGCCGCCCAACTGGCCGCACTGCCGCAGCTGTGCCTGCGGGCGGACCGGCTCTCGGCGCTGCACCAGTGGGGCGAATCCGAGCATGCTGCCCTTGATTTCGAGTTCGGCAGCCTGCAACAGGTGGCCGCCGAATCACTGGCCGGGGCCAAACGATTCGCCGACGGGGCCGGTCGGCACGGCGCCCCGGCCGGTTAGCCCTTGCTGATCTTGTTACCCGACCCCAGGTCGTCGACCTTCGGCTCGCCGTCCCGGTACACCACGGTGTTGTTGAGCCCGACCACGCTGATCGCCTTGTCCACATGCTCGAAGGTCAGCTTGTTGTCCGCGCCGCCCACGTTCACGCTGGAGCAGGTGCCCTTCACCGTCAGCGTGTTGTTGGAACCGCCGATGTTGAGGGATTTGCCTTGGGCGCAATCGATTTCGGCGGATGTCCCGAACGATCCGTAATTGATGGTGTTGCCGATCTCCACCTGCGCGCCCGAGGTGCCCGCGGTCGCGGTCGGCGCGCGGGTGCCGGAGTCGTCCGCGCCGCAGCCGGCCAGGCTCAGCGTCAGCAACGCCGCGGTGGCCCAACCGATGATGTGTCCCGATCGCATGTTTCCCTCGATTCTGGTCCCGATCCAGCCGACGACACCTTCAGCCTAGGTGACCGGCACGTTGATGATCGGCCGTCGCTCGCCCGCGCCGGGACCGTCGAAATGCCACCATTCCCCGGCGTACGGGGCGAATCCGCCCGCCGTCATCGCCGCCCGCAGCACCGCCCGGTTCTGTTGCGCTACCGCGCTGACCCCGGCGGTGGCGTAGGCGTTGGCCACCGGGGTGAAATCGTCGAAACCGGTGCCCATATCGGTCAGTCCGGTGCTGCTCGCCGTCGTCACATCCACCGAGCGGCCCGACTCGTGGCTCTTCGAGTACGGGCCCGGCTTGGCCACCCAGGCCGGATTGGACACCACGTCGAACATCCGCACCTGCACGTCGTGCGGGCGGTAGCAGTCCCAGAACACCAGCACCAGCCCGTCGGCCCGCAGCCGGGCGGCGGCGGTGGTCAGACCGTCGGCCAGCGATTCGTGCACCAGGCACCGCGCACCGGCCGGGTACAGCGGCTCGCCGACGAAATTGTCCGCGGTGGCGTAACGCAGGTCGATGACGGCGTCGGGCACGATCGTGCGCACGTCGACGAAGCCGACCGCCCGAGCCGCATCCGAGACCGGTGGCACGGGGAGGCTTGGAACCCCGGGCAATTCAGTGGACACCGGTCTCACCTCGACCGGGGCGCACGCGGCCGCGCAGCACACCAGCAGTAATCCGAGCAGCCGTCGCACAAGGTCAGGCGCGGTTGATGCGGTTGGCCAGCCCGAGCTCGGGGCCGCGGTCGATCACGGCCGGGTCCCCGGAGTGGTAGATCACCGTCTGGTCGTAGCCGTACACGGTGACGTCGTTGACGACGTTGTCGGCGATCACGATGTTCGACGAGCCCTGCAGCGTCACCCCCCAGCAGCTGCCCTTGGCGTTGATCGTGTTGCCGGTGCCGGTGACGAAGAGTGTCGCGTTGTTGCAGTCCAGCGTCTGCACCACGCCTTGGCCGGTGATGTGGGTATCGCCGTTCTTGGCGCCCGCGGGTGCCGATGCCGACGCCATGGCCGCCGGAATCACCACGGCGCACGCCACCGCGGACCGCAGAATCGTCTGCACAGTCACCTTCGCCACCTCCCTTGCCTGAGAAGAGTACGTTGCCGGGGCCACGGTAGAACGTGTTATCGCCGGTAACCGGAATCGACCCGACGAGCTCGCCGCGAGCGGTGTCCCTCGGTAGCGTGTGCTCGATGCGTCGGCATGGCATTCGAGCGGTGATGGGGGTCAGCGTGGGACCCATCGTCGCGGCCCTGTTGCTGGCCGGGTGCAGCCAGACCGTCGGTGGCACTGCGCGGTTGGCCACGCCGGGCGGGCCTGCCGACGACCGCAGCTACGGCTACGCCGACAACCGGTGCGGTTTGTTGCAGGACAGCACGGTGTCCCAGATCCTCGGTGCCGACAAGATCGTGCGCCCGTACAGCGGTGCGGTGTGCCAGTACGTCCTGGACCGCCGTGCCGCGGCAATCGACGTGGTGTTCGCCTGGTTCGACACCGGCACCCTCGATCGGGAGCGGGCCCTGGCCGTCGACCGCGGCGCGCAGATCACCGACACCGTCATCGAGCGGCACAACGGGTTTTTGGCCAGGCGCGATGGCGTGGGGGTGGCGTGTGCGGCCACCGCTGCCGGCGGCGGCGGGGTGCTGAGCTGGTGGGTGCAATACCGCCGCCAGTCCACCGGTGACCCCTGCCCGGATGCGGAGAAATTGTTGTCGGCGACCCTGAAATCGGATCTGTAGACGTGCGGGCGGCGCTGGTCGCGATGGGCGCGGCGGCCATGCTGGTCGGCGGCTGTGGCGCGGTGGGGGAGCAGGCCCGGCCCAGCACGCCGGCGCCCACGGATGCCGAGAAGTCGGGATTCCGGGGCGCCGACTGCAACGGCATCACCGATGCCGATATCACCGCGGCGGCCGGCAAGGCGATGTTCGGCGCGGCCGCGGTCAGCGATGTCGGCTGCTTCTGGCAGGAGAACACGCTGATCGGCTCGTTCGGGGCCGGGATGGGCATCTCCACCTGGTGGTATCGGGGCAGTGACATGGACACCGAGCGCCGCCTGGAACAGCAGGCCGGACGCACCCTGGTCGAACTTGCCGTGGACGGCAACCAGGGGTTCAAGGCGTTCGACGCCAACGCCTGCAGCATCTACGTCGCCAAGGGCGGGGACGTCATCACGTGGTCCATCCAGACCATGAATCCGGCGATGCTGCCCGACCTGTGCACGATCACCGAGCAACTTGCCCAGCTCAGCCAGGACCGGGTGAACTAGAGTCCTTCGTTGACCCGAGAGTGGGTGCCCACCGGAACACGGCCGATCAAGCGAGGGATAACGCGAATATGGCAGCGCGAGTGACCAAACTCAGCCGCGATGCCATCGTGAACGCGGCATTGGTGTTCCTGGACCGCGAAGGCTGGGACGCCCTGACCATCAACGCGCTGGCCACCCAGCTGGGCACCAAGGGCCCGTCGCTGTACAACCACGTGCAGAGCCTGGACGACCTGCGCCGTACCGTCCGGATGCGGGTCATCGACGACATCATCGGCATGCTCAACGCCGTCGGTCAGGGCCGTACCCGGGACGACGCCGTCGTCACGATGGCCAGCGCCTACCGCAGTTACGCCCACCACCACCCGGGCCGATACTCCGCCTTCACCCGGATGCCGCTGGGCGGTGACGACCCCGAGTACACCGCTGCCACCAGGGCCGCGGCGGGTCCCGTGCTGGAGGCGCTGGCTTCCTACGGGATCGACGGCGACAACGCCTTCTACGCGGCCCTGGAGTTCTGGTCGGCGTTGCACGGCTTCGTGCTGCTGGAGATGACCGGGGTGATGGACGATATCGACACCGACGCCGTGTTCACCGATATGGTGCTGAGGCTGGCGGCGGGTATGCAGAAGCGCTGACGTGCCATTGCCGCCCCGGTCTGACCTGCGATAAGGCCGTTACGCACGGGTTTGGTTGCGCGCGGGGACCCCTGGTATTGTGGATCCCCGTGCCTGGTCGACAGGGCCGCATGCTGCCGGAAAACGGTTGGTGTGCCTGTGCGCCGGGCGGATTCGTATGTCTGCAGGCATCGGAATGCTATCGATCGGATGGGCTTCTGGTGCGTGCGACACGCCCGATCGCGGGGTAAGCGGTGGGGCGGAAAGAGCAGTACAGAGACTTACGCACCATCGAGAACAGCAGCAACGAAGCAACACAGAAAGCCGGTACATGCCAACCATCAACCAGCTGGTCCGCAAGGGTCGCCGCGACAAGGTCGCCAAGGTGAAGACCGCGGCGCTCAAGGGCAGCCCGCAGCGCCGTGGCGTGTGCACCCGCGTGTACACCACCACCCCGAAGAAGCCGAACTCGGCGCTTCGCAAGGTCGCGCGTGTTCGCCTGACCAGCGCGGTCGAGGTCACCGCCTACATCCCGGGTGAGGGTCACAACCTGCAGGAGCACTCGATGGTGCTGGTGCGTGGTGGTCGTGTGAAGGACCTCCCCGGTGTGCGCTACAAGATCATCCGCGGCTCGCTGGACACCCAGGGTGTCAAGAACCGCAAGCAGGCACGTAGCCGTTACGGCGCGAAGAAGGAGAAGAGCTGATGCCGCGCAAGGGTCCCGCGCCGAAGCGCCCGTTGGTCAACGATCCGGTCTACGGGTCGCAGCTGGTCACCCAGCTGGTCAACAAAGTCCTGCTGGACGGGAAGAAATCGCTGGCCGAGCGCATTGTTTATGGTGCGCTGGAGCAGGCCAGGGAGAAGACCGGCACGGATCCGGTGGTCACCCTCAAGCGCGCCATGGACAACGTGAAGCCGTCCCTCGAGGTGCGCAGCCGCCGCGTCGGTGGCGCCACCTACCAGGTGCCGGTCGAGGTGCGGGCCGAGCGCTCGACCACGCTGGCCCTGCGCTGGCTGGTCAGCTTCTCCAAGGCTCGCCGTGAGAAGACCATGATCGAGCGCCTCGCCAACGAGATCCTCGACGCCAGCAATGGCCTGGGTGCCGCCGTCAAGCGGCGCGAGGACACCCACAAGATGGCCGAAGCGAACCGGGCCTTCGCGCACTACCGCTGGTGACCGTCTGCGCCGGCTCGGCGCAGAGCCGGCGGGCACACCAATAGCAACCAAGCAAGCGAAAGAGTGGGAATCTAGCCGTGGCACAGGACGTGCTCACCGACCTCACGAAGGTCCGCAATATCGGCATCATGGCGCACATCGACGCCGGCAAGACGACGACGACCGAGCGCATTCTCTTCTACACCGGTATCTCGTACAAGATCGGTGAGGTGCACGACGGTGCCGCCACGATGGACTGGATGGAACAGGAGCAGGAGCGGGGTATCACCATCACCTCCGCCGCCACCACCTGCTTCTGGAACGACAACCAGATCAACATCATCGACACCCCCGGTCACGTCGACTTCACCGTCGAGGTGGAGCGCTCGCTGCGTGTGCTCGACGGTGCCGTCGCCGTCTTCGACGGCAAGGAAGGTGTCGAGCCGCAGTCCGAGCAGGTGTGGCGGCAGGCCGACAAGTACGACGTCCCGCGCATCTGCTTCGTCAACAAGATGGACAAGCTGGGCGCCGACTTCTACTTCTCGGTGCAGACCATGAAGGACCGCCTCGGTGCCAACGTGATCCCGATCCAGCTGCCGATCGGCGCCGAGAACGATTTCGAGGGCGTCGTCGACCTGGTCGAGATGAAGGCCAAGGTGTGGCGCGGCGAGACCAAGCTCGGCGAGAAGTACGACGTCGTCGACATCCCGGCCGACCTTGCGGAGAAGGCCGAGGAGTACCGCACCGCGATGATCGAGGCGGTCGCCGAGACCGACGAGGCGCTGCTGGAGAAGTACCTGGGCGGCGAAGAGCTCACCGTCGAGGAGATCAAGGGTGGTCTGCGCAAGCTGACCATCAGCAGCGAGGCCTACCCGGTGCTGTGCGGTTCGGCGTTCAAGAACAAGGGCGTGCAGCCCATGCTCGACGCCGTCATCGACTACCTGCCCAACCCGCTGGACGTGCCGGCCGCCGAGGGACACGTCCCCGGCAAGGAAGACGAGATCATCTCTCGTAAGCCGTCGGCCGACGAGCCGTTCTCGGGCCTGGCGTTCAAGGTCGCCACGCACCCGTTCTTCGGCAAGCTGACCTACGTGCGCGTCTACTCGGGCAAGGTCGACTCCGGTGCCCAGGTCATCAACTCGACCAAGGGCAAGAAGGAGCGCCTGGGCAAGCTGTTCCAGATGCACTCCAACAAGGAGAACCCGGTCGAATCGGCGTCTGCCGGCCACATCTACGCGGTGATCGGCCTCAAGGACACCACCACCGGTGACACCCTCAGCGATCCGAACAACCAGATCGTGCTGGAGTCGATGACCTTCCCGGATCCGGTCATCGAGGTCGCCATCGAGCCCAAGACCAAGAGTGACCAGGAGAAGCTGGGCACCGCCATCCAGAAGCTCGCCGAAGAGGATCCGACCTTCAAGGTGCACCTGGATCAGGAGACCGGCCAGACCGTCATCGGCGGTATGGGCGAGCTGCACCTGGACATCCTGGTCGACCGCATGAAGCGCGAGTTCAAGGTCGAGGCCAACGTCGGTAAGCCGCAGGTGGCCTACAAGGAGACCATCCGCCGCGCCGTGCAGAACGTCGAGTACACCCACAAGAAGCAGACGGGTGGCTCGGGCCAGTTCGCGAAGGTCATCATCAACCTCGAGCCTTTCGAGGGCGAGGATGGCGCGACCTACGAGTTCGAGAACAAGGTCACCGGTGGCCGCATCCCGCGTGAGTACATCCCGTCGGTGGATGCCGGCGCGCAGGATGCCATGCAGTACGGCGTGCTGGCCGGCTACCCGCTGGTGAACGTCAAGGTCACCCTGCTCGACGGTGCCTACCACGACGTCGACTCGTCGGAAATGGCCTTCAAGGTGGCAGGTTCGCAGGCGCTGAAGAAGGCGGCCCAGTCCGCCCAGCCGGTGATCCTGGAACCCATCATGGCTGTCGAGGTCACCACGCCCGAGGATTACATGGGCGATGTGATCGGCGACTTGAACTCCCGCCGTGGTCAGATCCAGGCCATGGAGGAGCGCAGCGGTGCGCGTGTCGTCAAGGCGCAGGTGCCGCTGTCGGAGATGTTCGGCTACGTCGGCGACCTCCGGTCGAAGACCCAGGGCCGGGCCAACTACTCCATGGTGTTCGATTCGTACGCCGAGGTTCCGGCGAACGTGTCGAAGGAGATCATCGCGAAGGCGACGGGTCAGTAATCCGACCCGCCGGTTTCGCGGGACCGCACATTTGCAAAGATCAACCCTGCTTTAAGTAAAAGCACCAACAAGTCCAGGAGGACACCACAGTGGCGAAGGCGAAGTTCGAGCGGACGAAGCCGCACGTCAACATCGGGACCATCGGTCACGTTGACCACGGCAAGACCACGCTGACTGCAGCAATCACCAAGGTTCTGCACGACAAGTACCCCGATTTGAACGAGTCGCGCGCATTCGACCAGATCGACAATGCGCCCGAGGAGCGTCAGCGCGGTATCACCATCAACATCTCGCATGTTGAGTACCAGACCGACAAGCGCCACTACGCCCACGTGGACGCCCCCGGTCACGCCGACTACATCAAGAACATGATCACCGGTGCGGCCCAGATGGACGGCGCCATCCTCGTGGTGGCCGCCACCGACGGCCCGATGCCGCAGACCCGCGAGCACGTGCTGCTGGCCCGTCAGGTCGGTGTGCCCTACATCCTGGTCGCCCTGAACAAGTCGGACATGGTCGACGACGAGGAGCTCCTCGAGCTCGTCGAGATGGAGGTCCGGGAGCTGCTGTCGGCTCAGGACTTCGACGAGGACGCCCCCGTCGTCCGCGTCTCGGCGCTGAAGGCGCTCGAGGGTGACCCGACCTGGGTCAAGTCCGTCGAGGACCTGATGGACGCCGTCGATGAGTCGATCCCGGACCCGGTCCGCGAGACCGACAAGCCGTTCCTGATGCCCGTCGAGGACGTCTTCACCATCACCGGTCGTGGCACCGTGGTGACCGGTCGCGTCGAGCGTGGCGTGATCAACGTCAACGAAGAGGTCGAGATCGTCGGCATCCGTCCCGGCACCACCAAGACCACGGTCACCGGTGTCGAGATGTTCCGCAAGCTGCTCGACCAGGGCCAGGCCGGTGACAACGTCGGTCTGCTGGTTCGTGGCGTGAAGCGCGAGGATGTCGAGCGCGGCCAGGTCATCGTGAAGCCGGGCACCACCACCCCGCACACCGAGTTCGAGGGCAGCGTCTACATCCTGTCCAAGGACGAGGGCGGCCGCCACACCCCGTTCTTCAACAACTACCGTCCGCAGTTCTACTTCCGTACCACGGACGTGACCGGCGTGGTGACCCTGCCCGAGGGCACCGAGATGGTGATGCCCGGTGACAACACCGACATCTCCGTCAAGCTGATCCAGCCCGTCGCCATGGACGAGGGCCTGCGGTTCGCCATCCGTGAGGGTGGCCGTACCGTCGGCGCCGGCCGGGTTACCAAGATCATTAAGTAGGCTCCGCCTACAGGATCATCTGAGTGATCTAGCCTTACCGAAAAGAGCGGCGCTCACCCGAAAGGGTGGGCGCCGCTTTTGGTCTCCCCGGTTTCCGCCCAAATGCGCGTTTGGGCGGATTTGTGCGAGTGGAATCGGGCCGAACGTCGATCTCGGCGCCGGTCCTCAGAGATCGTCGATGCTGAGGATGCCGTCCTGGACGGCCCTGGCGATCAGTGCCGCCTTGGTCGGCGCCGGCCTGCCGACGGCCGCGTACTTGGCCCGGGCCCGCTGTAGATGGGTGCGGACCGTCGACGGTTCGATGAACAGACGCTTGGCGACGAATTCCTTGTTCTCGGTCTGGAACCAGGCGATCAGCACCTCACGTTCCCGGGTGCTCAGTCCCGGGCGACCGACCGTGCGGTCGTTGAACAGGGCTTTGGCCATCCGCGGACCGACATAGGGCGTATTCGAGTGGGCGGCGTAGATGGCCTCGAACAGGTGCTGCTTGTCCTCACCCTTGGCCAGGAAGGTCATGGCGCCGGCGTCCAGGCTGCTCAGGATGACTTCGTCGGTGGACATGTGCGAGTAGACGATGACGCGGTGGCCCGCCGCGCAAACCCGGCGCAGGCTCTCGAACTCTGGCCGGTATCGCTCGTACTGGAGGTCGAAGAGGACGACCTCGATGGTGCCGTCGGCCTGCGGGTGTTCGGTGAGGAACGAGGACGGATCGGTGTAGTCGGCGACGAGAGCGATCGGTGGATCGGTTTCGGCAAACCAGGCTTTGACGCCGGCGTGAATGACATCATGGTCGTCGATCAGTGCCACCGGGATCGCCACCCCGGAATTGCAGCCCCCACGTTCTTTGGCTCTATTCATGCAATTCACCTGAGATAGATGACACCACCGATTCGGCACCCCCGCAATTCCTCGGAACAGGACTCTACTCGTCAGCAATGCCCGGATGGCCCGAATCGGCAACCCTGGCTAACCATATTGACGTATGGGCAGATTCTAACCCTGGTTCAGGCGATGCTGTGCTTCGGGGCCGCGGGGGATGCCGGTGAGCCGGATAGCCGGTGGTGCACGCTGATCCACACCGTGTCGCCGATGGCCGTGACCTCGACACGCGGGCCGCTCTCGGACGACTGTCCCGGCACATCTGCGGCGGTGTCGCAAATGATGCTGGCAATCAGCTCACCGCCCGCCACCGTCAAGCCGATCCTGGCGCGTTCCCTGGTGTGGGCCAGCGCGTTACGCAGCGGCGTCAAGATCTGGCGCCGCGTGTCCTCGTCGAGTTGCGGCAGGTCGTTGTCGGCGTTCATCGTGACGATGACCCCACGCCGGTCGGCCGCGTCGACGGCTGGGCGCAACTCGACGACGAGGGGATGGCTGAAGGTGCGCGACTGGAAGATGTAGAGCCGCAACCGGCGCGATTCCAGCCGAGCCCGCTGCCTGGTCTCGGCGTCGATGCTGCCGGTGCTCAGGGTCTGCAGCAACGGGAACACACCGCGGATCAGTTTCGACGTCCGTCGCACATAGTCGTCGTGCAACGCCTCGGCAATGCGGTGCCGGTCGGCGATGGCCCAGCGCTGGCGGATCTCCTCGGTTGCCGCGGCGGTCGCGTCCCGCAACAGCTCGGGGAAGGCGAGTGCGAACATCTGCACCAGCGCGATGCCTGCGGTGTAGAGGGCCAGGTTGAACGCCATCTCCACGCCGGGTTGCCGGACGAAGGTGACGATCACCGTGCCCAGCCAGAAGGCGAGCATCGTCGCGACGGCGGGCCCGATCCGCCAGCGCACCAGAAAGGGCAGCACACCCATGCCGGCGGCGATCAGCGGCCACTGGGCTGGACCGCCGAGCAGCTCGGCAGGCAGCGACAGCGACTGGACGACGATGACCGCGGCCATGAGCGTCAGGGCGGGGATGGTGAGGTTGGGGCCACGGTCGAGCACCCTGGGGACGCCGGCGCACAGGACGACAGCGGCGATCACGCCAAGACCGCATTGGATCATCGGCTGCCCGGTGTGGGCGGCTGCGTAGGGCACCGCGACCAGTAGCTGGACGAAGCCGAAAATCGCTATGCCGAGCCCGAATTGGACCAGCACGCGTTCGGTGAGCTGATCCATGTCATCGACGTTCGGGTTGGTCGTCGCCGAGCGCGACGCTTGATCCCAGCTCAGCGTCACCCTGGTTCCGGTGCCCGGCAACGAGGTGATGGTTGCGCCGCCGCCGATGCGGCGCATCCTCGCGACGATCGATTCGGCGACGCCGTGGCCGAGGGTGGTGGCATCCGGGTCGAACCCGACGCCGTCGTCGATCACGGTGATCATGCCGGGCGCGATGTCGATGTCGATACGCGACGCGTGGGCATGCCGTTCGGCGTTGTTGAGTGCTTCGCGGACCGCGGCGAGCACTGTACGCGCCGTGCGCCCGCCGAGGACGAGGCTGGTCAAACCGGACAGCTGGATCTGGGCCGGAAGATGTGCGACCTCATGTCGAATCGCGGCGACGATATCGGTATCGGGCATCGGCTCCGTTCGAGCGGGTCCGCCTGTCAGGAGCTCGAGATCCCGGCGGGCTTGGGCGGCAATACGATCCGGCGAGATGTCGGCGCCCTCGCCGACGAGGTACAGGGTCGATGCGGCGGTGTCGTGCACCAGCGCCAGATGCTCGAGTTCGTGATCACGCACGGCGGCGGCGATGGCCTCCCGCAGTGCCGCGTCGTGGTTTTCAGCGCGCGCCTGGTCCACCTGCCTGGCGATGGCCAGCCCGGTGGCCCGTAGCGCTGCGACGATGGGCCATTGGATGCCGAGCATGTAGAACAGCATCAATACCTGTGCGGCGCCGTGCCATCCGACCAGTTGCGCGCACCCGGCGGCATAGCTCATCGTGATGAGCGCCGACGCAACAAAACTGACCCGTGGGGGATGCGCCACGGCGACGGCGATGACCGCCGTGCCGGCGATCGCCTGGGGCACCGAGTTGATGTTCAGACTCTCGGGCCGCGGGTCGAACAACGGAATCGCCGCCGCGACGATCAGCACATAGCTGAAGTCGGCCAGCTGGAACGGCAGCGCTCGCGACCGGGTGCACAGCCGGTACCCGGCCCACGCGCCGACCAGGCCGAGCAGGGTTGTCCCGGTCGCCGACTCGGGGGTCCCCGGCAGCACGAGTGCGCTGGCGACGGCGACCAGGGTGACAGTGTTGAGCAGGATGATGGCAAGGTCCTGGCCGCGCTGGATCACCTGTCGCTCGGACACGTGGACACCCCGAATGTCCGGTCCCCGCGCAAGCACACGCAATTCTAGGCACGAAGTCTGTTGGCAGGGTCCGTCGAATGGCGGACGCCGTCAGTATTGTTTCCCGACGCAAATACACCGCGTGCGGGAAGTGCTCAAATGATTTCGGCCCGCCGCCAAAATGCGCTGGATGGCGTTACTCTGACCCCGTCCATTTCGAACGGAGCGTGACACATGTTGTGGCGATACGTGAAAGCGCAGCTGATGGTGCTGCTGTGCGGCGGTCTGGTCGGCCCGATCTTCCTCGCGGTCTATTTCGCCACCGGCGAGAGCGATTTGCTGAAATGGATGTTCTGGGCCGGCCTCCTGGTCACCGCCGCCGATGTGCTGATCGCCCTGGGGCTGGCGAACTTTGGCGCGAGATCAGCCGCCCGCACCCAGGCGCTGGAGGCCACCGGCGTGCTGGCACTGGCACAGATCACGGGCATGGCCGAAACCAACACCCGGATCAACGACCAACCGCTCGTGAAACTCAATCTGCATGTCTCCGGGCCCGGCATCACGCCCTTCACCGCCGAGGACCGCGTCATCGCCAGCGTCACCCGGCTGGGCACCCTCACCGCGCGCAAGGTCGTGGTGCTGGTGGATCCGGCGACCAACCAGTTCCAGATCGACTGGGAACGAAGCGCCTTGGTCAACGGACTGGTACCGGCGACCTTCACTATCGAGGAAGACCACCGTACCTACGATCTGTCCGGACAGGTTGGCCCGTTGATGGAGATCCTGCAGATCCTCAAGGCCAACAACATCGGCATGAACAGCATGATCGACCTGCGCAGCAATCCCGCCGCCCGGGCCCAGGTGCAGGCGGTGGTGCGCCGCGCCGGCGCGCAGCAGCAGCCCACCGCACCGCCCGCTGCCGCCGCCCCGGCGGCTTACGTCCCGCCTGCGCCCCCGGCTCCGTCGGCCTACGTCCCGCCTGCGCCCCCGGCTCCGTCGGCGGCGCAACGCCTGCAGGAGCTGGAGACGTTGCGCGCCACCGGCGCGATCTCGGAGGACGAATACACCAGCAAGCGTCAGCAGATCATCGCGGA
Organism: Mycolicibacterium chengduense; assembly: GCF_033741155.1. Lineage (NCBI taxonomy): Bacteria > Bacillati > Actinomycetota > Actinomycetes > Mycobacteriales > Mycobacteriaceae > Mycobacterium > Mycolicibacterium chengduense. The sequence goes on along the minus strand of NZ_JAWQNH010000008.1, from coordinate 109,264 downwards.
GCTGTAGCGCCCTGGCGACCCGATCGATTACTAGAACACGTTTCAGTACGGCTGCTAGCCTGGGCCCGGGTTGACGAAAGGACCGGCAATGGCAGCGGCGAACGGATCGCTCGAAGGACGTGTGGCGTTCGTGACGGGAGCCGCGCGGGGCCAAGGCCGGGCCCACGCAATCCGGTTGGCGCGGGAAGGCGCCGACATCATCGCCGCCGACATCTGCGCACCGGTATCGGACACCATCACCTATCCGGCGGCAAGCCCGGAGGATCTCGCCGAGACGGTGCGTGGCGTCGAAGCGGCCGGGCGCAAGGTGTTGGCCCGCGCCGTCGACGTGCGCGATCTGGCCGCTCAGCAGGAGCTGGTCGCCGACGGTGTGGAGCAGTTCGGCCGGCTCGACGTCGTAGTCGCCAACGCGGGCGTGCTGAGCTGGGGCCGGGTGTGGGAACTCACGCCGGAGCAGTGGGACACCGTCGTCGACGTGAACCTCAACGGCACCTGGCGCACCATCAAGGCGGCGGTGCCCGCCATGATCGACGCCGGCAACGGCGGCTCGATCATCATCGTCAGCTCTTCGGCCGGCCTCAAGGCCACCCCGGGTAACTCGCACTATGCGGCGTCCAAGCACGGTCTGGTCGCGCTGACCAACTCGCTGGCACTTGAGGTGGGGGAGTTCGGCATTCGGGTCAACTCCATCCACCCGTACTCGATCGACACCCCGATGATCGAGCCGGAGGCCATGGCCGAGATCTTCGGGAAGTTCCCGAGCTTCCTGCACAGCTTCGCCCCGATGCCCTACCACAAGGTGACCGACGGCAAGAATGAGGGACTCGCGGCGTTCATGGAGCCCGAGGAGGTCGCCAACGTGGTGGCCTGGCTGGCCGGTGACGGTTCGGCGACGCTGTCGGGCAGCCAGATCGCCGTGGATCGGGGCGTCCTGAAGTACTAGCGGGTTACCGCCCGGCCAGGACTGCCGCGAATTGCTCGACCGCCCAGTCGATTTCCTCGGCCGTGATGACCAGGGGTGGCGCGAACCGCAGCGTGTGGCCGTGGGTGTCCTTGACCAGCACGCCACGCTCGGCCAGCCGCAGACTGATCTGCTTGCCGGTGCCCAGTCGGGGGTCGATGTCGACACCCGCCCATAATCCCTTACCGCGTACCGCGAGCACCCCTGCGCCGCACAACTGCGCCAGTCGGGTATGCAGAAGTGCGCCCAATTCCGCTGAGCGGGACTGGTACTCGCCGCGGTCGAGCATCGCGACCACCGTCGTGCCGACGGCCGCGGCCAACGGATTGCCGCCGAAGGTCGAGCCGTGCTCGCCGGGATGCAACACGCCCAAAACCTCCTCGTCGGCCACCACGGCGGATACCGGCACCACCCCGCCGCCCAGCGCCTTGCCCAGCAGGTACATGTCCGGCACCACGTCCCAGTGGTCGCAGGCGAAGGTGCGCCCGGTCCGGGCCAGCCCGGACTGGATCTCGTCGGCGATCATCAGCACCTTGCGTTCGGTGCACAGTGCCCGCACCCGAGGCAGGAAATCGTCGGGCGGCACGATGATTCCGGCCTCGCCCTGGATGGGCTCGAGCAGCACGGCAACGGTGTTTTCGTCCATCGCTGCGGCCACCGCACCGGCGTCACCGAACGGCACCGAGCGGAAACCGGGAGTGAAGGGGCCGAACCCGGCGCGCGCGGTGTCGTCGTCGGAGAAGCTGACGATGGTGGTGGTGCGACCGTGGAAGTTGTTCTGCGCCACAATGATATTGGCTTGACCGGGCGGGATGCCCAAGACGTCGGTGCCCCATTTGCGGGCCACCTTGATACCGCTCTCCACAGCCTCGGCTCCGGTGTTCATCGGCAACACCATCTCTTTGCCGCACATCCGGGCCAGTGCCGCGCAGAACGGTCCCAGCCGGTCGGAATGAAACGCCCGGCTGACCAGGGTGACGGTGTCCAGTTGGGCGTGTGCGACGGCGGTGATCTCCGGGTTGCGATGGCCGAAATTGACCGCGGAGTACGCGGCCAGGCAGTCCAGGTAGCGCCGGCCCGCCACATCGGTGATCCACGCACCCTCGGCCGATGCCGCGACCACCGGCAACGGGGCGTAGTTGCGTGCGACATGGCGCTCGTCGATGGTCATGTGTTGCAGCACCGTCATGAGAACACCTCCAGCGTGCAGCATTTGACGGACCCGCCACCCTTGAGCAGTTCGGACAGATCCACCCCGATCGGCTCGAAGCCGGCAGCGCTCAACTGGTCGGCGAAGCCGATGGCCGCGGCCGGGTGCACCACGTGGCGACCGTCTGACACGGCGTTGAGGCCCAACACGTAGGCGTCGGTGCTGCCGACCAGGATGGCGTCCGGGAACAGCCGTTCCAGGACGGCGCGGGCGGTGTCGCTGAAGGCCGGCGGGTAGTAGGCGATGAGGTCGTCGGTGAGGGCGGTCAGCGCGGTGTCGAGATGGTAGAAGCGTGGATCGACCAGTTCCAGGCTGATCACCGGCATGCCGGTGATCGCCGCGATCTCGTCGTGCGCCCGCACATCGGTACGGAAACCGTGGCCGGCCAAGATTTTCGAACCGATGACCAACAGGTCGCCCTGGCCCTCGTTGACGTGCCGGGTCTGCACCGGACGGTGCCCGCGGTCGGTCATCCATGCGGCGTAGGCCGCGGCTTCGCCGGCCCGCTGCGGGTAGGCGAACCGGGCGACGATGGCCTGGCCGCCGATGACGAGCCCGCCGTTGGCCGCGTAGACCATATCGGGCAGGCCCTGCTGCGGGTGGACCAGATCGACGGTGTGGCCCAGGTCGAGGTACACCCGGCGCAGGTTCTCCCACTGCTCGACCGCTCTGGCGGCGTCCACCGGTGTCGAGGTGTCCATCCAGGGATTGATGGCGTAGTCGACGGCGAAATGCGTTGGGGCCGTCATGGCGTAGTGGCGGGTGCGCGCGCAGCGCGTCGGGGGCAGGGCGGAATGGCTGGCGACCTCGGAAATCGTCATGAATCAACGGTATGTGCGGCGTAGGATGCAAACAATCGCTATCTATTGCGTGTTCGCCGGCGATTTGTTGTTGCGCGAGCGAGAAGTCGGTGTTCTGTTGCGTGAGGAGAGGTATGGACCGCCTGGACGAGACCGATGAGCGAATCCTGGCCGAGCTGGCCGACAACGCCCGCGCCACTTTCGCCGAGATCGGAGAGCGGGTCAATTTGTCGGCGCCGGCAGTGAAACGCCGGGTGGACCGGCTACTCGACCACGGCGTGATCCGCGGATTCACCACCGTCGTCGATCGCAACGCGCTGGGCTGGGCCACCGAGGCCTATGTGCAGGTCTACTGCCACGGCACCATCGCGCCCGCCGAGTTGCGCCGAGCCTGGATCGACATCCCCGAAGTGGTCAGCGCGGCGACGGTGACGGGCACCTCGGATGCGATCCTGCACGTGCTGGCCCGCGATATGCGGCACCTGGAGGAGGCGCTGGAACGCATCAGGGCCAGCGCGGAGATCGAACGCAGCGAGAGCATCGTGGTGCTGTCCAACATCATCGAACGCGCCCGGTCCTGAGCGGTACCGATGGGGTAGGCAGGCTGTGGGTGCCTGTCATCGTGTATGAAGACCCACGTGACACAACAGGGTGGAATCGTCATTGTCGGTGGTGGACTGGCCGCGGCCCGTACCGCCGAGCAATTGCGGCGCGCCGAATACACCGGACCCATCACCATCGTCAGCGACGAAACACATCTGCCTTACGACCGGCCCCCGTTGTCCAAGGAGGTGCTGCGCAACCCCGACCACGATGTCGTGCTCAAGCCGCAGGCGTTCTACGACGAGAACGACATCACCCTGCGGTTGGGCTCGGCGGCGACGTCGGTCGACACCACCGCGCAGACCCTGACGCTGGCCGACGGCTCGGTGATCGACTACGACGAGCTGGTGATCGCCACCGGTCTTGTGCCCAAACGGATTCCGTCATTCCCCGATCTCGAGGGCATCAGGGTGCTGCGCTCCATCGACGAGAGCGCGGCGCTGCGGGCCCACGCGGCCACGGCGCGCAACGCGGTGATCGTCGGCGCCGGCTTCATCGGCTGTGAGGTGGCCGCCAGCCTGCACCAGCTCGGTGTGGACGTGGTGATCGTCGAGCCGCAGCCCACCCCACTGGCATCGGTGCTCGGTGAGCAGATCGGCGCGCTGGTCACCCGGCTGCACGAGGCCGAGGGGGTCCGGGTGCGCTGCGGCGTCGGGGTCGCCTCGGTGGTCGGCACCGACAAGGTCGACAAGGTGGTGCTCTCCGACGGCACCGAGCTCGATGCCGACTTGGTGGTCGTCGGCATCGGCTCGCATCCGGTCACCGGGTGGCTGGACGGTAGCGGTATCGAGGTCGACAACGGCGTGGTGTGCGATGGCGCCGGCCGCGCCAGCGCCCCGCACGTATGGGCCATCGGCGATGTGGCGTCCTGGCGGACCGAGGTGGGACACCAAGTGCGGGTGGAACATTGGAGCAATGTGGCCGAGCAGGCCCGCGCCCTGGTGCCCGCACTGCTCGGCCAGGAGGCGGCCTCCGCGGTGACGTCGGTGCCCTACTTCTGGAGCGACCAGTACGACGTCAAGATCCAATGCCTCGGCGAACCGGCCGCCGGGGACACCGTGCACATCGTGGAGGACGACGGCCGCAAGTTCCTGGCCTACTACGAGCGTGACGGGGTGCTGACCGCGGTGGTCGGCGGCGGGATGCCTGGCAAGGTGATGAAGGCGCGCGGCAAGATCGCCGCCGCGGCGCCGATCACCGACGTTCTCCCGTGATCTGTGGAGCCGCACCCGTAATCATTACGGGTGCGGCTCCACAAATCGCCAGTCAGTGCTCGCCGAGGTAGAACCGGGCGCCCTGGTCGTCGGTGCACAGCGCCGATTTCCCGTAGGGCTGCACCGACGGCTCCTGGACGACGCTGCCGCCGGCTTCGCGCACCCGGGCCACGGCCGCATCGATATCGGCCACGGTCCACATCGGCACGGTCCGCGCGGACCTGGCCCCGCCGGCGACGCCGGCCATCGGATGGGTCTGCAGCACCCCCCACCCGTCCTGCACCCGGCCCGGTTCGAACGTCCAGTTCAGCACCCGGCCGTAGAAGGCCTTGAAGCCGGCCGAATCCGGCACCTCGTAGGTGATATAGGACAGTTCACCCGGTCCGGTGCCGTTGAGCGCCGGACGCGGGGTGCCTGCGGTATCCCGGTACACCGCGAACGCGACGCCGTGCGCGTCGGTGGCATCGAGCACCGTGCCGAACTCGCGGTGTTGCGGCTGCCCGACCGTCCCGCCGGCGGCCAGGATCGACGCCCTGGCCGCATCCAGATCGTCGACGGCGTAGCAGCAGAACAGCGTGCTCGGCCCCGGGGTTTCGTGGATCCCCATCGACAAGCCGGTGCCGGCGACATGGTGGCCCTCGTAGCGCCAGCCCAGCACGTGGGCGTAGAACGCGGCGGCGCGGGCGGCGTCCGGGGTGTTCACCGCGACGTAGCCGACATCACCGTGCCGGATAGGTGCGGTGAGCGGGCCCGCCAGCATCCAGCGATGCCCGAACGGGTCGATGATCGTGGCATGACGTGAGCCGTGCGCCTCGTACGGTTCGCGCTGCACCTGTGCGCCGCGCGTGCGGGCCTGCCTCAGCTGGGCGTCGGTGTCGGCCACCTGAAGTAGCAAGCTCACCGAAACAGCCTGCGCTGCAGGAGATTGCAGCCCAAGTTCGGGATACTCGTCGGCCAGGTAGATCGTCGAGCCGGCCACCGACAGCTCGGCATGCCCGATCCGGCCGTCGTCCATCACTACCGGCGCGCCCACCAGCTCGGCGCCCAGCGCCGCGGCATACCAGTCCAGCGCCGCCCGGGCGTCGGCGACCGCGAGGTAGGGGATCACCGTGCCGGTGCCGGGTGCGGCGGTCTCAGCCAGCTCGGCAAGCAGGGAATCGGTTCCGCTCATCTCAACTCCTTCGGCGCCCGGGGGCAGGGTCAGTGCGGCTTCCAGGCGGGCGCGTAGCCGGGCCGCGAACGCGGGATCGGGGGTGACGGGCAGGTCGTCGCCGTGGAGCGCGGTCAGCGGATCGCGGTTGTCGGTCATGGCGTGCCTCCCTCCGGGTAGTTCGATCTGAAGGCGCGGCGGGCCCGCACCAGCAGAGCTTCGGTGGCGTGCACGGTGCGCCCGATCAATTCGGCGCACTCGGGTACGGATCGGTCGTCCAGATAGCGCAGAGCCAGCACGGTGCGATGGTGTTCGGGTAGTCGGGCCAGCACGGCCTCGGCGACGATGCGATCCAGCTCGGTATCCCAGTCGTCTACGGGGTCAACCGGTTCTGGCACGTCGCCGACGGGGACGGCGAAGCGGCGTCGATAGTGGTCGGCCAGTTTGTGCCGGGCCACCCCGATCAGCCACGGCACGCTCACCGGCGGCGGTGCGGGTTTGCGGGCGGCATCCATCGCCGCCAGGAACGTCTCCGAGGTCAGGTCCTCGGCGGTGCCGCGGTCGCCGCAACGCCGGACGAAGTAGCCGTAGACCGCGGGCAGTGCCTCGTCGTACAGGGTCAACAACGCCCGGGCGGGGTCAGGTTGGGCGCTCACATCCTCATCGTCGTCGCGGCCGCCCGAACTCCGACGGGGTTGGCCGACATTTTTTTCGTCAGTCGTGCGGGCCGAGGATGCGCAGGCCCTGGCCCACCACGTCGAACGCGTCGCCCAGCGCATCGGGCAGCGACACCGATTCGTCGGCCAGCCACTGTTCGTAGGCCGTCAGCGCCACGCCCAGCGCCGTCCAGGCCACCGTCTGCGGCACCAGGTCGGCCGGTTTGCGTCCCAGCCGGCGTGCCACGAACGTCGCGATCACCTCGCGCCACCCGGCATACATCGTCATCGAGTACGCCTGGAGCGCGTCGGTCTCCAGGATGACGCGCATACGTTGCCGGTGCTGTGGCATCTCCTCGGCGCCGAAGTCGTTGAACGTCAACAGCGCCGCGCGCAAGGCGACGTCCAGCGGCACGTCCTGGGGTACGGCGTCGAGCACATCGCGCAGGTCCTGCAGATGCGCGTCGAAATCGGCCCACGGGATGGCGTTCTTGGACGAGAAGTAGCGGAACAGGGTGCGCCGCGAGATCCCCGCGGCAGCGGCGACATCGTCGACGCTGACATCGTCGAAACCGCGGGTGGCGAACAGTGCCAGTCCCACTCCGCTGATGTGGCTCTGGGTGGTGGAAGGGCGGCGTCCGGCGCTCATCGATCAGACCCTTCCATTTCGGCACTCGATGCCATATTGTGTGCGGCGTGGGTCACAGTCGTGGGACCCTGCGATCACTATCACGGTAACGAAAGGGGTAGTCCATGGAACCCGATCAGCACGGTGCGTCCGAAGCCGACCTGGTCACCGAGTCTCTCGTCGAAGAGGTCTCGATCGACGGGATGTGCGGGGTCTACTGACCATGTCGGCACCGACAGCCCCGGTGACGGCCTTCGACCCGGCGCGGCCATGGACCCTGCACCGCCAGGTGGCGGTGCGGCCAGAACCCTTCGGGGCGTTGCTGTATCACTTCGGCACCCGGAAGCTGTCGTTCCTGAAGAACCGGACCATCGTCGAGGTGGTCAGCTCGCTGGCTGACCACCCCGACGTGCGGTCGGCCTGCCGCGCCGCCGGAATCGACGACGACGCGCAGGGCCCCTACCTGCACGCGCTGAGCGTGCTCGCACAGTCCCACATGCTGGTCCCGAGGGAGAATCAATGACGAGTGTGGCCCCTGTGCCCCGGCTGGTCGATCAGTTCGAGCGCGGCCTGGACGCCCCGATCTGCCTGACCTGGGAGCTGACCTACGCGTGCAACCTGTCCTGCGTGCACTGCCTGTCGGCGTCGGGCAAGCGCGACCCGCGTGAGCTCAGCACACGGCAGTGCAAGGACATCATCGACGAGCTGGAACGCATGCAGGTGTTCTACGTGAACATCGGCGGCGGTGAGCCGACGGTGCGCTCGGATTTCTGGGAGCTGGTGGACTACGCCACCGAACACCATGTGGGCGTGAAGTTCTCGACCAACGGGGTACGCATCACCCCGGAGGTGGCGGCCAAGCTGGCCGCCAGCGATTACGTCGACGTGCAGATCTCCCTGGACGGCGCCACCGCCGAGATCAACGATGCGGTGCGCGGCCCCGGATCGTTCGACATGGCCGTGCGCGCGCTGGAGAATCTGGCCGCCGCCGGCTTCAAGGACGCCAAGATCTCCGTCGTCGTCACCCGGCACAATGTGGACCAGCTCGACGATTTCAAGGCATTGGCCGACCGCTACGGTGCCACGTTGCGGATCACCCGGCTGCGCCCGTCCGGTCGCGGCGCCGACGTGTGGGACGAGTTGCACCCCACTGCCGCGCAGCAGCGTCAGCTCTACGACTGGCTGGTCGCCAAGGGCGAACGCGTGCTCACCGGTGACTCGTTCTTCCACCTGTCCGGGCTGGGCGAGCCGGGCGCGCTGGCCGGGCTGAATCTCTGTGGTGCCGGCCGGGTGGTGTGCCTGATCGATCCGGTCGGCGACGTGTATGCCTGCCCGTTCGCCATCCACGAGAAGTTCCTGGCCGGGAACGTGCTCACCAGCAACGGGTTTGCCGACGTCTGGCAGAACTCCGAGCTGTTCCGCGAACTGCGTGAACCGCAGTCGGCCGGTGCCTGCACCGGCTGTGGGCATTACGACGCCTGCCGCGGCGGCTGTATGGCCGCCAAGTTCTTCACCGGACTGCCGATGGACGGCCCGGATCCCGAATGCGTGCAGGGCTACGGGGAGCCGGCGCTGGCTCGCGAGCGGGACAAGCCCAAGCCCAGCGTCGACCACTCCCGCAGCGGCGGGCGGAACAAGCCGCAGGGGCCCATCCCGCTGAAACTCCTCACCGTGCCCCGCCCGTCCCATGTCGGCGCCGGCGCACCTCCGAAGAAGTTCTGCAACGAAAGTCCCATCTGATCATGGCCCGCGATACCTGGTTCGAAACCGTCGCCATTGCGCAGCAGCGCGCGAAGAAACGGCTGCCCCGCTCCGCCTACTCCTCGTTGATCTCGGCGAGCGAAAAAGGTGTGACGGTCTCCGATAACGTCGAGGCTTTCGCTCAACTTGGCTTCGCTCCGCACGTGATCGGCGCGACCGAGAAGCGTGACCTGTCGACAACTGTTATGGGACAGGATATTTCATTGCCGGTCATCATCTCGCCGACGGGTGTGCAGGCTGTGCACCCCGATGGTGAGGTGGCGGTCGCGCGGGCGGCGGCCGCGCGCGGCACGGCGATGGGATTGTCGTCGTTCGCCAGCAAGCCCATCGAGGAAGTCACCGCGGTCAACGACAAGATCTTCTTCCAGATCTATTGGCTGGGCAGCCGCGAGGAGATCGCCGAACGGGTCCAGCGCGCCAAGGATGCCGGGGCGGTGGGGCTGATCGCCACGACAGACTGGAGCTTCAGCCACGGGCGGGACTGGGGCAGCCCCAAGATCCCGGAGCGCATGGATCTCAAGACGATGATCAAGATGTCACCCGAGGTGATCGCCAAACCCCGGTGGCTGTGGAGTTTCGGCAAACACCTGCGCCCGCCCGATCTGCGCGTTCCCAACCAGGGCCGGCGCGGCGAACCCGGCCCGACCTTCTTCGAGGCCTACGGCCAGTGGATGGGCACCCCGCCGCCCACCTGGGAGGACATTGCCTGGCTGCGTGAGCAGTGGCCCGATGCCCCGTTCCTGCTCAAGGGCATGGTCCGCGTCGACGACGCCAAACGTGCTGTCGATGCCGGGGTTTCGGCCATCACCGTGTCCAACCACGGTGGCAACAACCTGGACGGTACGCCGGCGGCGATCCGCTGCCTGCCCGCGATCGCCGACGCCGTCGGCGATCAGATCGAGGTACTGCTCGACGGAGGTATCCGCCGCGGCAGCGATGTGGTCAAGGCGGTGGCGCTCGGCGCCAAGGCAGTCATGATCGGCCGGGCGTACTTGTGGGGGCTGGCCGCCGAGGGGCAAGCCGGCGTGGAGAACGTCCTCGACATCCTGCACGGCGGGATCGATTCGGCGCTGCGCGGGCTCGGTAAGGCGTCCATCCACGACCTGTCAGCCGAGGACATTTTGATTCCGGAAGGTTTCACCCGCGCGCTCGGGGTTCCTGTCAGCTGATACGGACGTGGCTGACGTGGCGGACGTGACCAGGGGCCGGCCGGCCGTGGCCGGGTGCGCAAAACAATTGCGGCGCATGCGGCAACAATCGGCGCACACCAGGTGAATTCGGCCTACCATCGTCCGGTGGCCTTCCCCACCGACCTCGGCACTGTGACGTCGAATCGGTTGCGTGGTGCGTCGCCCGCCGGGTCACCGGCGCTGATCGTGCCGCTGGGCTCCACCGAACAGCACGGACCCCATCTCCCGCTGGACACCGATACCCGGATCGCCGTTGCGGTCGCTCGCGCGGCGGCCGGCAGGATCGGACCGCCGTGGTTGTTGGCCCCCCCGCTGAGCTACGGCGCCAGCGGTGAACACGAAGGATTCCCCGGGACGGTATCGATCGGTACCGAGGCGTTGCGGCTGATGCTCACCGAGTTCGGCCGGTCGGCCTGCGGGTGGGCATCGCGGGTGGTGTTCGTCAACGGGCACGGTGGCAACGTGGAGGCGTTGACCGGGGCTGTGACGCTGCTGCGGGCGGAAGGGCGCGATGCGGCCTGGACATCGTGTACGGTGCGGGGCGCCGATGCTCATGCTGGACATACCGAAACTTCTGTATTGCTACATATCTCACCAGAGAACGTGCGGATCGAGGAACGCGTGCCGGGTAACAGAGCACCGTTGTCGGAGTTGATGCCGGCGATGCGCCGCGGCGGGGTGGCCGCGGTCAGTGAGATCGGGGTCCTGGGGGATCCGACGACGGCCACCGAACGGGACGGTGCCGCGCTGTTCGCCGCCATGGTCGACGGGTGCGTACACCGGGTGTCGGCCTGGTCCCCGGACGCGCACGGGATGCTCGGATGACCGGCCCGCGGCTGCCCGACGGATTCGCCGTCCAGGTCGATCGGCGGGTGAAGGTGCTGGGCGAGGGTGCCGCACTGCTGGGCGGGTCCCCGACCAGACTGCTGCGGCTGGCGCCGGCGGCGCAGACCATGCTCGACGGCGGCCGGCTCGAGGTGCACGACGCGGTGTCGGCGCAGCTGGCCCGCACCCTGCTGGATGCCACGGTTGCCCATCCGCGCCCGGCCAGCGGACCGTCGCACCGCGATGTCACAGTGGTTGTGCCAGTGCGGGACAACATCCTTGGTCTGTGCCGGCTGGTGCGCTCGCTGCGCGGAATGCGGGTCATCGTGGTCGACGACGGCTCGGCGGTGCCCGTGCGTGACTCCGACTTCGACGGTATGTACTGCGACGTGCTGGTGCTGCGGCATGAGCGCAGCCGCGGGCCCGCCGCCGCGCGCAACACCGGGCTGGCCGCGTGCACCACCGACTTCGTGGCGTTTCTGGACTCCGACGTGGTGCCCCGGCGCGGGTGGCTGGAGTCGCTGCTCGGCCACTTCTGTGACCCGGCGGTGGCCCTCGTCGCGCCGCGCATCGTGAGCCTGCACGAGCCGGACAATCTGGTGGCGCGCTACGAATCGGTGCGGTCCTCGTTGGATCTTGGCATGCGCGAGGCGCCGGTGGTGCCCTACGGGCCGGTGTCGTATGTGCCCAGCGCCGCCATCATCTGCCGGCGCAGCCTGTTGCTCGAAGTGGGTGGCTTCGACGAGACGCTGCGCTCCGGTGAGGACGTGGACCTGTGCTGGCGGTTCGTCGAGGCCGGACACCGGTTGCGCTACGAACCCATCGCCCTGGTGGGCCACGATCACCGGACCCAGCTGCGGGAGTGGTTCGGGCGCAGGGCTTTCTACGGCCAGTCCGCCGCACCGCTGTCGGTCCGCCACCCCGGAAAGACAGCACCCATGGTGGTTCATCGGTGGATGCTGCTGGTCTGGATCCTGCTGGCCTCCGGATCCACCATGGGTTACTTCGCGGCCGCCGTCATCACCGTGCTGTTCGGTCGCCGCGTCGCGGCGGCGCTGGGCGGCGCGGTGGAGACCGAGCCCAAAGACGTTGCCGTGCTGGCGGCACGCGGCCTGTGGGGCTCGGCGCTGCAGACCGCCTCGGCCATCTGCCGGCACTACTGGCCGGTGGCGCTGCTGGCGGCCGTCTTCTTCCGACGGTGCAGGCAGGTGGTGCTGGTTGCCGCGATCGTCGACGGGCTGGCCGACTGGGCCACCCGCAATCACCACGCTGAACAGGACGCGCAGCGGGTCGGTGTGCTGAGCTACCTGCTGCTCAAACGCCTCGACGACATCGCCTACGGGCTCGGGCTGTGGACCGGGGTGGTGCGCGAACGCCACGTCGGCGCGCTCAAACCGCAGCTCCGGTCGTGACGCCCCGCGTTGAGTGACGTCCTGATCGTCGGTGCGGGCAGCGCCGGTTCAATTCTGGCCGAGCGCCTTTCGATCGATGACCGGTGCCGGGTGACGGTCCTGGAGGCCGGCCCCGGCGCCGACGATCCGGTGGTGTCGGGGCACCTGCGTGATGCCGGGCGGCTCCCTATCGGCCTCGGCAGCCCCGTCGTGCGGCGTTACCGCAGCATATTGACCGACCGGCCGAACCGGTCCGCCGAGGTGCTGCGTGGTGCCGTGGTGGGCGGTTCCGGTGCCGTCAACGGCGGCTACTTCTGTCGGGGCCGCCCCGCCGATTTCGACGGCTGGGACCTGCCGGGGTGGCGCTGGGCCGACGTGCTGCCACATTTCCGGGCCATCGAGACCGATCTCGATCACCGCGGTCCGCTGCACGGGGCCCGCGGGCCGATCCCGGTCCGCCGGACGGCGCACTTCAGTGCAGGCACCGCGGCGTTCGTCGAGCGGGTGCTCGGCATGGGTTATCCGTGGGTCGACGATCTCAACGGTGCGCCGGGTCCGGACGGGGTGGGCGCGGTTCCGCTCAACATCGACCACGGGATCCGGATCGGGCCAGGGGCGGCGTTCCTGGTGCCCGCCATGGGGCGGCCCAATCTTGTTGTGCGCCCGAATGTCCCGGTGCTGCGTGTGCTGATCGACGGCACCAGGGCCGTCGGTGTCGAGGTGCTCGGCCCCGCGGGTGCGCATACTCTCACGGCGGATCGAATCGTGTTGTGCGCCGGGGCGATCGGCACTGCCCAGCTGCTGCTGGTGTCGGGCATCGGGCCGGCCCGGATGCTGGAGTACGCCGGCATCGCCGTGCATGCCGACCTGCCAGTCGGGGCGGCCTTCTGCGATCACCCGGAATGGGTGCTCCCGGTGGGCTGGCCGGCCACCGCCGGGCGTCCGCCGGTGGAGGCGGCGCTGTCCGTCGACGACGTCGAGATCAGGCTCTACACTTCTGGTTTCAGCGAGATGACGGGAGCGGGGCGAGCTGACGACCCGCATATCGGTATCGCCTTGATGCGGCCGCGCTCCCGCGGCCGGCTGTCGGTGCTGTCATCGGACATCACCGACGCGCCGGTCCTCGAACACCGTTACGACCGTGAGGATGTCGACGTGGCCGCCCTGCGTGCCGGTACCGAGCTGGCCGCGGCTCTGTCCGGAACGGCTGGGCACCAAGCGCATTGGTCCACCACGCAGCACCTCAGTGGCACCGCGCCGATGGGTTCGGTGCTCGACGAGCGCTGTCGGGTGCACGGCGTGCAGGGGCTGTGGGTGGTGGACGGCTCGATCATGCCGACCCTGCCCAGCCGTGGCCCGCACGCCACCATCGCCATGATCGGGCACCGGGCGGCCGAGTTCATCGCCTGATGAGCATTCGGCCGTCACGGCCCGGTGCGCGCAGGGCCACCAGCACGGCGACGACGCCCGTCACGATGGCCAGCACCGTCAGCGAACTGTGCATGGCGGAAAGGAACGACACCTTCGCGGCATATGCCAGGTCGCCACCGGCCGGTCCCAATCGTGTTGCGACCGTGAGTGCCTCGCCGATTGACCCGGCTGCCGCGGTGCGCACGGGTTCGGGGTAGCGGCCCAGCATCGGTGCGATCTCGGCGGTGTAGCGGCCGGCCAGCATCGAACCGGCCAGGGCGATGCCCAGCGCCGCGCCCATCTCCCGGGTGGTGTCGTTGACCGCCGAGGCAACCCCCTGTTTGTCGTCGGGGGTCGAGGTCATGATCGCCGATGTCGTCGGTGCGGTGAACAACCCGACACCGGTACTGATGATCATCAACGGCCAGGCCAATTCCGGATAGGACGCGTCGATACCGACGCCGCGCATGCACAACAGTCCGATCGCCATCAGCATCAGCCCGGTGAAGACCACGGCGCGCAGCCCGACCCGCGGGGTGTACCAGGCCGATAGCGGGGACAGGATCAGCACGGGCACCGCCAGCGGGGACAGCGCGAGCGCCGTGCCCAGCGGTGAATAGCCGAGCACCAGTTGGACGAACTGCATCTGCAGGAAGAAGAAGCCGAACATCGTCATGAACAGTGCCGTGATAGCCGCTGCGCCGGTGGCGAATTCGGGTACCAGGAACAGGCGCACATCCAGCAGTGGGGCCCGTCTGCGCAACTCCACGATCCCGAAGGTCACCAGCAATGCCACCCCCGCCCCGATACCGCCGAGCACGACGGGGTGCCCCCAGCCGCGCACCGGGGCCTCCATGATGCCGAACACCAGCACGGCCAGGGCGGCGCCGATCAGCACGGCGCCGACGACGTCCAACGGGGCGGCGTCCGGGTCCCGGGACTCGGTGATGGTCAGGGTCAGGGCGAAGGTCAGGGCCGCGGCGGCGGTGAACGCCCAGAACACCGCGTGCCAGGACCAGATCTGCAGTAGCAGACCAGAACCCAACATGCCGACAATGGCACCACACCCTGCGACACCGGCCCAGATGGCGATCGCCTTGGTGCGCTGGTCTTTCGGGTAGGCCGTGGTCAGCAGTGACAGGGTGGCGGGCATGATGAACGCGGCGCCGGCGCCGGCCACCCCACGGGCGGCGATCACCAGGGCGGGGTCCGGGGTCAGCGCCGGGACCACCGACGCCGCCGCGAAGACGGCCAGTCCGGCCAGCAGCGCACTGCGCCGGCCGAACCGATCGCCGATGGCGCCGGCCGCTAGCAGCAGGCAGGCCAACGCCAAGGTGTAGCTGTCCACGATCCATGTCAGCTGGGTCTGGCTGGCCGACATCGCGACAGCAAGGTCGCCGAGCATCGTGTTGAGCGCCACCATCGACGAGATGACCAGCAGCACGCCCAGGCAGGCGATGCCCAGTGTCCAGATCCGGGCGCGCGCCGAGAGGGCCGGTTGCACGGGGGTGTCGACCACGCTCGGCTCCTCTCCGGATGCGACCATGGTGAGACCAATGGTCTTGTTGCGAGACTAACAGTCTCGTTTCTCTGTGGGAGGGTGTTTCGAGCATGGCGGCCGAATCGGATCCGCGGCCGGCCCGATCCCGGGCGCGGCTGCTCGATGCTGCGACGGCGCTACTGCGATCGGGTGGCCCGAGCGCGGTGACCGTCGATGCCGTGCTGCGCGGCGCGAACGTCGCCAGGGCCACGCTGTACCGGCACTTCGCCAGTGGTAACGACTTGCTGGCCGCGGCTTTTCACGCGCTGATCCCACCGGCGCCGGAACCGCCGCCGGACGGTCCGTTGCGGGAACGGTTGACGGCCCTGGTGCAGGCGCAGGCCGCGCTGATCGCGGAGGCACCGGTCGCGGTGGCGGCCATGTCCTGGCTGGCGCTGGGTGGCGATATGACCGAGGTGCCCTGGCAGGGCACCTCGGGGCACTCGAGCAGCCCCGAGGTGCAGACGCTGCGCGAGCGGGTCGCCGAGCAGTACGCCGCCCCGTTGGAGTCCGTGCTGAGCAGTCCCGACGCGGTGGCCGTGCTCGGTGACGTGGACCGGACCAGGGCCGCGGCGCTCCTGCTGGGCCCCGTCGTGCTCGGCAAGCTGAGCACGCTGCCCGACTTCGACTACGCAGAGATCGCGCGGGCGGCTGTCGACGGATTCCTGGCCACCCACGCGATCAACGCAACGCGTACCGAATCGGCAGGTGCTTGAGCCCTCCCACGAACACGGTGCGGGAAAGCTCTGGGGTTCCGGCCAGTTCGATGGCGTCCAGGCGGGGGATGAGTTCGCCGAACAGGCTGGTCATCTCCATCCGCGCCAGCGCGGCGCCCAGGCAGAAGTGCACACCGTAACCGAAGGCCAGATGCTTGTTGGGGTCGCGGCCGACGTCGAACCGGAACGGATCGGTGAACACGTCCTCGTCGCGGTTGCCCGACACGTAAGCCAGGTACACCGATTCCCCCTTGGCGATCGGGACGCCGCGCACCTCCGTGTCGGCGGTGGCGGTGCGCATGAACTCCTTGACCGGCGTGGTCCAGCGGATCATCTCCTCGACCGCGGTGCCCAGAAGCTCCGGGTGTGCCCGCAGCCGGTCCAGCTCACCGGGATTCTCGATGAGGGCGTGCAGGCCGCCGGAGATGGCGTCCTTGGTGGTGTCATGTCCGGCGCTGGCCACGATCACGTAGTACGAGGCGGTATCGACATCGGAGAGCGGCTGGCCGTCGATGGTGCCGTTGGCGATCGCCGATGCCAGGTCGTCGGTCGGCTGGGCCCGACGCGAGGCGGTCAGGGCAGAGAAATAGGAGAAGAAGTCCAGTAACACCTCCAGACCGTCCTCCAGCGACTTGCCGCGCTGGTACTCGGCGTCGTCACCGCCGAACATCTCCTGGGTGAGCATGTGCATCCGGCCGAAATCGGATTCGGGCAGGCCCAGCAGCGACATGATCACGTACAGCGGGAAATTCACCGCGATCTCGGTGACGAAATCGCATTCGGGGCCGATCTCGCGCATCCGGTCCACATACCGCTTGGCCAGCTCGTCGACGCGCACCTTGAGGTCGCGCATGGCTTTGGGCCGGAACCAGTCCGCCCCGATGGCACGCACCTTGCGATGGTGCGGGTCGTCCATGTGGATCAGCGTGCGCAGCCCCATGCCGGCCGCCAGCTGCGCCTTGGCCATATCGTCGGCCTCGGCGGTGGCCAGCAGCGGACGCGGCTCGCTGATGAACAGGTCGTTGTCGCGTTCGACGGCCATGATGTCGGCGTGCTTGGTGATCGCCCAGAACGGACGGTACGGCCGGGCGTCGACCCAGGACACCGGTTGCTCGGCGCGTAACCGGCGCAGGGCGGCATGCAACCGCGGCTCGTCGGCGTAGGCACCGGGATCGGCCAGCACGCGATTGTCGGGGCTTACCGGTCGGTCGGTGATCGGGGTGCTCATCGGCGGCTCCTTGCGGTCGACTTGACGGGTGTCAGGTTTCCGGTCGGTCTCAGTGTCGACGATGTGCGCCGTCGCGCGGGCGGCTTTGCGCCGATCGGCTGCCGTAGGCTCGCAGATCATGCTGTCCGGTCCGGTTCGGCGCCGCGTGTCCGGCACCGTCACTCGCTTGTTGGCCCTCCTGGCCGTCGCCGTCCTGGTGTTGGGCGGCTGCGCACGCGGCGCCGGTCAGGTCGCCGACACCAGCCCGGTGCCCACTCCCGATCCACACCTGGACAACGGCGTCGTGCACCTCGGCGACGGGCAACTGCAGGGCGCGGTTGCCTCCGGTTACGTTCTGTTCCAAGGCATTCCGTACGCGGCGCCGCCGGTGGGGGAGCTGCGTTGGCAGCCGCCCGCGCCGGTCCGGCCGTGGAGCGGAGTGCGCGACGCGACGCTGCCGCCCGCCCGGTGTGTGCAGGACACCTCCCGCGATCCCGGCTGGGGGCACAAGACCGCGGAGGACTGTCTGACGCTGAACGTCTGGGTTCCGTCCGGCGCGGTGGGGCTACCGGTCATGTTCTGGATCCACGGTGGCGCCTTCCTCAACGGCAGCGGTGACCTGTACGGATCGCGATGGCTGGCCACCAAGGGCCGGGTCATCGTGGTCTCCATCAACTACCGGCTCGGTGCGCCCGGGTTTCTGGCCCACCCCGGGGTGGGGGACGGCAACTACGGGCTGGCCGATCAACAGGCCGCGCTGCGCTGGGTGCACGACAACATCGGTGCCTTCGGCGGTGACCCGGGCAAGGTGACCATCGCCGGGGAATCGGCCGGCGCGATGTCGGTGTGCGATCACCTGGTCGCACCCGGGTCGGCCGGCTTGTTCCGGGCCGCGATAATCCAGAGCGGTCCGTGCCAGGCCCAGGCCGATCTGGCCACCGCCCGCCGGGAGAGTCTGCGTTACGCCGCTCGGGTGGGCTGCGCCGACCCGGCCGATGCCGCGCGGTGCCTGCGGGCGCTGCCCGCGGCCAAGCTCGACCAGCCGCCGTGGTTCTACCGGATCGGCAATGACTGGCTGACCGGCCCGGCGACGGGAACGCCGGTGCTGCCCGGCGACCCGGTCGCGCTGATCCGAGACGGCAAGGCCGCCCGGGTGCCGGTGTTGGTCGGCACCAACCGTGACGAGTTCACCCTGTTCGTCGCGTTGCAGTATCTGCGCACCCGGCATGTGTCGACACCGGCCGACTATCCGGGCCTGCTGACGGACACCTTCGGTGCCGCCGGCCCCGCCGTCGGCCAGCGTTATCCGCTGGCCCGGTTCGGCGGCAATACGTCGCTGGCGTATGCCGCCGCCGTCACCGACGGGGTGTTCGCCTGCGTCGCGCACCGGATGGCCACCGACCTGTCGGGGGCGGCGCCGGTCTTCGGGTACGAATTCGACGACCCCGCTCCGCCCACTCCGGACCCGTTGCGGCAGTTGCCTTTTCCGGTGCGGGCCAGTCACTCGTTGGAGCTGCGGTACCTGTTCGAAATCGGCGGTGCGCCGCCGCTGAATGCCGCCCAGCAGCGGCTGTCCGACCAGATGCTGTCGTACTGGACGCAGTTCATCACCACCGGTGTCCCCGCCGCGCCCGGCGGGCCCGTCTGGCCGCCGGTCAACGAGGGGTCCGACCCGTGGATGCAACTGCGACCCGACGGCAGCCGGATGGTCACCGACTTCGCCGCCGCGCACCAATGCCCGTTCTGGGCCGGGCTGAAAGGCTGAGACATGGGCGGCACGGCCGGCATGGAGGGCGCGGACGACTTCGCGCAGGTCTGGGTGGACGCCTGGAACGCCCACGATGTCGAGGCGGTGCTCGCGCACTTTCGCGACGACGTGGTGTTCACCTCACCGGTGGCCGAACGGGTGGTGCCCGGCAGCGGGGGAGTGGTGCGCGGCAAGACCGCCCTACGCGACTATTGGACCCGCGCCCTGGCGCAGCTGCCGGACCTGCATTTCGAGGTCGTCGCCGTCTATCGCGGCGTCTCGAGCATCGTCATCAACTACCGCAACCACCGCGGCCGGCTGGTCAACGAGGTGCTGATCTTCGACGGCGACCTGGTGCGTGAGGGGCACGGCACCTATCTGGACTGACCGCCGGCCTGCGGCGTCACCCAGGTGGTGATCTCGGCGTGCACCACCTCGGTGCCGTCGCGGTCGGTGATGCGTACCGGCACCACCAGCTCGGTGCCTTCGGTGATGGCGGCGAAATCCGGCACGTCGAAGTGTGCGACCGCACGCAGCGAGCTGGTGGCCTTGGCCAGGTACTGCACGGTCATCGCCTTGGGGATCCAGCGGTGGGTGGTGGGCACGGTGGCCTCCATGGCCATACCCATCGCCACCTCGGCCGCGTTGCACGACGCGATCGCGTGCACGGTGTGCAGGTGGTTGTAGACGAAGAACCACTTGGGTACGGCCACCTCGGCGCGGCCCGGCTCCATTCGCAGGACATGCGGCAGCACCGACGCGAAGTACGGGACGCGCAGCATCGCCGCCGCCGAGAAGATGCGGGTGCCTCCGGGCCGCCCGGACAGCTGCTGCCAGGCGCGATACGTAGGGCTCAAAGCCGTCATATGAAGACCTTACTGTGCAGTAAGATAGGGCCATCGCCCGAGGCTGAGGCCAGGAACACGATGTGGTTCACGAGGGGTCCTGGCTTCAGCCTCGCCGGCAGCGCCGATGGCGGTAGCGGCCGGTCGGGCCGGGATTTGGAGGACGCCCCGATCTGGGGCATACTGTTCGGGTTGCCTTGAGCCGGGTTCTGCCCGCCAGGGCATCCGACCCGCGCTCGTATGGGCGCACCCGGTCCCCACCTCGATCGTGACCTTGAATTCAGGCGCGGGCGAGTGTGCGTGAGGGCGACACACCCGAGCGCGGGGGTCGGTGAACCAGAGACAGGTAAACAGCGGCGGCATAGCCAGCGTCACGCACATGTGCGTGACGCACGAACACAGAGGTTTCTTCGCGCCCAGGCGCGAAAAGCCCGTAGTAGTGAGGTAGGAGAAGCGTGGCGGGACAGAAGATCCGCATCAGGCTCAAGGCCTACGACCATGAGGCGATTGACGCCTCGGCGCGCAAGATCGTCGAGACGGTCACCCGTACGGGCGCCAGCGTGGTCGGCCCGGTGCCGCTGCCGACCGAGAAGAACGTGTATTGCGTCATCCGGTCCCCCCATAAGTACAAGGACTCGCGGGAGCATTTCGAGATGCGTACCCACAAGCGCCTTATCGACATTCTCGACCCGACGCCGAAGACCGTCGACGCCTTGATGCGTATCGACCTGCCGGCCAGCGTCGACGTCAACATCCAATAGGCATCCCAGGAGAATCCAGAGAAATGGCTAGAAAAGGCATTCTGGGCACCAAGCTGGGCATGACGCAGGTGTTCGACGAGAACAACAAAGTCGTCCCGGTGACGGTCGTCAAGGCCGGACCCAATGTGGTGACCCGCATCCGCACCCCCGAGCGCGACGGTTACAGCGCCGTGCAGCTCGCCTACGGCGAGATCAGCCCGCGCAAGGTCAACAAGCCGGTCACCGGTCAGTTCGCCGCCGCGGGCGTCAACCCGCGCCGGCACCTGGCCGAGCTGCGGCTCGATGACGAGTCTGCTGCCGCCGAGTACGAGGTCGGCCAGGAGCTGACCGCCGAGATCTTCGCCGACGGCGCGTACGTCGACGTGACCGGCACCAGCAAGGGCAAGGGCTTCGCCGGCACGATGAAGCGGCACGGTTTCGCCGGCCAGGGCGCCGCGCACGGTGCTCAGGCCGTGCACCGCCGTCCCGGTTCGATCGGTGGCTGCGCCACCCCGGGCCGTGTTTTCAAGGGCACCCGGATGTCGGGTCGGATGGGTAACGACCGCGTGACCACCCAGAACCTGAAGGTGCACAAGGTCGACGCCGAGAACGGCGTGCTGTTGATCAAGGGTGCCGTCCCCGGACGCACCGGTGGACTGGTCGTGGTCCGCACCGCGATCAAACGAGGTGAGAAGTAATGACTTCTTTGAAGATTGACGTCCACACCCCGGACGGCAAGAAGGACGGCTCCGTCGAGCTTCCGGCCGCGCTCTTCGATGCGCCGGCCAACATCGCGCTGCTGCACCAGGTGGTCAACGCCCAGCTGGCGGCCGCCCGTCAGGGCACGCACTCGGCCAAGACCCGCGGTGAGGTGTCCGGCGGTGGCAAGAAGCCGTACCGCCAGAAGGGCACCGGCCGCGCCCGTCAGGGCTCGACCCGCGCACCGCAGTTCACCGGTGGTGGCGCGGTGCACGCCCCGAAGCCGCGTGACTACAGCCAGCGCACGCCCAAGAAGATGATCGCCGCCGCCCTGCGCGGGGCGCTCTCGGACCGGGCCCGCAACGAGCGGATCCACGCCGTCACCGAACTGGTGGCCGGCCAGACGCCGTCGACCAAGAGCGCCAAGGGTTTCCTCGGCTCGCTCACCGATCGCAAGCGCGTCCTGGTGGTCATCGGCCGTGCCGACGAGGTCGGTGCCAAGAGTGTGCGCAACCTTCCGGGTGTGCACGTGCTCTCGCCCGATCAGCTCAACACGTACGACGTGCTGCATGCCGATGACATCGTGTTCTCGGTCGAGGCGCTCAACGCCTACATCGCCGCGCACACCAAGGACGCGAAGGACCAGAAAGAGGAGGTGTCGGCCTGATGGCAACCGTGACTGACCCCCGCGACATCATCCTGGCCCCGGTCATCTCGGAGAAGTCCTACGGACTGATCGAGGACAACGTGTACACGTTCGTGGTGCACCCGGATTCGAACAAGACGCAGATCAAGATCGCCATCGAGAAGATCTTCTCCGTCAAGGTCGATTCGGTGAACACCGCCAACCGGCAGGGCAAGCGCAAGCGCACCCGCACCGGCTACGGCCAGCGCAAGAGCACCAAGCGCGCGATCGTGACCCTGGCGCCGGGCAGCAAGCCGATCGACCTGTTCGGAGCCCCGGCGTAGTCCGGGAGAGAGATTTAGAGACATGGGAATTCGCAAGTACAAGCCGACGACCCCGGGTCGTCGCGGTTCGAGCGTCTCCGACTTCGCCGAGATCACTCGTTCCACTCCGGAGAAGTCGCTCATCCGCCCGCTGCACGGCACCGGTGGCCGTAACGCCCACGGCCGCATCACCACGCGGCACAAGGGTGGCGGCCACAAGCGCGCCTACCGCGTCATCGACTTCCGTCGTAACGACAAGGACGGCGTCAACGCCAAGGTCGCGCACATCGAGTACGACCCCAACCGCACCGCGAACATCGCGCTGCTGCACTTCCTGGACGGCGAGAAGCGCTACATCATCGCGCCGCAGGGACTGAAGCAGGGCGACATCATCGAGTCGGGCGCCAACGCCGATATCAAGCCGGGTAACAACCTGCCGCTGCGCAACATCCCAGCCGGTACCGTCATCCACGCCGTGGAGCTGCGGCCCGGCGGCGGTGCGAAGCTGGCCCGCTCGGCCGGTGTCAGCATCCAGCTGCTCGGCAAGGAAGGCACCTACGCCTCGCTGCGTATGCCCTCCGGTGAGATCCGTCGCGTCGACGTGCGCTGCCGCGCCACCGTCGGCGAGGTGGGCAACGCCGAGCAGGCGAACATCAACTGGGGCAAGGCCGGCCGTATGCGGTGGAAGGGCAAGCGCCCCACCGTCCGTGGTGTCGTGATGAACCCGGTCGACCACCCGCACGGTGGTGGTGAGGGTAAGACCTCCGGTGGTCGTCACCCGGTGAGCCCGTGGGGCAAGCCCGAGGGCCGCACTCGCAAGCCGAACAAGGCCAGCGACAAGCTCATCGTCCGTCGCCGGCGCACCGGCAAGAAGCGCTAGGAGTAAATAGCGATGCCACGCAGCCTGAAGAAGGGCCCGTTCGTCGACGACCATCTGCTCAAGAAGGTCGACGTCCAGAACGAGAAGAACACCAAGCAGGTCATCAAGACCTGGTCGCGCCGGTCCACCATCATCCCGGACTTCATCGGCCACACCTTCGCCGTCCACGACGGCCGCAAGCACGTGCCGGTGTTCGTCACCGAGGCGATGGTCGGGCACAAGCTCGGCGAATTTGCCCCGACCCGCACGTTCAAGGGTCACATCAAGGACGACCGGAAAGCGAAGCGGCGGTAGGCCATGACTACGACGACTGAATACCCGTCCGCGAAAGCGGTGGCGCGTTTCGTGCCGTTCTCGCCGACCAAGGCGCGCCGGGTCATCGACCTGGTCCGCGGCAAGTCCGTGACCGAGGCGCTCGACATCCTGCGCTGGGCTCCCCAGGACGCCAGCGTGACCGTCGCCAAGGTGATCGCCAGTGCGGCCGCCAACGCGCAGAACAACGACGGCCTGGACCCGGCGACCCTGGTGGTCGCCACCATCCACGCCGACGGTGGCCCGACCGCCAAGCGCATCCGTCCGCGCGCCCAGGGGCGCGCCTTCCGGATTCGCAAGCGCACCAGCCACATCACCGTGATCGTGGAGAGCCGGCCGCCGCGCAACGGCAGCGAGAAGGGTGCTGCCGGTTCCACCGCGCGTACCCGTCGCGCACAGGGCAGCAAGGCTGCTGCTGCGAAGGCCACCGATTCGAAGGAGGGCTCGGAGTAGTGGGCCAGAAGATCAACCCGCACGGCTTCCGCCTCGGCATCACCACCGAGTGGAAGTCCCGCTGGTACGCCGACAAGCAGTACGCGGACTACGTCAAGGAAGACGTCGCGATCCGCCGCCTGCTGGCCACCGGCCTGGAGCGTGCCGGCATCGCCGACGTGGAGATCGAGCGCACCCGTGACCGGGTCCGCGTGGATATCCACACCGCGCGTCCCGGCATCGTGATCGGCCGCCGCGGCACCGAGGCCGACCGCATCCGCGCCGACCTGGAGAAGCTGACCGGCAAGCAGGTCCAGCTGAACATCCTCGAGGTGAAGCAGCCGGAGGCGGTCGCGCAGCTGGTGGCCCAGGGTGTCGCCGAGCAGCTGAGCAACCGCGTGGCCTTCCGCCGGGCGATGCGCAAGGCGATCCAGTCGGCCATGCGTCAGCCCAACGTCAAGGGCATCCGGGTGCAGTGCTCCGGCCGCCTCGGCGGTGCGGAGATGAGCCGCTCGGAGTTCTACCGCGAAGGTCGCGTCCCGCTGCACACGCTGCGCGCGGACATCGACTACGGCCTCTACGAGGCGAAGACCACCTTCGGCCGGATCGGCGTGAAGGTGTGGATCTACAAGGGCGACATCGTCGGTGGCAAGCGTGAGCTGACCGCCGCCGCGCCGGCCGCCGACCGGCCGCGCCGGGACCGTCCGTCGGGCACCCGCCCGCGCCGCAGCGGTGCGTCGGGGACCACGGCGACGAGCACCGACGCCGGCCGCGCCGCCAACGAGGGTGCAGCGGAAGCCACCGAGGCCCCCGCTGAGAGCACGGAGAACTAATCATGTTGATTCCCCGCAAGGTCAAGCACCGCAAGCAGCACCACCCGGAGCAGCGTGGCATCGCCAGCGGCGGCACCTCGGTCAGCTTCGGTGACTACGGCATCCAGGCACTGGAGCACGCCTACATCACCAACCGGCAGATCGAGTCGGCCCGTATCGCCATCAACCGGCACATCAAGCGTGGCGGCAAGGTGTGGATCAACATCTTCCCGGACCGCCCGCTGACCAAGAAGCCCGCCGAAACCCGCATGGGTTCGGGTAAGGGTTCGCCGGAATGGTGGGTCGCCAACGTCAAGCCCGGACGCGTGCTGTTCGAGCTGAGCTACCCGGACGAGAAGATCGCCAGGGACGCGCTGACCCGCGCCATCCACAAGCTGCCGATCAAGGCACGCATCGTGACACGAGAGGAGCAGTTCTGATGGCAGTTGGAGTTACGCCGGGCGAACTGCGTGAGCTGACCGACGAGGAGCTCGTCACTCGTCTGCGCGAGTCGAAGGAAGAGCTGTTCAACCTGCGCTTCCAGATGGCGACGGGGCAGCTGGCCAACAACCGGCGGCTGCGTGTCGTCCGCCAGGAGATCGCACGGGTCTACACCGTGCTGCGTGAACGTGAACTGGGTCTGGCCGCCGGACCCGTCGGTGAGGATTCGTAAAAATGGCAGACGCAACCAAGAAAGAGGCCGGCGCCAAGCACACGCCGGCCACCGAGCAGCCGCGCGGCCGTCGTAAGACCGCCATCGGCTACGTGGTCAGCGACAAGATGGAGAAGACCATCGTCGTCGAGCTGGAGTCGCGCAAGAGCCACCCGCTCTACGGCAAGATCATCCGGACCACCAGCAAGGTCAAGGCGCACGACGAGAACGGTGATGCCGGTGTCGGCGACCGCGTCTCGCTGATGGAGACCCGGCCGCTGTCGGCCACCAAGCGGTGGCGGCTGGTCGAGGTGCTCGAGCGCGCCAAGTAGCCACACTGCGCGAGCAGACATGAATGTCCCCCAGGACCGACCCGGTTCTGGGGGACATTTGCGTCCGGCGGCCGACGAGCTGATCGCGGTATACGACGCGGCCGGTGTCGTCATCGGTGCGGCCCCGCGATCACGGGTGTACGCCGAGGGGCTGTGGCACGCCAGTGCGGGCGTGCTGGTCCGGTCGCTCGACGGGCGCCGGCTTTACGTGCACCGGCGGACCGACAACAAGTCGGTGTTCGCCGGGATGCACGACTGTCTGGCCGGGGGAGTTGTGGGGCCCGGCGAGCGACCGCGCGAGGCCGCCGCCCGCGAGCTCGGTGAGGAACTCGGTATCACCGGGGTGCCGCTCACCGACGTGGCGGCCGTGGCCTGGGACGGGCAATGGGCCGGCAGGCCGATGCGGTGTCACCTGTTCGCCTACCAGGTGCGTTCCGACGGGCCTGTCCGGCATCAGCCAGAAGAGGTAGCCGAGGGCTGGTGGTGGACCGATGCGCAGCTGCGCGACCGGTTGGCCGACCCAACTTGGCCCTTCGTGCCGGATACCCGAATCCTGTTGCCGAACTTGCTGATCGGTTGAGCTGATCGCGACGTCAGCTGCCGCCACGCCCGCCCGGGCGAGACGAGTTCGACGACTTGCCAGTCAAACGACGCCGCACCGCATATCGTTTGCCCGATGGTGCGGCGAATCTGCGCGATTCTCGGGACACTGGCCGCTGTCGCGGTCATGCTCATGGCGCCTGTTCCCGCCGACGTTCGCGCGGCGCCGGATCAGCCGTGGCTGGCCGATTCACCGACGCTTGCCCTCACCGACCTCGGCCTGGACTCAGACCTGTTGTTCTATGGGCAGATCGGCACGTCCACTCTGACCATCCCGGTGCCCGCGGGGATGACACCCACCTCGCTCAACATCACCGCCGAACTGCCCGTCTATGTGCGTAGCGCCGATGTCACGGTGAGCCAAGACAATCGGGTGCTGGCCCGGGTGCAGGTGCCCGCGCAGCGTGGACCGGTCGTCATACCGTTGGCCGGCGTCGAGGTCGTCGACAACGCGATCACGGTGTTGCTGCGCAGTTACCTCCTACCGCTGGACGGATACTGCCTCGACCCGACGAATCCGTTGCGGCTCACCAATGTCACGGTGACCTACGCCGGAGTGGAACAAGCGCCGACGGTGGTCGCGGATTTCCTGCCCCCGGTGTTACGCAAATTGGTGATCTATGTCGGCGCGCAGCCATCGCTCACCGAAGCCGATGCAGCCGTTGCGCTGGCCACCGCCGTCGTCGCGCGGTACGGCAAGCAGTACCCGGCCGTCGAGATGGTGCCGCTGCCCGCGCCGGCCGGCCGCACTCCCGGCAGCGGCAGTGCGCTCGAGCGGCACATCGTCGTCTCCGAGGGCCCCGATGCAGGCGTGTCGCTCTCCGGGTCCGCCGGCCTGCCCGCCCTGCTCATCACCGGGCCGTCGGACGCCCTGATCAACCAGGTCAGGCTCATCACCAGCGGACTGGCCCGCTACGCAGTCACGTCCAAAGCTGTTGTGGGGCCGCTGAATGCGGTCCCGCAGTTGCCAGGTGACGAGACCACCATCCGTAAGCTGGGCCAGCCAGGCGTCAACGCGGTGGCGCTGAATCCGCAGGTCGGGATCACGCTGGACCAGACGCGGTTGGGACGGTCGGCGCACAACATCCGGGTCCATCTGCAGGGCTCGTACACCCCGCTGCCGGACAGCATCGGCGGACAGGTCGTCGCATCGATCGCCGGCGAGACGATCGCTCGGTGGCCGGCCGACGCCAGCGGCGCGATCGATCGCTGGGTGGACGTGCCGGACCGGTTGATGCAGCGCTTCACCACGCTGAACGTGCAGGTGAACATCTCCGGTAACACCGGACGATGTGGCGAGTTCCAGCCCGTCACGCTGACCATCGACGGTGCGAGCACCGTGCTGAGCGAGCTCGCGAAACCGCCCGTACCGGCCGGCTTCCAGTCGTTGCCCCAGGCGTTGATGCCCAAGGTCGAGATCGGTGTCAACGACCATGTCTTCGCCGACACGGTGCGGGCGGTGCAGATCATGACCGGGTTGCAACGCCTCAGCAGCCTGCCGATCGACACCACGGTCGTCCCCTTGGACAAGGCCATCGCATCACCCAATCCCGCCGTGCTCATCTCACCGGACAAGTGGGACCATCCCGAGATGCCACTGCCCGTGATGGTGCCGGACGCGGTCCCGATGACGGTCAACGCGTTCCACGACGGCGATGCCACCACCCTCACGCTGGAGCCCGGCTTGAAGTTCGCCTCACTGCAGACGGCGTTCGTCGGTGGCCGATCGGTACTCGTCGCCACGTCCAACGGGGCGTCGGGCCAACTGGACGAACTCCTGAGCTGGCTGAGCGCCGACGAGCGGCGCTGGTCGATCATCGACGGGGTGGCTGTGGTGTCGGCGGCGGGCCGGGCGCCCGTCACCGTGACTGCGGCGGACACCACCGGGCAGCCGGATCCGTCCACCGGGCCGTCGTCGGCCACGAAATGGTGGTGGGCCGGTGGCGTGCTGTTGGCGGCGGTCGCGGTGTTGACGGTCTGGGTGCGGATCCGGGAACGGCGCCGCGCCAAGGACGGCTGAGATGACGGCCGGCACCGAGATACCGGGACAGGTGCGGTGGTCGTTGCGCAACCGGTCGGTACAGAACCTGCACCCGGTGACGCGCATGGTGCTGCGGTGGGGCTTCATCGCGATCACCACCGTGGCGGCATTCCATCGCTCGCTGGCCAGCGCGTGGGCGACCACGGTCGGTGGCGGTATCGGGGGTTATGTCTGGTTGGTGCCCATCTCGGCACTGTTGGCTGCCATCGGAATTGCACGGCGGCACCGCACCGAATTGCCCATCCACGACCGGCAGACCGACATCATCGTCGCGACAATGGGTTTGGTGATGGCCCTGCTCGTGAACGGGGTGCTCCTGCAGCGCTACAGCCTGTACTTCCATCTGTTGCGGCTGGACCTGGTGGCGATGTGGCTGTTCGTCGTCAGCGCCAGTGTCGCGTTGTTCGGCTTGCGCCCGGTGATCCGGTTCGGCTGGGCCTGGCTCGTCCTGTTCATGGTGTTCCCGCTGCCGTACTACGTCACCGTGATCCTGTTGGGCGGCAATCGGTTGGCTGCCGGTGTGGGCACCATGGTGATCGGCGCGGCTGCCGCCGCCACCGCCGTCGGGCGCAAGGTCAGTCGCGGGATGGTGGGGTCCAATCTGGCCTGGCTGGTCGGTCTGGCGGTGCTCGGCTTGCTGACGGTGTTCTGGCCGGACGCGAATGTACTTGTATACCAGTACGTTCCCGCGCTCACCTCGATCTGTGTGGTCGGGGCGGTGATGTTTCTGGCAGCCCGCCGGGGGCAATCCAAACGGGTGCTCGATCGGAAGATCGGACCCCTTGCCGCGCGGCAGATCTGGTCGGCTGTGCCGTTGGTCGTGCTGATCGCCATCCCGCTGTCCCTCGTCCGGCTGCCCGATATCGGACTGTCCACGCCGGCCCGGGTCGAGGCGATGACCTTCGACACGCCGCCGAGCGCCCCACCGGGCTGGCGGATCGTCGAAACTCAGCGCTACGACTGGGTGAGCCGCTTCTACGGTCACGGCGCGTATCTCACCCGGCAGAAGATGGTGGCCGAGACCGGGAACCCAGCCTACGACAAGTTTTCGCGACCGCGGACGGTCATGGTCGACAGCATCACCACCCTGCGGCCGTTCGCGCTGGACGTCTATCCGAGTCGGATGCTGTACCGGGTCAGCGGGATCCGACTCAGCGGACTGCGCCCGGTGGATCTCGGCTACGGGGTGCACGCCGATCTCTTCTCGGTGATCGACGACAGCCTGCTGGTTACCTGGGATGGCCTGCAGTGGACGTGGACCAACGGGGCCGTGAGCCGGCGGATCCTGGTGGCTGCGGTGGACAATCACGAGGATTGGGCCCCCTTCCCGCAACCCACCGGTGGCGTGGCCCCGACGCTGAACTCGTTGTTCACCGTGCTGTTCCGCGGGAACTCGGCCGAGGCCGCCGACGATCCGAACATCAAGGACGACGACCTGCTCACCGATTTCGGCCACGCTCTGGTTCGCGCGCAGCTGGAGCCGCTGGCGGTGGCGCCGTGACCGTCGACCTCCCGCTGCCCACCGACGCCAGGCTGACCGACGAACAGCGCGCCTACGCCCTCGACCGCGCCATCAACGCGCTGCGCGAGGACCATCCGATGCAGTCGGCGTCCCGAGCGGTCTGGGGCTGGCAGAAACCCACCCTGCTCACCCTGCTGGGCGTCACGCTGACGTGTGCCGTGCTGTTCCCGATGCACACGGCGGTCGCCCTGATCGGGCTGTGCACCTTCGGCTACGTCCTGACGATGACCGACCGGGTGCTGATCTTCCGGGAAGGCCTGGCGTCGCGGCCGATCACCATCGGCGATGAGCAGGCGCGCGCCATCTCTGATGCCGACCTGCCCAGTTACACCATTCTGGTGCCGGCCTACAACGAGCCTGAGGTCGTCGGTGACCTGATCGGGGCGATGGCAGCGCTGGAGTACCCGCGCGACAAGCTGCAGGTGCTGCTGCTGTTGGAAGCCGACGACGACGTCACCATCGCCGCCGCCCGGGCCTGCGGTGAATCGGAGATCATCAGCATCGTACTGGTCCCGCCGGCCGAGCCGCGGACCAAACCCAAGGCATGCAACTACGGCCTGTACTTCGCGACCGGCCAGATCGTCACCATCTACGACGCCGAGGATCTGCCCGAACCGCTGCAGCTGCGCCGAGTGGCGGCCGCCTTCGCCGCCCTGCCCGACAACATCGCCTGTGTCCAGGCGAAATTGGAGTATCACAACGGGCATCAGAACATCCTCACCGGATGGTTCACCGCCGAGTACGGGTTGTGGTTCGGCTACCTGTTGCCCGGCATGATGCGCAGCACGTCACCGATTCCGTTGGGCGGCACCTCGAATCATCTGCGTCGTGACATCCTGGATCAGATCGGGGCCTGGGATCCGTTCAATGTCACCGAGGACGCCGACCTCGGCCTGCGCATCGACGCATCGGGGTATCACACCGCCGTGATCGACTCCGCCACGCAAGAGGAGGCCAATTCCGACCCGATCAACTGGATCAGGCAGCGATCGCGTTGGTACAAGGGCTATTTGCAGACGTGGCTGGTGCATATCCGCCAACCACTGCGGTTGTACCGGATCCTCGGCCCGCGTAGCTTCCTGCGGTTCAACCTCGTGCTGGCCGGCACCCCGATCATCGCGGTGCTCAACCTGGTGTTCTGGCTCATCACCGTGCTGTGGTTCCTGGGCCAGCCTGCGGTTGTCGGGGCGGTGTTCCCGCCCATCGTGTACTTCCCGGCGCTGATCGCGCTGGTGCTCGGCAACGCGGCCACCATTTACATGAACCTCGTCGCCCTGCGTGAGGATGACCGGTCGGACCTGCTGGTCCCCGCGGTGACGGTCCCGGCGTTCTGGCTGATGATGAGCATCGCCGCCGCCAAGGGGGTGTATCAGATCATCCGAAATCCGTCGTACTGGGAGAAGACGTTCCACGGTCTGGCCGCGAAACCGGACGCCGACCCGGAGCCGGCCGCGTGAGCCGGCCCCGGTTGTCGGACCACCAGTGCAGATGGCTGGCCTACGTGATGGCTCTGGCGGCCTACCTGGCGGTCGGGTACTGGCTGCAGGTGCGGCACGGTTTCATCCTCGGTGACGCGCTGTCGCGGGTGCAGGCGGCCGAAAGCGTGCTCCACAGCCGGGATCCGCACCTGGCCGCCATCGGGTTCATCTTCACGCCACTCACCGCGATGGTGGAGATACCCGCGATGGTGCTGGCCCCGTGGTGGCCGGACCTGACCGCGCGGGCGTACGCCGGCACCATCATGTCGGCGATCTTCATGGCCGGCGCGGTGGTGCAGATCTTCTCGACGGGCAGTGACCGCGGCCTGCCGCGCGGCTATGTCGTGGCCATCACGGCGCTGTTCGCGCTGAACCCGATGATCGTCTTCTACGGCTCGAACGGGATGAGTGAAGCGCCGTTCATCTTCTTCCTGACCTGGGCGGTGCGTCGCCTCATCCTGTGGATGACCGATGACGATGTGCACCATCTGATCGCGGCGGGCGGTATCGCGATGGGGCTGGCCTATCTCACCAGGTACGACGCGGTGGGCACCGTCGCCGCCGCCGGTGTGCTGGTCGGCGTGACGACGTATCTGCGGGCCCGCCGGGCACCCCGCGTCCGACGCGCGGTGTTGGACGTGATGTTGGTCAGCCTGCCCGGGTTTGTCGCCTTCGTCGGCTGGGCCGCCACCAGCTGGCTCATCACCGGGAACGCCTTCGCGCAATTCAGCTCCCAGTACGGAAACTCCGCCATCCTCAAACAGTCCGGCGGGGCCGCGGCCACCAGCTTCGGAGGCGGCGTCGCGTTCGCGGCGATCTGCATCACGCTGTTGGCGCCCACCCTGCTGCCCATCGCCGCCTGGGCCGGTCTGTCGCGGGCGCGTGGCCCCCGGAGCGGCGTGCTCGCGGTGCCCGTGCTGATGTACACGGCGGTGCTGGCTTTCCAGACCTACACCTTCGCCAGCGGCGCCACCTTTCCGTTCCTGCGCTTCTACATCGTCGCGATCCCGTTCGCGGCGACCCTGGCGCTGCTGGCCGTCCCGGACGGCAAACTGGCCGAACCCAAACGGCGCGGTAAGAACTCGCCGCCGGTCGCGGTCGGCCCGCAGGGCGGTCGCCGCTTCGGGTACGTCGCCGTCGTCGCGATGGCCGCCGTCGCGGTGCCGGTGACCGGGTGGGGGATGATGTTGCCCCACTACGCGCCCCAGGAGTACGCGTTGGGCACGGTGTTGCGTCCCGAACCGGATTCGGTGAGCCCGCAGAAGGCGGTGGAGCGACGCATCGTCGCCACCTTCTCCACCGAGCGCGAGATTGCCCGTTACCTCGACGACCTTGCCCTGCCGGACAGTTCGGTGATCACCGACACGGTGTACGGCTTCGCGGTGGTCGTCGCATCGCAGAATCCGCGGATCTTCGTGGTGCCGTCCGATCCCGACTTCGTCCGCCTGCTCAACGACCCGTCGGCGCACGGCATCAAATACCTGTTGGCGGTTCCGCCGACCGGCCGCGGGGCTTCCGATGCGCTCAACCAGCGCTTCTCGACGCTCTACGAGACGGGCGCCGACGTGGCGACGCTGGAGCTGGAGATTCCCAACGACGGCGACAGCCAACCGGATTGGCGGTTGTACCGGGTGAACGAACCGGCCGACCCGATGGCCTGACGAATTCGGGTGTCGCCGGCGTCAATTTTCTCAGGCGCGTCCTACCCGGCAGGTGTAGTGTCCGGGCGACCGTCGAGTACACGGCGGGTCCGACGACCGTAATGAGGTTGCCATGGCATCTGAGTTCAACGGCAAGATTGCAGTGGATATCCGGGATTCCGAGCCGGATTGGACGCCGTACGCCGCGCCCACCGCCCCACCCGGCGCCCCCAACATCTTGTACCTGGTCTGGGATGACACCGGCATCGCGACGTGGGACTGCTTCGGGGGATTGGTGCAGATGCCGGCGATGCGCCGGATCGCGGACAAGGGCGTGCGGCTGTCCCAATTCCACACCACGGCGTTGTGCTCGCCGACCCGGGCGTCGTTGCTCACCGGCCGCAACCCCACCACCGTGGGAATGGCCACCATCGAGGAATTCACCGACGGGTTCCCCAACTGCAACGGTCGCATCCCTGCCGACACCGCCCTGTTGTCCGAGGTGCTGGCCGAACGGGGATACAACACCTATGCCATCGGCAAATGGCACCTGACTCCGCTGGAGGAGTCCAACCTGGCCGCCACCAAGCGGCATTGGCCGCTGGGGCGCGGGTTCGAGCGCTTCTACGGGTTCATGGGCGGCGAGACCGACCAGTGGTATCCCGACCTCGTCTACGACAACCACCCGGTGGCCCCGCCGGCAACACCCGAGCAGGGCTACCACCTGTCGAAGGATCTGGCCGACAAGACCATCGAATTCATCCGCGACTCCAAGGTGATCGCCCCGGACAAGCCGTGGTTCTCCTACCTGTGCCCGGGCGCCGGACACGCCCCGCACCATGTGTTCGCCGAGTGGGCGGACCGCTACGCCGGCACGTTCGACATGGGCTACGAGCGCTACCGCGAACTGGTCCTGGAGAACCAGAAGAAGCTCGGCATCGTGCCGCCCGACACCGAGCTCTCACCCGTCAACCCGTATCTGGATGTCAAGGGACCGAACGGCGAACCGTGGCCGCTGCAGGACACCGTGCGGCCCTGGGACACGCTCGACGACGAGGAGAAGAGGCTGTTCGCCCGGATGGCCGAGGTGTTCGCCGGGTTCCTGTCCTACACCGATGCCCAGATCGGACGAATCCTGGACTATCTCGAGGAATCCGACCAGCTGGACAACACCATCATCGTGGTGATCTCCGACAACGGTGCCAGTGGTGAGGGCGGCCCCAACGGGTCGGTCAACGAGAACAAGTTCTTCAACGGCTATATCGACACGGTCGAAGAGAGCATGCGCTTCTACGACCAGCTCGGCGGTCCGGACACCTACAACCACTATCCGATCGGCTGGGCGATGGCCTTCAACACGCCCTACAAGCTGTTCAAGCGTTACGCCTCGCACGAGGGCGGTATCGCCGACACCGCGATCATCAGCTGGCCCAAGGGAATTGATGCCCATGGCGAGGTGCGGGACCAGTACGTCAACGTCTGCGATATCACGCCGACGGTGTACGACCTGCTCGGTATCACCGCACCCGCCGAGGTGGGCGGTATCGCCCAGAAACCGCTCGACGGGGTGAGTTTCAAAGCAGCTCTTGGGGATAGCGCTGCCGACACGGGCAAACGCACGCAGTTCTACACGATGTTGGGCACCCGCGGCATCTGGCACGACGGCTGGTTCGCCAACACCGTGCACGCCGCGTCACCGGCCGGGTGGAGCCACTTCGACGCCGACCGGTGGGAACTGTTCCACATCGAATCCGACCGCAGCCAATGCCGGGACCTGGCCGGGCAGCATCCGGACAAGCTGGAGGAACTCAAGGCGATGTGGTTCGCCGAGGCCGCCAAGTACAACGGGCTGCCGCTGGGTGATCTGAACATCTTCGAGACGCTCGGCCGGTGGCGGCCCCATCTGTCGGCCGACCGGACCAGTTTCACCTACTACCCGGACACCGCGGAGGTCGGTACGGGCGCCGCCGCCGAACTGCGCGGTCAGTCGTTCTCGGTGCTGGCCGAGGTCAGCGTCGACACCCCCGACGCCGAGGGTGTGCTGTTCAAACATGGTGCCGGACATGGCGGGCACGTGCTGTTCATCCAGGACGGCCGGCTGCAGTACGTGTACAACTTCATGGGCGAGGACGAACAGCGGGTGTCGGCCGAGGCGCCGGTGCCGCTGGGCGCCCACCTCTTCGGGGTGCGCTACGACCGCACCGGCACCGTCGAGGGCAGCCACACGCCGGTCGGGGACATCACCTTGCACGTGGACGACACCGTGGTGGCCACCCGCGCCGGTGTGCGCACCCATCCCGGCAGTTTCGGTCTGTCCGGCAGCGGGATCGCCGTCGGGCGCAACACCGGCCAGACGGTGTCCGGTGCGTATCGGGCACCGTTCGCGTTCACCGGTGGGACAATCGCCAAGGTGGTGGTCGACATCTCCGGTGCGCCGTACCGTGATGTGCAAAGGGAGTTGGCCCAGGCATTCGCGAAGGACTGATGACACGTTTCGAGACGTTGACGCACGCCGTGGCGGTCGCCGGGGCGGCTGCCGTCCTCGTCGTCGCCGCCGGGTGTGTGCGCACCAGCACCGGAAATCCGGTCGCCGCCCGGGGCGCATCGGCGGTCGCCGACCGGCCCGGCCCGTCGACCCTCGGTGACCCGGACTCGTCCAACTACGGCGTGGTCCCCACCAGCCGCGCGCAGCTCCCCGCCCAGGCGGTGACGTGCGAACCGGAACACAAGCCGCAGATCGGCTTCGTGGCGCAGGTGGCCGACGCAGCGGCGCCGGTGGTCACGGTGCCGGTCCCGGACGGTTGGTCGATGCAGGGCGGCAGCGGCGATATCGCGGGCCACCTCACCGGCCCGCAGGGGATGAACGCCACGATCACCATCGCGGCCACCTCGCTGGAGCCGGCCAAGGCGTTCGAGGAGTACGCCGCCCGCATGATGGCCGAGGCGGCGGTCAGCTCGATCAGCGTGCTGCCCGCCGAGCTGTGCGAGTACAGCGGGCAAAAGCTGCTCGGCGCGTGGTCGGACACCCCGCAGAATGCCGTCGAGTTCGTCGACCGGGTGGTGCACGTTTGGACCAACGCGGGTAACTACCTGGTGTCGGTGCACACCACCGCACCCACCGGGACACCGGGATTCGACGGCGCCGCCGAACTGCTCGCCGGGGACTTCCAGATCCGCATCCCATGACCGTGACCGATCTCGTCGAGCTGGCGGGTGGGACGTTCCGGATGGGCAGTGCCGATTTCTACCCGGAGGAGGCGCCGGTCCGCACCGCCGAGGTGGCCCCCTTCGCGATCGAGCGGCACCCGGTGACCACCGCGCAGTTCGCGGCGTTCGTCGAGGCCACCGGTTACCGGACGGTGGCCGAACGGCCGATGGACCCGGCGCGCTATCCCGGTGTGTCGGCCGCCGACCTGGCGCCCGGCGCGATGGTGTTCCGGCCCACCGCCGGTCCGGTCGATCTGCGCAACTGGCGGCAGTGGTGGGATTGGGCGCCCGGCGCCAGCTGGCGCCACCCGTTCGGGCCGGAGCGGGGGCAGGCCGCCCCCGACCACCCCGTCGTCCAGGTGGCCTACGCCGACGCGCTGGCCTACGCCGCCTGGGCGGGCCGACGCCTGCCCACCGAGGCGGAGTGGGAGTACGCGGCCCGGGCCGGGGCGGAATCCATCTACGCCTGGGGGGACGACGTGAAACCCGGTGGCGCGCTGATGGCCAACACCTGGCAGGGCGCGTTCCCGTACCGCAACGACGGGGCCGCGGGCTGGGTGGGGACATCGCCGGTGGGCACCTTTGCGCCCAACGGATTCGGCTTGGTCGACATGATCGGCAACGTGTGGGAGTGGACGGCCACCGAGTTCACCGGTCGGTTGGCCAACCCGTGCTGCCTGCCGGATGACGACCCGGGGGTCAGCCAGGCGCTCAAGGGCGGATCGCATCTGTGCGCCCCGGAGTACTGCCACCGGTACCGGCCGGCCGCCCGCTCGCCGCAGTCACGGGACACCGCGACCACGCATATCGGATTCCGCTGCGCGGTGTGACCGTCGCTGAGAGTATTTCTCAGCACGATTCCATACCTGGGTGAACGGGTCGGGGTGCGGCAGCCTGACGCCATGACAGACGAGCAAGTGCCCGGCGCCGGTTGGCTGGCCCGGGTGGGGTCCGACTGGTGGGCAACGATTCTCGGGCTGGGCATCACCGCGCTCGCGGTGGCCGGGGCGCTGCCGAGGATTCCGTTCTGATGGCCGGCGAGCGACGCTTCGGAGAACGCGCATGAGTACCACCGCCGTCGACCGGACTGTCGAAAACGATGTGGCGTTCACCAGCAGCCGCCCGGTGGACTACCTGCCGGGCATCTTGCTGCTGATCGCCGTCGGGCTGGCCGGTAAATACGCCGAGATCGGCTGGCTGGCCTTGGGTAAGCGGCTGCACTGGCACGTGCCCGATATCGAATTCGTGTTGTGGGCCATCGTGATTGGCCTGGTCATCGCGAATACCGTTGGGCTGCATCGAGTTTTCCGTCCCGGCGTGCTCACCTACCAGTTCTGGCTGAAGGTCGGAATCGTCGCGCTCGGGTCGCGGTTCGTCCTCGGTGACGTCCTGAAACTCGGTGGTATCAGCCTGGTGCAGATCGTGGTCGACATGGCGGTCGCCGGCACCATCATCATCTTGGCGGCCCGGTGGTTCGGGTTGTCCGGCAAGCTCGGATCGCTGCTGGCGATCGGCACCTCGATCTGTGGGGTGTCGGCGATCATCGCCGCCAAGGGCGCCATCCGGGCCCGCAACTCCGATGTCAGCTACGCCATCGCGGCCATCCTGGCACTCGGTGCGGTGGCGCTGTTCGTGCTGCCGCCGCTGGGGCACCTGCTCGGGCTCAGCGATCACGAATTCGGTCTGTGGGCCGGTCTTGCCGTCGACAACACCGCGGAGACCACCGCGACCGGCTACCTGTTCTCCGACGAGGCGGGCAAGATCGCCGTGCTGGTGAAATCCGTGCGCAACGCGCTCATCGGGTTCGTGGTGCTCGGCTTCGCGTTGTACTGGGCCGCCAGGGGGGGAGGCCGACGAGCTGGCCCCCGGCATCGGCGCCAAGGCGGCCTTCGTATGGGCGAAGTTCCCCAAATTCGTGCTGGGCTTCCTCGCCGTATCGGCGGTGGCCACGGCAGGGCTGCTCAGCAAGGGCCAGCTCACCAACGTGGCCAACGTGTCGAAGTGGGCCTTCCTGCTGACGTTCGCCGGGGTGGGCCTGTCCACCGACATCCGCCAGATCGCCAGGACCGGCTGGCGACCGCTGCTGGTGGCGGTGGTGGGCCTGGTGGTGGTGGCGGTGGTGTCGCTGGGGTTGGTGCTGCTGACGTCCCGCGTTCTCGGCTGGGGAGTGGGCGGGCATTGACGACGGCCCGCGCCGAAACCGGCAGAATGGTCGCTCTCCGCTCCCGGAGCGCGACCATTTCGCTGTTCGCGGCCCGCGTGCGCCGGTAAAACCGCAGCAATTTGGTGCTGCGGGGCTCGTCGCCTAGTATCTAGGGGTTGCCTGGGGCAGACCTCGGTTATCTCCGTGTGGGAAAACCCTGCGTGCCCTCGGGTGACAAAGACCGCGTACGTCCAGGTCGGTATCTGGCGTGCACACAAACCCAGGTCAGGAGATCGAGTGATTCAGCAGGAATCGCGGCTGAAGGTCGCCGACAACACGGGTGCCAAGGAGATCTTGTGCATCCGGGTTCTCGGTGGCTCGTCGCGGCGCTATGCCGGCATCGGCGACATCATCGTGGCGACCGTCAAGGACGCCATCCCGGGCGGCAACGTCAAGCGTGGTGACGTCGTCAAGGCCGTCGTGGTGCGCACCGTCAAGGAGCGCCGCCGCGCCGACGGCAGCTACATCAAGTTCGACGAGAACGCCGCCGTCATCATCAAGAACGACAACGACCCCCGCGGCACCCGCATCTTCGGGCCCGTCGGTCGTGAACTGCGCGAGAAGCGCTTCATGAAGATCGTCTCGCTGGCTCCGGAGGTTTTGTAATGAAGGTGCACAAGGGCGACACCGTGCTCGTCATCTCCGGTAAGGACAAGGGTGCCAAGGGCAAGGTCATCGAGGCCTACCCGACCCGCGAGAAGGTTCTCGTCGAAGGCGTCAACCGGATCAAGAAGCACACCGCGCAGTCGCAGAACGAGCGGGGCGCCTCCTCGGGCGGCATCGTCACGCAGGAGGCACCGATCCACGTGTCCAACGTGATGGTCGTCGACTCCGACGGCAACCCGACCCGCATCGGCTACCGCGTCGACGAGGAGTCCGGCAAGAAGATCCGCGTCTCCAAGCGCAATGGCAAGGACATCTGACATGACCACCGTAGAAAACAAGGTCCAGCCGCGGCTGAAGCAGCGGTACCGCGAAGAGATCCGCGATGCGCTGAACAACGAGTTCAACTACGCCAACGTGATGCAGATCCCGGGCGTGGTGAAGGTCGTCGTGAACATGGGTGTCGGTGACGCCGCTCGCGACGCCAAGCTGATCAACGGCGCGGTCAACGACCTCGCCCTGATCACCGGCCAGAAGCCGGAGATCCGCAAGGCCCGCAAGTCGATCGCGCAGTTCAAGCTGCGTGAGGGTATGCCCATCGGGGCCCGCGTCACGCTGCGTGGCGACCGGATGTGGGAGTTCCTCGACCGGCTGGTCTCGATCGCGCTGCCGCGTATCCGCGACTTCCGCGGCCTGAGCCCCAAGCAGTTCGACGGCAACGGCAACTACACCTTCGGTCTCAACGAGCAGTCGATGTTCCACGAGATCGACGTGGACTCGATCG
Source organism: Mycolicibacterium chengduense (assembly GCF_033741155.1). Taxonomy (NCBI): domain Bacteria; kingdom Bacillati; phylum Actinomycetota; class Actinomycetes; order Mycobacteriales; family Mycobacteriaceae; genus Mycobacterium; species Mycolicibacterium chengduense. The sequence goes on along the minus strand of NZ_JAWQNH010000008.1, from coordinate 69,525 downwards.
ACCGCCCGCGGGGCATGGACATCACCGTCGTCACCTCGGCGACGACCGACGATGAAGGACGAGTGCTGCTGCGGGCTCTCGGCTTTCCGTTCAAGGAGAACTGAGCATGGCCAAGAAAGCTCTGATCAACAAGTCTCAGAAGAAGCCGAAGTTCGCGGTGCGCGGTTACACCCGTTGCAACAAGTGCGGTCGTCCGCACGCGGTCTTCCGCAAGTTCGGCCTGTGCCGAATCTGCTTGCGCGAGATGGCGCATGCCGGCGAACTGCCCGGCGTGCAGAAGTCCAGCTGGTAACCAGCATTCATTACTGATTAACACGGTAGGCCCTGACTGGGAACCGCCGCGAGGAAGGTGAACCGGCTGTCATGACGATGACCGATCCCATCGCAGACTTCTTGACACGTCTGCGTAACGCCAATTCGGCGTATCACGACGAGGTGACGCTGCCTCACTCGAAGATCAAGGCGAACATCGCCGAGATCCTCAAGGAGCAGGGCTACATCTCCGATTACCGCACCGAGGACGCCCGCGTCGGCAAGTCCCTGGTGGTGCAGCTCAAGTACGGCCCCAGCCGTGAGCGCAGCATCGCCGGCCTGCGCCGGGTGAGCAAGCCCGGCCTGCGGGTCTACGCAAAATCCACCAATCTGCCCCGGGTGCTCGGCGGCCTTGGCGTGGCGATCATCTCCACGTCTTCTGGCCTGCTCACCGACCGCCAGGCAGCTCGACAGGGCGTGGGCGGCGAAGTCCTCGCTTTCGTCTGGTAGGGGGAAACACAACATGTCGCGTATTGGAAAGCAGCCGGTCCCGGTTCCCGCCGGGGTCGATGTCACCATCGAAGGCCAGAAGGTGTCGGTCAAGGGGCCCAAGGGCGTCCTGGCTCTGGACGTCGCCGAGCCCATCGAGGTGAGCCGCAACGACGAGGGCGCCATCGTGGTGACCCGCCCCAACGACGAGCGCCGCAACCGCTCGCTGCACGGGCTGTCGCGCACGCTGGTGGCCAACCTGGTCACCGGGGTGACCCAGGGCTACACCACCAAGATGGAGATCTTCGGCGTCGGTTACCGCGTCGCGCTCAAGGGTTCCAACCTGGAGTTCGCGCTCGGTTACAGCCACCCGGTGCTGATCGAGGCGCCGGAGGGCATCACCTTCGCGGTGGAGACGCCCACCAAGTTCTCGGTGTCCGGCATCGACAAGCAGAAGGTCGGCCAGATTTCGGCGGTCATCCGTCGCCTGCGCCGCCCCGACCCGTACAAGGGCAAGGGCGTGCGGTACGAGGGTGAGCAGATCCGCCGCAAGGTCGGAAAGACAGGTAAGTAACCCATGGCTACCACGAAGACCGAAGCCACCACCCGTAAGCCGGTGGGGCAGAACATCTCCGAGACCCGGCGCACCGCGCGCCTGCGCCGCCACGCGCGGCTGCGCAAGAAGGTCGAAGGCACCGCCACCACGCCGCGGCTGATGGTGAACCGCTCGGCGCGGCACATCCACGTCCAGCTCATCGACGACCTGACCGGCACCACGCTGGCCGCCGCGTCGTCGATCGAGGCCGATGTGCGTGCCGTCGAAGGCGACAAGAAGGCCGTCAGCACGCGCGTCGGTCAGCTGATCGCCGAGCGCGCCAAGGCCGCCGGTATCGAGGCCGTGGTGTTCGACCGCGGTGGGTACACCTACGCCGGTCGCATCGCCGCGCTGGCCGATGCCGCGCGCGAAGGCGGGCTGAAGTTCTGATGACATTCAACGAGAGGACTGCATGATGGCCGAGCAGGCTGGCGCCGGTTCGGCGCAGGACAATCGCGGCGGCCGCGGAGATCGCGGCGGCCGGGGCCGCGACGATCGTGGCGGCCGTGGTCGCGGTGACGACCGCGGCGAGAAGAGCAACTACATCGAGCGCGTTGTCACCATCAACCGCGTCTCCAAGGTGGTCAAGGGTGGTCGGCGCTTCAGCTTCACCGCTCTGGTCATCGTCGGTGACGGGAACGGCATGGTCGGCGTCGGCTACGGCAAGGCCAAGGAAGTTCCGGCCGCCATCGCCAAGGGTGTCGAGGAAGCGCGTAAGAACTTCTTCCGCGTTCCGCTGATCGGCGCCACCATCGTCCACCCGGTTCAGGGTGAGGCCGCGGCTGGTGTCGTGATGCTGCGACCGGCCAGCCCGGGTACCGGTGTCATCGCCGGCGGTGCGTGCCGCGCGGTGCTCGAATGTGCCGGCGTGCACGACGTTCTGGCGAAGTCGCTGGGTAGCGACAACGCGATCAACGTGGTGCATGCCACCGTTGCCGCGCTGAAGATGATTCAGCGCCCCGAAGAGGTGGCGGCCCGTCGTGGTCTGTCCATCGAGGATGTCGCGCCGGCCGGAATGCTCAAGGCCCGTCGCGAGAGCGAGGCGCTGGCCGCTGCGGCCGCGCGTGAAGGATCGGCATAACAATGGCTGAACTGAAGATCACCCAGGTGCGGGGCACCATCGGTGCCCGCTGGAAGCAGCGCGAAAGCCTGCGCACGCTGGGTCTGCGCAAGATCCGCCAGTCGGTGGTCCGTGAGGACAACGCCCAGACTCGCGGCCTCATCAAGACCGTGCATCACCTCGTCGTGGTTGAGGAGGTCTAGGAAGATCATGAGCGTTATCAAACTGCATGACCTGAAGCCGGCGCCCGGCGAGAAGACCGCCAAGACGCGTGTCGGTCGTGGTGAGGGGTCCAAGGGTAAGACCGCGGGCCGCGGCACCAAGGGCACCAAGGCCCGCAAGAACGTCCCCGCGACGTTCGAGGGTGGCCAGATGCCGATCCACATGCGGCTGCCCAAGCTGAAGGGTTTCCGTAACCGGTTCCGCACCGAGTACGCCGTCGTCAACATCTGCGACCTCGGCAAGGCGTTCCCCGAGGGCGGCACCGTCGGTATCGACGAGCTGGTGGCCAAGGGCTTGGTGCGCAAGAACGTCCTGGTGAAGGTTCTCGGCGACGGCAAGCTGTCCGCCAAGGTCGACGTCACCGCCCACAAGTTCAGCGGTAGCGCCCGCGAGGCGATCACCGCCGCCGGCGGCTCTGCGACCGAGCTGTAGGACGTACCACCGAGAACGGCCCCCGCTTCGGCGGGGGCCGTTGTCGTTTGTCGGCGTGTGTCGTTTGGCGGCGTGCCCTCGGTTTCAGTCCTCGGGCCGTAGCTGACCCCTGCGCAGCAGATCGTTGACGGCGCCCTCCCACCGGGACAGCTCGGCCGCCGAGGTGAAATGGTCGGGCAGGTGCCGGTCCAGATGCGATCGCAGGATGATCGCGCCGAGCACCAGCAGCAGCGGATTGAGCGTCGCCCAGGTGCGGTCCAGGTCGGACCGCAGCAATCCGTGTTCGGCCCGTTGTTCCCAGCGTGCGTCGCCCATGGCCACGAGCGCATCGAAGGTGGCGTTCCCGGTCGGGGTGGCCTCCACCAGCGTCCTGGCCAGATAATCCATCGCCGTGGTGTGCTCGGCGAGCAGCGTGGTGACCTGCTGGCCGAAAGCCTCGGTGGTGGTCGGGCCCGGCCCGGTGGCCAGGCTGGTTCGGAGCACCTCGGCGACGTGCCGATCCACCGCCTCGACCAGACCGGCCTTGGTGCCGAAATGGTGTTGAACCAGGCCGATGGAGACACCGGCCGCGCACGCGACCTCGCGCAACGACGTGGCGCCGACACCGCGCGCGGCGAAACTGACGAGTGCCGCATCGCGGATCTTCTCGACATTCGACGCAACCGGATCGCGCGTGGGATCCGGAGGCCGGCGGTTCACCGACCCACCGTATAGCCCGGGATGGCATGGACGCCGGGATCGTGCAACAATACGTACGTATTGGCCTGCCGGGGGGCGAGGGGTCGGGCAGGCCAATACTCTGCTCGTCGGGCGCCGGGTCTGGTCATCGTTCAGGCAGTCGCGGGATCACTTCGGCTGCAAGGCGTTCCATCTGTTCGCGGTCCTCGGCCACCGTCGCGCCGATCGGATTGAGCAGGATGGTCTGGGCGCCGGCCGCGATCACTTCGGTCAGCCCGCGCACGACGTCGTCGACAGTGCCGGCCACCGCGGTGCCCTCGAGGCCCGCGGTCCGGCCGTAGATCCGGTGCAGCCCGGCCAGCACCCGGTCCCACGCCAGCGACGGGTCGTCGTCGACGATCAGGTAGACCCGCTTGCCGATGGTGAAATGCGCCGCGTCCCTGGCCTGTTCGTCCATTTCCCGACGCAGCGTGTGGACCGCCTCGGCGAACGCGGCGGTGGTGGACGAGCCGGCACCCAGAAACGCGTCCCCGTGCCGCACGGCCCTGGCCAGGGCGGCCGGCGCGTTCCCGCCGAACCAGATCGGCGGGTGGGGGCGCTGCACCGGCTTCGGCACGATCTGGAGGTCGTCCACATCGCGGAAACGTCCGTGGAAGGTCAGCCGCGGTTCGTCCGACCAGGCTGCCTTCATCAATTCCAGGCCCTCGGTGAAACTGGCGATGAACGACGACCCGTCGACCCCGAAGGCCGGGAACTGGCGGGACCCACCGCCCGGTGCCACGCCCAGGTCCAGGCGGCCATGGCTGAGCCGGTCGACGGCGGTGACCGCCGAGGCCAATTGCAGCGGATCGTGCAGTGAGGTGACCAGGACCGCCACCCCCAGCCGCAGCCGCGTCGTGCAGGCGGCGGCATAGGCCAGTAATTCCAGTGGTGCGATGAGCGGTGCCGGGCCCACGGTCTGCTCGAGGGTCCATCCGCCCTCGAACCCGAGTTCCTCGGCACGCACCAGATAGTCCTGCACCCCAGTGGTGTCGAACGCCTCACCCGCGAGCTGTGGCAGAGAGATGGAGTAGCGCACCTGCACACGGTACGGCGGATCACGTCCGGATGAGGTCCGGGCGGCGATCGGTAGGCTCGGGTGATGTTCGGATTTCTCCCCGATTTTCTCCCCGGATTTCTCTCGGGGCCCGCGGACCTGCGCGCCATCGTCAAGAAGGTGGACACCGCCCGGCACAACGGGGTGCCCGAAGGGTGTGTGCTCGAACTCGACCTGCAGGCCGTCCCGCCGGAGACGGTGGGATTCGACCCGCTGGCGCTCATTTCGGCCGGGGGCAGGCCCATCACCTTGCGGCAGGCCGTCGACGCGATCAATCGCGCCGCCAAGGACGATCGGGTGGCCGCGCTGATCGCCCGGGTGCAGATCCCGGCGGCGGCACCGGGTCCGGTGCAGGAACTGCGGGCGGCCATCGCCGAGTTCGGCGCTGTGAAGCCGACGCTGGCCTGGGCCGAGACCTATCCAGGCACGATGTCCTACTACCTGGCCTCAGCGTTCCGCGAGGTGTGGATGCAGCCATCGGGCACCGTGGGCCTGGTCGGTTTCGCCACCAATGCGATGTTTCTGCGTGATGCGCTGGACAAAGCCGGTATCGAAGCGCAGTTCGTCGCCCGCGGTGAATACAAGTCGGCGGCAAACCTTTTCACCCAGGACAGCTACACCGACGCGCATCGGGAGGCCGACAGCGCGCTGATCGAGAGCCTGCACGCCCAGGTGCGGGCGGCGGTCGCCGCCTCGCGGCACCTGGCGGCCGACGCGGTCGACGCACTGGCCGACAAGGCGCCGCTGCTGCGCGACGACGCGGTGTCCGGGGGTTTGGTCGACCGCATCGGTTTCCGCGACGAGGCCTACGCGCGGATCGCCGAACTCGGCGGTGCCGCCGCGGTTGCCGACGGACCCGACGCGCCGCCGCGACTGTTCCTGTCCCGCTATGCACGAGCTACCGCTGCCAAGCCGATGCCGGGTGTGCCGGGACGCAAGCCCAAAGCCACCATCGCGGTGGTCACCCTGCACGGGCCCATCGTGAGCGGCCGCGGGGGACCACAGGTGCTGCCGATCGGCAATTCCAGCGCCGGCGGGGACACCATCGCTGCCGCGCTGCGTGAGGCGGTGGCCGATGACGCCGTATCGGCCATCGTGCTGCGGGTGGACAGCCCCGGCGGCTCGGTCACCGGATCGGAAACGATTTGGCGGGAAGTGGTTCGGGCCAGGGCGGCGGGTAAGCCGGTGGTGGCGTCGATGGGAGCGGTGGCCGCATCCGGCGGCTACTACGTGTCGATGGCCGCCGACGCGATCGTCGCCAACGCGGGCACCATCACCGGATCCATCGGTGTCGTCACCGGCAAGTTGGTGGCCCGCGAGCTCAAAGACCGTCTGGGCGTGGGGACGGATTCGGTGCGCACCAATGCCAACGCCGATGCGTGGTCGGTCAACGCGCCGTTCACCCCGGAGCAGCATGCCCACGTCGAGGCCGAGGCCGACCTGTTCTATACCGATTTCGTGCAGCGGGTTGCCGACGGCCGTGGCCTCGGTGTCGAGGCGGTGGATGCGGTCGCCCGTGGTCGGGTGTGGACCGGTGCCGATGCCTTGGATCGTGGGTTGGTCGACGAGCTCGGCGGTTTGCGTACCGCCGTCACCCGGGCCAAGGTGCTCGCCGGGCTGGCGCCCGACGCCGCCGTGCGGTTGGTCGGCTATCCGGGGTCCTCGATGTTGGATATGTTGCGGCCCAAGGCATCGTCACAGCCTGCGGCGGCCTCGGTGCCGCAGGCGGTTGGCGCGTTGCTGGGCCGGTCGATGGTCGGCGCGCTGGAGCAGGCGCACAGTGCCGTCACCGGTGTGACGGCACTGTGGCTGGGTGACTACCGCTTCTGATTACCGCATCCGGGTACCGCTGATGTAGATGATCTCGGCCATCGGGTTGCCCTCGATGTGTTCGGGCAGCGGGAGTCCGTAGCGGGCGAAGAGATCGGCGCGGGGTGTTCCGGTCATCTCCCACCCCCGCGATCCCAGATAGTCCACCGCGGAATGCCGTTCACCCGGGTAGACCAAGGACGGCATGTCGAGGTCCAGGCCGTGTGCGCGTAGGGCGGCGGTTTCTTCGCGGGCCTTCTCGGCGTCGAAATCCCGCAGCCCGGGCACGAACTCGGTGGCCATCGTGCTACCGGGGGCGCTGAGCTCGTCGATGAGGTCGAACAGCCGGTCCTGGGCGTCGGGCGGCAGGTAGATGAGCAAGCCCTCGGCCAGCCACGCCGATGGGGCGGCCGGGTCGAAACCGGCGGCCGTCAATGCGGCAGGCCAGTTCTCGCGCAGGTCGATGGACACGGTGCGGCGCTGCGCGGTCGGCTCGGCACCCAAACCGGCCAGTGTGCGCGTCTTGAACTCGATCACGTCGGGCTGGTCGATCTCGTAGACCACCGTCGCGGCGGGCCAGTCCAGCCGGTAGGCGCGGGAGTCCAAGCCGGAGGCCAGGATGACCACCTGGCGGATACCGGTGCCGGTGGCGGCGATCAGGTAGTCGTCGAAGAACTTTGTCCGGACGGCCATCTCGTCGATGTTGGCGCGGGCCCGCTGCGCCGCGTCCGGCGCGATATCGGCGAGGTCGAGGTCGCCGTCGACCATCTTGGTGAAGAAGTCGATACCGACCGCGCGCACCAACGGCGCAGCGTACGGATCGTCGATCAACCCGTGCGGGTCGGTGCTGGCGATCGCGCGACCGGCGGCCACCAGTGTGGCGGTGGCCCCTACGCTGGAGGCGACGTCCCAGGAATCGTCGTCGGTGCGGGCCATGATCATCCTTCCAAGGTCGCGGACAGATAGCCCGAGTCTGCACCGAACGTCCGCCATTCGTCGTCGGGTTGCTCGAAACCGTTGGCAGCGAACGCATCAGCACCCTTGAGCACCGTGGCCTGCCAGCCTTGTTCGCGCAGATACGCCGCTGCCGAGGCGCGCTCGCCGTGATAGAACAGCTCCGCGAGATTGATCCCGGTGCCCAGCCGCCGGGACCGTTCGGCCAGTCTTTCGGCCCAGTCGTCGGGCAGCGCGGAGAGGTCCATATGCTCGGTGGCCAGCCGGCTGCCGGGCGCCGACAACGCGGTCATGTTGTCGAACAGCCGATCCTGCGCCTCGGCTGGCAGATAGATCAGCAGTCCCTCGGCGATCCACGCGGTGGGCCGGCCCGGGTCGAATCCCGCCGCGCGCAACGCGGCTGGCCAGTCGTCGCGCAGATCGATGCCGACGGTCCGGCGGTCTGCGGTGGGCTTCGCGCCGAGCGCGGCCAGTGTCTGGGACTTGAACGCGATGACCTCGGGCTGGTCGACCTCGAACACCACGGTGCCGGCAGGCCAGTCCAGCCGATAGGCCCTGGTGTCCAGCCCCGATGCCAGGATCACGGCCTGCCGGATGCCCGTCGCGGCCGCACCGGTGAAGAAGTCGTCGAAAAACCTTGTCCGCACGGTCATCTGCTCCCGCATCCGGGACCGGCTGAGGGCCGGATCGTCGTCCGGGACCGGCAGTTCGTCGTCGATCAGTTTGACGAAGGAGTCCACGCCGACGGCGCGGACCAGCGGGTCGGCATAGGGGTCGTTCAGCAGCGGGTCGGGGCCCTGGGAGGCGATGGCGCGCGCCGCGGCCACCGCGGTGGCGGTGGCGCCGACGCTGGAGGCCAGATCCCAGGAGTCGCCGTCGGAGCGTGCGGTCTGGTTGGTGGTCATGCAGGATCCTCGGTGAATGGTTCAGTCACGAACGGCAGTGATGGACACCGACTGGCGCAGCGGGGACGCGAGGTCGGGGAACTCCCGCCCGTAGTCGGTGAAGACGTCGCGGCGGCTGCGGCTGTGCACCTGCCAACCGCGGGCGGACAGATAGTCGACGACGTCGTTGCGCTCGCCCGGATAGAACAGCTGGGCGAGGTCGAGGTCGAAACCCTGTGGGCCCCAGCGGTCGAACATCTCCTTGGCTCGCTCGCCCAGTGACTGCCCGAAATCGCTGCCGTGGTACTCGGTGGCCAGCCTGCTGCCGGGCGCCGACAGCGCGGTGATGTGGTCGAAGAGCCGGTCCTGGGCGTCGGGCGGCAGGTACATCAGCAGCCCTTCGGCACTCCACGCCGACGGCGCCGACGTGTCGAAACCGGCCTGGCGCAACGCCGCCGGCCAGTCGTCGCGCAGGTCGATGGCCACGGTCCTGCGCTCGGCGGCCGGGGCGGCGCCCAGTGCCGCCATCGATTGCGTCTTGAAGGCGATGACCTCGGGTTGGTCGATCTCGTAGACCACGGTGCCGGCCGGCCACGACAGCCGGTACGGCCGGGTATCCAGCCCGGCGGCCAGGATCACCGCCTGGCGTACCCCGGCCTGAGCCGCCTGTAGGAAGAAGTCGTCGAAGAACCGGGTCCGCACGGCCATGGTGTCGGTGATCAGCCGGATACCGCCGGCCGCCGTATCGTCCGGAACCTCGATGTCGCCGTTGACCAACCGGGTGAAGAACTCCACGCCGACGGCGCGCACCAGGTCCGCGGCGAACGGATCGTCGATGATGGCGTCGGGTTCCGCGGTGGCCAGGGCGCGGGCTGCGGCCACCATCGTGGCGGTCGCGCCCACGTTGGAGGCCAGGTCCCAGCTGTCGGCTTCCGACCGGGCCATCACTTCACCGCGGTGATGTAGGAGGCCTGGCCGAACTGGGCTTCCTCGTCGAGCACCGGAAGGCCGTAACGGGCCAGCAGCTCGTTGCTCGACACCGTCGAGGTGTCCCAGCCCAGGCCGTCCAGGTGCGCGGCGGCGTCGGTGCGGTCGCCCAGGTAGACGAGTTCGCTGAAATCGAGGTCGAATCCGTGCTCGGCCCATTTGTCGGTCACCGATTTCATCCGCTCGCGGACGGCGTCGTGGTCGGTGTCGCTGATGCCCGGTACCGCCTCGGCAGCGACGCGGCTGCCCGGGGCGCTGTTCTCGGTGATCAGGTCGAGCAGCCGGTCCTGGGCTTCCGACGGCAGGTAACCGAACAGGCCCTCGGCGATCCACGCCGTCGGTGCCGAGGGGTCGAATCCGGCGGCCCGCAGCGCCGACACCCAGTCTTCCCGCAGGTCCACCGCGACGGTGCGACGATCCGCGGTCGGCGCGGCGCCCAGGTCGGCGAGCGTCCGCGTCTTGAATTCGATGACCTCGGGCTGGTCGATCTCGAACACCACCGTGCCGGACGGCCAGTCCAACCGGTAGGCGCGGGCATCCAGTCCCGCCGCCAGGATGACCGCCTGCCGGACCCCGGAAGCCGTTGCCTGCTCGAAGAATTCGTCGAAGAATCGGGTGCGCGCCGCCATACCGTCGGCAAACCGCACGATGTTCATCTGCGGGTCGTCGCCAAGGTCTGATTCGGTGAGTTCACCGTCGGCGAGTTTGGTGAAGAAGTCGACGCCGACCGCACGCACCAGCGGTGCCGCGAACCGGTCGTTGATCACCGGTTCCGGAGCCGCCGAGGCGATCGCGCGGGCGGCCGCGACCATGGTCGCGGTGGCGCCGACGCTGGACGCCAGATCCCAGGTGTCACCGTCTACGCGTGGCATCACAAGCCCCCCTGTCCCACTTTAGTTAGCTGATGTAATGAACAACCTCGACTGTACGCCTCGAAACTGAATGCCCGCCCGGACAGCAACCCGGACAGCAACGAGGCCCCCAGCGCAATGCTGAGGGCCTCGTCGAATGGTGGGCCGGTGGTCAGGCGGCCGAGCTGTGTTCGCCGCCCGTCGACGAGGACGAGGAGCCGGTGGAGCCGGTCGAGCTGCTGCCCTCGGGCTTGCGGTGCCGGCCGCCGGTGGCGGACGTGGTCGACGTGCCGGACGAAGCCGACGCGGTCGAGTCGTTGCCGTCGTCCTGGCGGGCGTGCCGGCCGTAGGTCCCGCTGCCGGCGCTGTGCTTGCCGGTGGTCGAGCTCTTGCCGGAGTCGGTGCTGTCCTTGCCCTCGCCGGCGCCCTCGCCGGCGTCTTTGTCGCCAGCCTTCGTCGTGGAGCTGCCGGACTCCGTTCCGGTGCTGCCGGTGCCGGTGCCGGTGCCAGTGGTGTCTTTGGTGCCCGTCGAGCTCTTCTCGTCGGACGGGGTCTTGGTTCCCGTGGTGTCCTTGACGTCGGTGGCGGTGTCCTTGACGTCGGTCGGATCCTTGGCCTCGGTGGTGGTGTCCTTGACGTCGGTCGGATCCTTGGCCTCGGTGGTGGTGTCCTTGACCTCGGTCGGCTCCTTGACTGTGCTGTCCTTCTTGGTTCCGGTGGCCTCGTCGGCGGTGGCCGCCGAGTCCGTCTCGGTCGAGGACGAGGCGGTCGGCAGAGCCAGCGTCGCGACCCGCTCGCTCTTGACGAACGTCGCGGCGGTGGAAGCGGCGGCCGGCGGGGCGAACAGGTTCGAAATGGCCTTGATGTCGTAGTTCAGCAGCGTCTGCGGGAGCTCCAGGACCTTCTTGAACGCGGCGACCTCGTCGGTCCAGGCCTTCTGCAGGTTGGCCGGGACCTGGTCCCAGTTGCCCTTGTAGATGTTCCCGAGGGCCAGGTTCAGGCCGGTGACGAAGTTGGTCAGTCCGCCGATGGTGGACAGTGTGGTGTTCAGGTTGTTGAACGGGATGCCCAGTACCACGAGAAGCGCGCTGGCGGAGGCCGTCTGGGCCGTGGGCAGCGCTGCGGCGGACTTCGAGGTGGCCAACGTGGCACCGGCACCGCCCAAGCCGGCCAGGAAGTTACCGATGACGGCGGCGTCGTACTTGATCAGCGTCTGCGGCAGCGCGATGACCTTCTGGATGGCCGCGACCTCGTCCGCCCATGCCTTGGCCAGGTTCGCAGGGACCTGGTCCCAGTTGCCCTTGTAGATGTTCCCGAGGGCCAGGTTCAGGCCGGTGACGAAGTTGGTCAGTCCGCCGAGGGTGGACAGCGTGGTGTTCAGGTTGTTGAGCGGAAGGCCGGCAACAAGCAACAGGTTCTGGAGCGCGGTGGACGAAGCGGTCAGCGCGTAGGGGTTCTCCAGCACCGATACGCTGCGGTGCTGCACGACTGGCAGCGCAGCGGCCGCTGCGTGCGGCGGGGCGACGGCCAATGACGCGGTGATGCACAATGAGCACACACCGGCCGTCAGCGAGGCGGACTTGTTCACGGCGAAAACTCCCTGAGGTTTGGGTGAGTTTGACAGCCAGAAAATACCCCAGCATTCGCTAATCCACTACCCAGCAAGGCTTTTAATTCCGACGTGGATGAATCAGCAAGCCTTCTACCAGCGATTCGTTTGAGCGGCCGTTGTGGAGTTTGCCTAATGTTCACCGAAATTGGCTCTACGGTGCCGGATTTGGGCCATCGAAGAATTACTCGACCTCTCGGAGATCTGGTGGGAGGTCATGGCTGTCGTCGGCCCTGACGGTGCCGTGGATGGAGCGAAAAAACGACGGCCGCGAATCGCTTCAGTCCGTCAGATGAGACTGAAGGACATGATGTTTCGACGCAACGCAAGACTTTGAATCTGTCGATCACTGCCATATTTGCTGTGCGCCAGCGCATTACCAATGTCATTGGACTTGGAGACGGCAAAGAGGCTGTATTCCAAGAGTTAATCCCTTGGAATACAGCCTCTTTCGGGCTCATGTCGAGCCTTGTATCGTCAGCCCGGAGGTGCCGGAGCTGGGATTGGCGGTGCTCCGTCCGGCGGCGGTGGGGGATCGGGCAGGTACTGGACGAGCCCGGGCGGAATGTTGGTGCCAGGAGGTGGTGCGGTGCCCGGCAGTGGTTCACCGAGTTGCTGTTGCGGCATCTGGCCCAGGAGGCCACCTTTCAGCATTCCGGCGCGGTACATGTCGATGTACCGACCCAGCCACTCCCGGCGGCTCACATCTGCATTCTCCTGCCCCGGTTCGACATCGAACTGCTCGCACTTGCCGGGTGCCGACGGCACCAGGCACTGCTGGACTCCGTAGGCGTTGTTGAAGACGTTGAGATTCGGCGGTGCGCCCGGGTTTGCGCCGGGTGCCGATGGTGTCGGCAGCTGTCCCAGAACCGTGTTGCGGTCCAGTCCGGCGACCGTGGGTGCGCCGAGTCCACCCGGCACGTCGGCGGACGGAACACCGTTCTGTGCCAGCACATTAAACCCGCTGGAGGCTAGCGGGGCGCCGACAAGTGGGATGGTGGGGCCAGGTGGGGGAGCGGGGTCACTCGGTGCCGGTGCGGGCGCCGGATCCGGGGGCAGAGGGTCCGCAACGGCGATCGCCGGGAAGGCGATCGCCGTTGCGAGAGCGAGCAAACCCGCTGCCGTCACAACCGCAGAGCGGCTACGTACAGAGCGTGGGTAAACCATCTCGATGTCAGACGGTCTTGGTTACGCCGTAGTACGCAACCACATCGTCGGTGTCTTCGGTCGAGCTGGTCAGCGTCGCGTAGGAACGCAGGAACGACTGACCCACGCAACCGTCGACCTTGATGTGGGTGTCCTTCAGGGTGACGCGAACCGGCGCCGCCTTGAATTCCTTCTTGTCGACGCTCACCGTGGAAACGGTGCCCGGCTTGGGGTGGATTTCGATGGTGCCCGAGAGCGGGAATGACACACCGGTCGGGATGAGGCCACCGGTCAGCGACGAACCCGAGGTGCTGATACCGGCCTGGCCGATGAGGCGGACCTGGCCGAGTTCGATGCCGCAACCGATCTGGTACCCGGCTTCGAGTGTGCCGCCCTTGAGGGTGGTCTTGCCCTTGCCCGTCACCGTGCCGGTGAACGTACCGCCGACCAGGTACTCGCGCGAGGAGACGGCGGTCGTCAGCGGGGCCACGGGCAGCTGCGTCTCGTCCTTGGCGACGACAGTCAGTGTCCAGCCGTCGGGGGTGGTCACGATGCCGGGATCGGCGGAGGCGACCACCCCGTTGTCCGGCGGCGGTCCGGCGTCGTCGGCCGGCGGATCTGCCAATGCCAGGGGCGACGTCGCGAGCGGGAGCACCATGCAGGTGGCCGCGATGGCAAAACGCTTCAACATGTTTTCTTCCGTTCGAGTTGGCGGGTGGTCAGACGGCCTTGGTGACGCCCAGGTATGTGACGACGTCATCGGTGTTGTCGGTCGAGCTGGTCAGCGTCGCGTACGAGCGGATGAACGACTGGCCCGCGCACTGGTCGGTCTTGATGCGGACGCCGGTGATGGTGACGCGGGTGGTGGTGCCCTTGAACTTCTTCTTGTCGATCGCGACCGTGGTGACCGTGCCCGGCTTCAGGTAGACCTTGCCCTGCAGCGATACGCCGAAGCCTCCGGTGACATTGCCGGTGAACGGAATGCCGATACCGGGGGTGAAACTCGCACCCGGGTTGATCTCGGTTTCGTCGGAGATGATGCCGCACCCGATCTGCTCTCCGGCTTCCAATGAACCGCCGGTCAGCTTGGTCTTGCCGCCCCCGGTGATCTTGCCGGTAAAGGTGCCGGCGACCAGGTATTCGCGCGAGGTGATGGCGGTGGTCAACGGGGCCACCGGCAGCTGGGTCTCGTTGCTTCCGACGACCTCGAGATGCCAGCCGTCCGGGGTGTTCAGCACACCTGGGGCCGATGACGGTACGGCGCCCTCGGGTGGCAGCGGGTTGGTGGCATCGAGCGGGACGACCGCAGGGTCGGCCGGGGGCGGAGGCGGGTCAGCCTGTGCGAGAGGCGCCGTCGCAACCGGCACCAGCACGCAGGCAGCCAGAGCGGCAAGATGTTTGTACATGGTGATGATTTCGCCCTCTCGTGGTCGAATCCAGAGTTCAACGGATGTGTAACGAATACGTCGCGACGAAGCGTCCAATGACCGGGTTGCCGGACGGTGAACGGCGGGCTAATAGTCCGCGCCCTGTACCCGTCGAGTGAGCGTCTACGAGCTGGAGTTCTTGTCGGAATCACAATCGCGCCCAATGATTCCCACAGGCCGATGCAAACCAATGGACAGTGAATGGAAGCCGACCGTTGGGTGTTCGTTCACCGTTTGGACACCTCGTGAATGGACCGTGATTCGGGTTGCTGATCGGCCGCGGAGTCGCAGCCTCGCTCAGACACACCGAACGCACTTGGAGGAAACAACGTGAAGCCACTTCGGTTGCAGGGCAGGGCATGGAGCGCTGGGGCCGCGTTGCTGATTGCTTTCGGTGCCGGATTGCCCGGTGCCGCCACGGCCCACGCAGACGACCTCGACGCCGATCCGGCGCCCGCACCGGTGCAGGTTGCGCAGGTTCAGGTCGGCGCGGTGACCAACGACGCTGCCGATCCGGCCGCGGTTGCGGCATGCGGTCAGTTCGCCCAGGTGCTCGATGGATCCGCGCAGTACTACGGAGATTTTGCCGACTCGCTCGAGGGCTCGAACTACAACGATCCGGCGGTGGCGAGCAGCAACACGACCGGGCGGACCGCGCTCCGTCAGGCTGCGGGAGTCGCGATGGATGCCGCGAACACGCCGGGGCTGCCGGGGGACATCTCCGACCCGATGCGGACGTGGTCGCTGGGGGCCACCAAGTTGCTGGTGAAAATGGGACTGCGCATTCCCGGCGACAGCCTCAACAGCACCGCCACCGAGATGAACAACGAGGCCACCAAAGTTCAGCAAGCCTGCGCCGCGGCCGGGACGCACGCCTGACCCGGTGAAGATCATCGTTGTGGGGGCCCTCGCCCTGGCCCTCGGGCTGGCCGGTTGCTCGTCGGGATCGGACTCGGGTGCCGCTGCGGCACCCAAACCCGTGGCCGACTCGGCGTTGCCGGGGTTGCTGCTGAGCGCCGCGGACGTGGACGCGATCATGGGCACCTCCGGCATGACGCCGCAGAACCCGGTGGACGTGATGGGTGACCATCGGAACCTGCTGCCCAACCTCAACTGCCTAGGGGTGTGGCAGGTCAACGAGGCCCCGATCTACGACCCCAGCCACTACAAGACGCTGCGCCAGCAAATGTTGCGCATACCCAACAGTGACCAGTGGGACAGCATCGTGGTGCAGTCCGCGGTCACCTACCGCACCGCCGACGCGGCCCGGGCCTTCTTCGATGATTCGGCCGGCCGGTGGTCCAAGTGCGCCAACCACACCGTGAACATCCGGCTCAACGAGCAGGCGCTGCCCAAGTGGGTGAGCGGTGCCCTGAACAAGACCGACGCTCTGCTCTCGATGCCGTACACCCGCACGGCCGGCGACCAGATCAGGTCGTGCCAGCGCGCGCTGGCCGTCGCCGCGAACCTGATCCTCGACGTCCAGGCCTGCAAGCCGGCCCAGCAGCAGCCCATCACGTCGGCGGTGGACATCGTCGACAAGATCGAAACGAAGCTGCCCCGATGATCACCACATTCATGAGGTATGGCCGCGGGTGCGGTCCGTTCCACCGGGGACGGGACGGCGGCGGCCAACTGTTACTCTCGTAGACTGTTTGACGCGCGACTGTGCAGGCTGGGAGCAGCTGAACCGGGCACCGCGCACGACTTGACCAAAACGCTGGATCAACCAGCCCCATTGGCACGCCGCGACAAGTGCTCGGCTGCGCAGGAGGAAGAGTGCTTTCGGCTTTCATCTCGTCATTGCGGACGGCCGACCTCAGGCGCAAGATCCTGTTCACACTGGCGATCGTCATCCTCTATCGCGTCGGCGCGTCGATCCCGTCGCCCGGTGTCAACTACCCGAACGTGCAGAAATGCATCGAGCAGGTCAGTGGCGGCAGCTCTGCGCAGATCTACTCGCTGATCAACCTGTTCTCCGGCGGCGCGCTGCTGCAGCTGACGGTGTTCGCCGTCGGTGTGATGCCCTATATCACCGCCAGCATCATCGTCCAGCTGCTGACGGTGGTCATCCCGCGGTTCGAGCAGCTGCGTAAGGAAGGCCAGGCCGGCCAGGCCAAGATGACGCAGTACACGCGTTACCTGGCCGTCGCGCTGGCCATCCTGCAGGGCACCAGCATCGTGGCGCTGGCCGCCAACGGCGGACTGCTGCAGGGCTGCAACCTCGACATCATCGACGACACCTCGATCTTCGGCCTGATCGTCATCGTGCTGGTGCTCACCGCAGGTGCATCGCTGGTCATGTGGATGGGCGAGCTGGTCACCGAACGCGGCATCGGCAACGGCATGTCGCTGCTGATCTTCGCCGGTATCGCCGCCCGCATCCCGTCCGAGGGCAAGACCATCCTGGACAGCCGCGGCGGCCTGGTCTTCGCCGCCGTCTGTGTGGCCGCCCTGGCGATCATCGTCGGCGTGGTATTCGTCGAGCAGGGCCAGCGGCGCATCCCGGTGCAGTACGCCAAGCGAATGGTCGGCCGGCGCATGTACGGCGGCACGTCGACCTACCTGCCGCTGAAGGTCAACCAGGCCGGCGTCATCCCGGTGATCTTCGCGTCGTCACTGATCTACATCCCGCACTTGATCACCCAGTTGATCCAGAGTGGCCGGTCCGAGCCCAGTAACGGCTGGTGGGACCGGTTCGTGGCGAACTACCTGACCAATCCGGCCGACCCCGTCTACATCTCGATCTATTTCGGCCTGATCATCTTCTTCACCTACTTCTACGTCTCCATCACGTTCAACCCCGACGAGCGCGCGGACGAGATGAAGAAGTTCGGTGGCTTCATCCCGGGTATCCGGCCCGGTAAGCCGACGGCGGACTACCTGCGCTATGTGCTGAGCCGTATTACTCTTCCGGGATCGATCTACCTCGGTGTGATCGCCGTGCTGCCCAACCTGTTCCTGGAGATCGGGAACTCCGGGTCGGTACAGAACCTGCCGTTCGGCGGGACGGCGGTGCTGATCATGATCGGTGTCGGCTTGGATACGGTCAAACAGATCGAGAGCCAGCTCATGCAGCGCAACTACGAGGGTTTCTTGAAGTGAGAGAGGGTTCCCCTAAGTGAGAATTGTTTTGCTCGGCCCGCCAGGTGCCGGAAAAGGCACACAGGCAGAGAAACTGGCCGAGAAGCTTGGGATCCCGCAGATCTCCACCGGCGATCTGTTCCGGCACAACATCAGCAATGGCACACCGCTGGGTGTGGAAGCCAAGAAGTACCTGGATGCCGGTGACCTGGTGCCGGCGTCACTGACCAACGCGCTGGTCGACGACCGTATCGATGCCGACGACGCGGCTGCCGGGTTCATCCTCGACGGTTTCCCGCGCTCGGTGGAACAGGCCGAGGCGCTCAAGGAGATGCTGGCCAAGCGCGGCCTGACGCTCGACGCCGTGGTGGAATTCCGGGTCCCCGAGGACGAACTGGTCGAGCGCCTCAAGGGCCGCGGCCGCGCCGACGACACCGAAGAGGTCATCCGCAACCGGTTCAAGGTGTACCGCGAGGAGACCGCGCCGCTGCTCGACTACTACGCCGACGAGCTGAAGACCGTGGACGCCGTGGGTTCCTTGGACGAGGTGTTCGCGCGGGCGCTGCACGCGCTCGGCCACTGAAGTAGGCGATCGTGATCTCGGTGCCAGGGCGGCGTAAGACCGTCCCGCAGCGCAGTGCCGGTGAGCTCGATGCCATGGCGGCGGCCGGTGCGCTCGTCGCGGCGGCGTTGCAGGCCGTCCAGCGGGCGGCGGCGCCAGGTGTGTCCACCGGCGAACTGGATCGCATCGCCGAGACGGTGATCCGCGACGGCGGCGGCGTGCCCTCCTTCCTCGGCTACCACGGCTATCCGGCCACGGTGTGCGCATCGGTCAACGACCGCGTCGTGCACGGAATCCCGTCCGATGACGAGGTGCTGGCCGACGGTGACCTGGTGTCGATCGACTGTGGGGCCATCCTGGACAAGTGGCACGGCGACTCGGCCGTCACGTTCGGTGTCGGCACCTTGATCACCGCCGACGAACTGCTCTCCGAGGCCACCCGACTGTCGATGGAGGCCGGTATCGCGGCGATGGTGCCCGGCAACCGGCTCACCGACGTGTCGCACGCCATCGAGACCGGCACCCGCGCCGCGGAGGCCCGCCACGGCCGCAAATACGGCATCGTCGCCGGTTACGGCGGCCACGGAATCGGTCGTGAGATGCACATGGACCCGTTCCTGCCCAACGAGGGGTCACCCGGGCGGGGCCCGCACCTGGCGGTCGGCTCCGTGCTGGCCATCGAGCCGATGCTGACCTTGGGCACCACCAAGACCAAGATCCTCGACGACGAATGGACCGTCGTCACCACCGACGGTTCGCGCGCCGCGCACTGGGAGCACACCGTCGCGGTCACCGAGGACGGACCGCGCATCCTGACTTTGCTGCCGGCTTGACCTGGTTGTGCGGTTGACCGCGTACCTTTGAACCGGATCACCACCCACGTCGTGTTAGAGACGGAGGTTGGTAGTGGACGATCCGGAGGCCGCAATGATGCGGGTGCTGTACGACGAGCACGCGGGTGCATTGTGGCGGTATGCCCTGCGGTTGACGGGCGATGCCGCCCGCGCCGAAGACGTGGTGCAGGAAACACTGCTGCGCGCCTGGCGGCATCCCGAGGTGACCGCCGACCCGGACCGGCCCGCGCGTGCATGGTTGTTCACCGTCGCGCGTAATCTCGTCATCGACGAACGGCGGAGTGCGCGGTACCGCAACGAGACCGGCACCCCCGACGTCGAACAGGCCGCCGACCGGGCCGGCCCCGACGAAGTGGATTCCGCGCTGGACCGGCTACTGATCAGCACCGCGATGAGCGACCTCTCCGAGGATCATCGCGCGGTGGTCAAGCGTGCCTACTACCAGGGCATGTCCACCGCCCAGATCGCCGCCGACCTCCAGATCGCCGAAGGCACCGTGAAGTCCCGGCTGCACTATGCGGTGCGGGCGCTACGTCTCAATCTGCAGGAGATGGGGGTGACACGATGACCGGGTTCGACCTGATGTCCGACGGAGATCAGTACGCCACCTGGGATGCCTCCTACGTGCTGGGCGCGCTGTCTCCGGGCGAGCGGCGTGAATACGAGGCGCACCTGCGCGGCTGTGCCCGCTGCAGCGCCGCGGTGGCCGAACTGACCGGTATGCCCGCCCTGCTGGCGATGGTCGACCTGGCCGATATCGAGGCGATGGATTCCGGCAAACCCGAACCGACTCCGCCGCCGGAACTACGTGAACAGGTGGTCGACCTGGTGCGTTCGCGCCGGCGCCGGTCTCGGTGGCTGACCACGGCGGCCGTCGGCCTGGCGGCCGCGCTGCTGGCCGTCGGCGCCGTGGTGGCCGTCCGCCCCGATGTTTTCGGCCTGCAGCAGGGCAGCACTCAGCAGGCGGCGCCGTCGCTGGAGATGACCAAGGTCAACGAGACGCCCATCGCCGCGAGCATCACCATGTCCGGTTACAGCTGGGGCACCCGCATCGACATGGCGTGCAGTTACGGCGACTGGGGGCAGCGCGACGTCAAGCCGCAGAACCTGGGAATGGTGGTCGTCGGTAAGGACGGCCGTCGCGACCAGATCGCCACCTGGCTCGGTTTGTCCGGTGCCACGGCGCTACCCAGCGGAAACACCCCGCTGCCGATGAATGAAATTGCCGCCGTGCAACTGGTTTCGGCGGACGACGGAAAGGTGCTGCTGGAAAAGAACCTGTGAATCGGCTTCGGGGGTGAACCCGATCCGGGCCGGGCCCGTGTCATCTGCAGAACGAGAAAGCAGGTGAACAGTGTCCGAACAGGTGACCAGCACGTACCGTGTCGTCGACCGCATCATCGGTCGGCTGGCTCGGCACGGGGTACGGCACATCTTCGGCGTCGACGGCGCCAACATCGAAGATCTCTACGATGCGGCCCACTTCAGCGCTGATATCACCGCGGTACTGGCCAAGCACGAGTTCTCGGCCGCGACCATGGCCGACGGCTATCGCCGCGGCGGTGCGGGCCTGGGGGTGGTGGTCGCGACCTCCGGGGGTGGTTCACTGAATCTGGTTGCGGCGCTGGGGGAGTCGCTGGCCAGTAGGATTCCGGTGCTGGCGCTGGTCGGTCAGCCGCCGACGGCCATGGACGGTCGCGGCTCCTTCCAGGACACCAGCGGTCGCGGTGGCGCGCTCGACGCCGAGGCGCTGTTCTCCGCGGTGTCGGTGTACTGCAGGCGAGTGGTGGACGCCGGGACGATCGACACCGCGCTGACCGAGGCGCTGGCCGTCACACGTCGGGGTCCGGCGGTGTTGCTACTGCCAAAAGATGTGCAGCAGAATCGTTTTGAAGTCGACACCGATGAACCCGCTGTGGTGCCGTGGAACGTTGTGATCGGTGATCCCGCCCCGATCGTGGCACAGCTGCGCCAGGTACGCGGGCCCGTGACCATCATCGCCGGTGAGCAGGTCGCCCGCGACGACGCCCGCGACGAACTGGAACGGTTGCGCGCCATCCTGCGGGCCAGGGTGGCCACCGTGCCCGACGCCAAGGACGTCAGCGGCGCACCCGGTCTGGGTTCGTCCTCCGCACTGGGCGTGACCGGTGTGATGGGCCATCCCGGGGTCGCCGACGTGGTCGCCGACAGTGCGGTCTGCGTGTTGGTCGGCACCCGGCTCCCGGCCACCGCACGCGCCGGGCTGGACGGCGTGCTGGCCCAGGTCCCGGTGCTGTCGCTCGGTGCCGAACAGCCGTACCCCCCGAGCCTGCACGTGCACACCGACGATCTGCGCGAATCGCTGACCATGCTCAACGCCGCGCTGTCCGGACCGCTGAGAGTCACCGTGCCGGAACGGATTCCGCATGCCGAGCTGAGTCCACCGGTGTATCACGGCGACGGGATCCGGTACCGCGACGCGATGGCCGCACTGGACCGAGCGCTGCCCGACGGTGCCGACATCGTCGTCGACGCGGGAAACACCGGCGCGGCCGCCATCCACTATCTGCCGGTGCGCCGCGGCGGACGACTCGTGGTGGCACTCGGGATGGGTGGGATGGGTTACAGCTTCGGCGCCGGTATCGGAATGTGTTTCGGACGGGGTCGGCGCACCGTGATCATCGCCGGCGACGGGTCGTTCTTCATGCATGGCCTGGAAGTGCACACCGCCATTCAGTACCAACTGCCGGTGACGGTGGTGTTGTTCAACAACAACGCCCACGCCATGTGCGTCACCCGTGAGCAGCTGTTCTACCGAGACCTGTACAGCTACAACCGGTTCGCACCGAGCAAGCTCGGTGCCGGGCTGGCCGCGATGTTCCCCGGCCTGCCCTCCGTCGATATCGCCGACATCGATGGACTGCCGAAGGCTCTGCACAGCGCCCTCAATGCCGAGGGTCCGTCGGTGGTCAGCATCGAATGCTCGGCCGACGAAATTCCGCCGTTCGCACCATTTCTGGAGAAGAAAGAGAGCCCCGCCCATGTCGCTGCCCGCACTCGCTGACATCACCGAACCCATCGACGGTGTGGTCCGTATCGAGACCTCGCCCCGGGAACAGGCCACGCCGATCATCATGGAGATGATGCGGTCGGTGTATCCACACGACAAGGTGTTCGGGGAGTTCTGCACCGTGAACAGTTACATCGACTGTCCGCCTGCCGAACTGTTCGATTATCTGGCCGACACCCGCAGCCTGGAGGAGTGGACCTACAGCCTGCGCGGGTTCACGCCGACCGACGAAGAGGGTCTGTGGTTGGCCTATGACCGGCTCGGTTCGGAGACCGAGATCTTCACCCGCACGGTGGCCAACCGCGACGCCATGACCGTCGACTACCACTGCGCCTGGGATCAGGGCCATCACCTGTGGATGATCTATCTGATGCGGGTCGTTGACGCGCAGCTGGTGTTCGACAAGCCGGGTTCGGTGGTGCTGTGGACCAACTGCCACCACCCGTTCTACGACAAGAACCCCTATCCGGAGGCGGCGCCGCCGGAGCGCCCGGTGTGGGTCGGCGATTTCTGGGACATGTTCGGCGCCGGTCACGAACTGGAGCTGCGCAACCTGAAGGCCATCGCCGAATACCGGCACCGCAACGGCCTGCCGATCACCCCCGACTGGATGAAGTGAGGTCCCCCATGACTGTCAGCCTGATCGATGTCTCCACCTATCTGCCCGGCGAGCCGATCGGTGCGGATTACTACGCACAGTTCGCCGATACCGACGACTTGCGGGAAAACCTGATGTTCCGTGCACCCAAGTACCGCCATCACGTCGCGCCCGACGAAACCGCCACCGACATGATCGAACGGGCCGCCGCCGGCCTGATCGAGCGGCACGGCGCCGACGCGCTGTCCGAGGTCGACGTGCTCATCACGCACACCCAGTTGCCCGATATGCCCTTCTACGGTGGCGGCGGGGCGATCGCGCATCGGCTCGGCATGAAGCCGGGCTGGGTGGTGGACCTGCACAACGGTGGCTGCGCCGCATTCGTGCTGGGGCTCAAGATGGCTCGCAACCTGCTGGCCTCCGGCGAGGGACGGACGGCGCTGGTGGCCGTCGCGCAGAACGCGGCGGGCCAGATCTTCGACCAGGAAACGGTGCGGCGCAAAGCCCAGGCCTCGGTGCCCGGTGATGGCGCGGCCGTCGGGTTGGTGACGTGCTCGGACACCTCGCCCATCCTGGATGTGGAGTGCCGCACCTATGGTGAGTTCGCCGGGGACATGACCATCGCGGTGGACCCACCGCGCAAGTGGTGGGCCGCCGGCCCCGGCGAGGGGTGTATCGGCTTCACCGAGTCGAAGATCACCAAGGTGCTGGCCCGCGGTAATCGACAGGTGCCCGAGGTGTCCTATGCGGTCTGTGACCGAATCGGGATGGCGCCCAAGGATGTCGATTTGCTGGTCACCAACCAGCCCAACCGGGTGTTCCTGCGCAACTGGCGCGAAGCGCTGGAGCTGCCCGAGGAGCGGCACGTCGACACCTTCGATGTCTGCGGCAACCTGTTCGCCGCCGGGATCCCGGTCAACCTGGACCGCGCGATCACCGAAGGCCGGGTCAAGGCCGGCGACACGATCCTGATGGCGGCTTTCGCGCACGCCGGCGATTTCGCGGGGGCGGCCGCGGTCCGCTGGGGTGGACGATGAGCATCCCGGACGGGGTGCTGGCCGACGTCTTCGACACCCTGCCGGCAGCCCAGGATCCACTTGCGCTGTCGCTCAACGAGATTCCGTTCCCGCCGCTGCCATCGGTGCGCTCGGCGCTGATGGCCTCGATCGGCGCGGCCAACCGCTATCCGGAGTTCCTGCCCGAGCGGTTGCGTGCGCTGATCGCCGAGCACCTCGGCGTCGACGAGACCCAGGTGGTGATCGGCACCGGAGCCACCGGGGTCATCATGCAGGTGCTGCAGGCGCTCACCCGGCCCGGTGACGCGATGGTGATGGCCACCCCGACGTTCGACGGCTATCCGATCTTCGCCCAGATCGCCCGGCTGCGGTCGATCACCATCGCCCTCGACGCCTACGGCCACCACGACCTGGACGCGATGGCCGCGGCCGCCGCCGCCGGCGCCCGGGTGGTGGTGGTGTGCCGGCCGCACAATCCCACCGGCACGGTGGAATCGGCCGCGGAGTTGCAGCGCTTCCTGGACCGGGCGCCGACCGACACCATCGTGGTGCTCGACGAGGCTTACGTCGAGTTCCTGGGTTCCGAACACCGGCTGGACACCCGTGAACTGGTGCGTACGTACCCGAATCTCGTTGTGGTCCGGACCTTTTCGAAAGCCTACGGACTGGCCGGTTTGCGCATCGGCTACGGGTTCTGCGGTCCCCAGCTGGCCCGCCGGCTGTGGACGATGCAGCTGCCGTTCGGCGTGGGGCTGACCGGCTTGGTGGCGGTGGCCGCCTGCTACGCCGCCGAAGACGAGATGCGCCAGCGCATCCGGATCATCGACACCGAACGCAGGCGGCTGCGTACCCAGTTGTCCGGACTGGGCATCTACAGCACCGATGCGCAAGCCAACTTCGTCTACCTGCCGGCCCCCGGCGGTGACCGGACGGTGTGGCGGCAGGTGTTCGACGGGGATGGGCCGCGGGTGCGGCACTACGGTGACGGCGGTGTCCGCATCACCGTCGGCATGCGGCAGTCCACCAGGGCGGTGTTGTCCGCCGTCGCCGCGTTCCGCGCTGGTGGCTGAGTCGGCGCATACGGTAAGAACAGGGGATGCCCTCTGCCCCGGACCACCGTGACCCGATCGCGCTGGCGCGCGCCAACTGGGAACGCGCCGGCTGGGGCGATGTCGCCGACGGCATGGTGGCGGTCACCTCGGTGATGCGGGCGCACCAGATCCTGCTGGCTCGCGTCGAGACCGCGCTACGCCCCTATGACCTCAGTTTCTCCCGATTCGAACTGCTGCGGCTGTTGGCGTTCAGCAGCAGCGGCGCACTGCCGATCACCAAGGCGTCGGACCGGCTGCAGGTGCACGTCACCAGCGTCACCCACGCCATCCGGCGGCTGGAGGCCGACGGTCTGGTGGAGCGGCTGCCGCATCCGACCGACGGCCGCACCACGCTCGTGCGGTTGACCGAACTGGGCCGCTCCACCGTCGAGGACGCCACCGAGACGCTGAACAAAGAGGTGTTCGCCGACGTGGGTGTCTCGCCGGCGGATTCCCGTGCGCTGGCCAAGGCCATCGAGACACTGCGCCGACATGCGGGGGATTTCTAGCCGGTCATCCCGACGGCACCGGGATGGTGGCCGTCACGGCGGTACCGGACCCCGGCCGGGACCGGATGTTGAGCCGCCCGCCCACGATCTCGGCGCGCTCGGCCATCGACAGCAGGCCGTAGCCGCCCATCTCGTCGCTGCCCAACGGGTTCTCGAAAGTGTCGAAGCCGACGCCGTCGTCCACGATCTCCAGCCGCGCGGTGTCCTCGTGCACCCCGAAGGTCAACCGCGCGGTGCCGGCCTTGGCGTGTTTGACGACGTTCTGCAGGCATTCCTGGGCGATCCGGTACAGCGCCACCTCGATATGGTCGGGTAGCCGCTCATCGGCCAAATCCAGCTCCAGCCGCAGCTGGGGCACCGAGCGGGCCAGACTGGCCAGCCCGCCGGCCAGCCCGAGATCGTCGAGCACCGGCGGCCGCAACCCACCGATCGCCGCGCGCGCCTCCTGCAGGGTGAGATCGACCAGTTCGCGGGCCCGACCCAATTGGTCTCCTGCCCTGGACAGTTCGCCGGGACTCTCGGTCACCGTGCGGGTGGCGGCATCCAGCCAGTACGACAGCGTGATCAACCGTTGGGAGATGCCGTCGTGGATATCGCCGGCCAGTCGCCTGCGCTCGATCTCCTGGGCCTGGATCACCTGTTCGACGAAGTTCTCGTGGGCCCGTTCGCGGGCCACCAACTGCCGGTGCAACCGGGCCTGATGCATGGCGCCCGCGATCAGCCTGCCGATCACCAGGAGCAGTTCGACATCGCGTGCACCGAACTCGCGCCGGGCCACGGTGTGCACATTGAGCACCCCGACCAAGCCGCCCGGATCGGTCTCCATCGGCACCGAGACCATCGAGGTGAAATCGGAGCCGCGCAGCGTCTCGAACGGCCGGTATCGCGGATCGGCTTCCTTGTCGGCGATGATCACCACGGGCTCGCGGTGGCTGGCCACCCAGCCGGACACGCCTTCGCCCAGCGGCAGCCGGATCTTGCCGACCTCGCTGTCGAAGGGCGGCGTCGCCCCGGCCAGCGTCAGGGACCGTTCGGTGTCGTCGAGCACGTGCACGAAGCACACGTCGGTACCGGTCGCCGCAGTGATCATCCGGGCCGCCGCGGCGGCCAGTGGTTCCACCCCCGGCCCGCTGGACGCGGCCCGGATGAGTTCACGCAGCAGGCTCAGCTCGCCATCGGCGGTCAGGACGTTGCGGCCGGCCGGGGCGGGGCGACCGGGGACGGCGGCGTCGCTCATCGGTAGATCCCCTCGCGCAGCGCCGTGGCGACGGCGCCGGTGCGGTCGGTGACGCCCAGCTTGCGGTAGATGGAACTGAGGTGGCTCTTCACGGTCTCGTCCCCGATCACCAGCTTGGTGGCGATCCCGCGATTGGACAGTCCGTTGACCACATACGAGAGGATCTCGCTCTCCCGCTGGGTGAGGCCTTGGCGGGCGCCCGGCCAGAATTCGTCGCGCTGCAGGCGCGCGGCGGTGTCGGCGGCCCTGGCGGCCATCCCGGGATCCAGCGCGGTCTGTCCCAGATGCACGAATTCCAGCTGCCGGACCAGTTCGTCGCTGCCGATGCTCTTGAGCAGGTAGCCCGATGCGCCCACCCGCAGCGCCTGGAACAGGTACTGCTCGTCGTCGTACACCGACAGCATGACGACCTTGCGGTTCGGGTCATGTCCGCGCAGTTGCAGGCACAGATCCAGCCCGCTGGAGCCCTGCATCCGGACGTCGCAGAGCACGATGTCGGGGTCGAGGTCGTCGACGACGGCCAGCGCACGGTCGGTGCCGACGGCCTGGCCCACCACCTGCACCCGGTCGGCGAAAGCGGCGAGCATCGCCTTGAGCCCCTCGATGACCATCTCGTGGTCGTCGACCAGGACCAGGCGCAAAGCGTTCCGCGGGCCGCTCTCGGGTGCCGGCTGGCTTGCCATGGCGACCATTGTCCGCAAGTTGGCCTCCCAAATCCCCCCTTTGGGGGAGGCCGAGGAGGTGTGACGTGGGCCACGCTGTGAGGCATGCGGGGCGACACACCTGTGCGATGTTTCTGGTGGGATGCCGGGCGGCCCGCGGGGGCCGTCGTCGAGGAGCTTAGAGCCGTCATCTTCGACGTCGACGGCGCGCTGGCCGATATCGAGCGGGACGGCCAGCGCCGCGCGTTCAACGCGGCCTTCGCCGAGCACGGCTTCGATATCAGCTGGTCGGTGGCCGAGTACGGCAGGCTGGTCCGGATCGGGGACGAGCGCCGTCGCATCGCGTCGGCGCTGCGCCGGCGCGGGTACGGCCGGATCAGCCCGGAAATCGCGAGCTATATCCAGCACACCAAGAACGACATCTTCGTCGAGTGGGTGCTCGACGGCGACGTGACACCACGTGCGGGGCTGGTCGATTTGGCGAACCGCCTCTACGCCGCCGGCATCTCGATCGCGGCGCTCAGCGCGGGATCACCGCGATGGGTGGAACCGCTGGTGCGCCAGCTGATCGGGGAGGGCATCGCCGAGGTCATCGTCACCCCGGATGACCTGTCGCCGGCCCGCGAACCGGATCTGCACGGGTACGCACTCTGGGAGCTGGGCATCGGTCCGGAGTGCGCACTGGCGGTGGCCGGATCGGCGCACGGGCTGCGCGCCGCGACCGCCGCCAAGCTCGCCACCGTGGTCGTCCCGACGGCCTACACCGCCGGCCAGGACTTCACCGGTGCGGCTGCCGTCCGTGCCGATTACGCGGGGTGGACGGTCGACGGGTGTGTGCGGTTACACCGGCATTGGTGGATGTGCCGTTAGCCCTCGCGCAGCAATTCGATGACGGCGCTGAAGTCCTTGTCGGCGTGCTCCGCGGCGAACTTGCTGTAGATCTCGGCGGCGTGCGTGCCCAGCGGTGCCGTCGCGCCGGTGGAGGCGACCGCGGCCATCGCCAACCCGAGGTCCTTGTTCATCAGGGCGGTGGCGAAGCCCGGCTTGAAGTCGTTGTTGGCCGGTGACGTCGGCACCGGTCCCGGAACGGGGCAGTTCACCTGCACCGCCCAGCAGTTGCCGGTGGCGCCGGTGATCACGTCGTAGAGCGACTGCTTGTCCAGGCCGAGTTTCTCGGCCAATACGAATGCCTCGCCGACGGCGATCTGCTGTACCGCCAGCACCATGTTGTTGCACACCTTGGCGGCCTGCCCGGCGCCGGAGTCGCCGCAGTGGATGATCTTGCCCGCCATCGGTTCCAGCACGGGACGACCGCGCTCCACCGCTTCGGCCGCACCGCCGACCATGAAGGCCAACGTTCCGGCCGCCGCGCCCTTGACCCCGCCGGACACCGGCGCGTCCAGTTGGGCGTATCCGTGTTCGGCGGCAAGCTTGTTCACCTCGCGGGCGTCGTCGACGGAGATGGTCGAGCTGTCGATGAACAGCGCGCCCGGCGTCGCCGCGGGCAACACCTCGGCGTAGCACCGCTTCACCAGCGCGCCGTTGGGCAGCATGGTGATCACCACGTCGGCGCCGGTCACCGCTTCGGCGCCGGAGCCGAACACGGTGACGCCGTTGGCCTTTGCCGCGTCGACGGCAGCCGGAACCGGGTCGAACCCCCGGACGGTATGCCCGGCGGCAACCAGATTGGCGGCCATCGGACCGCCCATGTGGCCGAGTCCCAGGAATGCGATCGTGCTCATGGGGAGCCCCTTTCTACGCCTCTATGCCTCTAAGCCGAGGCCTGCGCGGCGGCCGCGCGTCCGATGACCACGCGCATGATTTCGTTCGTGCCTTCCAGAATGCGATGCACGCGGAGGTCGCGGACGATTTTCTCCAACCCGTATTCCCGCAGATAGCCGTATCCGCCGTGCAGTTGCAGGGCCTGATCGGCCACCTCGAAGCAGGAATCGGTGACGTACCGCTTGGCCATGGCGCACAGCGTCACCTTGTTCGGGTGGTTGTTGTCCAATGCCGTTGCGGCTCGCCACAACATGTTCCGGGAGGTCTCCAACGCGGTGGCCATATCGGCAAGTGCGAACCGGATGGTGGGTTCGTCGAGCAGGGCGGCGCCGAACGCCTGGCGGTCGGCGAGATAGGCGACGGTCTTGTCGTGGGCGGCCTGCGCACCGCCCAGTGAGCACGCCGCGATGTTGAGCCGGCCGCCGTTGAGACCGTTCATCGCGATTCCGAAGCCGGTGCCCTCCGAGCCGCCGAGCAAGGCGTCGGCGGGAACCCGCACACCGTCGAAGATCACCTGCGCGGTGGGTTGGGCGTTCCAGCCCATCTTGGCCTCATTGGCACCGAAACTGAGCCCCGCGGAGCCTTTTTCGACGACGAACGCCGAGATGCCCTTGGGGCCCGGGTCCCCGGTCCTGGCCATCACCACGTACACGTCCGAGGCGCCGGCGCCGGAGATGAACTGCTTGACCCCGTCGAGGACGTAATCGGATCCGTCCCGGACGGCCTTGGTGCGCAAGGCCGCCGCATCCGAGCCGGCGCCCGGTTCGGTCAGGCAGTAGCTGGCGATCGAGCTCATCGACGCCAGCCGCGGCACCCACGTCTTGCGTTGCTCGTCGGTTCCGTAGGTGTCGATCATCCACGCGCACATGTTGTGGATCGACAGGAACGCCGCGATGGTGGGATCGGCCGCGGCCAGCGCCTCGAAGATGCGCACCGCGTCGAGGCGCCGCAGCCCGCTGCCACCGGCGTCCTCGTTGCAGTAGATGGCCGCCATCCCGAGCTCGGCGGCCGCACGCAGCACATCGGTGGGGAACTCGTGGGTCTCGTCCCATGCCAGCGCATGCGGTGCGATGCGCTTCTCGGCGAACGCGGACGCCGTCTCGGCGATCACGCGTTCGTCGTCATCGAGGTCGTACAAGTCCACGGTCATCGTCTCCTCGCGCAGGCGCTCATCCGCGCGAGCTAGTTCATCGTCGGGATGACGAACTCGGCGCCATCCTTGATCCCCGAGGGCCAGCGCTCGGTGACGGTTTTGACCTTGGTGTAGAACTGGATCGAGGCCGGGCCGTGCTGGTTCAGGTCGCCGAAGCCGGAGCGCTTCCAGCCGCCGAAGGTGTGATAGGCCACCGGCACCGGGATCGGCACGTTCACCCCCACCATCCCGACCTGCACCTTGGAGACGAAGTCGCGGGCGGCATCACCGTCGCGGGTGAAGATCGCGACGCCGTTGCCGTACTCGTGCTCGGTCGGAAGACGCAGGGCCTCTTCGTAATCGGCGGCCCGCACGATGCACAGCACCGGACCGAAGATCTCGTCGGTGTAGATGGACATGTCGGTGGTGACGTGGTCGAACAGGGTGGGGCCGATGAAGTACCCCTTGGACAGATCGGCCTCGCCGAAGGTGAGGTCGTCGCTGGCGCGTTCGCGACCGTCGACCACCAGCTCGGCACCGGCATCCACGCCCTGGCCGATGTAACTGCGCACGCGTTCCAGCGCAGCGCCGGTGACCAGCGGCCCGTAATCGGCCTTGGGGTCCAGGCTGTGGCCGACCCGCAGTTGGTTGATCCGCTCGACCAGGCGGGCCCGCAACCGATTTGCCGTTTCCTCGCCGACCGGCACCGCGACGCTGATCGCCATGCACCGCTCACCCGCGCTGCCGTAACCGGCACCGATCAGGGCGTCGACGGCCTGGTCCAGGTCGGCGTCGGGCATCACGATCATGTGGTTCTTGGCGCCACCGAAGCACTGGGACCGCTTGCCGTGCGCCGCGGCGGTCGAGTAGATGTACTGCGCGATATCCGAACTCCCGACGAAACCGACGGCCTGGACGGTCGGGTGCTCGAGGAGGGCGTCGACGGCCTCCTTGTCACCGTGCACCACCTGGAAGACGCCCGGCGGCAGACCGGCCTCGATGAACAGTTCGGCCAGCCGCACCGGAACCGACGGGTCGCGCTCAGAAGGCTTGAGCACGAACGCATTCCCGCATGCCAGGGCGGGGCCGGCCTTCCACAGCGGGATCATGGCCGGGAAGTTGAACGGGGTGATGCCGGCGACCACGCCGAGCGGCTGGCGGATGGAGTACACGTCGATACCGGTGCCCGCGCCCTCGGTGAACTCGCCCTTGAGCAGGTGCGGGATGCCGACGGCGAACTCGATGACCTCGATACCGCGCTGGATGTCGCCCAGTGAGTCGGCCACCGTCTTGCCGTGCTCCAGCGAGAGCAGTTCGGCCAGCTCGTCGGCGTTCTGGTTGACCAGGTCGATGAACCGCATGAAGACCCTGGCCCGGCGCTGCGGGTTGAACGCGGCCCACTCCTTCTGGGCTTCGGCGGCACCGGCGACCGCGGCGTCGACATCGGCGGCCGATGCGAGCAGCACCTGCGCCTGGACCTCGCCGGTGCTGGGGTTGAGCACGTCGGCGGTGCGGGTCGAGCCGGCGTCGGTGCGCCGGCCGTTGATGAAGTGCTGAATCTGTGTGGTCATGGCGTCCGTCCGAAAGATGTGCACGAAGAGTCTCGTCGAGGAGATACTTGCATATCCTAGTAATGACGGAGCGCGCTTGGCAAGGGTCGGGTCAGTCGGTATGGCCCTTCAGCCCGAGTGGCCCGGCGAGCGCGGTGAGTGTGGGCAGCAGTTTGTCCCACCCGCCGAGCACCTGGATGGTGACGTGGTCGGCTCCGGCGTCGATATGCTCGGCCAGTCGCCCGGCGATCGCCTCGGCGGTCCCGTGCGCCACCACCGCGTCGATCAACCTGTCGCTGCCCGGCTTGGCGATATCGTCCTCGGTGAAGCCGAGCCGGCGCCAGCTGTTCAGGTAGTTGCTCAAGTTGAGATAGAAGTCGACGGTCTGGCGGCCGATACTGCGGGCCTCGGCGGTCGCCTCCGCCGACCCGTCGGTGAGCACCACCTTGTGTTCCGGTGCCAGGAAAACACCGTCGCCCAAGATCTTTCGGGCTTCGGCAGTGTGCTCGGGGGTGGTCAGGTACGGATGCGCGCCTGCGCTGCGATCGCGGGCCAGCCGCAGCACCTTCGGGCCCAGTGCCGCCACCACCCGCCGCTGTGTGGGCACGCCCGCGGCGTCCAGCTCGTCGAGGTATTCCACCAGCACGTCATAGGGCTTGCGGTACTCCTGGGTGTGCTCGGGATGTCCGATCCCGATGCCCAGCAGGAACCGCCCGGGATAGGCCTTCTCCAGCCGGTGAAAGGTCTCGGCGGTCTGCTCGGCCGGCGACGCCCAGACGTTGATGATGCCGGTGGCCAGTTGCAGCGACTCGGTGCTGTCCAGGATGGCCTCGGCGAACGGCAGATCGCCGGCGGGGGAGCCGCCGATCCATACCGCGCCGTAGCCCAACTGCTCGATGGCCACGGCCTGCTCGGGTGTCACCTTGCCGAAGGTCCACACCCCGTAGTGCCCCACGTCGATCGTCATCGCAATCCCTTTCGGTTCATCGCAGGCCCAGCGGCCCGGCGAGTTCGGTCAGCGCGTCCAGCAC
Source organism: Mycolicibacterium chengduense (assembly GCF_033741155.1). Taxonomy (NCBI): domain Bacteria; kingdom Bacillati; phylum Actinomycetota; class Actinomycetes; order Mycobacteriales; family Mycobacteriaceae; genus Mycobacterium; species Mycolicibacterium chengduense. The sequence continues at coordinate 36,877 of NZ_JAWQNH010000008.1, read as the reverse complement.
CTCGTCCGGTGACGTCAGCACCTGTACCGGAACGTGGTCGGCACCCGCGTCGAGGTGCTCGCGCAGCCGAGCCGCGATCGCGTCGACAGTTCCGTAGGCCACCACGGCGTCCACCAGGCGGTCGCCGCCCGGCTTGGCCACATCGGCGTCGGTGAATCCCAAGCGCTTCCAGCTGTTGAGGTAGTTGTTCAGGTTCAGGTAGATCTCCAGCGCCTTGCGGCCGGCCGTGCGCGCCTGCTCGGCATCGGCGGTCAGAACTGCCTTGTGTTCGGGTGCGATGAAGGCGTCGGCGCCGAGCAGTTCCCTGGCCTGCTTGCTGTGCTCAGGCGTGGTCAGGTACGGATGTGCGCCGGCGGCTCGGTCGGCCGACAGTTGCAGTACCTTCGGGCCGAGGGCGGCCACCACCCGGCGGTGCTTGGGCACCCCGTGCTCGTCGAGCTTGTCCAGGTAGGCGTTGAGGGCGTCGAGCGGCTTCTGGTACTCGGTGATCGCCTCCGGGTGGCCGACGCCGATGCCGAGCAGGAATCGGCCGGGGTAGGCCTTCTCGATGCGATGGAACGACTCGGCGGTGGCGCCCGCATCGGCGGTCCAGATGTTCACGATGCCGGTGGCCACCTGCAGGGTGTCGGTGGCGGCCAGGATCGGTTCGACCCAGTCGAGTTCGGCGGGCGGCGAGCCGCCGGCCCACAGGGCGCCGTAGCCCAGCGCCTCGATCTGGCGCAGTTGCGCGGGGGAGAACTGTTGCCACTGGGTGTAGTGGCCGAAGACGCCGAAGGGGCCGAGGTCGGGTTTCGTTGCGTTCTGGGCCGTTGTGTTCTGGGTCATGGATCAGATCAACCGGTCGCCGGTCCGGCGGTATTCCGATGCGATCCGCATGAGCAGAACCTATTCGCCGGGGTCGGCCTCGGCGGGACGCGGTGCGACCAGCGGCAGACAGATGATGAACCGGGTGTTGCCCGGTTCGGACACCACCCGCAGATCACCGCCGTGCTTCTCGACGACGATGCGCCAGGCCAGATCCAGTCCCAGGCCTGTGCCCTCACCGAACGGCTTGGTGGTGAAGAACGGGGTGAAGATGCGGCCGATGATGTCCTCGGGGATGCCAGGGCCGTCGTCACCGATCTCGACGCGGATCATCTGCTCGTTCTCGCGGGCGGTGCGCAGCGTCAGGGTGCCGTGCCCGTCCATCGCCTGGATCGCGTTGTCGATGATGTTGGTCCAGACCTGATTGAGATCGCCTGGGTAGCACTGCAATTCGGGCAGTGACTTGTCCATGTCCTTGACCAGGGTGATGGGCTTGCCCTGATGTCCGATCTTGTCGCCGAACATCATGATGGTGCTGCGCAGCAGTTCGTGCACATCGGCGCTCTGATAGGAGCCGCGGTCCATCTGCGAGTACTGCTTGGCGCCGGCCAGCAACGCCGAGATGCGCCGGCTTGCCTCGGCGATCTCGTTCATCCGCAGCTCGGTGTCGATGGTGTACTTCAGCCAGCCGATCGCGCTCTGCAGCGACGCCGTCGCGTCCGCGTCCTCACAGGAGGCCGAGATCCGTTCCAGCCAGTCGATGTCCAGGCCCGCCTCGACGAACGTCGGCGCGTAGTCCCAGGCGCTGGCGATGCCGTGGTCTTCGAGCCACTCGCCGATCTGGTCCTCACGGTCGGAGGTCTCCAAGGCGGTCAGCTCCAGGCCCTTGCTCTTGGCGACCTGTTCGGCCACCTGGTCCTGGATGGTGATCAGCACCCGCAGGGCTTCCGGGGAGAACTTGCCGTCGGCCAGCATCGCGAGTTTGTGGCGCATCTTGCCGACGCCCTCGCGCAGATCGGCAACGGCGCGGGCGGTGGCCGCCGCCGGATTGTTCAGCTGATGGGTGAGTCCCGCGGTGATGGTGCCCAACGCCAGCAGCTTCTCGCGCTGGCCGATGATCTGGCTCTGCCTGCGGCCGCCGACCAGATGGCCCTCCAACAGGTGTACGGCCATCGGGAACTGCGAACGCATGAAGGCGGCGAACGCCTCGGCGTCCAGAACGAACACCCGGGAGGGCTCTACCAGCCGTACCGATGCCTGGTAGATGTGCTCCTCGCCGGGGATGTAGGCCGACCACGCACCGAAGTACACCCCACGCTGCGAGGTGCGGTTGGTCTGGATGTCGACGCCGCCGGAGCGCTTGGACATGATCAGCTCGCCGTCGATCAGCACGTAGAAGCAGGTGGCCGGATCCCCCTCGGTGACGATCGGCCCGGCGGGGAACGTCTCGATGGTGCCGGCCTGACACAACGTGTCGAGTTGTTCATCGGACAGGTGCTCGAACAGGAACAGGGTCCGCAATTCGTCGCGCACGCAGGTCTCACCCATCGTCGTCATCTACTCCCGTCAAGCCGGCCGGCCATCATGCTTCTGCCAAATAGCGGTGCACCAGCATCACCGCCATCGACCCCTCGCCTACGGCGGCCGCCACCCGCTTGGCGGATTCGGCGCGCACATCTCCTGCAACAAACACACCGGGCACACTTGTTTCCAAATGGTGCGGCGGACGTTCCAGCGTCCATCCGCACACGTCGCGCAGGTCGGGTCCGGCGAGGATGAAGCCGTGGTCGTCGCGGGCGACCACCCCGTCCAGCCATTCGGTGCGGGGGGTGGCGCCGATGAAACAGCACAACCGCGTCGAGCGCACGTCCTCGCGTTCGCCGGTGCGCTTGTTCTCCAGCGTCAACCCCACCAGGTGGTCGTCCGCGGCGGTGGTGCCGACCACCTCGGTGCAGGTGCGCACGTGGATGTTGGGGGTCTGCTCGATCTGCTGGATCAGGTAGTAGGACATCGACGCCTCCAGCGACGGCCCACGGACCAGCAGGGTCACCGAGTTGGCCTCCCTGGCCATGAACATCGCCGCCTGACCGGCCGAGTTGGCGCCCCCGACGATGTACACGTCCTCCCCGGCGCACTCCGAGGCGTCCGACACCGAGGCGCCGTAGTAGACGCCTTTGCCGATGAGATTGGCTTCCTCGGCCGCCGAACAGCCGGTGACCGTCAGTTCCCGGTAGTCGACGCCGGTGGCCAGGATGACGGCGCGCGCGCCGATGGTGCTGTGGTCCTCGAACGAGATGGTGCGGGCGGTGCCGACCTCGCCGGCCTGCAGTTTGATCGCCTTGCGGGTGGTGATCACCTCGGCGCCGAACCGTTCGGCCTGCCGCCGGGCCGTGGTGGTGAGCTCGATGCCGGAGATCCCGTTCTCGAAGCCGAGGTAGTTCTCGATACGGGAGCTGCGCCCGGCCTGCCCGCCGGTGGTGGCCCGCTCGATGAGCACGGTGTTCAGGCCCTCGGAGGCGCCGTACACCGCCGCCGCCAGCCCGGCGGGGCCGCCGCCGATGACCGCCAGGTCGTACATCTCCAGCGACGGGTTGGTGGACAGCCCGAGCAGGTCGGCCAGCTCGGCGTCGGAGGGCTCGACCAGCGGGGTGCCCTCCTCGGTGATGACGACCGGCAGTTGCCTGCCGTCGAGCCCCGCCGCGTCGAGCAGCTGCTTGCCCTTCGGTTCCTCGATGGTGAACGCCTTGAACGGGTAGCCGTTGCGGGCCAGGAACTGGCGCACCTCCCAGGACCGCGGATTCCACTGATGTCCGATGACCTTGGTGTAGGGAATGGCGCGGTCACCGACGGCGTGCCAGGCCTCCAACAGCCCGTCGATCACCGGGTAGAGCTTCTCCTCCGGCGGGTCCCACGGTTTGAGCAGGTAGTGGTCCAGGTCGACGACGTTGATGGCGTCGATGGCCGCCGTGGTGTCCGCGTAGGCGGTCAGCAGCACACGGCGCGCCATCGGGTAGAGGTCCATCGCGGCCTCGAGGAATTCGATACCGCTCATCTGCGGCATCCGGTAGTCGGCCACGAACACCGCCACGGTGTCACCGCGCAGCTTCAGTTCGTGCAGGGTTTCCAGCGCGTCGAGGCCGGACTCGGCACGCACGATGCGGTACCGCTCGCCGTAGTGGCGACGCAGGTCGCGGGCCACGGCGCGGGACACGGCGGGGTCGTCGTCGACGGTGAGGATTACGGGTTTGCGGGCCTGGGGCGCGGGTCCAGTCATATCGGCTTCAATTATGCTCCCGCCGTCCACTGATTTGGCGGTTGACCTCCGCAGTTCGCCGCGGGCGGCGAAGGCATCCTGCCGCGGGCGGCCTAGGTATCCCGCCGCAGGCGCTGAGGCATCCCGCAGGCCCGCGACGATTTGGGTGCAGGGCTGCGCAGAGGGTATTGTGGAACAACGGTGCGGCCTCCGCGCCGACTGTTTGCGTGCCTGTCCATGGACCCTGTGTTTCACCGGAACCAGCGTTCTATCGATCCAGCTCACGTCTTGTAGTCGGAACGATGGTGTGCACCGACTGCAGAAGCGGGCGCACGATACGAAACGAAAGCAAGGATCGCTAGACAGTATGGCCAAGAAAGACGGTGCCATCGAGGTCGAGGGTCGCGTGGTCGAACCCCTGCCCAATGCGATGTTCCGCATTGAGTTGGAGAACGGACACAAGGTCCTGGCCCACATCAGCGGCAAGATGCGGCAGCACTACATCCGCATCCTGCCCGAGGACCGCGTCGTGGTGGAGCTCTCTCCGTACGACCTGTCCCGGGGCCGCATTGTGTACCGGTACAAGTAACACGCCCCCCAACCGCAACCACCACCAGAGTGGTGACGCGCGTCTGCGCTCGTCACCGCACAACCAAGAAGGATCGCGAAGCCGTGAAGGTGAACCCGAGCGTCAAGCCGATCTGCGACAAGTGCAGGGTGATCCGCCGGCACGGGCGGGTCATGGTGATCTGCTCTGACCCGCGGCACAAGCAGCGGCAGGGCTAGCCCTGTTCGAGCAGTAGCTCCACCCACAACTGAATGCAGACATCCCAGTTCCACTGCGGGCATAGGGCCCGCATACACGTCCGGCACGGAGGCCGGACCCCATCAAGACGAGGGAACGGGCTGGGACCAGACCTCCGCATAGAAGAAGGAAACACTGCCTGATGGCACGTCTCATGGGCGTCGATCTGCCGCGCGACAAGCGCATGGAGATCGCGTTGACCTACATCTACGGCATCGGCCGTACCCGTTCCCAGGAGATCCTGGACGCGACCGGTATCGACCGGAGCCAGCGCAGCAAGGACCTCACCGACGACCAGGTGAGCACGCTGCGCGAATACATCGAAGCCAACTTGAAGGTGGAGGGTGACCTGCGCCGCGAGGTTCAGGCAGACATCCGCCGCAAGATCGAGATCGGCTGCTATCAGGGCCTGCGGCACCGCCGCGGACTGCCGGTGCGTGGCCAGCGGACCAAGACCAATGCGCGTACCCGCAAGGGACCCAAGCGCACCATCGCCGGCAAGAAGAAGGCCAGGTAACCCGAGATGGCACAAGCTAAGAAGGGCGCTCCGAAGAAGGGTGCCGCCAAGACCCGCCGCCGGGAAAAGAAGAACATCCCGCTCGGCGCCGCGCACATCAAGAGCACGTTCAACAACACGATCGTGTCGATCACCGATCCGCAGGGCAACGTCATCGCCTGGGCCAGCTCGGGTCACGTCGGCTTCAAGGGTTCGCGTAAGTCGACGCCGTTCGCCGCGCAGCTGGCCGCCGAGAACGCCGCCCGCAAGGCGCAGGAGCACGGCGTGAAGAAGGTCGACGTGTTCGTCAAGGGTCCGGGTTCGGGCCGCGAAACCGCCATCCGTTCACTGCAGGCCGCCGGCCTCGAGGTCGGCGCAATTTCCGACGTCACCCCGCAGCCGCACAACGGTTGCCGTCCGCCCAAGCGGCGCCGGGTCTAGGGAAGAGGGATTTAGACAATGGCTCGTTATACCGGACCCGCCACCCGCAAGTCGCGCCGTCTCGGCGTCGACCTCGTCGGCGGCGATCAGTCGTTCGAGAAGCGCCCCTACCCGCCCGGTCAGCACGGCCGCGCGCGGATCAAGGAGAGCGAGTACCGCACCCAGCTGCAGGAGAAGCAGAAGGCTCGCTTCACCTACGGCGTGATGGAGAAGCAGTTCCGCAAGTACTACGAAGAAGCCAACCGGCAGGCTGGCAAGACCGGTGAGAACTTGCTGCAGATCCTGGAAAGCCGGCTGGACAACGTCATCTACCGGGCCGGCCTGGCCCGGACCCGCCGGATGGCTCGTCAGCTGGTCAGCCATGGGCACTTCACCGTCAACGGCGTGAAGGTCAACATCCCCAGCTACCGGGTGTCGCAGTACGACATCATCGACATCCGCGACAAGTCGCTGAACACCCTGCCGTTCGAGCTGGCCCGCGCCACCGCCGGTGAGCGCCCCATCCCGGGCTGGCTGCAGGTGGTCGGCGAGCGTCAGCGCATCCTGGTGCACCAGCTGCCCGAGCGGGCGCAGATCCAGGTGCCGCTGACCGAGCAGCTCATCGTCGAGTTCTACTCGAAGTAAGTCGGTTCAGGCCGCCCGGCCCGAGCCACCCAGACGGCATCAAATAGCGGGTGCCGAGAAGGAGATAGAAGAGAAATGCTGATCTCTCAGCGACCCACCCTGTCCGAAGATGTGTTGGCCGACAACCGGTCCCGGTTCACCATCGAACCGTTGGAGCCCGGCTTCGGTTACACCCTCGGCAACTCGCTGCGGCGCACGCTGCTGTCGTCCATCCCGGGCGCGGCGGTCACCAGCATCCGCATCGACGGGGTGCTGCACGAGTTCACCACCGTTCCGGGGGTGAAGGAAGACGTCACCGACATCATCCTGAACCTCAAGGGCCTGGTGGTGTCCTCGGAGGAGGACGAGCCGGTCACCATGTACCTGCGCAAGCAGGGCCCGGGTGCGGTCACCGCCGGTGACATCGTGCCGCCGGCCGGCGTCACGGTGCACAACCCCGACATGCACATCGCCACCCTCAACGAGAAGGGCAAGCTCGAGGTCGAGCTCGTCGTCGAGCGGGGTCGCGGTTACGTGCCGGCCGTGCAGAACAAGGCCTCCGGCGCCGAGATCGGCCGCATCCCGGTCGACTCGATCTACTCGCCGGTGCTCAAGGTGACCTACAAGGTCGAGGCCACCCGTGTCGAGCAGCGCACCGACTTCGACAAGCTCATCCTGGACGTCGAGACGAAGAACTCGATCAGCCCGCGGGACGCGCTGGCCTCGGCCGGTAAGACCCTGGTCGAGCTGTTCGGGCTGGCCCGGGAATTGAATGTCGAGGCCGAGGGCATCGAGATCGGCCCCTCGCCGGCCGAGGCGGACCACATCGCCAGCTTCGCGCTGCCGATCGACGATCTGGACCTGACCGTCCGGTCGTACAACTGCCTCAAGCGCGAGGGTGTGCACACCGTCGGCGAGCTGGTGTCGCGGACCGAGTCGGATCTGCTCGACATCCGCAACTTCGGCCAGAAGTCCATCGACGAGGTCAAGATCAAGCTGCACCAGCTGGGTCTCTCGCTGAAGGACAGCCCGGCCACGTTCGATCCGTCCGAGGTCGCCGGCTACGACGTCGCCACCGGCACCTGGACCGGTGACGCCGGTTACGACCTGGACGACAACCAGGACTTCGCCGAAACCGAACAGCTCTAACAGGGCGCTTTCCCCGGGGCTTCGCCCGCCCGGATCCGTCCCGGCCCTACCTGATACGGGGGTCGGCCCCATTTAGGAGATAGTCGCAATGCCCAAACCCACCAAGGGTGCTCGCCTCGGCGGGTCGTCCTCGCACCAGAAGGCCATCCTGGCCAACCTGGCGACCTCGCTGTTCGAGCACGGCCGCATCAAGACGACCGAGCCCAAGGCCCGGGCCTTGCGTCCGTACGCCGAGAAGCTGATCACCCACGCCAAGAAGGGCACGCTGCACAACCGGCGTGAGGTGCTCAAGAAGATCCGCGACAAGGATGTGGTGCACACCCTGTTCGCCGAGATCGGCCCCTTCTACGCGGACCGCAACGGCGGCTACACCCGCATCATCAAGGTGGAGAACCGCAAGGGCGACAACGCCCCGATGGCGGTCATCGAGCTGGTGCGGGAGAAGACGGTGACGTCCGAGGCCAACCGGGCACGGCGCGCGGATGCGGCTCAGAAGGCGGCTGCGGCCGCCGAGGCCCCGGCCGAGGAGGCCGTGACCGAGGAGACCACCGAGGCCGCCGAGGGCACCGTGACCGAGGAAGCCACCGCGGCGCCGGCCGAGGAAGCTCAGGCTGATGCTCAGGCTGAGTCCGAGGATGACGCCAAGTAACGACGCAACGAACGAACCCGCCATCGACTCCGATGGCGGGTTTGTTCGTTTGCGGCTCGATATCGCTTACGACGGAACCGAATTCGCCGGCTGGGCCACTCAGGCCGGGCAGCGCACCGTCGCCGGCGTGCTCGAGGAGGCGTTGTCGACGGTGTTCCGCACCCCGGTGGTGCTACGGGCCGCCGGGCGAACCGACACCGGGGTGCATGCCGCCGGTCAGGTGGCGCATGTGGACGTCCCGACGGCCGCGCTGGGCAACGCCTACCCACGCACCCCGCGGCCACAGGACCCGGAATTCGGCCCCCTGGTGCGCCGGCTGGGCCGATACCTCACCGAGGACGTCCGGGTGCTCGATATCGTCCGTGCCCCAGCCGGTTTCGACGCCCGGTTCTCGGCGCTGCGCCGGCATTACGAGTACCGGCTGTCCACCGCGACGTTCGGCGCGACACCGCAACAGGTCCGGTTCGTGACCCCATGGCCGCGCCGGCTGGATGTCGCCGCCATGGCGTCGGCGTCGGCCGGTCTGGTCGGCCTGCATGATTTCGCCGCGTTCTGTCGGCACCGCGAGGGCGCCACCACCATCCGGGATCTGCAGCGCTTCGACTGGGCGGTGACCGGGGATCTGGTGACGGCGTACGTCACGGCGGATGCCTTCTGCTGGTCGATGGTGCGGTCGTTGGTGGGTGCGGTGCTCGCGGTCGGGGAGGGTCGTCGCGACGTGGCGTGGTGCGCGGGGCTGCTGGACGCCACCGTGCGCTCCAGCGCCTTCGCCGCCGCCCCGGCGCGCGGCCTGTCGCTCGTCGGTGTCGACTACCCGCCCGACGACCAGTTGGCGGCCCGCATCCTGATCACCAGGGACCTGCGAACCAGGCCTACTTGAGCTTGCCGGCCACGAAGTCGGCCGCCTGGGTCACCATGCCAGCCTTGATATAGGCCGGGGCCAGATGGTCGGGCCAGTAGGTCTGCCAGTTCTCCATGTCGGTGGGATTGCAGATCGGATCGTCACCGTGGCACAGCTCGATGGTGCGGCTCTGGAAGGTGGGGTTGAACTGGGTGATCGGTGCCACCCACTGAATGCCGTTGCCGAACAACGCGATTGCGGCGATGTGCGAGTCGGCTGTCGCCGGTAGCGGCATCTTGAACCCGAGCACCGGGAACGGCACCGCCAGCACCACATCGGTGGCGGCCGCGCCCAGCGAATAGCCGCCGAGGACGATTCGGGTGTTGGGGCAGTTGGCCATGGTGGCCTGGACACGCCGGCTCATATCGTTGGCGCCGAGGTCGATCTGGGTGTCGGCCGGGTAGTTCACCGAGTACAGCGAGATGTTCTTCTTGGTCTTCTGGCGCAGCGCCGTGACCAGGGTGTTGCCGATCTGCCCGGCCCCCGGGGGCTCCATCCGGCCGCGGGCGAAGATCAGTTCGGCATCAGGGCAGGCCGCAGCCGATGCGGACGGGAGGTTGCCGACGGGTGCCGCCGCGAGCAGGACAGCACCGACCACGGCCAGCAGCGTCGCATACCAGCGAAATCGACCCCTCGACATCAAGATCACCGGTTCGATTGTAGCGGTAGCAATTGACGCGGGCGTTCATCCGCTTTTTTGTTGCCGAAACGTGTTGCCGGTCAGCGCTATTGCAGCCGGCCCGCGGCGAAGTCGGCGGCCTGGTTGACCATTCCCGAACCGATGTAGGCGTCCTGCAGGTGACTGCTCCAGTCCCGTTGCAGGTCAGCGAGGCTCTGCGGGAAACCGTCCCCGCAGATAGGATCGGCCGGATTACAGGCCTCGAAAGTCCTGTCCCGATATTGCGGGGCGATCGACGAGTCGCCCATCCGTCGCGTCACGTTGCCCACCAACACCACGGCGGCGATATGGGAATCGACCCCGGGTGGCAGCGGATTCTTGAATCCGAAACCGCCACCGGTGGCCGATAGTGCGACGGCGGCCGACGCGGCTCCCAGCGAATAGCCGCCCACCACCAGCCGAGTGTCCGGGCAGGCGCCCGCCATGTACTGGACGTGGTTGCTGATGTCGTTGGCGCCCTCGGCGATCTGGGTGTCGGCGGGGTAGTTCACGCCGTACGCGGCAACGTCGGTTCCCGGCAGCCGGGCGCGCAGCGCGTCCACGAATGCCTGGCCGAGACGGCCGACGCCGGGCTGCTCGTGGCGTCCGCGGGCGAAGACCACCTCCACGGGCGGGCAGGGATCGGCGCTCGCGACGGGAAGCGCGCTCGACGGACCCGCCGTCGACCACGCCGTAAAACAACCGACGGCGCTCGCCGCCACCAGAACGGAGGCGGCGTAGCGCCGTACGGAAATCGATATGGTGACCACCCAGCAAATACTAGTCGTCCCGCCGGAGTGGTCGGTCCGGACCGCTCATGCTCAGCCCGGCAGGCCCTGCTCCTCGACAGGCAGCGGAGCCGGGCCCTTGATGGCCGGCTCGGCCTTCGGGACGGCCGGCGCCTTGAGCGGCGTGCTACTGGTCTGCGTGGTGCCGAGCTGCATTTCCCCGCCGTCCGCCACGGACAGCTGCGACTGCTGAAGCACGGCCCCGGTGGCCAGAGCGCCGATACATGCCAGGCCACCCACGGCGGCGGCGACCCGCACCCGGGCGCCACCCAGAGAGATCTTGTGCGCGTTCATGTTCCCTGAATCCCCGATCAATCTTGTTTGCATTAGCGGTAACTCGTAACAAGATCAACCGGCGACCCGTGCGGCGCATTCCCGTCCGCGTGAAAGAAAGTCTGTGGCTTTCCTAAAATTCCTACAGAAGCCCGGCGACGAAGCTCGCGGCCTGGTTGGTGGGCCCGCCCGTGTAGGCGCGGTGCGCTTCCACGTTGTCGCCGTCGGTGCAGATCGGGTCACCGGGATTGCAGAGGTCGATGGATCTCGGCCCCCAGACGGGGCTGGACGTGATCGGCAGACCGATCTTGGCCGACGGGTTGCCGAACAACGCGATGGCCGCCACGTGGTCGGGAGCGTTGGGCGGCAGGGGAGCGTTGAATCCGATCGCCGGGAACGGCACGGCGCTGATCACGTCGATCACCGCGGCACCCTGGGAATACCCACCCAGCACCAGTCGGGTGGCGGGGCAGTTGTCCATCATCCACTGGACGTGCCCGCTGGCGTCGTTGGAGCCGTTGGCGGCGGCCAAGAAGTCGTAGCTGGCGGGGTAATTCACCGCATAGGTGCCCACCGAGCGATTGCCGACCTTGCCGCGCAGGGAGCTGACGAAGGCGTTGCCGATCCGGCCGAGGCCGGGGTCCTCGTTGGTCCCGCGGGCGAAGACCACCTCGATATCGGGGCAACCGTCGGCGTGGGCGGCCGCAAGACCGCTCAGCGACGCCGGGCCGGCGATCACCGCGGCGGCGGTCAACAGGGCGGCAGCTGCTGCCAGGGCGACACGGCGCACAAGATCAAACGTCACGCCGCATTCTAACGCGGAGCCTAGCTAAACAAGTGCTGCGACGAAGCCGGCGGCCTGTGGGATGAACTCCGAGGACTCGTAGTGGGTGTGCGCGAACGGGTTGCGGCCGCGCGAGCAGATCGGGTCGCCGTCTGCGCACAGGTCGATGGAACGGGCGCCGTAGGGTGCGGGCGCGGTGTTGGCGGGATGGCTGAACTTGGCCCCCGGATTGCCGAACACCGCGATGGCCGAGACCTTTCCGGCCAGGTTGGCCGGCAGCGGCGGCGCCGAGCCGAACTCGCCGATCCGGTCGCCGACGGGCGGAATCCCGATCAGCATGTCGACGATCGCCGCGCCCTGCGAGTAGCCGCCCAGCACGATCTTGGTCGACGGGCACTGCGCGGCCAGGGTCGCGATACGCGCCTGCGCGTCGGAGGCGCCGTCGGCGGCGGTCAGAAAGTCGTAGGTGGCCGGGTAGTTGATCCCGTAGGTGCTCAGCGTGCGACCGCCCAGCTGGGGGGTGAGCGCGTCGGCGAGGGCCTGGCCGACACGACCGATGCCGGGGTCCTCGCTGGTGCCGCGGCCGAAGATCAGCTCGACATCCGAACACGGCTCGGCGCTCGCCGCCGGTGCGGGGCCGGCCAGGAAGGCGAAGGCGGCGACCAGGGCAGAACCGACGGCGGCCATCCGCGTCGACAACTTGGGCAACGTCACGGACAGCATCTTGGCACCTGCGGGCTAGTTGCTGCCAATCGCTTGCTCGGCATGCGGCCGCCCCGGAGGAACATCGGGCCAACCGGTTTCCAGTGCGGTCTCGGCGCGGTCACCGAGTCGGGCCAGGCCGAGTCCCAGCAGGACCACCGCGCCGCCGAACGCTTGCATTGCGGTGACGGCCTCGCCAAGGAACCCCCATGCGATGAGGATCGCGAACAACACCTCGGCCAGGCCGACCAGTGACGCGAACCGCGGCCGCAGCCGGGCCACGCCGAAGATGCCCAGCGTGTAGGCGATCGCGGTGGGGATGAGCGCCATCGCCACGACCGGCAGGTACCAGGGCAGCGGGTGCCCGGCGACCACGGTCTGCTGCGTGCTGAACGCCATCGGCAGCACCCCGGACGCGCCAAGCGCGGCCACCGCGACCGCTCCCACGACCAGCCCGCCGGCGGCCAGCGTGATGGGGTGCAGCCCGTCACCGTCGGCGGTGGCCTCATCGGACATCATGAAGTAGCAGGCGGCGCAGATCGCCGCGGCCAGTCCCCAGCTCACGCCGACGATGTTGATCCGGGCGCCGGCGAAGACGTCGAGCACCAGCATGATGCCGGTGATGGCCAGCGCGACACCGGCGAGGGTGAGCCGGCCGGGCCGGCGTCTGGTGGTCGCCCACAACCAGCCGACGACCAGCACAGGCGCGGTGTACTCGAGCAGTAGGGCGACGCCGACCGACAGATGGGCGACGGCGTTGTAGTAGCACAGTTGGGCGCCGGCGATCGGGACCAGGCCGTAGGCGACGACGGTCTTGCGGTGGGCCACCGCCTCGCCGATCCAGCCCGGTTTGACGAAACTCGCGAAGGCGGCCATCGCGAGCGCACCGCCGGCGAGTCGCGCGGTGACGGCCGCGGTCGGCGTCCAGCCGGACTCCATCAGCGCCTTTGCCAGCGGCCCGGACATGCCGAAGGTGAAGGCGGACGCCACGGCGAACAGCAGGCCGAGCCGGAACTGGCCGGTGTCGGCGCGCGTGTCGATCACGCTCATCGGAAACCCCCGAGCTGTCATGAGTAAAATATCGATTGGTCATGACGTTAGTGGGGACGGGAGTCAGGCGTCAAATGATTTTCACTCATGACACGGAGCTCACGCTGCGAGCCGCGTGTGTCCTGATCAACAGCAACCGCGCCGACGGTGAACAGCTCGGCGATACCCGCGCGCTGGATGACTACCTCGACGGCTTCGGCTGGACCGGGCGGCGGGACCGGGACGCCGCCGAACTGGCCGCGGTACAGCAGCTACGGGAACGGCTGGGCCGGATCTGGGCCTCCGCCGGTGACGAGGAGCGCGTCGTGGGACAGGTCAACGCGCTGCTGTCGGACACCGATGCCGCGCCGTGGCTGACGCGGCATCCGGAGATGCCGGAATGGCATCTGCACCTGGCGTCCATCCACGATCCGCTATGGCAGCGGATGGGTGCCGAGATGGCCATGGCGCTGGCCGACCTCATCCGCGGTGGCGAGCTTCGGCGGCTGAAAATCTGCGCAGCGCCCGATTGTGACGCCGCGTTGTTCGACATGTCCCGCAACCGATCCCGGATGTTCTGCGATACCGGCAATTGCGGGAACCGCCAGCACGTCGCCGCTTATCGAGAGCGACGGTCGAAGGACGGCGCCACCAGCTGATCCCGGGGGGCGGCCGAGCCTTCGGAGACCATCGGCGCCTGCGGCTCCAGCTCCGGCGGGACCTTCATCTGGCTGCCCCATGGGTTGGGTGGTGCCAGTGGGATCGGTGCTTTCGGGGTGTCGGTCGGTGGCCGGCCCCCGTCCCACCAGGTGGTGGTGGCGCCTGGGCTGCCCGGGTCGGGCGTCGTCGCACTGCTGTATAGCGATCGCGGTGCTGGTGCGGCATAACGTGTTGTCGGCGAGGCTATTTCGGAGGTGTAGGCCGATCCCGTGCGACGGGCCGGGGCCGCGGGCTGTGGTGCAGCGGGGCGTGTCGGTGCGGTGATCTGTGGCCCCTCGGCCGGTGCGGGCACCGCTTCCTGCGCCGCGGTCGGGGTGGACGGGGGCGCGGACTGGGCCGGGGTGGCCTGCTCGAGGTAATGCCGCCACGCCTGCAGGGTGGCCAGCAGTTGCTGCGTGTAATCCATCGGTGGCGCAGGCGAATACACCGGTGGTGCCGCGGGCGCGGGGGGTGCGGGTGGCAAGGCCGGCATGGTCAGCCCGGGCGGCGCGACCGGCATGGGCGGTAGGGCCGCGACGGGCCACGGGGCAGCGGAGGGCGCCCCGACGCTCATCGTCGCGGAACCGGCCAGCTGTTCCAGGTATTGGCGCCAGGCTTGTAGGTAAGCCAGCAGGTTGGCGTCGAACCGTGGTGCTGTCATTGGTCGGCCTCCGGTATCTGAAACGGCGATAGGGGACTGGTGACGGGTGGTGGGGTGGGGCTATTTAAGGGAGGCGGCGGGGTGGGGCTATTGAGAGGAGGCGGCGGGGTGGGGGTATCCAGGGGATGCGGCAGCGACTCGGCGGCGAACTGGGAATCGAGCACCCGCAGGGGCCGCGCATCGGCAGGTTCGCGATTCTCGATGTCGAAGATGTAGCAGTAATCGCCGGCGGGCGTGGGCATCCGGATGGGACTGGACAATCCCTGATCGAGAAAACCGTACGGAAACCGCCAGTCCAGGGTGGTGTGCTCCCGGCGGTCGGCGCCATCGGATCCCACCCACACATAGTGATCCAGAATCGCGTTCACGGCATGACGTCCCGATTCGCAGGCTGCCTCCATGGAGGTCATCCTGGTGAAGGTCTTGGTCCAGGTGCCGGCGAACACGACGGAGTTGTGGTGCACCTGGTAACCGCCGTGCCGGGCCTGCCAGACGTGGCGCAACCACAGGTCGTCGCGCCACCACGCCTCGGTCGGGCGGTAGGTCCAGGACGTGCCGTGTGGATTCCATGGGTAACCGCCGGGGCGATTGGGCCAATCGCCGATGATCGGGACCAGATAAGGGGTCTCGTTGCGCACGATGAGCCCGGTATCGGGCGAGGTGATCAGTCCCCGGTCCAGGGTGTACCACGCCGGCCACGGGATGATCTCTTCCGGCGAAGCGCCCGCGTCGGTGGTCAGGGCTGCCACGATCTGGCGCCAGACCTCGGCGGCGAGTTCATCGGGAGTGCAGTCGCGGGCAGCCTTACCGTGGCCGCGTTCGTCCACCAATGCCTGTGACGGCGTGTTGAAATCACCGATGTCCACCGAGAGCACCGACGCGTAGCCGTCACGGGCCAGGCTGGGCCTGTTCTGCCACAGGCCGTGCTGGTTGATCGACGACAGCGCCCATTCGGTGCCCGAGTAGTACATGTGCCCGCGCAGCAATTGGAACTCGGTGTCGAAGAAGAACTGGATTCCCGACAACGTCTGGAAGCGGTCCCACGGCAACCGGCCCATCTGATCCATGGCGTACGGGTCGCGCCGGCTGTCCGTGCGGGTGGCGGCGGGCTGCAGCGGTCCGTCGGGAGGGGGTGTGGACGTGGTGAAGCCATCCAGGCCGGCGACGGTTCCCCCGGTGCCTGCCGCGCGCAGGGCCGCGGTGATCCGCTCCGCGGTCGGGGCGTCGACGGCCACCACGGTGTAATCCGGGGTGACCCGCGTCCCGTCGGCGAACGTCACCCGGACCCGAGGGCGCAGGTGCGGTGGCTGGCCCGGGTCGACCACCGGCGGATCCAGGCAATCGGCGGACGCGCGGACGAAGCGCACCCCGATCTGGATCAGGTGCCGGTACCAGTGGTCGAACCAGGACTCGGTGGTCGGCCCGTTGAGCACACCGTCGGCCTTGTTGTCGCGACGGTCCATCTGCAGCTGCAACTGCAGGTAGGTCGTGATATTGGTGCGGGCGTCACCCCAGCGGGAATCGAAAGCGGCGAGCACCTTCGGCATCTCGAGCAGTAGCGCATCGAAGCGCGGTGTGTAGTAGAACCGGCGGGTTCCGTCGGGCTGGCGGCCGACGAAGTAGTCGTAGGCCGACAGGTTCTGCAACTCGGTCGCCCGCCGAACCGGGCTGGTGACCAGGTAGCGCAGTAACCGCCCGATGAAGGTCTGCACATCGGAAGCGGTGAAACCGAGCCCCGCCAATTGTCCGGCCACGCTGAGGAACTCGGCCAGACTGCGGGGCGCCTCACGCGGAAAGACCAGGGACGGTTTGCCGGACACCGTCGTGCCTTGGGTGACCACCCGTCGCACGTTGTCCAGCACGGTGCGCGACGTCGGCACCCACTGCTCGGTGCCGGCGGAGGTCACCCGGTCATAGATCGGGATGCGGTTGAACAGGTCCCAGGTGTGCAGATAGTAGGCCGGGAAGAAGCGGAACCCGTGCTCGCCGGCCACCGCCCGGCCGGGCGCCGGCGGGTGGCCGCGCCGGCCTGGAAAGGGGCGCAACTCGCCGTGCAATCCCTTGTGCCGTCCCACCATGGCGAATTGCGACGCCGCCAGACCGCCCAATTTGACTGGGGGAAGCCAGGATCCGAGCTCGGAGCGCTCATCGGCGCGCGCCTCGTAGACGGTGACCGCGAAGCCGCGCTCGGCGAGTTCCTGGGCCGCTGTCAGCCCGGCGATACCGGCTCCCAACACCGCCACCGTGGGCGGACGGTGCTGGGCCGCGGGCGGGATGATCGGCGGGCTCACGGCACGCCCGCCCGCAGGGCCGACAGCAGCGCCGGTTGGGACGGGGCCCGCACCGCCGCATGCACGTAGGCCCGCATGGTGTCGTGCGCGCGCAGGATCTCGTCGAGACCGCCGTGAACGGCAACCGCGCCACCCTCGACGGCCTCGTCGAGGGTGATCACGGCGTCGAGGACCTCGAGGATGCCCACCCGGGTGGTGACAACGCGGGTCCCCGCGCGGTCGTCGGCACCGCAGACCTCCAGCCGCCGGCCGCCCCGCAGCGAGAAACGTTCGCCATCCACTGCCAGCTCGACCACCAGGGGTCCCAGGGTGCGCAGCACCAGCCGGTAGCTGTCGGGAACCTCGTCGGCGAGATGGTAGACCGACTGTCGTAGCAATGACGAAACCGCTTCAGCCATGGAGGAACTCGAATACACCCGTGCCGACGAAGTCGATGCGCTCACCGTTGATCGAACCGGTCATCGTGGCGGCCCCGCTGGATTCGCACAGCACGGTGGTGCCGTCGAGAGTCAGCTCACTGGGTTGTGCCAGTCGAGCATAGGACTGCGGGAAGAAGCGTGCGCACACGACGTCCGCGGCGTGCGCCGCGGTGACCTCCACCGTCGCCGGGACTGCAGGCACGTCACCGTCGAGCAGTAGCCGCATCGGCGCCGGCAGGGTGCAGTCGGGTGGCCGGGCGAGCACGCCGGAGGTCCGTACCTGCACCGAGGCATGCCGGAAGATGGCCGCCGGTTCGTCACGATGCCAGACATACAGCGCCTGGGACAGATAGCGCAGCCGCCGTCTGTCGGTCATCCGCAGATACACCAGCGACCACGGGTCGCCGGATTCGCGGGGCAGCACCGTGCCCCACTCCCAGCCGAAGTCGTCGCCCCACCAGAATCGGCCCCAATTGTGGTCGTGGTAGGCGACGTCGGCGTCGAATCGGTGCTCGCGCCCACGGAGCCGGATCCAGCCCGTGGCATGTAATCGCGGCACGAACAACCAGTTCAACCGGCCGGCCCCGAGCGGCTGGTTGTTCACCACGAACGGCCGGCTCACCGACACGAAATCCAGTTCGCCGTGCACGCCGTGGGCGGGCAGGTCCACGGTGACCCGATAACCGTCCGGCCGGACCAGCATCCGGTTGCCGCCGATCGTCAGGTCCCCCAGGGTGGCCGAGATGTCCACCTGCGCTTCGTCGAACCGGACGATCTCACCATGCCAGCTGTCCTCGTGGCCGATCACGATGATCCGCGGTACCAACCGGATTGCACCCTGTGCCGTGGTCTGGGCGTGCAGGCTGAAGTTGATCAACAGCCGGAAACCGTTGGTATGCACCACGAAGTGATGCCATTCCTTGAAACCATCGGGCTCGGCGGTGCCCAGCATCGGTGTCCGCATGAAATCGCTTGCCGCCAGCGAGGCCGTCATCGCAGCCACCGCCCGGAGGCCGTAGGCGCGGCGCGCTCGCAGGGGTGCGCCGCACCGGCCTGCGATACGGCCAGCCGTTCCACCCCGGCTGCCACGCCGGCGATGCCGACCAACAGCTGGACGAAGTCGTCGGCAACGCCCGTCGTGATCTCGGCGTCGGTCGCCAACGCGCGCACCAGGCGCCCGAGCCCGGCCAAGCCCACCAGGTAGTCGATGAAGGTGCTCGCCTCGGCCAGCGCCGGTTGCGGGTCGGTGAGGCTCACGCGAATCCTTCCGGCCGGAAGCGGGCGAGAACGGAGTCGTCGAGGCCGTGCCCGACGAGTGCGTCGGACAGCAATTCCGACCAGGCCGGCGGCGCCGCCCCGGGCTCGCCTGGGCCGTCGAGAACGTTGAGGCTCAACGTTTCCCAGATGCGCCGCAGATTCTCGACGGCCTCGGACGCGGCCAATGCGTCGCGCAGCCGCGCGCCGTCGGGGGTACGCGCATACCTGACCCCTTCGGCGACGAGGATGTCGTGCACGCGTCGCGCGGCGGCCGGATTGCCCAGGACGGCTCGGCGTACGCCCCTCAGCAGCTCGAACACCGCTCGTTCGGACCCGTCGGAGTCCGGATCGGGGGTCGGAAGCAGTTGCGGGGCCTCATGTTCGACGAGATCGAGGGTGGCCTCCCTGATCCGTTCCAACTCGGTGAGCATGCCCACCAGCACCTCGGGGGTCATCGGGTTCGCCCGTGCACGTAGTCGATCAGGGCGGCTAGCATGTCCCGATGCTTACTGGCGGGCAGCCAGTCCAACCCGGCCAGCGCCGCGGCCGCTGCCCTGGCGTGCGCGGCGGCGACATTGCGGGCGTGCGCAAGAGAGCCGACCCGCTGCATCAGCGCGAACAACCAGCGGATGTCATCGAGCTGCTTGGGCTCCGAATGCTGCTGCCGGTCAAAGTAACCGATGATCTCGGCCCGACCGCTGTGCGAAAGCTCGCCGCGCCGCGTCAGCCGCTCCAGCACGTCGGCGAGGCCGACCTCGTCGTCGTCGATACCGGGGCGCCGGCGGGCCAGGATGGCCACGGCCCGGTCGCGTTCGGCTGGCGTCGCGTTACGCAGGGCATGCAGCAACATCAGTGTGCGTTTACCCTCCCACAGGTCGCCACCGATCTCCTTGCCGTAGTCCTGTGGGTCGGCGCGCAGGTTCAGCAGGTCGTCGGTGATCTGGAAGGCCGCGCCGATGTGCCGGCCCAACGCCTCAAGCGGTGCCAACCGATCGGTGTCGGCCCCGGCCGCCAGGGCACCCGCCTGCAGCGGCGTGATGAACGAGTACCAGCTGGTCTTGAGTTCGACCATGGTCAGATAGTCGGTGTCGTCGAGTTGCCAGGTATTGGATTTCACCCACTCCAGCTCGAGGGCCTGGCCGTCGACGGTCTGCCTGGTCATATGGGCCACCGCGCGCAGGATCCGCAGCGCAGGCCCGAGGCCGACGCGCTCCACGTTGTCCAGCAACGGTTGCAGGGTGAGCGAGAGCATCGCGTCGCCGACGTTCACCGCGATCGGGACGCCGTGGTCGACGTGCAGCGTGGGTTTACCGCGGCGCCACCAGGATTCGTCCTCGATGTCATCGTGGATGAGGAACGCATTGTGATAGAGCTCGAGGGTGGCCGCGGTCGGGAGGACCGCATCGAGGTGGCCCCCGAGGCCGAGGCAGATCGCGATGCTCAGGGCCGGGCGCAGGGCCTTGCCGCCGCGCAGCGGGTAGTCGAGGATCAGCTCGTGCAGGCTGCTGGTGCCGTGCCGGCCGGCGCCGTAGAGCCGCTCGATCTCACCGTCGCAGACGTGCTTGCACTGCGCGAGGTAGTGCTCCAGCGGATCGGGCGCCGCTGGGACCGAAGGTGTTTCGGGTGCGGCCGTGGTCATTACGGGCCGCTGGTGATCAAGACCAAACCGTTGACGGCCTTGGGTCGTACCGCATAACTGATCCGCACGTTGATCAAGACATTGTTGGGGGCGGTCTCACCGACGATCTCGAAACTCGGAGGAATGCTGACGGCGAGGTCGACGGGTTCTTCGCCAGGGGATGCGTCGGCAGCGTATCCGGGCGCGATGCGCTGCCGACGGCCGAGTGCAACAGCGCGCAAGGTGTCACCGGCCGGGATGGCCGTCGTGGGCGGCGTGGTGATGTCCGGGCTGGTGAAGGTGCCGACACGGTAGGGGGCATTGATGTTGCCGGCATCCAGGATCGAATCCTTGACGGGGGCGTAGCCGTTGACCAGTTGATAGAGCGCCTTCATCGAGTCGGCGTCGGCGAACGCCGCTGACGGGGCGCGGAAGCCGGCGCTCTCCAACAGGACTCTGGCGTCGATCACCCCGCCGACCATCTTGGGCGGATCGTCGGCAGGGTCGACGATCCTGACGATGTTGGGTGCGGCGTTGCGCAGGAGTGGAATGACGAATCCGTCGACCTTCGCCGCCAGCGCGACCACCGCGGGGGTGACCTTGGCCAGCACCGCATCCGGCGTGGGCGACATCAGCTCACCGACCGTCAGATTGACGGGCTCGGCCGCATGGTTGACGGTGACGACGGGATTGGTGGCGTCGTCGTTCACCACCGCGGTCTGTCCCGGATCCCCGGTGTCCCAGTGCGGAATCGCTTGCCACGCGATACAGGTCTGCTCGAACGTCTCCTTGATCGTGTGATTGACCATGGCAACGCGTTCGGCACTGAGATACATGGCGGCGCCCCCCTCGAGTATGGCTCACATGATCGCAGACCCGGGCGTTGTCGGGGCAGGACTTGTGTCGGTCAATCGGCGTACTTTTGCCGCAGCACCACGTCTTGGCCGGGCCGCAATTCCCCGCGTTGCATGGCATCGCAGTGCGCGATGTGCAAGGTGGCCACCGCGTCGTCGGGCAGGAGTCGATGACAGCGCTCGAAGGCGGCACGGGCCTTGTCCACGGCACCGGAGTCGAACAGGTCGAAAGCCTCGTCGAAAGCGGGCTGGGCCGCCAGCTTGGCGGCCAGGAGATCCTCGGGATCCTCGTCGTAGACCTCGTAGACGGTCACCGGTTGTCGGCGGTTGACCACCATCACCCGCTCCATCCGGCGGATGTGGAATTGGGCGGGGTCGGCGAGTTCGCCGTAGGTGGCGTCGGAGATGAGCAGCGCGGAGTCGTAACGCTTGGTGGTGCCTTCGATCCGGGCTGCCAGGTTCACCGCGTCGCCGACCGTGCTGAGCACCATCCGGTTTACACCGCCGACCAGGCCGAGTCCGACGACCCCGGAGTTGATTCCGATGCCCACCCGCAACTCCTCGGAGCCATGCGCCAACCGGTCGCCGTTGTGCTCGCGCAACGAGCGCAGCATGCCCAGACCGGCTCGGACCGCATCATCGGTGCTCTCGAAGACGGCGAGGATCTCGTCGCCGCGCATGTCCTGGATCATGCCGTTACAGGCGACGATCGGCAGTTCCACCGCGCGCAGGAACCCGGTGGCCAGGGTGTTGGCCTCCAACACGTCCATATCCTCGATCAGGGTGGTGTAACCCCGGATGTCGGAGACCAACACCGTCATCTGCCGCTCGACGCGGTATCCGCTGCGCACCCGGCGGACGTCGTCGATATCCAGCATGCGCAACAGTTCGTTGGGCACGAATCTGGATTGGACGTCCATCAGGGATTGGCGATGCTCGTCGGCTGCGCGCAATTGGGCTTCCAGCTGAAAACTCCACAGTGGTGCCGCCGCCTGCGCGCACAGGAAGGTCAGCGCATCCTCGTGCTGGGCGCTGAACGGTGCACCCGCTCCGGTTCGCTCGGCGTACAGGACACCGATTATCTTGTCCTGCAAGATGATCGGTGCTGCCAGGACCGACGTGTCAGAGGTCAGGCACAACGGTGTCGCGGTCTCGATGACGCGGCGCACCACCGACGTGTCGTAGGGCACCGTGGCCCACGGCTCGTCGATCGTGGTGGTGACGCCCCGTTGATGGACCGCGCGCACGGTCAGCTGGTCCGGCTCGCCGGTCAGGCACAGCACCCGATCGGCGCCCGTCATGTCGGCGGCGGCGCCGAGGGCCAGTGTGGCGAGGCTGTCCGGCGTGCGCGCGGCGGCCAGCGTGCGCACCAGTTGGTGCGCCCCGACCGGGTCGATGCCTGCGCCGGATTGCACCAATGCGCGGCTGAGCAGCCATGGGTGGTGGCGGGCGAGCCGGTTGACCCGCAACGTGAACCCCAATGCCTGCCAACGCTGGTAGGCCGAGCGCAGCATGTGCTCGTGCAGCCGGGCCCGGCCGGTATCGGTGTAGAGGTCGGCGGCCTCCTCGTGCGCCAGCGCGCCGATCAGCGGCAGCTGATGCTCGTCGGCCAGCTCGATGGCGGTGTCCAGGAATCGCTCTGCCTCGCGATGCCGTCCGCGCACCCTGGCCCAGGCACCTTCGATGAGAGCGCACGGCGCGGCATAGTTCGCCGGTGCCTCTGCCGCCCATTTACGGTGCAGCGCAAGCGAATCACGCACCGTCTTTCTCGTCGCGCGGGCATCCGGCGCGGAATGGATGCCGCTCAGAGCGCTGACCATGTGCACCAGCTGCAGGCCCGTGGTGCCCACGGTGCCGGCCAGGTGCTGCATCACCTCCTCGGTGACCGCGGCGGCGCCGACGTGGTCCCCGCTCCAGAAATGCAGGCCCTGTTTGACATCGGCCGCGACGCTCAACGTGACCTCGTCGCCTTCGTTGCGGGCTGCCGGCACGATCGCGCGTTCGTCGTAGCCGCTCTCGCCGGCGACCAGCATCGGGTCCTCGCTGCGGCCGAGCAGGTTCAGGCACAGTTGGTGCAGGGCCTGGCTGAGCGTGCTGGGCACCGGCTGGGACCGGATCTGCGGGATCAGCGAGCGAGCCATGGTGTCGATCTCGGTCGCCGGGGTGCCCGCCCAGAACGATTGCGACAGCAGCACCGTGACCAGGAAACCGGCGTACTCCTGGTCGCCCTGGTTCAGGGCCGCCGTGACGGCGTCGCGGACCTGGCCGAGTCCGTCGCGCACGGGATGGCGCCAATGTCGGATGAAGTTCAGGTAGAGGAACAAGGTCTCGGGTCGCGCCTGCCGGAACTCGGCGCGCTCGGTCAGCGCCAGGGCAACCTCGCCGAACCGTTGGGCGCCCGTGCGGTCACCGGCGATCACCAGGACCACGCCGTAGCTCACCAGAACCAGCGGTGTGGACGGGGTGTGGCCGTGCGCGAGGGTGAGGGAAAGCTGTTTACGGACGATGAGCGGGAACAGATTGGGCCGCGCGATGTAGGAGATGCTGCGCAACTCGGCCAGGATGTGTTGCGCCTCGATGACCCGGCGGTCGGTACATTCCCGCAGCTGCAGCAGCTGCTCGGTACTCCATCGGCGCGTGGTGAGTTTCATCCGCCCGAGCGCGTTGAGGATGCGGGGCTTGCCGGCATCGGCGGGCAGGGGTTCGCCGAGTTCGTCGAGCGCCCGCAGGCCCACCGTCAGGGCGTCTTGGATGCGATTCTGCGCGATCCGGCCCTTCAGGCGCAGATAGGAGAGGCGCGCGCGGTCGGCCGGATCCCGCAGCACCCCTTCGGCCTCGTCGAGCAGCTCGTGCAGCGTTGCGACGTCACCGACCAACAGCGCGGCCTCGGCCGCCTCGAGCTGTAGTTGCAGGGTCAGGTCGAAGTTCGTCGACCAGCGCTGCCCACCCAGCAGGTGCAGCGCACTGCGGCAATGCTCCAGGCACAGCGGGAAGGAGGCTTGGACCCTGGCCTTGTTCGCGGCGCGATGCAGTACGTGCACGAAGCGCAGGCGCTCGCCGGCCTCGGTCGCCGCACCGCCTCCCAGCCCGACGTGACGGGCCGCCTCGAACAACCGGTCGTCGCCGAGCTCCAGCAGCCGCCGGCCGATCCGGAGATGGATGCGCCGGGCATCCTCCGCCGCGAGTCCTTCGCGGGCCGACTCCTTCACCTTGTCGTGGCTGAACCGGTAGCGCACGTCGTGGCTGATCGTGTTGGCTATCCGCCTACCCGCTCGATCGAGGGCTTCGATCAACCGCAATTCGAGTGCCGTCCACAGGGTCTGTGCCACCGTGTCCGGGGCGACGGCCGCCGCCGCCGCGGCATCCTCAAGGTCGAACTCACTGCCGATGACGGTCAACGATCTGAGTACGTCCCGGTCGACCGGCCGGAGCTGGTCGAGGTAGCGGCCGAGGAATTCCGCCGCCGACGCCGATATCTCGATCGAACTCAGGATGCGAAGATCCCACCTCGGCCGACCTCCGGGGCCGACCGCAACGAGCGCGCCGGCCTGCTGGGCGCGGTACAGCAACTGCCGCACCTGCAACGGATTGCCGTCGGTCCGATGATGGAACTCCCTGGCAACGTCACCCAACTCGACGCTGGGACCGGTCACGCCGGCGAGTAGTTCCTCGATATCGGTGCGCGACAACGGGGCAAGGTCGAAACGGCGAATGGTCGAGGCCGTCAGACCGGCTTCGCCCGGCTCGAACTCACCGGTCCGATACGCGCCGACCACCAGCACATTGCGCAACGACACGGTCAGCAGTTCGGACAGGAACATCAGCGAGTCGCCGTCGGCCCATTGCAGGTCGTCGATCGTCAGCACCACCGGACGGAAGGCGGCCGTCTCCGAAAGCAGCGCGATGATGGCCCGGTGCAGCCGGCGGCGCATATCGGCCGCCTGTGGCGCCGGAGCCGGGGTTGGCGCATCCGGCGTGGATATCTGACGCAAGTCGGGCACCAGGTCACCGAGCACGTCCGACAACGGGGGTGTGGCGCCGATCAGCGCCGAGCGCCAATGGTTGCGTTCGGCGGCGAGCGTGGCATCCATGGCGCGCACCAGCGCGCCCAGGGCCTCGCCCAGCGCGGTATACGGCGCGGGAGCCCCGTCACGGCACCGTCCGTAGGCGAAGACGCAGTTCCGCTCGGACACCTCGGCGCCGAAAGCCTGGACCAGCGTTGATTTGCCGACCCCGGAAACGCCACTGATCAGGACGCACGATCCCGCGACTCGCCCTGCCGACTCGACGGCCTCGCGCAGGTCGGTCAGCTCGCGCCGCCGATCGACCACCCGTCCGTCGAAATCGAGTACCGGGGTCGTCACCGCCGCGTCGGTTCCCTTCTCGTGACGCTGCCTTCCCATGCCGTGGGGCCGCTGCCGCCTCGGTGGGCGGGATGTGTCAGCTTAACGTTTTCACCGGGGGAGGGTGGTTGCTGGGCACGGAGGCCGCGGGCCGCAGTAGCCGTGCCGCTCCTGTTCCGGCGGTCTCCCCGAGCAAAGGATTTGGTGTGTCCGGCGGCCGCACCCCGCGATTAAGCTCGACACCGGGGGAACACATGGACCGGCGATCGTCGACCAGGCTGCTTGCCAGCGGCCACCGCTTTCTCGTGCGCCGCATGGAATATGCGTTGATCGCTCGCGACACCCGCATGCTCGACGATCCGATCCGGACCCAATCGCTGGCGTTGGTCGCCGGGGCGGTACTCACCGCCGTCGGCCTGGGGGTCTGCGTGGTGCTGTCGGTGGTCACGCCGCGCGGCACGATCGGTTCCGCACCGATCGTGATCGACCGTGCGTCCGGCGAGGTGTACGTGCGTGTGGGTGACGCCCTGCATCCGGCCCTCAACCTGGCTTCGGCCCGGTTGATCGCGCGTACCGCCGCGGAGCCGGTGCTGGTCAGTGCCGCGAGTATCGCGGCAGCCAAGCGTGGTCCGTCGATGGGAATTCCCGGCGCACCGGCCACCGTGCCGACCCACCCGCCGGCCGACGCAGCGTGGACCGTGTGTGACGGCGAGACCACCACCGTGTTCATCGGTGCCGCGCTCGATGACGAACCTGCGGCACCCTTGCTCGTTCGCCCGGTCGGGGACAGCGCCGCGGTGGTTTACCTGCTGTTCGACGGCCGGCGCGCCGCGGTCGACCTTCGCGATCGTCCGGTGGTTCGTGCGCTGCGACTGGAAGGTGTTGCACCGCTGATGGTCTCACCGGCATTGCTGAACCTGGTGCCCGAGGTCGCCGCCCTCACCACCCCGGTGATCGACAGGGCGGGCCGGCCCGGTCCGCCGCAATTGCCGGCCAGCACGGTGGGCACCGTGCTGACGGTGCGCCGCACCGGTGCCGCCCCGGACCACTACGTGGTGTTGACCACCGGTGTGCAACGCATCGGGCAGGTCGCCGCGGATCTGATCCGGTTCGCGGTGCGTCAAGGTGACGGTGTGCAGACCGTCCCTGCCGACCGGATCGCCGATGTGCCCGTCATCGAATCCCTTCCACTCGACCACTTCCCACCTGCCGCCGCCATACCCGCCGGGGCGGATCTCGCCGCCCAGGTGTGCGTGCGCTGGCGGCCGGGCAAGGTGGGCGCCGCTCCCGAGGTCACCGTGTCGACTCGTAAAAGCCTTCCAGCGCAACGTCAACCGGTTGCCCTGGCGCAGGCCGACGGCGAAGGTCCGCGGATCGACGCCGTCGTGAACACCGACGGTGTCTACGTGCGCGCGACGGGCGCCGCGGGAGCGGGCGCCGCGACGGGCCCACTGTTCGTGGTGGATCGGGGCGGCGTGGCCTACGGCATCGACGACGAGCAGTCCGCAACCAGTCTGGGGTTGCCCGAGGATCCCGCCAGTGGACCGTGGCCGGTGCTCGCATTGCTGCCACGCGGTCCCGCACTCGGCTCCGCGCGGGCCTCAGTCCAGCGGGACGCCGTGCCGGGGCCGGCGTAGCCGGCCCGTCGCGATGGAGACCATCGCGACGGCCAGGCACAAGGCCGCCCCCGCAGTCGCGATCCGGCCGGGGCGGGTGTCCTCCGCCGCCGGGGACACCGCAGCGACGGGGCGGGCCGGCGGTGGGGCAGCCGGGTGGACCGCGTCCAGGGCGCCACGAAGGTCCACGACGCCGTGACCCGTATGCGGGTTCCAGCCGCCCGCGGCAGGCAGCGCGGTGTCCTCGATCCGCTTCATCACCTGGCGCGCCGTCAGGTGCGGTGCCACCGAGCGCAGCAATGCGACGTAACCGGCGACCACCGGCGCGGCGTAGCTGGTTCCCGAAATGGGCTGCGTGCCGTCGCCATCAGGAGCTCGGTCGACGAGGCCCTCGCCGACCGGATCCAGTGACACGACGCCTTCGGCGGGTGCGGCCACGTCCACCCACGGGCCGGCAAGGCTGTATTCGGAAGCCGTGCCGTCGGCGCGCACCGACCCGACGGTCAGTACCTGATCGTCGTACCAGCAGGGGCTGGCGACGACGTCCACCCGTTCCCAGTCCGGTGCCGGCCCGGCCGTGGCAACCGGGTTCTGTCTCGGACAGCTACCGTGCCCGCCCACATTGCCCGCGGCGGCCACCACCACGGCATTCTTGACGTCCACCGCGTAGCTCAGCGCGGCGCCCAGTGCCCGGTCGTCCAGGGCGTCCGCGGCTGCCAGGCACGCCACCGAGGAGATGTTGATGACGGTCGCCCCGAGGTCTGCCGCCAACCGCACGGCTGCCGCCAGCGTGTCGACATCGCCCACGCCCGCTCCGCCACCCGCTTCACGAAAAGTGCTGCTGGACTGGCGGATACCGATGATCGTCGCCTCGGGCGCGATCCCGCTGAACCCCGACGCCGCGTCGGGCGCCGAGCCGATCAGCCCGGCGACGATGGTGCCGTGGCCGTCACAGTCCTGTGTCCCGTCCCCGGTGGATACGAAGTCGCCACCCGCCACCAGATGCGGCAGCAGGCGGTGCCGCGCCACGCCGGTGTCGATCACCGCGACGGTCTGCCCGGCACCGCGCGTCACCGCCCACGCCGACCGCAGATCCGGTCGGTCCGGCAACCGGGTGGACACCGCGGGGCCCGAGGTGGCGCACGGAGCCGACGGTTCGGTCGGGTAGGGCGGTGCGGCCGGGCCGGGTGCCGGTAGGAAACCTCTGTCCACCACCGGTGGGGTGACGGCTCGTGCTGTCGGCGGCGCCACCGCCGGGGAGATGACCAGAACGGCGACGACGAGCAACCGGGTCACCACGGCAGGCTCAGCTCACGGACCACTCCGAAGATGCCGGCACACCACGCGGCCGTCGGGATCACCGTGGCCAGCAGCGCCACCTCGACGATGTCGACGACGCGGGAGGTGGCCGCGCTCACCGTATTGCGTTGCGTATACAGCACCGCTGCCACCGCCGCGGCGGTGGCACTCACCGCGCCGGCATACACCGGTATCCAGCGCAGCAACAGCACCGAAGTGGCGGTGGCGCAGGCCAATCCACCGATGAGCAGGGCCACCTTGCACCGACCGTCGGCGTGTAACCGGATGCGCAGCAGGACCACACCGGTGACCACCCCGGCGAGCAGGGGTTCGGCCGCCCGGTCGGCGAATGCCACCGCCAGCATCACACAGCCGGTTGTCGCCGTGGTGGCAGCGCCGGCCACGATCCCGGTCAACACCTGCCGTGCATGCCCGGTGCGCCGGCCGGTGACCCCGGTGCCGGTGCGGCCGGGTGACGCCGGGTTGAGCCCGGTCACGACGATGACCAACCGAGCCGCGAGGCCGAGGGTTGCGATGGCCGCCGCGCACAGCACCGCAGCGCTGACTCCGAATCCGGTCGCCCACAGCGCCGCCGGCGCGATCCCGATGGCCGACAGGGTCGCCCAGGTCCCCACGGTGGTCAGCAGGATCGTGTCGGCGGTTGTCAGCCGGGCGAGCAGGACGGCGCATGACGCCGCGGCGGCGACCGCCAGCAGTGCCCCGGGTGCCGGCGCTGACGTGCCGACGGCGAGGTATCCGGTGGCGGCGCTGAATATCACCGCGATCACACTGCCCGCGGTGGCCGCCACCGTGGCGGGCGCCCGGCGGGCCATCGCGGCGGCCGTCACCGCGACACCCGCCGCGGTTGCCGATGCCACCACCGGAAGTCCGGACATCAGCACCGAACCCACGATCGTCGCGGCGGCGACCGCGGCGGACCATCCCCACGCCAGAGCTGCCCACACGGCGGTCGCCCGGTGCGGCGCGGGGTGCGCCGCCTCGGTCGCGGCCACGGTGCCGAAATCACCTGCCGCCGGGGCGTACAGCGGTGCCGGTGCTGCCGCGATGGCCAGCACATCGCCGTCGCGAACGCCGTTTTGTCGCAGCGTCTTATCCTCGTCCAGCCGATCACCGGCCGGTCGGCTCAGGTGCCAGCTGCGCCCCGGTCGGGCGTCCGGTGCGATCACCATGTCGACGATGTCGGGCAGCGCGGCGGCCACCGATATGTCCGCCGAGCACACCAGATCGGTCACGGTATCCGCGTGGGCGATCGATACCCGGCACCACGAATCCTGCACACCTCTGACCGTAACCGGCACCGGGCTGCCCCCCGTGCGCCAGAATTCGACGGAACCGGTTGGCGCATCGGTGCGTCGAACAGAGTGTGGAACTCGTGCAACCCGCTCCGCCACCGTCGCGTGCGGTGGAGTTGCGGCGGCCGCCGGACCTGCCTGCGGCCCAGCCGGTGAACCCGTTGACCCGGCTGCTGCCCGTGGTGATGCTGGTGGCAGTCGGCGGGATGGCCGCGGTGTACCTGAGGTCGGGGCAAGGCACCCCGCGAAATCCGATGTTCCTGCTCTTCCCCGTGATGATGCTGGCCTCGGCGACGGGCACGCTGGCACACACCTTCCGCGGCCGTACCGCCGAGGTCAATGCCGCGCGCTGCGGTTACCTGCGCTACCTCGACGACATCGTCCACGACACCACGGAGACCGCACGCCGGCAACATGATTGGCTGCACTGGCGGCACCCGGACCCGGCGGCATTGTGGACCTTGGCCGGTGGGCCGCGGATGTGGGAGCGCCGCCCCGGTGATCCGGATTTCGGTGTGATCAGATTCGGTCTCGGGCCGGTGCCGCTGGCCACCCCGCTCATCGCGCCGCAGTCCGACTCGCTCGGCGACACCGACCCGGTGACCGAGGGCGCGCTGCAGGAGGTGCTCGAACGGTGGGCGCTGCTCGCCGAAGTACCGGTCACTCTCGCACTGGCGGAGAGTGGCCGAACATCGGTCCACTCCGATCCCGAGGTATCCCGGAACGTGCTGCGTGCCATGCTGTGTCAGCTCGCAACCCTGCACAGCCCGACCGACGTCCGGATCGCCGCGGTGGTACCGCCCGGCGATACCCACTGGGACTGGTTGAAATGGTTACCGCACCATCGGGATTCCCTGCTGTGCGACGGTGCCGGCCCGCGCCGGCTGACGTTCACCGACCTGGCTGCCGCCCAGGACGCCTGCGCCGCGCTGGGTGCTGCGCAGGTGGTGATCGTGGTGGACGGTGTCGACACCTCCGTCACCGCGGTCACCGCGGGTGTGTCGGTGTTCGATATCGCTGCGGCGGCTGCCGTCATCACCGCCGGTTGCCGCCCGGACGAACTCGGCCCCGGGCAGGCCGCGCGCTGTGCGCGGCGGATCGCCGGGTACGCGCCCGACGGCGGGTCGGCCGGTCGGCCCGGCTGGCCCGACCTGATCGGGGTCGCATCGGGTGATTTCGATCCGGCCGAGGCGTGGCGGCCGCGCGCGGACGAGGACCGACTACGGGTCCCGATCGGGTTCACGACGACCACCGGCGAGCGTGGTCAACCCGTCGTGCTGGATATCAAGGAGGCCGCGCACGGCGGCATGGGTCCGCACGGGCTGTGCATCGGCGCCACCGGTTCGGGGAAATCGGAGTTCCTGCGCACGCTGATCCTGGGACTGGTCGCCACCCATGCACCCGATGAACTCAATCTGGCACTGATCGATTTCAAGGGTGGTGCGACCTTCCTGGGCCTGGACCGGGCCGCGCACGTGGCGGCCGTCATCACCAACCTCGCCGACGAGGCGCACCTGGTGGAGCGCATGCGGGACGCGTTGACCGGTGAGATGAACCGGCGGCAGGAACTGCTGCGGGCCGCGGGCAACCTGGCCGGGGTGCACGACTACCGCCGCGCGCGGGCCGCGGGTACCGATCTGCCCGCACTGCCGGTGTTGTTCATCGTCGTCGACGAGTTCTCCGAACTGCTCAGCCAGCAGCCCGATTTCGCCGATCTCTTCGTTGCCATCGGCCGTGTCGGCCGATCGCTGGGCATGCACCTGCTGCTGGCCAGCCAGCGTTTCGACGAAGGCCGGATGCGGGGCCTGGACACGCACCTGTCCTACCGGATATGCCTGCGCACCTTCTCGACGGGGGAATCCCGCGCGGTGCTGGGCACTCCGGATGCCTATCAGCTGCCCGCCGCACCGGGGGCGGCGTACCTGCGCACGCCGACGGGCGAGACCGTCCGGTTCCACACCGCGTACGTCTCGGGGATGGTCTCGGATCCCCTGACCGCAGCGGCACCCGGGGCTGCTCTGCGCCCGTTCACCGCGGCACCCGTGCCGGACCGCGCGGCCCGCAGGCCGGGTGCGCAGTCCACGCTGCTGGACAGCGTCTTGGACCGGATGGCCGGCCACGGCACGCCGGCGCACCAGGTGTGGCTGCCCCCGCTGGACCGCTCGCCGTCCCTCGGTGACCTGCTGCGCGCACCCGGCACCGGTCCGCTGCGGATACCGGTGGGCCTGGTGGACAACGCGTTCGCGCAACGGCATGACCCCCTGCTGATCGACCTGACCGGTGCGACCGGTCACGCCGCGGTGGTCGGCGCCACCCAGTCCGGGAAGTCGACGGCACTGTGCACGATCGTGCTGGGACTGGCTGCCACGCGCGATCCCGCCGCCGTGCAGTGTTACCTGCTCGACTTCGGCGGCGGTGCACTGGCACCGTTGGGGGCGTTGCCGCACATCGGTGTCTACGCCGGCCGCGCCGACGCCGAACTGGCCCAGCGCGCCGTGCGGCACCTACACGACCTGCTCCGGCGGCGGGAGGCCAATCTGCCCGACGATCAAGGTGAGGTGTTCCTGGTGGTCGACGGGTGGGCCGCCCTGCGTCAGGTGTGCGACGGTCTGGAGGACGGCATCACCGCGCTGGCGGCCCATGGTCTGGCTCACGGCATCCACGTCGTCGTCGCCGCGTCGCGGTGGGCCGAGCTGCGGCCCGCGCTCAAGGACCAGCTCGGTACGCGTATCGAACTCCGGCTCGGCGAGCCCGCCGAATCGGAGACCGATCGCCGACGTGCCCGGCTGCTCACCGGCCGCGGCCCCGGTGCCTGCCTCACCCGCGACGGCCTGTTCTCGGTGATCGCCCGGCCCACCCTGTTCGGCCTGGACACCGCGGCGGCGGTGCAGGCGCTCCGCGCGCGGCACGGCGATGCGGTGGCACCGCGCATCCAGGCGCTGCCGGACATGCTGACCTGGCCCGACGGCCCGCCGGCGCCACCCGCGACCGGCTCCAGTGTTATCCCCATCGGCGTCGGAGAAAGTGCAATGCACACGGTGGCAATCGATTTCGCAGAACATCAGCATCTGATCGTGCTCGGTGACATCGGGTGTGGGAAGACGGCCACGCTGCGGACATTGTGCCTGGCCCTGACCCGCTCCGGCGGTCCCCGGGACGTGCAGTTGCTCATCGTCGACTACCGGCGCAGCCTGCTCGGGGTGGTCCAATCCGGGCACCTGGCCGGCTACGCCATCTCGGCTGACGCCGTGCAATCCCGCCTCGATCCCGTCCTGGCGCAGTTACGGGGGCGGCGGCCCGGTGTCGACGTGACGCAACGCCAGCTGCGGGACCGGTCCTGGTGGTCCGGACCCGATATCTACCTGGTCATCGACGACTACGACCTGGTGGCGGCCGCCTCCGGTAACCCGCTCGGGCCATTGCTCGAATACCTGCCGCACGCCAGGGATCTGGGCCTGCACGTCATCGTGGCGCGCCGGTCCGGTGGGGCCGCACGGGCGCTGTTCGATCCACTGCTGGCCGGGTTGCGTGAACTGGGCAGCGCCGGCCTGATGATGAGCGCGGGCGCGGAAGAGGGGGTGCTACTGGGTTCTGCCCGGCCGGTCCGATTACCGCCCGGCCGCGCGACGCTCAGCGTCCGCGGGGCACCGGACGAACGCATCCAGATCGCCTGGGCGGACCCGCCATGACCAGCACCCCCGTCCTTTTCGGTCCGGCGACGGTGCGCGGGCCGTGTCCGGTGCCCGCGGAGTTGGTGCGGGCCGGGCTGGCCGCCGTGGACGATCAGCACACGGTCGTCGACGACCGGATGGTCGAGGTGGGCACCGTGCTCGGTGAGATCGTCCACACCGCGCTCGGTGACGCCTGCCGTGAGATCGTCCTCATCTGTCCCGGGTGGTGGCCCGCCATCAGGCTGGACCGGGTCCGTTCCGCGGCCGCCGGACACTGCTCGGAAGTCGTTGTGCTGCAGCGCCCACAGGTGTATCGGCGGGCGCACCCCGATGTCGAGGTGTTCGTCGAGTTCGCCGACGAGTTCGTCATCGCGGGCGCCCTCACCGACGGGCCGCCCGCCGCGGCGCTGGTGGTCCCGCGGCAGGCCGATCCGACCGATGCGGTGCTGTCCGGCCTCGGCGAACCGGCCTCGGTGCTCATCGACGTGCCGGCCGCGGTCACCGGTGCGCGCGCCGTCGCCACCGATATCGCGGCCCGGTTACGTCGCGGCGGCACCGACGTCATCGTCGTCGGTGATCGGCACCTGTGCCGGGCCGCCGCCGGGCGGCCCGATATCGCGGCGGCCATCACGATGGCGACCGACGTGCGGCGCCGCGCGCTGCCGTGGATCGTCGCCGCCGGGCTGCTGGCGGTATCGGTCACCACGTGGGCACTGCACGACGAACCGGACGGCGACACAACGGTATCGGTCGTCGAAGGCCGGGTGGCGGCCAGCGTGCCGGCCGGCTGGACTATCGAACGGGTCACGGCGGGAACGGGTTCGCGCCGTGTGCAAGCCGTGGAGCCGGGGAGCGACCGCGCGGTGCTCATCGTGCAATCCCGGGCCGAAGCGAACCTGGCCGCGACCGCGGCGACGCTGGACACGGCGCTGCAGCAGCAGGATCCCGACGTCTTCACCGCACTGCGGAGCCCCGCCGAGCGTGGCGGCCGGACCGTCATCGGCTATACCGAGACCAGAGCCGGACGCGAAATAGACTGGGCCGTCTTTCTCGACGGCGCCGTACGGATTGCCGTGGGATGCCAGAGCCCGCCCGGTCAGGCCGCACAGCTGCGGGCCGCCTGCGACGCGGTGATCCGCTCCGCGCATGCCATTTCGTGACGAATGGGAACCGAACCGGTGTTGCCGGCGTCCAATCACAGTAACGGCACCCAACGAGAGGACAGCAGATGGCTTCGCTCAACACCGATTTCGATCTCATGCACGCGGTCGCAGGGCATATCGACAACCGCAACGAGGAGATCCGGGGCATGCTCGCCGCGTTCATCGGCCGGATGGGTTCGGTCCCGCCGTCGGTGTGGGGCGGGGCCGCGGCGCTGCGTTTCCGCGAGGTCGTCGACCGCTGGAACGCCGAATCCCTGACATTGCACACCGCCCTGGCCCGCATCGCCGACACCATCCGACTCAACGAACGCGCTTTGCGGGAAGCCGGTGAGAGTCACTCACAGCAGATCGGCGCCGTCATCAACCACCTGTAAGGAGCCATCATGGACAGCACACTTTCCTACAATTTCGACGAGATCGAGTACTCGGTGCGTCAGGACATCCACACCACCTCGGCCCGGCTGAGCGCCGCGCTGGAGGATCTGCGCGCCCAGATCGCACCGCTGCAGCAAATCTGGACCCGTCAGGCGGCCGAGGCCTACCGTGACGAACAGTTGCGCTGGGATCACTCGGCATCGGCACTTCAGGACATTCTGTTCCGGCTGGGCAACGCCGTCCGCGCCGGTGCCGACGAGATCGCCGCGACCGACCGGCAGGCCGCCAACGCCTGGGGGCGCTGAACTGCCCCGCTGAACTGCCCCGCCGAATTATCCGATGCGACATGACAAACGTCTTCAAATGTCCTGCCCGACAGGGCACTCGCGGTGGCCGGATTAGGTGACCCTTTCGGGTTCGTGCCGACCGGCGCGAATTGGGGCTATGGTGTGGGGTGCGGCCGAGGCAGTGAGGCGACCGGTCGTGATCGGGAGCGTGATCATTTGTGAGGACGACCAAGGTTCCGAGTGCTCGGCAGCTGCGTGCTGTGCACGAACTCTTCTTGGCCGGAGAGGTCGATGTCACTGAGCTGGAACCCACGACGGTGCGGCCGGTGGTTGCCAAGAGCTGGCAGCGCAGCCTCGCCAAGGGGGTTGACCCGGATTTCGACCGGGCCCGGCCCGCGGCGGTGGCGTCCGGCATCGCCAGATTGCGCGATGCGCATCCGCTGGCGCCCGCACTACCCGTCATCCGGCGGCTGCTCGTCGACGACGCGGTCGATGCGGGTGTCCTCGTCGCGGTGACCTCGGCCGACGGCACCCTGCTGTGGGTCGAAGGCGATCCGAAGGCCCGCCGAAAAGCCGAACAGATGAACTTCGTGCCGGGCGCGGACTGGAGCGAGCGCAGCGCCGGGACCAATGCCCCGGGCACGGCGCTGGCGCTGGACCGAGAGTTGCAGATCCGAGGATCGGAGCATTTCTCCCGCGTCGTGCAGCCGTGGAGTTGCACCGCGACACCGCTGCACGACCCCGACACCGGTGCGCTACTGGGCGCCATCGACCTGACCGGCGGTCCGCAGGCGGCGTCGTCGCAGACGTTGGCGCTGGTCAGGGCCACCGCGCTGGCCGTGGAGAGCCACCTCGCGCTGCTGCGGTTGACCGGATGCGCGCCGGAACCGGCCACCCGCAAGCCGCACCTGGTGGTGCTCGGTTCGGACCGGCCGCGCTGGGTGACCACCGACGTGTACGGCCATCTGCGGGCCACCATGCTCACCGGTCGGCATGCCGACATCCTGGTGCTGCTCAGCCGGCATCCCGAAGGCCTGTCCGCCGATCACCTCGCCGTCCTGCTCGACGACAAAGACCTGGATGTGGTGACCGTCCGCGCCGAGATGTCCCGGTTACGCAAGGTCATCGGTGCCGAGTTCCTGGCGTCCCGGCCGTACCGGCTGCTGGTGCCCATCACCACCGATATCGGGGAGGTGTTCGATGCGCTCGACCTCGGTGACGTCGAGGCTGCGCTGAACGCCTACCACGGGCCGTTGCTGCCGCAGTCGGTGTCGCCGTCGATCGCCCGGTTGCGCATGCAGGTGTCGGCCAGCATGCGGGGTGCGGTGCTGGCCGAATGCTCGCGGGGCGATATGGCGCCCCTGCGGCGCTGGCTGGAGATGCCGGAAGGGCGTGACGATCGGGAAGGTTGGGAGGCGCTGCGCAACAGCGAATCGATCGACCCGGTCGGCCGCGCCCAGGCCGGCGGTCATCTGGCCGGACTCGATTTCGAACTGGGCTGACCGCACGCCGGTTGCAACGGTGCTGCAACCCTCTCCTCGTACATTGAGTGACGACCGACACACTTTTCGTCGTCCCATGGCAGGAGATCAACCGTGACTGTTTATGCACGCCCGGGTGTTGAGGGCGCTTTGATGTCTTTTAAGTCTCGTTATGAGAATTTCATCGGTGGGCAG
>NZ_JAWQNH010000007.1:0-329800 GCF_033741155.1 Mycolicibacterium chengduense | reverse complement strand
AAAAACCCCTCGAACAAACGAGGCAGAATTCGAATCAGAAAAATCCGATCACAAACAAAAGACACCAAAAACTGGCATCAAAAAAACAAACCATCCCACGTGGCAGGAAGACGGGGAGTCCCCCACCAAGATGGCCAAAAAACAACAAACAAAAACCACCAAACACACTATTGAGTTCTCAAACAACAGACTTGATTTTGTCGAAGCTACCCGTTTCGGGGCAACCCTGCCAGCTTAAACTAACTTGTCCGGCGAGTCAAGCTTCTCTGTCTCGCGTTTCCGCGGCGACTTCAAAAGATTAGATCCACGGCCGCTGCGAAGTCAAATCCCCTGGTCAGGGGCTTGTGACGGTGGTACGCCCGTCTCAGATCAGCTTACCCGCTCGATCTCCGCGCCCAGGCTGGCCAGGTTTTCGACGAACAACGGGTAGCCCCGGTCGATGTGGTAAACGTCGTGTACCTCGGTGTCGCCGTCGGCGACAAGGCCGGCGAGCACCAGACCCGCACCGGCGCGGATATCGGATGCCCACACCGGCGCACTCGACAACTGCGGCAATCCCCGCACCACGGCGTGATGCCCGTCGGTCCGCGCGTCCGCCCCCAGCCGGATCATCTCCTCCACGAAGCGGAATCGCGCCTCGAACACGTTCTCGGTGATCATCGAGGTCCCGTCCGCGACGCATGCCAGACCGATCGCCATCGGTTGAAGGTCCGTCGGGAAACCCGGGAAAGGCAGGGTCGCGACGTTGACCGCCTTGGGCCGCTCGTACTGCACCACCCGGAACCCGTTGTCGTGCTGGGTGACCGTTGCACCCGCGTCGTGCAGCTTGTGCAGCACCAACTGCAGATGCGCGGGGTCGACGCCGGTCACCGAGATGTCACCGCGTGTCATCGCCGCGGCGATCCCCCAGGTCGCGGCGACGATGCGGTCGCCTATGACCCGGTGTTCGGTCGGGTAGA
This sequence comes from Mycolicibacterium chengduense, assembly GCF_033741155.1. Taxonomy (NCBI): domain Bacteria; kingdom Bacillati; phylum Actinomycetota; class Actinomycetes; order Mycobacteriales; family Mycobacteriaceae; genus Mycobacterium; species Mycolicibacterium chengduense. The sequence goes on along the minus strand of NZ_JAWQNH010000007.1, from coordinate 328,841 downwards.
GCCGGTCAACCCCGGTGATGGTCAGCGTGGACGAGCCGGCGCCCTGTACCTGGGCACCCATCTGGTTGAGCATGTCGCACAAATCCACCACGTCGGGCTCCCGCGCGACGTTGTGGATCGTCGTCACCCCCTCGGCCAGCACCGCGGCCATCAGGATGTTCTCGGTAGCGCCGACGGACGGGAACTCCAGTTGGATCTCGGCGCCGCGCAGATGGTCCGCCTCGGCCACCACGCAACCGTGCTCGATATTGCACCGCGCCCCGAGCTGGCGCAGGCCCGATTGGTGCATATCCAGCGGTCGGGAGCCGATGGCGTCGCCACCGGGCAACGCGACCTTCGCCCGCTTACCTCTGCCAACCAGCGGACCCAGCACACATACCGAGGCACGGAACTGTCTGACTGCGGCGAAATCGGCGTCGTACTTCGGCTCGTCCGGCGAGGTGATGCGGACGGTGGAACCGTCCAGCTCCACTGTCGCGCCCAGACCTCTGAGCACCTCCGCCATCAACGGCACATCCAAGATGTCCGGACAGTTCGTGATGGTGCTGGTGCCCTCGGCCAGCAGCGCGGCCGCCATCAACTTGAGGACGCTGTTCTTGGCTCCCCCCACCGCGACTTCGCCTGATAACCGATTCCCACCGGTCACCACGAAACGCTCGCTCACGCGGGCCAGTGTAAGCAGACGACGGGCCGGATTCAGAACGCCTGGCCAGGTTGCAACGCCGCTGTGACCGGTACCGTTCAACCATGGCCGTGCACCTGACCCGCATTTATACCCGGACCGGTGACGACGGGAGCACCGGGCTGAGTGATTTCAGTCGCGTCTCCAAGAACGACGCGCGATTGCAGGCCTACGCCGACTGCGATGAGGCCAACGCGGCCATCGGGGTGGCCGTCGCGCTCGGGAACCCGGACCCTGCGCTCGGGGAGGTACTGCGCCAGATCCAGAACGATCTTTTCGACGCAGGCGCCGACCTGTCCACGCCGGTTGCGGAGAATCCGCCGTACCCGCCACTGCGCATCTCCCAGGACTACATCGATCGCCTGGAGACCTGGTGCGATCAGTTCAACGAAGGCCTGGCACCGCTGAACTCGTTCATCCTGCCGGGCGGGACCGCGCTCTCGGCGCTGCTGCACGTCGCCCGCACGGTGACCCGGCGCGCCGAGCGGTCGGCCTGGGCCGCGGTCGATCAGCACGGCGACACGGTGAACGTCCTGCCGGCGAAGTACCTCAACCGGCTCTCGGATCTGCTGTTCATCCTGTCCCGGCTGGCCAATCCGGACGGCGACGTGCTTTGGCAACCCGGTGGCGGAAAGAAGACGGACGACGCCGGCGCGTGATCAGCCGGTGCGTCGTTGTGCGCGGCGTGACGGGCGGGACTCCACCCACGAGGTGAAGGCCGTCAACGCGCCCTGGTCGAGGGCCACCTCGTAGCCTCGGCCAGAATCCCGCAGTTCCAGGATCACGATCTCCTGGCTCATGATGTCGAACTCGTCTCCGCGCGGGGAACGGCGGCCCACCACTTCCAGTGCCAGCCGACTCAGCCGACGGTCCGGCCACCAGCGGATGCTCGAGAGCCGGTAGAAGCCGGCCTCGCCGCCGCGATAACGCATCACACCGTGGCGCCAACCTTGACCACCGGCGGCGGGATAGTCCCGCAGGATGGCGGCGGTACCGCCGACCTGCCGCAGCTTCCACAACCGGTACACCAGCGCGACGACGGCCACCGCCAAGACGCCGATGAGCGCGACCATGATCCACATGACCGCGCTCATCGACAGGAAACCTCTAGTCGAGTTGTCCGACGGCGCGAAGGCGGGCGCGCCCCCATGCGGCCTTCGCGGGGTCATCGGATTCCGAATCCCGCTTGGCGGCGTCGGCATCGACTTCCGACTCGAACTGGGCGTTCTCGACCAGGATGCTGACGCCGTTCTCCGTCACCGACAAGAACCCGCCGTCGATGGCGATCCGCAGATCGTCCTCACCCTCGCGCTCCACCCGGACCATCGCGTCCTCGACCAGCTGTGCCACCAGCGGGATGTGCCGCGGCAGGATGCCGATCTCGCCCGCGGTGGTGCGGGTGAATACGAATGTCGCCTTACCCGACCACAGTGCGCGCTCGACTGCGACGATTTCGACGTCCAATTCAGCCATGCCACACCACCTTCCGTGTAGTCAGTCGGGCAATCACAGCTTGGCGCCGAGGCTTTCGGCCTTCTTCGCCAGGTCGTCGAGACCACCGATGAGGAAGAACGCCTGCTCGGGCAGGTGGTCGAACTCGCCCTTGGCCAGCTTGTCGAAGGCCTCGATGGTCTCCTTCAGCGGCACGGTCGAGCCCGGCTGACCGGTGAACTGCTCGGCCGCCATCATGTTCTGGCTCAGGAAGCGCTCGATCTTGCGGGCGCGGTACACCAGGACCTTGTCCTCTTCGGAGAGCTCGTCGATACCGAGGATCGCGATGATGTCCTGAAGGTCCTTGTAGCGCTGCAGGATTCGGATGACTTCCTGGGCGACGCGGTAGTGCTCGTCGCCGACCACGCTGGGGTGCAGGATCGTCGAGGACGAAGCCAGCGGATCCACCGCGGGGAAGATGCCCTTGGAGAACACCGCACGAGAGAGCTCGGTGGTGGCGTCCAGGTGGGCGAAGGTGGTCGCCGGAGCCGGGTCGGTGTAGTCGTCGGCGGGCACGTACACGGCCTGCATCGAGGTGATCGAGCGACCACGGGTCGAGGTGATGCGCTCCTGCAGCTCACCCATCTCGTCGGCCAGCGTCGGCTGGTAACCCACGGCCGACGGCATGCGACCGAGCAGGGTCGACACCTCCGAACCGGCCTGGGTGAACCGGAAGATGTTGTCGATGAACAGCAGCACGTCCTGGTTCTGCTCATCGCGGAAGAACTCCGCCATGGTCAGCGCGGACAGGGCGACGCGCATACGGGTGCCCGGCGGCTCGTCCATCTGGCCGAACACCAACGCGGTGTCCTTGAGCACGTTGGCATCTGCGAGCTCGACCCACAGGTCGTTGCCCTCACGGGTGCGCTCGCCGACGCCGGCGAACACCGAGGTGCCACCGAAGTTGCGGGCGATGCGGTTGATCATCTCCTGGATCAGCACGGTCTTGCCGACGCCGGCACCACCGAACAGGGCGATCTTGCCACCACGCACGTACGGGGTGAGCAGGTCGACGACCTTCAGACCGGTCTCCAGCATCTCGGTGCGGGGCTCCAGGTCGGCGAAGGCCGGCGGCTTGCGGTGGATGGACCAGTGCTGGAAGTCCTTGCCGTAGCCGGGCTCGTCCAGGCAGTCGCCAAGGGCGTTGAACACGTGCCCCTTGACGCCGTCGCCGACCGGCACGGAGATCGAGGCACCGGTGTCGGTGACCTCGGTGCCGCGCACCAGACCGTCGGTGGGCTGCATCGAGATGGTGCGCACCAGGTTGTCACCGAGGTGCTGCGCCACTTCGAGCGTCAGGGTCTTGGCCAGGGCGCCGTAGCTGATGTCGGCGTGCAGCGCGTTGAACAGCTCGGGTACGGCGCCACGCGGGAACTCGATGTCCACCACCGGGCCGGTGATGCGGACGACCCGACCCGTCGTGGTCTTCTCTGCGGTAGCAGTCATTTCTCTTCTTCGCTTCCTACGGGGCTTCTGTAGTTGATCCGGCTAGCGCGCGTCGGCCAGTGCGTTGGCGCCGCCGACGATTTCGCTGATTTCCTGAGTGATCTGCGCCTGGCGCTCGCGGTTGGCCGCCAGCGTGAGCGCCTTGATCAGATCGTCGGCGTTGTCGGTGGCCGACTTCATGGCGCGTCGGCGCGAAGCCGACTCCGAAGCCGCCGCCTCGAGCAGCGCCGCGTACACGCGGGTGGCGATGTAGCGGGGCAGCAACGCATCAAACAGTGTCTCGGCGTTCGGCTCGAACGAGTACAGCGTGTGCGGACCGGTCTCGGCCTCGCCCACGTACTCGACGACCATCGGCGCGATCCGCAGCGCGACCGCGGTTTGCGACAGCATGGACCGGAACTCGGTGGACACGATGTGCAGTTCGTCGACGCCGAGGATGCCGTCGGCGCCCGGATCGTCACCCTCGTCGTCGGCACCGGACAGGAACGCCTCCACCAGGGTGTCGGCGATCTCCTTGGCGTTCTCGTAGGTGGGCCGCTCGGAGAAGCCGGTCCACGACTCGGTCACCGCGCGCTGCCGGAAGCTGTAGTAGCCCAATGCCTTTCGGCCGACCACGTACAGCACCGGATTCTTGCCCTCGTCACGCAGCAGCGAGAACAGCTCCTCGGCCCGGCGCAGCACATTGGCGTTGTAGCCGCCGCACAGGCCGCGGTCCGAGGACACCACCAGCACGCCGGCCCGCTTGGGGCTCTCCCGCTCGACGAGCAGCGGGTGGTCCAGCGCGCTGGCCCCGGCAAGCTCGGTGAGCATGTTGGTGATCTCGGTGGCGTAGGGCCGAGCCGCTTCGACTCGGGCCTGCGCCTTGGCGATTCGCGACGTGGCGATCAGCTCCTGGGCCTTGGTGATCTTCTTGATCGACCCGGCGGAGCGGATACGCCCGCGTAGCTCGCGCAGTGTGGCTGCCATCTGTTACCTAGGCCTTCTTGGGAGCAGGCTTGCGGACCTTGACCGATTCCTTCTCCAGGTCCTCGGGGTCCAGTGCTTCCGCGTCGGCTTCCTTGACCACCACGGAGCTACCGTCGGAGGCCGAGAAGCCCTTCTTGAACTCGTTGATCACCGACACCAGCTTCTCCTCGTTCTCCTCGGAGAGCTTCTTGGTGTCCTTGATCCCGGTCAGGATGTCGGAGTGGCTGGCCTTGACGTGCTCCAGCAGCTCGTCGACGAAACGCGAGACGTCTTCGGCGGGAACCGAATCCAGGTGGCCCTGGGTACCCAGGAAGATCGACACCACCTGGTCCTCGACCGACAGCGGGCTGTACTGGGGCTGCTTGAGCAGCTCGACCAGGCGAACACCGCGGTCCAGCTGCGCCTTGGAGGCCGCGTCCAGGTCGGAGGCGAAGGCGGCGAACGCCTCCAGCTCGCGGTACTGCGACAGATCCAGACGTAGCGAGCCGGCAACCTCTTTCATCGCCTTGATCTGAGCGGCGCCACCGACGCGGGACACCGACACACCGACGTTGACGGCCGGACGCACACCCTGGTTGAACAGGTCGGACTCCAGGAAGCACTGGCCGTCGGTGATCGAGATGACGTTGGTCGGGATGTAGGCCGAGATGTCGTTGGCCTTGGTCTCGATGATCGGCAGGCCGGTCATCGAGCCACCGCCGAGCTCGTCGGACAGCTTCGCGCAGCGCTCCAGCAGACGGGAGTGCAGGTAGAAGACGTCACCCGGGTAGGCCTCGCGGCCCGGCGGGCGGCGCAGCAGCAGCGAGATGGCGCGGTAGGCCTCGGCCTGCTTGGTGAGGTCGTCGAAGACGATCAGCACGTGCTTGCCGTCGTACATCCAGTGCTGGCCGATGGCCGAACCGGTGTAGGGCGCAAGCCATTTGAAGCCGGCCGGATCGGAGGCAGGGGCCGCGACGATGGTGGTGTACTCCATCGCGCCACCCTCTTCCAGCGCACGCTTCACGCTGGCGATGGTGGTGCCCTTCTGGCCGACGGCGACGTACACGCAGCGCACCTGCTGCTTCGGGTCGCCGGTCTCCCAGGCCTCGCGCTGGTTGAGGATGGTGTCGACGCAGACGGCGGTCTTGCCCGTCTTACGGTCACCGATGATCAGCTGGCGCTGGCCGCGGCCGATCGGGGTCATGGCGTCGATGGCCTTGATACCGGTCTGCAGCGGCTCGCCGACGCCCTGGCGCTGAACCACGGACGGGGCCTGCAACTCGAGGGCACGGCGGGTGTCGGCGGCGATGTCACCCTGGCCGTCGATGGGCTGACCGAGCGGGTTGACGACGCGGCCAAGGAAGGCGTCGCCGACGGGCACCGAGAGGACCTCGCCGGTGCGCTTGACCTGCTGGCCCTCTTCGATCTTCTCGAACTCGCCCAAGATGACGGCACCGACGCTGTGCTCGTCGAGGTTCAGGGCCACGCCGAGCACGCCGCCCGGGAACTCGAGCAGTTCCTGGGTCATGACCGAGGGCAGGCCCTCGACGTGGGCGATGCCGTCACCGGCGTCGACGACGGTGCCGATCTCTTCGCGCTCGGTGTCGGCGGAAAACGAGGATACGTAGTCCTCGATGGCACCTTCGATATCAGCAGCCGAGATTGTCAACTCTGCCATGGTTTTTCGTCTTCCTACCTAGTTCTTCGGGGTGGTTCGTGGGGTGCGTTGGCGCTCGTCAGTCCGGCAGGCCGGTTTCGGCGGCCGCCAGTCGTGATGCGATGGAGCCGTCGATCACCTCGTCGCCGACGGCGATCGTCAGACCGCCGAGCACGCTCGGGTCGACGTGCAGCTGGATGGCCACCGGGTGGCCGTAGATGCGGGTGAGCACCTCGGTCAGCCGTGCGTGCTGGGCCGCGGTCAGCTCGGCGGCGGCCGTCACGTGCGCGACGATCTCGCCGCGACGGGCGACGGCAAGCTCGGCCAGGTCGAGGACGGCCTCGTCGGCACGCTCACCGCGCAGCAGTCCGACGGTCTGCGCGAGCAGCGCCTTGGCCGTCTCGTTGGCTCCGGGAAGCACCTTGTCCAACAGGGCGATCCGACCCTCGGCCGGGGTGGTGTAGTCGCTGAGCAGGGCGCTCAGGCGCGGCTGCGAGTCCAGGACGCGGCCGAACCGGAACAACTGGTCCTCGACGTCGTCGACCTCACCGGCCACCTGGGCCCGCTGCAGCAGCGCCAACCGCGCGGTGTACTCGATGCCGTTCACCAGGTCGGCCTCGGCGGACCAGCGCTGCGACACGGCAGTGCGGACCAGCCTGAGGGCCGGCTCGCCGATCTTGCCGCTCAGCAACCGCTCGACCAGGCGGACCTTCGGCTCGCTGGTCTCGGTCGGCTCGGCCAGATGCTTGGTGAGCGGGTTCTGGGCGACCAGCAGCCGGGCCACCGATGCCAGATCGGCGGCCAGTGTGGTCAGGCCGTCGGCATCCAGACCCGCTGCCACGTTGTCGAACTCATCGGTCAGCGTCCCGACGGCCGCCCGGCTCGCCGCCCGCAGGCTGGCCGTTGCCGCGGTGTCGATCACCGCGGTGGACGGCGCCATGGCACTGAGGTCGGCCAGGAAGCGGTCCACGGTGGACGCCTGCGCCGCCGGATCGGCGACGTGGGCGCGCACCAGCTCGGCAGCCTTCTGCACGGCTTCGTCACCGAGCCCGTGCCGCAGCTGGCGGACCAGCTGCTGACGAGCCAACTGGACCTGCTGTGCACCCTGGGCCTTGATGCGCTCGGCGTCGACACCGGCTTGCTCGGTGAGCGACGCGGTGATCCGCACGGAGTCCTGGCGGGCCTCCTCGGTGACCTTGGAGGACTCCGCGCGGGCATCGGCCAGCGCCTTGGCGTGCATGGCGTCGGCGTCGGCAAGCTTGCGCGCTGCCTCCGCACTCTCGGCCAGAGCGGTGCGAACGGCTTCCTGCTGCTTGGCCATGAGCGTCTTCACCGGCGGCACCACGTAGCGCCACAGGATGTAGGCGATCACGGCGAAGCCGATCAGCTGTCCGATGAAAATCGACATCTACTTGTTCCGTCCCGAATTCACGTCGACGCCGAGGATGCGGCTGGCGAGGGTGGCCGACAGTGCGTCGACCGAGGAGGCGAGCTGCCCCTGGGTAGCCGAACCTTGCTGGGCCAGTTCGTCATTGGCCCGGCGGACGGTCTCTGCTACCTCACCGCTGGCCTCGGCCCGCTTGGCGTCCACGACCTGTCGGCCTGCCGTCCTTGCCTCATCGCGGATCGCGGAGGCTTCGGTACGGGCGTTGGCCATCGCCTGGTCGTATTCGGCTTGCGCGGCCGCAACCTGCTCGGCCGACTTACGGCTGTCCGCGGCCGTCTTGGCCAGCATGGCTTCCCGCTCGGCGAGGACCTTGCTGACCGGCGGCACAACCCATTTCCAGATCACGCCCAGCACGATCAGGAAGATGATCAGCACGGCGAAGAAGGTGCCGTTGGGGAGCAGGAAGTTGTTGCCCCCGCCGCCGCCTTCTTCCGCTGCCTGGCTGGTCGCCAGGATGTTGATGCCGTCCGTCAGGACGGTCGTATCGAGTGCACCCATGCTTGCGGATTACTAGCCCGAGTACGCCGGGGTGGCGAAGACGAACAGCGCCATGAAGGCCAGGTTGATGAAGTACGCGGCTTCGACCAGACCGACGGTGATGAAGAACGGGGTGAACAGCCGGCCCTGGGCCTCGGGCTGCCGGGCGATGCCGGAGATCAGTGCGTTACCGGCGATACCGTCACCGATACCGGCGCCGATCGCGCCGCCACCCATGATCAGGCCGCCGCCGATCAGCGCACCCGCCGTGATGAGGGCGTTTGCATCCATTCCTATTTCCTCCTTGATAGCTGGTGGCGGTGCCACCAGGACTTCTGGTCGTACGGGTTACTTAGTGGTGAGCGTTCTCGTCATCGTGGTCCAGCTCCATCGACTGGCTGAAGTACAGGATCGTCAGCAGCGCGAAGATGAAGGCCTGGATCAGACCGACGAAGAGGTCGAAGGTTTTCCAGATGGCGTTGGGCGCCCACTGGATGTACCAGGGGAACATCGCGATCAATGCCACCAGGATGCCGCCGGCGAAGATATTGCCGAAGAGTCGCAGTGCCAGCGAGATCGGCTTGGCCAGTTCCTCGACGATGTTGATCGGCGCCAGGATGCTGACGTGGCCCTTGAGCACCTTGATCGGGTGGCCGATCAGGCCGCGGCGCCAGAAGCCGGCGGCGTGGTAGCAGATGAACACGAACAGCGCGAGCGCCAACACGAAGTTGATATCGGAGGCCGGCGGCTTGTACCACTCGGCGGCGGCACCGTCCGGCCCGCCGTACTGCAGCGGCAGCACGGCCAACCAGTTCGACACCAGGATGAAGGCAAACAGCGCAATGGACAGCGGCAGCACGAACGGGGCGATCTTCATACCGATCGAGCCCTCGATCTGCTGGCGCATCTGGATGGTCAGCGCCTCCCAGAACAGCTGCACGCCACCGGGCACGTCGGTCGAGGTGACCTTGGCCTTCAGGAAGAAGGCCAGCCCGATGATGATGACGGCCGTGATGGCCGTCGCGAGGATGGTGTCGCCGTTGAACGTCATGCCCAGCCACTCGAACACCATGGTGTGGTGCCCGACGTGGATGGCGGCGCCACCGCCTCCTTCGGCGCCCTCTGCGGCGAGAACGATCTCAGTCATCTGTGTCTGCTCAATCCTTCGGTTCCGTGCCAGGAGTGCCGGCGGTGGCTTGCACGTCGAGCCCGTCTTTACGGATCTTCTTCAGCACCGGAAGGCTGGTGGACAGCACCAGCAGTGCCTGGAAGATGGCCAAGCCGAACAGGACGGCAATTCCGCCATGTGCCTTGAAGACGATTGCGATTGCCAGTGCGACGGCGGTGATCACCAGCAGCCGCGTCGCGGAGTTTATGGCCATTTTCTTCTTGAGTGGGTGCTCCTCTGCCGTGATCGACTCGACGGCGCGGCGCACCAACAGCGCGTTGAGCAAACCCAGACCGAGACCGACCCCGAAGAAGACGCCGAAGAAGATGTGGCCGGTGAAGCCGGCGGCCAGAATGGCGAGAGCCGTGAGCACGGCGCAGACGACGAACAGGCGCAACGGGCGGAAAGCCACGGAGGGGAACACCAACGGCGCATCGTGCGCTGGCGTCGTCACCTGGTTCACCTCAATCCCGCGTCGTCGAGGGCGTTACTCATCGGTACTGCAAAAATCCTGTGCGTGCCCGCCGAGCGTATCGGAGGGCAACGGGCGCGCTGGAATCACCCAAGGGGTAGCTCCCTGTTTGGTCGGTCGTGTATCGGCGCCGAGCGGTCTTGCGACCGATGGGCCGGGCCGGCAACCCGTGAGGTTTTTCGGGTTATGCGCAGAACCGTACCACAAGGTAGGAGGCCCAAAAACAGGCCTACTACTTTTCGTCGTAAGTCCGTCGCCAGGCGGCCGTCCGGACCCGCCGAGTGGTCAGTCTGCCGACTGCGCGCGACGCCGGAGCAGCGGTATCAGCGTGACGATTCCGGCGACCACGATCGCCGCGAGCATGACCACGCCGGTGTAGCGGGGATCGAAGAACGTCGTGCTGGCCGCACCGAACGCGACGATGCCCACCCATAGGTAGATCAGCAAAACCACCCGACGATGCGAGTGACCGATCTGCAGCAAACGGTGGTGCAGGTGCATCTTGTCGGGGCTGAACGGGCTCAAGCCTTTCCGGGTCCTGCGCACGATCGCCAACAGGGTGTCCAACGCCGGGACGAACATCACCGCGACCACCAACAGGAAGGGCGACAACAGGGCGAACACATCCCGCGCCCCGTAGGCGTTCTGCGAGATCGGTCCCGCCGCGGTGGTCGAGGCGGCGGCCAGCATCAACCCGATCAGCATCGAACCGGAGTCACCCATGAAGATCTTGGCGCGGTGGAAGTTGTGCGGCAGGAAGCCCAGACAGGCGCCGGCCAACACCACCGAGATCATCGCCGGCGGGTAGAAGAGCACATCGCCACCGTGATCGCGCAGCAGTCCGATGGAGAAGATGCAGATGGCCAACGCGGTGATCAGTCCCAGCCCGGCGGCCAGCCCGTCGAGACCGTCGATGAAGTTCATCGCGTTGACGATCGACACCGTCAGGGCGAGCGTCAGCAGGATCGAGGTGACCTGGTCGAGCACCAGCGTGCCCACCCCGCCGATGGGGATGTAGAGCACGCTCCATGCCACGCCCATCGTCACCAGCACGCTCGCGGCGGTGATCTGGCCGGCGAACTTGGTCAAGGCGTCCAAGCCCCACCGATCGTCGATCAGCCCGACGAACATGATGAGTCCGCCCGCCACGACGACGGCGGGCATCCCCGTCGAGTAGACGAAACCCCGGTTGAGTGCTGGCAGCTGGGAGGCCAGCAGGATCGCGAAGGCCACCCCGACGTACATGGCCAGCCCGCCCATCCGCGGGGTCGGTTGCAGGTGAACATCGCGCTCGCGGGGGTAGGCGACCGCGCCGACGCGGGTGGCCAGCACGCGGCACCAGCCGGTGGCGAAGTAGGTGATGATCGCAGCCGTCAGACCGACCAACGCGAGTTCGCGCAGGGGGACGCCGGCGCCACGGTCGGACAGCGCCATAAGACGCACCGCTTCGCTCACCACGCGGAAAACCGTACGCGACGATCCTGAGCGCGGGGTCTGGGCGTCAGCTGAGTGTTTCGGCCTCGACGCCGAGCACCGCGGCGATCTCGTCGATACCGACCGGACCTTCGCGCAGCACGCGTGGGCTGGCACCGGTGAGATCGACGATCGTCGAGGCCGCCCCCATCGGGGACGGACCGGCGTCGAGATACACCTCCACCCGCTCCCCCAGCTGGGTGCGGGCGTCCTGGGCGGTGACCGCGGCCGGGCTGCCGGAGATGTTGGCGCTGGACACCGCCATCGGGCCGACCTCGCGCAGCAGCTCGATGGCCACCGGGTGTAGCGGCATCCGCAACATCACGGTCCCCGCCGAGTTGCCCAGATCCCACTGCAGCGACGGCGCATGGCGCACGACCAGGCTCAGCGCGCCGGGCCAGAACGCCTGGATGAGTTCGCGTGCCGCCGGCGGCACGGCGTAGACCAACCCGTCGATCGTGTGCCAGGACCCGACGAGCACCCCGACCGGCATGTCCCGTCCACGGCCTTTGGCGGCCAGCAGCGCGCTCACCGCGCTGTTGTCGAAGGCGTCGGCGCCGATCCCGTACACCGTGTCGGTGGGCAGCACGACCAACCGGCCACCTTTGGCGGCGCTGACCGCCGAGGCCAGCCCGGCCGCCCGTTGATCGGGGTCGGCGCAATCGAACAACTCGGACATACCCGACAGCCTCTCACTCGATCCTGGTAGCGGTCACGAAGCGGGGCCGCCCGGTCAGATCACGGCGGGCGGTGATATCGGTGAACGCGGCCGCCCCCGCGAACAGGTCGACGGTCGCCGCGGCGGTGGTGTCGTCGTGTTCGACACCGATCCGTCCGCCGGGCCGCAGCAGTCGGGCCGCGGCGGCGACGATCGGCCCGATGACCGACATCCCGTCGGCTCCGCCGAACAACGCATGGGCCGGATCATGTTCGGCCACTTCGGGATCGAGTTCGGCACCGAGTGGGATGTAAGGCGGGTTGCTGACGATCAGGTCGACGGTGCCGTTCAGTTCGGTCAACAGGTCCGAGGCGGTGACATCGGCCTGCAGCACCTGCACCGACGTGGCACGGCAGTTCGTTTCGGCATAGCGCAGCGCCTCGGCGGAATCCTCGACGGCGATGACGCGAGCCGTGGGCCGATGGTGCGCCAAGGCTGCGGCCAGAGCCCCCGAGCCGGTGCACAGGTCGACGATCAGCGCATCGGCGGGCAGCGGCTGGTTCTGGGCCCATTCCAGCAGCGCCTCGGTCTCCGGCCGCGGAATGAACACCCCGGGTCCGACCTGCAGCACCAGCGGCCCGAACGCGGCGTTTCCGACGATGTGCTGCAACGGGATTCGTTGCGCGCGGCGCGCGACGAGCGCGCCATAGCGATCGACGAAGGCGGCATCGGGTTCGAACACAGCCAGCCGGCCGCGCTCCACGCCCGCGGCGTGCGCGGCCAGCAGTTCGGCGTCGACACGCGCCGAGTGGACACCGGCGGCGGACAACTCGGCGGTCGCATCGGCGATGGCCTGGCGCAGCCCGGTATCGATGCGCGATCCGCCTCCGGCTTCTCGCTGACCGGTCATGCCTGCTGCAGCCGCGCCTGTTTGTCAGCGGCGGCCAGCGCGTCGAGCAGGTCGTCCATATCGCCGTCGAGCACCTGATCGAGGTTGTGTGCCTTGAAGTTGATGCGGTGGTCGGCGATCCGGTTCTCGGGGAAGTTGTACGTCCTGATCCGTTCGCTGCGGTCGACGGTGCGGATCTGGCTGGCCCGGTCCGCCGACGCCTCGGCCGACGCCTGCTCTTCGGCCAGGGCCTGCAACCGGGCGGCGAGCACCACCATCGCGCGGGCCTTGTTCTGCAGCTGGGACCGCTCGTTCTGGCAGGTCACCACGATGCCGGTGGGCAGGTGGGTGATCCGCACGGCCGAGTCGGTGGTGTTCACGCCCTGGCCGCCCTTGCCGGATGACCGGTACACGTCGATGCGCAGGTCGGATTCGTCGATCTGCACCTGCTCGACGTCCTCGGGCTCCGGGTAGACGAGCACGCCGGCGGCCGAGGTGTGCACCCGGCCTTGGGATTCGGTGACCGGTACCCGCTGTACGCGGTGCACCCCGCCTTCGAACTTCATCCGCGACCACACGCCGTCGGCCGAATCACCCTTGCTGGCAATGGTGATGGTGGCGTCCTTGTAGCCGCCGAGATCCGACCAGGTTTCGTCGAGCACCGTGACGGTCCAGCCATGCCGCTCGGCGTAGCGGATGTACATCCGCGCGAGGTCGGCGGCGAACAGGGCCGATTCCTCGCCACCCTCACCGGACTTCACCTCGAGCACGACATCGTCGGCGTCGTGCGGGTCGCGTGGAGCGAGCAGGTCGACCAGCCGGGCGTCGAGTTCGGCAACCTGGGCTTCGAGATCGGGCACTTCGGCGGCGAACGCGTCGTCCTCGCCGGCCAGTTCACGGGCGGCTTCCAGATCGCCGCGCGCGGCCTCCAGCTTGCGGTAGGTCGACACGATCGGCGACAGCTGCGCGAATCGGCGGCCCACCCGCTTGGCGGCGACGGGGTCGGCGTGCAGCGCCGGATCGGAGAGCTGGCGTTCGAGGTCGGCATGCTCGGTCAGCAATGCCTCGATCGGTGATGCGGTCATGAGTGACCTCCCTCTGAACGGACCCGGAACGCAGTTCGGCGCCCGGCCTGTCGCATGCGACAGGAACGGGCGCCGAAGGGACAGCTAGTTGTCGGCAGCAGCCTTCGTGGTGCGCTTGCCGTACCGCTTCTCGAAGCGGGCCACGCGGCCGCCGCTGTCGAGGATCTTCTGCTTGCCGGTGTAGAAGGGGTGGCACTGCGAGCAGACCTCGACCACGATGTGGCCGCTGTCCTTGGTGCTGCGCGTGGTGAAGGTGTTACCGCAGCCGCAGACCACGTTGGTCTCGACGTAGGTGGGGTGGATACCCGATTTCATGGTTTTCCTCTGCAATCGTTGGTCGCCGGGTCGTCCGCCCCTGACCTGGGGATGTACGGACGTGAACCGGAACCGAGGGTCAGCGGTCCATTATGCCAGGTCAACCGCCAACCGCGAAAACGTCCTCGGACGGGTCGGTATTCCCCCGCTGTACGGGTGTCAGCGGTGTGGCGTCGGGGTAGCCGAAGAGAAGCCCTAGAGAGAAGCCCATCGTCCGTCTCGACAGCGAATGCGAGAGGAGAGCCCGATGGATGTGATGAAGAGGATGAGCCAGGGTGCGGTGGCCGCCGGGATTGCGATCGCGGCGCTCGGTGCCGGTGCTTCCGCGGCGTGCCCGCCTCCCCCGCCACCGCCGGTGGACCAACTGCCTCCGCCGCCCCCGCCAGGACCGACGTTGCCGTCGGTCACCTACGGCTGATCGGTGTAGCCGGTGCCGTCCCGGCGCCAGATGACCCGGGCGGCCGGGTCTGCACCCATCGCGACGAGTTCCCGCTTGAGAATCTTGTTGGTGGCGGTGCTGGGCAGGTCGTCGGCCAGCCACACATACCGCGGCCAGGCCTTCGGTGAGAGGTCGCGCTGGGCGGCGAGGAACGCGGTGAACTGTTCGGTAGTCAGCTGCGCGCCGTCATTGAGCACGATGGCGGCCATCACCTGGTCGCCGACGAACTCGTCGGGCACCGGGTAGACGGCCACCCGGTTGATCGCGGGCAGGCGCAACAGGATTCGTTCGATGGGGGCGCTGGTGAGGTTCTCCCCGTCCACCCGCATCCAGTCCGCGGTGCGTCCGGCCAGGTAGATCCAGCCCTCGGCGTCCCGGTAGGCCAGGTCACCGGACCAGTAGATCCCGCCGCGCATCCGCTCCTGGGTGGCGGAGGTGTCGTTGTAGTAGCCGCGGAACAGGCCGCTGCCTGCGGTGTTGACCAACTCCCCGGTGGCTTCGTCGGCGTTGAGCAGTGCACCGGTGTCGTCGAACCGGGCGATCGCACATTCGCGTCCGGTGTCCGGGTCGAAGATCGCCACGCCGGGGAAACCCTTGCCGATCGAGCCGGGCGGGCAGTCCTCGGTGCGGGTGATGATCACGGCGGTCTCGGTGGAGCCGAACCCGTCCCACACCGTGCAGCCGAATCGCCGGCCGAACGCGTCGATATCGCGGTCGGCGGCTTCGTTGCCGAAGGCCACCCGCAGCGGATTGTCGGCGTCGTCGGGGCACTCGGGGGTGGCCAAGATGTAGGCCAGCGGCTTGCCGACGTAGTTCATGTACGTCGCGCCGTAGTGGCGAATGTCGGTCAGGAAGCCGGACGCGGAGAACGCCGCCGGCGCCATGGCGGCCCCGGCGCCCAGGGCCACGCTCCACCCGGCGTAGACGGCGTTGGAGTGGAACAACGGCATGGCCAGGTAGCAGGTGTCATCGGCGCCCAGTTCGTAGCGCTGCACCAGCGCGCTGCCGGCGAACAGCACCGTCGAATGCGGCACCTGGACCGCTTTGGGCTCACCGCTGGTGCCGGAGGTGAAGATCATCATGAAGGTGTCGTCGCCGGTGGCCTCGGTGTGGGGGGTCAGCTCCGGCGCGTCGGCGAGCAGTCGTGTCCACTCCGGATCGGCGGTGTCGAACACCGTGACGCCGGGCAGGTCGACGCCGCCGAGCAGGGGCCGGTGTGCGGCGTCGGTGAGCAGGAACTGGGCGTCCACCTTCGCGATATCGCGGGCGAGTGCCGGGCCGCGGCGGGTGGTGTTGATGCCACACAGCACGTACCCACCGAGGGCCGCCGCGGCCAGCGCGGTGAGCATGTCGGGGTTGTTTCCCATGAGCACGCCGACATGGAGCGGCCGGGCCGGATCGGCCAGGCCGATGAGCGTCGCCGCCTGCCGCGCGGCGTCGGCGATATGGGCTCGCCACGTCCAGGTGCGGTCGCCGTATTTGATCGCGACGGTGTCCTGGTCAGCGCGTTCGCGCAGCAACTGCTGGAGTGTGTCGGCCACCGCTGACTCCCTGAACGCCGGTGAACAGTATCAAGAAAGTGTCTACCACGGCGGTGGCCGTGCACCACAGAGACGACACCGTTGGCACAATCAGTGGCGCACACCCCGCACGTCGACCAGGAAGCCGGCCGCCTTGACCAGCACGTCCAGTACCACCGCCCCCCGCAGCGTTCGCGATCGGCTGATCGACGCCGCCGAAGTGTGTCTGCGCGCCAAGGGCATCCGGGCCACTACGGTGTCCGAGGTCGCCGAGGCCGCCGGGGTATCGCGCGGTTGGCTGTACCGGCATTTCCCGGACAAGGTGACGCTGCTGGGGGCGGCGATCGTCCGGCTCAACGAGGTGTACTGGTCAGAGGCGCACGCGATGCTCGAGCAGATCGACAGCCTGGACCGTCAGATCGCGGCGGGTATCCGGCACGGTCACACCGCCTACGAGGATCCCGGCGCGATCCTGATGAAGCTGCGCATGGACGAACCCGAGGAGTTCGCCGCGTGCGCGGGCGCCGGCGTGCAGGGGCTGGTCCCCGACCTGGCCGCCTTCTGGACCCGATATCTGGTCCACGCCAAGGAGACCGGCGAGATTCACGCCGGTGTCGACGTGCCCGAGGCCGCGGAATGGGTGGCGCGGGCGCTGCTGTCGCTGGCCACCATGCCCGGCCAGTACCTGGATCCCGGAGATTACGACGCGGTGCTGGCGCACGTGCGCCGCTACGTCATGCCAGGCCTGACGAACGACCCGACAACGAGTTCGGCGCGCTGACCCGCGGTCACCGCGGGTCAGCGCGCCGAAATCACTCGGTCAGTCGTCGCCGTTGCTGCCCGGCGCGGTCTTGGAGACCTGGACCAGGAACTCGTAGTTGGTCTTGGTCTTGCGCAACTGGCTCATCAGCAGGTCGATGGCCTGATGGCTGTCCAGTCCGGAGAGCACCCGACGCAGCTTGTGCACGATCGCGAACTCGTCGGGACCCAGCAGCAGCTCGTCCTTACGGGTGCCGGACGGGTTGACGTCGACGGCCGGGAACACCCGGCGCTCGGCGATCTTGCGATCCAGCTTGAGCTCGGCGTTACCGGTGCCCTTGAACTCTTCGAAGATCACGGTGTCACCGGTGGACCCGGTCTCGACCATCGCGGTGGCGATGATGGTCAGCGAACCGCCGTGCTCGATATTGCGCGCGGCGCCGAGGAAGCGCTTGGGCGGGTACAGCGCGGTCGAGTCGACACCACCGGACAGGATGCGGCCCGACGCCGGGGAGGCGTTGTTGTAGGCGCGGCCAAGGCGGGTGATCGAGTCGAGCAGCACCACCACGTCCTTACCCTGTTCCACCAGGCGCTTGGCGCGCTCGATGGCCAGCTCGGCGGCCTGGGTGTGATCTGACGGCGGCCGGTCGAAGGTCGAGGCGATGACCTCACCCTTGACCGAGCGCTGCATATCGGTGACCTCTTCGGGGCGCTCGTCGACGAGTACGACCATGAGGTGGCATTCCGGGTTGTTGCGGGTGATCGCGTTGGCGATGTCCTGCATGATCGTGGTCTTACCGGCCTTGGGCGGCGACACGATCAGCGCACGCTGACCCTTACCGATCGGCATGATCAGGTCGATGACGCGGGTGGTCAGCTTTTCCGGAGCCGTCTCCAGACGCAGCCGCTGGTTCGGGTACAGCGGGGTGAGCTTGCCGAACTCCGGTCGGTTCTTGGCCGCGTCGACCGGTCCGCCGTTGACGGTGTCCAGGCGGACCAGTGGGTTGAACTTCTGCCGCGGGTTGTTGCCGCCGGTGTCGCCGTCGCGCGGAACCCGCACGGCGCCGGTCACCGCGTCGCCGCGGCGCAGTCCGTTCTTGCGGACCATGTTCATCGAGACGTAGACGTCGTTCGGTCCGGCCAGGTAGCCCGAGGTGCGCACGAAGGCGTAGTTGTCCAGGACATCCAGGATGCCGGCGACCGGCTGCACGACATCGTCCTCGCGCAATTCGGTCTCGTTACCGCCGCCGCCTTCACCGCCACCGGTGCGTTCGCCGCGTCGCCGGCGATCCCGGAACCGGCGACCGCGACGGCCCTGACGACTGTCGTCATCGTCGCCACCGCTGTTGTCGCGGTTGTTGTTGTCGCGGTTGTTGTTGTCGCGGTTGTTGTTCTCGCGGTTGTTGTTATTGCTGTTGTTACGGTTCTGCTGGCCGCCGTGCTGCTGGTCACCGCTGGTATCACCGGCGTTGTCCGGCTTCTCCTGCTTGTCCTGGCCACCGGATTTGGCCTCTTCGCGCGGCTTGTTGTCCTTGGTGTCCCTGGCGGGAGCGTCCTGCTTGGCCTCGCCCTTCGCTTCAGCTTTCGCCTCGGGCTGGTTGTCGGCCTGGGAGGCGGCGCCGTCCTGAGCAGCTTCCTCGGTCGCGCCCGACGGCGCTCCGGTGCCGCGAGAGGCACTGCGGCGCTCACGCCGAGGCCGTTCGGCCTGCGCGGGCGCATCGCCCGCCGTGGTGGGCGCTGAGGCCGCTGAGATCTCTGCGGCCTTCGACTGGGCGGCAGGCGCGTCGCCGCCGCCAGCCTGGGCGCGTGCTTCCTTGATGGCAGAGATCAGTTCGCTCTTGCGCATTCCGGACGTGCCCTTGACACCGACCTCTCCGGCCAGTGCGCGCAGGTCCGGAAGCAGCATCGACGTGAGCGAGCCGCCACGGCCACCGCGAGTGGCGCCCGTGGTGGGCGCATTGGTGGTTTCCACGACTGCGGGCTGCGCGACGCTCACGTCGCTGTCGCTCGTCGTGAAGAGGTCCGTATCAGTCACGGATTTCCTTTCTGTCCTCGCAGTCCATCCGACGCGAGGGGTCCCCGAAGGTCATGTGCAGTCAGCCGAATAGCCGATTGCGTTGTCTTCCACAGCGTCGCCGGTGCCAGTGCAACGGTGATCGCCGGGATTCGCCGTCATGCGGAGAACCGTCAGCCCAAGAGTGAAGCACGAGAAGATGAGGTAGTCGTCCTAGTGTCGGCGCAGGTAGAGACGCTGCGATTGCTGGACGACTGCGAGAATAACTCGCATTACTGCGGGAAGCAAGGAACACCATGTTTCGCGTGTTAGTCCAGGGCAGGGTCTCAGGCGGTACCCGACGACCAGCGGACGCCCGCACCCACCGACATCTCGGTGACGGCAAATCCGTTCGCGGCGCCGATCTCCAGCGCCTCCGCCGGCAGGTCCACTCCGTTGGTCAGAGCTATCACCGCTGGTCCGGCGCCTGACAGCACCGCTGCGATGTTCAAACGCCGTAACGCGGCGAGGTATTCCGCCGATGCCGGCATCGCCGGCGCGCGCTGCGGTTGATGCAGCCGGTCCTCGGTGGCCTGCAGGAGCAGATCCGGCCGTTTCGTGAGCGCCACCACAAGCATCGCCGCGCGGCTCAGGTTGAAGCGGGCATCGGTGTGCGCGACGTGCTCGGGTAGCAGCACCCTGGTCTCGGCGGTCGACGACCGGTTCTGCGGAATCGCCGGGAAGAACCGAATATCGGGATGCAGGTCCAACTGCACGGCGTCGTAGCGGGCCGGACCGGCATCCGCCCCGCCGTCGGTCACGGTCCATGACACCACTGCCCCGCCCAGTACCGCGGCCGCGGCATTGTCGGGATGACCCTCGAACTCCGACGACAACTGGACCAATTGATCGCGATCCAACTCCGCCGAGTCAACTTGCGCCGCAAGGCCGTTGACCACCGCAAGGCCTCCGACAACGGCCGCGGCCGACGACCCGAGACCACGGGAATGCGGAATGACGTTGCGGGACTTGACCTTCAATCCCCTGGCCTGCAGACCGGCAGCTGCCAGGCCGCGTTTGATGGCCTGCACCACCAGATGCGTCTCGTCGAGCGGCACCTGGCCGGCACCCTGCCCTTCGACATCGATGGTGAGCCCGGATTCGGTTGTCTCGACCACGATTTCGTCGTACATGCCGAGCGCAAGGCCCAGGCTGTCGAAGCCGGGGCCGAGGTTGGCGCTGGAGGCGGCCACGGTGGCCGAAGCCGTCAACCCGGCCGGGAGGATGTGGGTCACGTGAGATTGTCCGCTCGTCAGCCCAGGCCGAGCTTCTCGACAACAGCGATCGGGTCGACGGGCACCGGGGTGACCGGCGGCATGCCCTTGAGCGCGGTGTCGGGGTCCTTGAGGCCGTTGCCGGTGACCGTGCACACCACGGTGGAACCGCGCTTGACCCAGCCGTCCTCGATCGCCTTGAGCAGCCCGGCGATGCTGGCGGCCGACGCCGGCTCGACGAAGACACCCTCGGCCCGGGCCACCAGGTGATACGCCGCCAGGATCTCCTCGTCGGTGGCCGCCAGGAAGCGGCCGTTGGACTGCTGTTGGGCTTCCACGGCCGAATGCCACGATGCGGGCGAGCCGATCCGGATGGCGGTGGCGATCGTCTCGGGGTGGCTGACCGGCTGGCCGGTCACCAGCGGTGCGGCACCAGCCGCTTGGGTGCCCAGCATCCGTGGCAGCCGGTCGCTCACACCGTCGCGGTGGTATTCGGTGTAGCCGCGCCAGTAGGCGGTGATGTTGCCGGCATTGCCGACGGGCAGGGAGTGCACGTCGGGTGCGGTGCCCAGCGCGTCGACGATTTCGAAGGCGGCGGTCTTCTGCCCCTCGATGCGCACCGGGTTCACCGAGTTGACCAGGGCGATGGTCGGGAAGTCCGCGGTCAGCTTGCGGGCCAGTTCCAGGCAGTCGTCGAAGTTGCCGTCGACCTGAATGATCTTGGCGCCGTGCATGACTGCCTGGGCCAGCTTGCCCATGGCGATCTTGCCCTGCGGGACCAGCACCGCGCAGGTGATGCCGGCGCGCGCCGCGTAGGCGGCCGCTGACGCGGAGGTGTTACCCGTCGACGCGCACAACACCGCCTGCTGGCCGCGGGCCAACGCATCGCTGACGGCCATGGTCATGCCGCGGTCCTTGAAGGAACCGGTCGGGTTCAGGCCTTCGACCTTCAGGTGCACGGTGCAGCCGGTCTGCTCGGACAGCCGCTTGGCGTGGATCAGCGGGGTGCCGCCCTCGAGCAGAGTGACCGGCGTCCAGTCGTCGGTGACCGGCAGCCGGTCCCGGTAGGCCGCGATCAGGCCGGGCCACGGGGTATGCACGGGTGACATTATTCTGCGGTTCCTTCCAGGCGCAGCACGCTGTTGATGCTCTCGACGGCCTCGTGGTCGGCAAGGGCCGCAACGGTTTCCGACAAGGCGGCGTCGGTGGCCTTGTGCGTGACCACGACGATGCGGGCACCGGCACGCTGCCCCTCTTCGTCGACGGTGCCCTCCTGGCGCACCTCGGCGATGCTGACCTCACGCTTGCCGAATTCCGCGGCCACCGAGGACAGCACACCAGGCTTGTCGGCGACGTTCATGCTGACGTAGTAGCGGGTCGGGATGAAGCCGATGGGCGCGATGGGCAGCTGCGCGTATTTCGATTCGCGCGGGCCGCGCCCGCCCTGAACCCGGTTGCGGGCGGCCATCACGACATCACCCATCACCGCCGACGCGGTGGGCGCACCGCCGGCACCCTGGCCGTAGAACATCAACCGGCCGGCTGCTTCGGCCTCGACCACCACGGCGTTGAATGCGCCGTTGACGGTGGCCAGCGGGTGCTCCAGCGGAACCAGCGCAGGATAAACCCGAGCCGAAACCCGCTGTTGACCTTCGTCATTGGTGAGCCGCTCACAGATGGCCAGCAGTTTGATATTGCAGCCGAGCGCCTTGGCCGACTCGAAGTCGGCGGCGCTGACCGTGGTGATGCCCTCGCGGTACACGTCGTCGGCGGTCACCCGGGTGTGGAAGGCGATGGAGGCGAGGATGGCGGCCTTGGCGGCGGCGTCGTAGCCCTCGACGTCGGCGGTCGGGTCGGCCTCGGCGTAGCCCAGGGCGCTGGCGTCGGCCAGTGCGCTGGCGTAGTCGGCGCCGGTGTCGTTCATCGCGGACAGGATGTAGTTGGTGGTGCCGTTGACGATGCCGGCCACCCGGCACACCGTGTCACCGGCCAGCGACTGGGTCAGCGGGCGGATCACCGGGATGGCGCCGGCCACCGCTGCCTCGAAATACAGGTCGACGCGGGCCTTTTCGGCGGCTTGGGCAAGTTCACCGGTGGACTGCGCCATCAGCGCCTTGTTCGCGGTAACCACGGACTTGCCGGTCTCCAGCGCCTTCAGGATGGCCTTGCGCGCCGGTTTCACCGGGCCCATCAGCTCCACCACGATGTCGACGTCGTCGCGGGAAACCAGGGCGTCGATGTCGTCTGTGAGCAGTTCGACGGGTACGCCGCGATCGGCCGAGACCTTTCGGACCCCGACGCCGCGCAGCTCCAGCGGCGCACCGATACGGGCGGCCAGGTCGGCGGCGCTGTCGTTGATGATGCGCACCACCTCGGTGCCCACGTTGCCCAATCCCAGCACCGCTACGCCGATGGGCTTGTCTTTCTTGCTCATTGGCCGCTCACCTCCAAACTCAGTAGGTCATCGACGTTTTCTCGTCGCAGAATCAGACGGGCCTTGCCATCCCGGACGGCGACCACGGCGGGTCGCGTCAGCAGGTTGTACCGGCTCGACATCGAATAGCAGTAGGCGCCGGTGGCGGCGACTGCCAGTAGGTCACCGGGGCCCATATCGTCGGACACCCAGGTATCGCGCACGACGATATCGCCGCTTTCGCAATGCTTTCCGACGATCCGAGCCAGGACAGCCGGGGCATCGCTGACCCGAGACACCAGGCGCGCGTCGTATTCGGCGTCATACAGCGCCGGGCGAATGTTGTCACTCATGCCGCCGTCCACGCTGACGTAGCGCCGCTGCGCGGTGGCGCTGATCGCCACGTCCTTGACGGTGCCGACCTCGTAGAGGGTGATGGTGCCCGGGCCGGCGATGGCGCGCCCCGGCTCCACCACGAGCTTGGGCGTGGGCAGGCCGACTGCTGCCGACTCGTTGCGCACGATGGCCTTGAGCTTGTCGGCCAGCTCCTGCATCGGCGGCGGATCGTCGGCCGGGACGTACGAAATGCCCAGTCCCCCACCGAGGTCGATGATCGAGATCTGGGCGGTCTTGTCGACGCCGAATTCGGCCACCACGTCGCGCAGCAGGCCGATGACCCGGCGGGCGGCCACCTCGAAACCGGCGACGTCGAAGATCTGTGAACCGACGTGACAGTGCAGGCCGACCAGGCGCAGGTTGTCGGTGGCGAAGACCTTTCGCACCGCGTCCATCGCGGCGCCGCTGGCCAGGGACAACCCGAACTTCTGGTCCTCGTGGGCGGTGGAGATGAACTCGTGGGTGTGCGCCTCCACGCCGGGGGTCACCCGCACCAGCACGTCCTGGACGATGCCGGCTGCCCCGGCGATGGCGTCCAGGCGTTCGATCTCGATTTCAGAGTCCAGGACGATGTGCCCGACACCGGCCTTCACCGCAGCGGTGAGCTCGTCGACCGATTTGTTGTTGCCATGCACGGTGATCCGCTCGGGCGGGAAGTCGGCATGCAAGGCCACGGCCAGTTCGCCGCCGGTGGCCACGTCCAGCGACAGCCCCTCGGCATTGACCCAGCGGGCGATCTCGGCACACAAGAAGGCCTTGGACGCGTAGTGCACGTACTGGCCGCCACCGAACGCCGCGGCGATATCGCGGCAGCGCCCCCGGAAATCGTCCTCGTCGATGACGAACAACGGGGTGCCGAACTGCGCCGCCAGCTCGGTGACACTCACCCCGGCGATCGACACCACCCCATCGGAAGCGCGAACCAGGTTGCGCGGCCACACATTCGGAGCCAGGAGCAGGATCTCGTCGGGTGTCTGCGGCTGGGCCGGCACCGCGGCGGCCGTGGCTTGTGCGCTCACATCCGCTCCGGTGCGCTGACCCCGAGGATGGCCAGACCGTTGGCGATCACCTGGCGGGTGGCTTCACACAGCGCCAGCCGGGCCGTGTTGATATCGGTCGCGTCCTCGTCGCCCTGCGGCAGTACCCGGCAGGAGTCGTAGAACCGGTGGTAGTCACCGGCCAGGTCCTCCAGGTAGCGGCACACCCGGTGCGGTTCACGCAAGTCGGCGGCGGTCTTGAGCACCCGCCCGAACTCCCCGATGCTGCGCATCAGCGTGGCCTCGCGGTCGTGGCTGAGCAGCTCCAGGTGTGCGGTGTCGGCGCTCAGGCCCAGTTCGGCGGCGTTGCGGGCCAGCGCCGAGAGCCGGGCATGCGCGTATTGCACGTAGTAGACCGGGTTTTCGTTGGACGCGCTCGCCCACAGCCCCAGGTCGATGTCGATGGGGCTGTTCACCGAGGACCGGATCAGCACGTACCGGGCGGCGTCCACCCCGATGGCCTCGACCAGGTCGTCGAGGGTGATGACGGTGCCGGCGCGCTTGCTCATCCGGACCGGCTGGCCGTCGCGGACCAGGTTGACCATCTGGCCGATCAGCACCTCGACGGTGTCCGGGTCGTCGCCCAGCGCCGCGGCGGCGGCCTTGAGCCGGGCGATGTAGCCGTGGTGGTCGGCGCCCAGCATGTAGATGCACAGGTCGAATCCGCGCTGCCGCTTGTCCAGGTAGTAGGCCAGGTCACCGGCAACATAGGCCGGGTTGCCGTCGCTCTTGATGACGACACGGTCCTTGTCATCGCCGAATTCGGTGGTGCGCAACCAGGTTGCGCCATCCTTTTCGTAGATGGCGCCGTTGTCGCGCAGTTTGGCGATGGCCTGATCGACCCGGCCCGAGGTGTGCATCGAGTCTTCGTGGGTGTAGACGTCGAAGTCGGTACCGAATTCGTGCAGGGACTTCTTGATGTGGGTGAACATCAGGTCCACGCCGATGGCGCGGAAGGTCTCCTGCTGCTCGTCGGCGGGCAGGCTCATGGCGTCGGGCGCCTTGGCCAGCACCGCGGCGGCGATGTCGTTGATGTAGGTGCCGGCGTAGCCGTCCTCCGGCGCGGGCTCGCCCTTGGCGGCGGCCACCAGCGAGCGGGCGAACCGGTCGATCTGCGCGCCGTGGTCGTTGAAGTAGTACTCCCGGGTGACGTCGGCACCCTGGGTGGTCAGCAGCCGGCCCAGCGCGTCGCCGACGGCGGCCCAGCGCGTGCCACCGATGTGGATGGGCCCGGTGGGGTTCGCCGAGACGAACTCCAGGTTGATCTTGAGCGCCAGGTCGGTGGAATGCCCGTACTTGGCGCCGGCGCTCAGCACATTGGTGACCACGACGCCCTGGGCGCTCGTCTCGATGCGCAGGTTCACGAAGCCGGGTCCGGCCACCTCGGCGGCGGCGATACCATCGGCGGCGGTCAGCGCCTCGGCCAGCCAGCCGGCCAGCTCGCGCGGGTTGGCGCCGACCTTCTTACCCAGCTGAAGTGCGATGTTGGTGGCGTAATCGCCGTGTTCAGGGTTGCGCGGGCGCTCGACGGTCACCGTCTCGGGCAGCGCGGCGGTGTCCAGGCCGTGTTCGGCCAGGACCGCGGCGGCGGTGGTCTTGAGCAGGGCAGCCAGGTCGGCGGGTGTCACAGGGGTCCATCCTATGGTCTGGGGTGGTCAGCGCCCGAATCCATTCCGGTTCACGGGTCCCGTTCCCCATGCGCTATTCTTGCTCCGCTAGTCTGACAAAGCCCTAACGGCGCGAGTTTCACGCGCCCCCGTAGCTCAGGGGATAGAGCGTCTGCCTCCGGAGCAGAAGGCCGCAGGTTCGAATCCTGCCGGGGGCACCACACCAAAACCCGCCTCTCACCAGCGGATACGGGCTGATTTGGCCGACCTCCCCGGCAGCGCTCAACGATGATCCAACCATCAGCGTCTTCGCTGGTGGCTCAGAATCGTTAGCTGCCAGGCGGTACGTCGGATTCGCGATCGGCGCCTCCGAGTTCATCACCGTCGTTCATCGACAGGTCGCGCGGAGATCCAAGGCTGCGATTAAGCGTGAGTTGTCCCCGCGTCGCAAATCCAAATTCCTGTTTCCTCCGCCTTAGACGGGATCGTGGAATACGCACCGTTGTGGCGATAAAAAACAGAACCGTCACTATTACTACGATTGCGTAAATCGCTACCGTTGCCCTATCGGCAGTGCCGAAAAGTTCAAGTACCGCACTTCCCAAAGAATCGAGAGGGCTCAAATTATGCGCCTTGCGCAGGAATTCATCGATGCGAGGTAGCAGCAGCACAACGACGATTGACACTCCGATTACAGATATAGCCAGCGATCGTCGAGACTGCTTTCGGGTGAATCGAGTATTGACAACACTTTCCAAGACTTTTACCCGATCATTCAGCCTGCTGTAAAGAGCTGGAGTTCTGAGTTTCTCCGCCAGCGCTTCGACTATCACCGGTGCGTTAATGTCTACCAGCAAATTTCTACCGTATTCCGGCAGGCCGGTCGCAAGTTGTTCTTGCGCCGCGAACAAGAATTTATCCTGCACTCGGGTATGGATTGTGCGGTTGTCTATTGCTTGCAACTGCCTATGCTGGACAATTGCAGACTCAATAGGTTCAATCATGTACAAATCTTTAATGTAGTCGATTTTGCTTGAGTCCCAAGAGGTGTGGATTGCATGACCCGCAGATAGCCACAGTTCTTCGTTAGAATTAAGCAGATGATTCTTGAGTAGATCTTCCGCCACGTCGTCTTGAAGCGGCATCCCTCCCCTGGCTCGTACCATTAGCTGCGAGAGTTCATCCGCATGAAGACCCTTGACCTCTTCACTATGACATTTGCAGGTTGGCGGCCCCAAGAACAGCGTGGAATTGCAGCGCCATTCCGAGAAGATTTTTCGACCCGCCGTCTCCTGGATCGCGGTCAGGTATGCATTGAACACCGTCTCCGGCGACATCTTGGCTACACTCTGCCGAGGAACCTTCGCGACGATCCAATCCATATCACTATGCGTTTGTTGCCACATGTGCAAACCATACTCATTCAATGAAACGGGCCGCTCTGGCTTACCAAAAATGGGCAAAGATATCTCGATTCCGTCGAGCGGCCTTGACCCCGCCAATAAATAGTCATTCGCTTCAAGGACACCAAACTCTTTAGCCACCGGCATCGCAAAAGTCAGCATGCAGATTCCTGAGCGGTGCGCCATTAGGGATACCTCTATCGGTTCGTCATCATGGCTTCTATCCCAATAATAGGCGCGATTCATCTCTATGCGAATAAATGGCTGCGCGGGTTCAAAATATCCAGGTAGATAGAACTGCTGTTCAAGCCTGAGACGTATAGCGCCAAGGAGGTGATCATTGAGGAGCATATTCGCATATCCTTCAACCACTTCTCCTATTTGGTCTTGAGCCTCGGTAGACCAACTAGGTACGTCGGCTACGTTTTCGTCACTCTCCCGTCGAACGCCTTTCACCCGCTGCCCGTAGATTGCGTATGCAAGGAAGTACCTCATCATCACAAAGCGAGCGCCCCAAAGAACTCGCAGCGCAAGTCGGCGGTTGTACTTGAATAACTGTCTCCAGGAGAATTCGGACGAGTGCAACACTTTTAAGAACTCGACGAGCGCGAACGCCTCTTGCTGGCGGCGATCAAGCTCCACGCCTCTTTGCGGAATCCGGAGGTCGTCTCGCGATGGCGATCCTGCCACCGCGGCCATGTTCCTCCGCAGCATCTTGTCCGCAAAGTCGACAATGTCGAGCCCTGGACCTAGATCAAACGAAAAAGAGTAGAAAACACCTCGACCGCTCATCCGCAACGGGTGGTCAGCCCTCGGTTGTGGTGTTGCCTCGTCGTTCCCACCCATGCCCGAGATCGTAGGCATCCGCTGCCGTGACGAGTGGGAGACACACTAGCGTCACGGAATCCGGTAGACACGCCTTGGACAATGGTCAATATGCAAGAGGACAGGTCCTTCATAGACTCTGATATGGGCAAGGCGTTCGACGCGTGGCTGAAGCTGTCGAACGACTCACTAGAGCTAACTGCCGTGATCCCTTGGGCTTTCGCCTACGTTGTTGAGTCGACTGCGCGCCCTGACTGGACACATATCAACCAGGTCATGGGCCAGTTCAACGCTTGCCGGACGTATGACGCTTGCAAGCGTAGCGTCGACACGCAGTTCGACACACTTTTCACTCTGACGTTGCTCGCGTCGTGGGGCGCTTTCGAGGCCTACGTCGAAGACGCCGCGAAGGCAGCACTTCGACTCCGGCCGGAACTGTTGTCCGCTCCAGCTTTCGATAAGGCGAAGCGCAAAGCTGCGGATCTAGATACAGCCGACGAAACCGAACGCTTTGAGTTCGTGATCGACCGGGTCGTGGGTGCGGCGCACGACAAGCTTGAGGCAGACGGCGGCGGCAAGTATGAGCAACAGCTCGCATTAGCGGGCCTGGACGGAGCCGTCCCCCCAAACGTTGCGCTGGCTCTGATGGAAGGTCAACAGGTGCGTAACGTCTGGGCCCACAACGGCGGAAGGGCCGACGCAAAGCTACTGGAACAAGCACCCAACATCGACTACGAGATCGGCGAGACCGTGACGATCACGAAAGCGATGCTGGCCAAGTATCTTTTGGTGCTCAACACCTACTCAACTATTATCGTGAACCGTTACAGGATTCAGAACGGCTTCGCTCCACTTGTCTGCTATGGCGGCGAACATAACGAGTTCAAGGCGGCGTTTGATGAGCTCTTTCCGGACGCGATCTTGCCGGTGAATCTTGAAGAATTTTCACGGCGCTAGCGCCAATCGGCCGCGCGGTTCAACTCAATATGAAATCCGCCGACCGGCGCTCACACCGACGTAGTAGCGCGACCGGCCGCGTTTGGGCTTGAGTTCGATCCCGGCGCGCACACCGACGTACTCCCCGCCAGGGCCGACCCGACCGGCGCTGACCTTGCGCGGGACGACTTTGGTGGGCACGGCTCGTTTCACCCGCGACGACCGGCTGACGGTCGGCGCGAATCTCCCACGGCGGTCGCGCTTGTAGTTCCGTCGTTTCGCCATTGGCTCACTTCTTCTTGAAACGGCCATGGCGTGTTCCCGCTGAATGGGTCCGGCCGGTTTTCGGGTCCTGTAGCCCGATGTCGGGCGAGAAGGGACGATGAACGTATGGCTGGTCGGAAGCGGAACTCCGCAGAAGACATCGTGCGCAAACTGCGCCGCGCGGACGAGCTGACCGCGGAGGGCAAGACCGGCGAGGAGATCGCTGCCGAGCTCGAAGTCTCGCCGGCGACGTTGTACAACTGGTGTCGCAGCTACGGCGGCATGGACACCGACGCCGCCAAAGAGCTCAAGGAGCTGCGGGAGCAGAACGCCCGATTGAAGCGGCTGTTGGCCGAGGCTGAGCTGGTCAAAGACGCCTTGCGGGAGGTCGCGAAGGGAAAATTCTGAGCCCAGCTGCCAAGCGTCGCGCCGTCGACATGCTCACCACCACGTTGGGCATGTCGCAACGGTTGGCGTGCAAAGCTGTTGGGCTGGCCCGCTCCACCTGGCGCCGACTCCCTCAGGCTCAGACACCGGCTGATCCCGATACCGAGATGCGGGCCTGGCTGCGTTCCTACGCCACCAAACACCCCTGCCACGGGTTCCGCCGTGCGTGGGCGGCGTTGCGCTACGACGAACGCCGTGAGGTCAACAAGAAGAAGATCCACCGCCTGTGGCGCGAGGAAGGCCTGCAGGTGCGGGTGCACAGTCCACGCAAGCGGGCCGGGGTGTCGTCGATCCCGCCGGTCGAGGCCGACGCCCCGAACGTGGTGTGGGCGATCGATTTCCAGTTCGACTCCACCATCGACGGCAAGGCCATCAAGATCGCCTCGATGATCGACGAACACACCAGGGTCTCGCTGCTCAACCTCGTCGAGCGGTCGATCACCGCCGACCGGCTCGTCGCCGAGCTCAAGAAGGTGTTCACCGCCGCCGGCGGCCCGCCGACCGTACTGCGGATGGACAACGGGCCGGAGTTCATTTCTCAAGCGCTGCAACAGTTCTGCGACGGAAAGTTCGGTATGTCCTATATCCCGCCGGGCGCGCCCTGGAACAACGGACACATCGAATCCTTCAACAACCGACTACGCAAGGAGTGCCTCAACCGCAACCACTGGAACACCCTGCTCGAAGCCCGCGTAGTCATCGGCGACTTCAAGGACGAACACAACCACCGGCACCGCCACTCAGCCCTGAGCTACCGCACGCCGTCCGAGTACGCTGCCGCCTGCAGGTGCATCTACACACCGATGGCCTGCAGCATCAACTGAATCTGGATCACACCACCCCGACTCCAGAACAGGGTGGACTCGGAAACGGGGACTCGCCACCTCTACTGCTAGCAAGCGCTCTATCGCTTTTCCAGCGCGCTTCTTCAATTGCGCGTATCCGTCTTCAACTGTTTGTGACGTTCCGCTCATTGCAATTTCCTGTCGCTCATCCCGCAGGCGGCTTGTTCATTAGTTATCCCTCACACCGGTCAGGACGTAGCCCGGGCGCGGGCGGCGTCCAGCTCGGATAGCAACAGGTCGACCTCGGCGCGCTTCTCAGCGGGCACCATCAGCGAATAGAACGTGCCGACACCGATGGTGAGCTGCAGCAGGTGCTCACGCTCGCCACCGAACAGTTTCTTGCGCCGGCTCAGCTCCTTGATGTCGGTGCCGGAGTATTTGTCGGCGGGGTTGCGGCCGATCGAATTGTTGGCGCGCAGTTTCTCCACCCACACGCCGTCGATCACGATGCTCTCGCCGTTGATCCCGTCGATGCGAAACATCAACGGATCGTAATCGCGCGAGCGGTATCCAGGGGGCTCACAGCACGCTGCTGTCGGAGGTGATCGCCTGGTTCTCCGCGATCACAGCCGACACCACGTCCCAGGCCGGCTTGGGCGTCCAGTCCTCGTGCAGCAGCCCGAAGGTGTCCTGCACCGGATCGCCCGACTGGTAGTCGGCGAAGGTGTGGATGAAGGCCGGGCCGGCGAAGTCCAGGGTGCGCCAGGTACGCAGGAAGTCGCCGATGTAGGCGGCCTGCACGTCCTCGGACACATCCGAGGTCGGCTCGCCGTACTCGGTGGCCCAGATCTTCTTGTTGCCATCACCATTGGCGGCCATCACCGCGTGCAACTGCTGCGCCTGGGTGAACGGCACACCGGCGTGGCCTTCGCCGGCCGAGAACAGCACCGAGTACAGGTACGGGTGATACGCCAGCGCGTCGAAGTAACCGGCCGCGCCCGCGGCGTACATCTGGGACAGGAAGGTCACCGGGTTGATCACCGGGCCGCCAGGGGTTTCCATCGCCGCAGCGACCGAACCGGCGACGACGACGGCATTCGGGTCGGCGTTCTTGATGGCCGTGTAGGCGACCTTGAGCAGGGCGGTGTAGCGCGCCGCGTTCGGGGTGGGCGCCCAGAACCCGTTGTAGTTCGGCTCGTTCCACACCTCGTAGTCGGAGATCTGGCCCTGGTACCGCTGCGCCACCGCGCTGACGAAGTCACCGAAGGCCACCAGGTCCGTCGGCTCGCCGGCGTAATCGGGCTGCCCGGGCACCGCCGCCCACTGCGGGGTGGAGTTGATCGCGGCCAGCACCTTGATGTCATGGGCGTTGGCGCTGGTGATCATCCGGTCCACGGCGTCCCAGTCGAATTGGTTGTCCGCCGGTTCGACCCCGCCCCAGGGCAGCATGATGCGGATGGTGCCGACACCGGCGCTCTTCAACAGCTCCATGGCCTTGTCGGTGTCGGTCTGGGAGTAGAAGTACATCTGTTGGGTGGTGACGGCCACCGTGGTGTTGCGCTGGTCGATCGCCGCCGCCGACGGCGGCACGATGGTGACATTCACGGTGGCCGTGGTGGTTCCACCGAAGGCGTCACTGATGTTGACGGTGAAGCTGTCGGTGTCCTCCCCGTCGGTGACCAGTGCGCGGTAGCGCGCATCGACGTCGGGGGTATAGGTGAAGCGCCCGGTGGAGGTCACCTTGACCTGACCGTAGGCCGGTCCGGTGGCCAGGCTGTAGGTCAGGGCGTCGCCGTCGGGGTCGTCGGCGCTGACCATGCCGGTCACCGTGCCGATCGCGGTCGAGGTATCCGTCGTGGTGCCGTGGCCGTCCACCGGTGCGGCATTGGTGGTCGGGTTCGGGGCGATGGCCACCTTGACCGAAGTGGTTGTGCTGCCGCCGAATCCGTCGCTCACCGTGATGGTCACGGTTTCGGTCTTGGTGGCCGAGCTCGCGCTGGGCTTGGACGCCGCCAGCCGGGCCGCGGCCGTCGGCGTGTAGGTGAACGAGCCGTCGGGATTGATGACGATCGAGCCCTTGGTGGTCTTGCCCGCGGTGTAGGTCAGCGTGTCACCGTCGGCGTCCGTCGCGGTGAGGGAACCGGCGACCACCCCCGACCGGGGATCGGTGCTCGTCACGACCGCGGTGGCGCCGGCGGGCTTGATGTTGGCGGCCCCGATCCGCACATTCACCGTGACGGGCACGACGCCGCCGTGACCGTCGTCCACGGTGACGGTGAACGTGTCCATCCTCGCGTCATGGCTGGCACCGGGGGCCAGCGCGGCCGCGCGCGCATCGGCCGTCGGCGTGTAGGTGAACGCACCCGACGAGGTCATCGTGACAATGCCCTTGGTGGGCCCGCCCGTCACCGTGTAGGTGCGCTTGTCGTTGTTCGCATCGGAGGCAGTGACACTGCCCTTGACGGCACCGGTGGTGGAGCTCGGATTCCCGATGCTCGTCTTCACCGTCGGGACGGCGTTCAGCGGGTCGATGGTCAGCGGGATGGTGGTGGTCACCGTCCCGTACCGGCCGTCGGACACCGTGACGGTGAACGAGTCGGTGACCACCGCACCGGGCACGGCCGCGGCGTGCCGGGCGGCGGCGGTCGGGGTGTAGGTGTAGGTCCCATCGGGCTTGAGCACCAACGTGCCCTTGGTCGGCTTGGTGTTCACGACATAGGTCAGCGGGTCGCCGTCGAAGTCCACGACGCCGACCTTGCCGCTGAGCGCACCCGTTGCCGGATTGCTCACCACGGCAACCGGATCGCTGGAGAACGGGGCGGTGTTCGCCGGCACCAGCGACACCACGCGCACGACCCCGTTGGTCGGGTCGGTCACCCACATCTGGGTGCCGTCACCGCTGAGCGCGACGCCAGACTGCGGCGCGGTCGCCTCGGCGCCGACGCTCGTGACACCCAACACCGAGCCGTCGGTGGTCCGCAACGCCACCACCAACCCGGAGCTGGAGGTAAGCATGATCGCGCTGTTGTCCTTCGTCAGCGCGATACCCGACAGCGGCTGCCCGAAGTTCAGCGTTCCGGCGATGCCCTGAGTGAGATCCAGGAGGGTGACCCCACCGGCGGTGTCGGCGACGTAGAGCTTCTGGAAGGTCGGGTCGACCGCGAGTCCGACGGGTTTGCCCGCGATGTCGACGATGCTGGAGGCCGCGGACGCACCGGAGGAGAAGTACGAGATGTTCCCGCCGCCAGCGGATGTCGCGCTGACCACGAAGATCAGCTTTCCGTCGGGGCGCACCGCGAACTGGGTGGGCACCATGCCGTCGGCGAGCTTCACCGTGCCGGCCACCTTGTTGGTCGAGGTGCTGATCTTGGTGACCGTTGCGCCGGTACCGTTGCCGACGTACACCGTGCTGCCGCTGGGGTTCACCGTGATCGCGGTGGGATTGGCCACGGCCACCGTGGCTTTCAGCGCACCGGTCTTGGCGTCCAGGACTGTGACGGTGTTACCGGTCGAACTCGACACGTACAGCCGGGATCCGTCGCGTTTGATCGCGATACCGTCGGGCGCGGCCCCGGTCTGGTAGACGGCGACGACGGCATGCTTGGTGGTGTCGAAAACGGTGACGGTGCCAGTGGTGCGGTCGGTGACGAAGGCGCGGGTCCCCGAGGTGACCACCGCACTGGGATCGGTGATACCGCCGAGTGCCGCGGCGCTGAAGAACGGTGAGGGGCTGACCGGGATGTCCACCGGCACCGGGACGGTGTTGACCCCGTCGGTCACGGTGAGCGTCATCCTGATGGTGTCGTCGGTGGGCGTCAGCGATGCGCTGAAGCGTTGCGCCGTGGTGGGCGTGTAGGTGAGCGTGGCGGTTTTGGCGTTGTACACCAGGGAGCCGTCGGCCGGCGGGCTGGCCAGTCCGACCGCCACCTTCTTGCCTTCGGGGTCGGTGGCGGTGAGCTTGCCCACCACCGCGCCCGTGGTGGCATCGGGTCGCCCCCAGCTGACGGTCGCGACCGGTTGCTCGTTGACCACGGGTGCCGCCAGGGCTTGGGCGCTGACCTGACTGGTCTGCCCGATCTGCCGGCGGGCCGCGGCCAACATCACCCAGGACAGCGGTGACTGCGCCGACCCACCGGAGAGCATCGACAGGAACGACGACAGCACCGGACGGATGGCGGCGGTGAGCAGTTTGCCGATCGTCTGGACCGGATTGGTGACGGCCGGTTTGGCCGGCGGAGTGACCGCCACCGGAACCGTCGTGGTGGACCACTGCGTCACCGCGACCGATGCGCTGGCTTTGGGAGTCGGGTTGGTGTCGACGGCAGCGGCGGCGGTGGACTGGGTGCGCGCCTGTGGCGCGGGATCGGTGTTCTGAGTCTGAGCGGCCTCGGTGACACGAGCCTTGGGCTTGGTCGTCGGTTTCTTCTTCTTGGGCTTGGGCGCCTCGGCTTGATCGGCACCCGAATGACTTTCGCCCGCTGATGGTTTGGTGGGCTCGGGCGTGGTGGTCGCCGAGCCGGACGTCGGTGCTGTCGTGGGTGACGTGTCGGGTTTGGTGCCCCCGTCCGTGTCGGGTGCGGTCCCGGTGTGCGTTTCGGCACCGGCGGAGGTGCCCGTCGATGTGGTGCTGCCGGTGTCCCCCGGCGTCGCCCAGACCAGGCCGGCCGGCGCGGCGACCGCGGACCCGATGCCGAGCGCCACGGCTAGCGCACCGACGCGTCCGACATACTTTGCGGACCGCAGCGCCATGGCGTCCCCCTCCACCCATCAGTGACCTACTGCTGAGCGCGAGCTTCGGTTTAACTGTGCGATACGGCAGTAATTGACGGGAGTGTATGCGGCGCGCGCCACCACTGCGACGGAGTTGGGAAAATTGCTTTGCTGACCACCCGGCACCCGGCGGCTAGTCCGCGCGCGGCGTCAGTCGGAATACCGGGATGTGACGACCGGAGCGGCGGGTCTTTGCCCGGTAGTCCGCGTACCCGGCGTAGGCCTTCTCGGCCAGGGCGTACAGCCGGCCGTACTCGTCGGGGTCGGTGACCTCGCGGGCAACGAACTTCTCGTCACCGAACTCGCACTCGGGGTGCGCCTTGAGATTGTGGTACCACTGCGGGTTTCGCCGACCGCCGAAGTTGGAGGCGACCAAGATCGGGTGGCCACCGTCGTGAAAGTACGCCAACTGGTGTACCCGCGGCCGCCCCGACTTGGCTCCGGTCGATGTCAGCGGCGCCTGCTCGACCGCGCCCGCCAGCGATGTGTAGCTACGGCCGGTCAGGCGGAAGAACCAGGGGTCGATATGGCGGGCGATGTGCCGCGCGAAGGCTTGACCGGGCGCCGACCGTCCGAACGCCTCGGCGAGGGTGAACAGCGGGCCGTGCTTCTTGTGGGGATCGGCGTGGGGCAGCGGCATAACGTCCGGGGTACCCCCGAAAAAAGTTAGCTACACTCGAATAAATGACTGCGGGCCCGTCGACTCAGCTGCGCGGGCCCGCCACACCGCCGGCCCGCGACTCGGCATCGCGTCAGTCCTCCCTCACCGGGCTGCGCGCCCTGGCCGCACTCATGGTGGTCGGTACGCATGCCTCCTTCGCCACCGGCGCGCTGCACCTCGGCTACGTCGGCTCCCTGGCGGGGCATCTGGACATCGGTGTGCCGATCTTCTTCGCGTTGTCGGGTTTCCTGCTGTTCCGGCCGTGGGTGGTCGCCGCAAGCCGAGGCACCCCGGCGCCCCGGCTGCACCGCTACGCGCGCGCCAGGATTCGCCGGATCATGCCGGGATACGTCACCGCGGTGCTGTTCACCTACGTCGTCTACCTCTACTTCACGCCGGGACCCAACCCAGGCCAGACCTGGCAGGGGTTGCTGCGGCATCTCACCTTGACCCAGATCTACACCGACAACTACCTGGTGACCTATCTGCATCCGGGGCTGTCGCAGATGTGGAGCCTGGCGGTGGAGGCATCGTTCTATGCGGCCTTGCCACTGCTGGCGTACCTGGTGCTGGGCCGACGCCGGCGACCGGCCGCGCTGGTGGCCGGACTGGCTGCCCTCGCCGCCGTCGCACCCCTGTGGTTGACGGTGGTGGTGCACACCGATTGGCTGCCGAATTCGGCGGGCATGTGGCTGCCCGCCCATCTGGCCGCGTTTGCCGGCGGGATGGCGCTGGCCGTGCTCCAGCAGACCGGGTTGCGGGTCCGGCCCGCGCTGGCGCTCCCGGCAGCGGCGCTCGGTTACCTCACGGTCGCCACCTCGGTCGGCGAAAGTCCGTTGGCGCGGGCGGTGCTGTACGCGGGCATCGCGATGGCGGTCCTGGCTCCGCTCGCCTTGGGCGACTCGGGTGGGTGGACGCGCATCCTCAGCAGCCGGCCCGTGGTGTGGCTCGGCACCATCTCGTATGAGATTTTTCTGCTCCACGTGGCGATCATGGCAATCTCCATGCACCTGGTGCTCGGCTGGCCGCTGTTCACCAGCTCGACGATCGTGCTCGCCGTGCTGACGCTGGCGCTCACGGTGCCGATGGCCTGGTTGTTGCGGGAGGTGACAGCCGTTCGTCCGCCCGCCGCTGTACCCGAAAACCGTTGACGCACAACACTCACCGGGATGCCCCGGCTGGGCGGTGAAATCCTTGCAATCCGAAGCAATCGGGGGTCGTCCCGAAATGTGGTGCCAGCGCGGCGAATAGCTCATCAGCAACGTCTGATCCGCTGCGCAAATATCTACCCACCTGCGCTTTAGGTAGATAGTTCCAGCAGATCAGCACATTACGGTGCGTGCCAGTTTCGACCGAGACCGCGACGCCCGTTTTCTGTCGTTTACGAATTCCCCGCGCGGTCACCGAGTCCCGGTGCCATAGTTGCCGCAAAGCCTGTGAGAGTGCTGCTGGAATCCTTGGGGGAAGTTGTGGCCGTCAGTCATCGTCATGCATCGTCGGTTGCCCCGTCCGGGTACGCCCGATACGTCGGACGGGTGGGTGCGCTCGCCGTTGCGCTCGGGGTCACCGGAGCCGTCGCCACCACTCCCGGCATCGCCCGGGCCGACGACAGCTCTTCGTCGTCCTCATCTTCGCCCGCGGGGACGACGGGGTCGGGGACGACGGGCATGGGGTCGACGGGGACGGGGTCGACGGGGACAGCCGACACCTCCCCCGCCACCGACACCTCCGCAACCCATGGCACACCGTCGGCCGGGAGTACCACCGGAACCGGTACGGGCACCACCACCGGCAGCACCGGCAGCACGGGCAGCACCGGGGCGACGAGCACCACCACCCACAACGGCTCGCAGACCGAGACGGATCTCGGCGGGGGCGTCATCATCCGCTCCTCCGGCGGTAACACCACACACACCACCAGCACCAACCAGACCGACCCCGAACCGGAAACCGACACGGGGACCGAAACTCCCGACGTGACCGACACAACCGGCCCCGGCGAGACCGATCCCGTCGAACAGACCGACACCGGCACGCCCACGGATATCGAGGAACCGTCCCAGACCCCCGACGGGTCCCCCACGACTCCCGAACCCACCCCCACCCCGGCTCCCGACCCCACCCCGGCGACCACCGGAAGCGGCGGCAACACCGACCCGCAACCGACGACACAGCAGACAACTCCGCCCAGCGCCACGTCGAGCGCCGCGGCGCCTACCGGTTCATCGGCGGCGCAACTGTTCAGCGCTGCGGCAGCGGTCAACAAGAACTCCGACCAAGCGTCGACCGCCGCGGTCCCCACGGCAGCCGCGGTCGCCACCGCCAACCCGGTCACGTCCTTCATCAAGCAACTGCCCACACCCAATGAGGTTTTCCAGCAAGTCAAGTCGTTCGTCACGACCTGCGCGTGCACCCTGATCAACCAAACCCTCAAACTGGTCAACGGGCTGTCGAAAACCATCTCGAACCTGATGGCATCCGGCGGCGGAGGTACCGGCGACCCGGCCCAGACACCGATCCTGTGGACGATGGTGGCGTGGGTGCGCCGTCAGATCGAAGGCGCGGTCACCGCCTTCAACCGGTCCCCGCTCGGCGAGTTCGTGCACGACGTGACCACCCAGATCACCACCCAGCTGCAGAAGGCCATCAGCAGTGTCACGAATTCGCCACTGGGGTACACGATCTCGTCCCGGCTGACCCGTTTCCTGCAGGAGTGCAACGGCACGGTGTCGCTGCCCGACGACCTGGATCGGCTGGGA
Source organism: Mycolicibacterium chengduense (assembly GCF_033741155.1). Lineage (NCBI taxonomy): Bacteria > Bacillati > Actinomycetota > Actinomycetes > Mycobacteriales > Mycobacteriaceae > Mycobacterium > Mycolicibacterium chengduense. Next base: position 290,348 of record NZ_JAWQNH010000007.1, on the reverse strand, counting down.
GTGGTGAGTGGGCTGAACGAGCCGACCGATTTCGATTTCATCACCCACCTCGGGGACGACGGCAAGCAACACATTCACGCCATCGTCATCATCGAGAAGTCCGGCGCCATCAAGATCTACGACACCGAGGAGGGCACCCTCTCGACGTTGACATCGCTGCCCACCACCAACGCCAACGGTGAACGTGGCCTGGTCGGTGTCGAAGTCGACCCGTACTTCAACGATCCCACCTCGGCCGGCTACCACAAGATCTACGTCGCCTACACCAACGCGCAGAATTACGACCAGCTCTCCAAACTCACCGTGGACGCCAACCTGACGACGGTGCTCGACGAGGAGGAGCTGCTGCGCTCCGACCAGCTGGGCAACGACTTCCACCACGGCGGCGAACTGGAATTCGACCCGACGGGCACCTATCTGTACTGGGCGGTGGGCAACAACGTCGTCAACGAGAACTCCCACGACCTGACCACGATCCACGGCAAGATCCTGCGGATGAATCGGGACGGGTCGGCCCCCGAAGACAACCCGTTCTACAACGACCCCAACCCGGACGTGGTGAAGCAGATCTACGCCATCGGCTTCCGCAATCCGTTCCGGTTCGGCTTCGCCCCGGACGGCACCCTGCTCTCCGGCGACGTCGGCGAGGCCTCCTGGGAGGAACTCAACGTCGTCGTCGCCGGCGGCGACTACGGCTGGCCGCAACAGGAAGGGCCGTGCAGCAGCAACGGTTGTGGTGACACGCTGCCCCCGCTGTGGGCGTATCACCACACCTTGCCGCCGGCCAACGTCGGTTCCATCACCTCGGTGCTGTACTACGACGGCACCACCCTGCCCGAGGAATACCGCAACAAGGTGTTCGTCGCCGACTATTCCGTGGGCTGGATCAAGATGCTCACCCTCGACGACCAGTTCGAGAGTGTCATCGACGAGAAGACCCTGGACACGTCGGCCGGAGCGACCGTCCAGCTCAAGCAGGGCATCGACGGCAACATCTACCAGCTGAGCATCTACCCCGGCACGCTGAGCGTCATCACGGCATCCGGCGGCAACAAGGCGCCGGTCGCCGATATCGACGCCTCGGCCACCTACTCCGGAAACGATTCACTGACAGTCGATTTCGACGGCACCGGCTCCTCCGATCCAGACGGCCCGAACCTGACCTACCAGTGGAACTTCGGCAACGGACAGACCTCGACCTCGGCAACTCCGACCGTCACCTTCACCAACACCGGCGCGAACTACACCGCCTACACCGTGACGCTGACGGTCACCGATGAGGGCGGCAAGACCAACACCGCCACCCAGCGCATCGTGGTGGGCAGCGTCCCGCCGACCATCGAGCTCGGCAACATCGTGAACAACTACAACGCCGGGGACATCATCACCTTCAGCGCTGCCGCCGGGGACGCCGAAGACGGGCCGCTGCCGCCCAGCGCCTTCGAGTGGAAGGTGGTGTTCCACCACAACACCCACACCCACCCGTTCGTCGACAGCATCGTCGGCACCGATGGCAGCGTCACCATCCCGACCACCGCCGACCAATTGGCCACCACGTGGTACCGGATCGAGTTAACCGTCACCGACAGCAGCGGCCTCAAGACGACGACCTATAAGGACGTGTTCCCGAATCTGGCGGACTTCACCGTCACGGCGAGCAACCCGAACGCCACGTTCACCGTCGACGGGGTGCCGCACACCGGCTCGTTCTCCGAGAAGGGTGTCGTCGGGGTGCAGCGTGTGCTGAGCGCGCCGTCGACGCAGCACACCTCGGCCGGTGAGCTGATCTTCATCGGTTGGGGTGACGGCGGGGCGCAGACCCACACCGTCACCACCCCCGCCAGTAACGCCAACTATTCGGTGACCTTCGGATTGGCGCCCGCCCTGGTCTGAGTGTCGGCGACCACGCCGGCGACCGCCCGCACCTGCCCGATATCCGAGGACGTCGGGATCAGATGGACCTCGTCGGTGCCGATCTCGGCGAACCTGGCCAGCACCTCGGCCAGTTCGTCCTCGGTGCCGGCCCAGCCGGTGTTCGGCGCCATGGCGTCGACGTACTCGGCGGGAATCCAGTTCATGTAGCGACGCAGATGACGGTGGATCTGGCGGCGCGCGTTGTCCTGATCCCCGAGCGCGAACCAGAACGACGTGGCCAGCCGCGGAGCGGGCCGGGCCGCCTGCGCCCACGCGGTCCTGGCCACCTCGAACAACTCGTTCTGTTTGGCCACATCCAGATCCAGCGTGGTGCCTGCCAAACCGGTCGCCCAGGTTGCGGCGCTGCGCACGGTTTTCGGTCCCAGGGTGCCGACCCACAGTTCCGGGCCGCCGGGTTGCACCGGCGCCGGACCGACCGGCAGCACCGAATCGGTCACCTTGTCCGCGTTCCACACCCGCCGCATCACCGCCACCCGCTCGGCCATCTGCCGCATGGTCTGGGTGGCCGGGTCGGCGCCGGCAGCGAGGTAATCCTCTCGGCGTCCGCCGACCCCGAGCCCGACGGTCAACCGGCCACCGCTGAGCATGTCACCGGTCGCCAATCCCTTGGCCAGCATCACCGGGTCGTGTAGCTGCGGGACCAGCACGGTGGTCATCAGCCGCACCCGGTCGGTCCACGCCGACAACGCCCCCAGCAAGGTCAGCGCGTCCGGATTGTCGAACGCGACGCGTTCGCCCCAGCACAACGCCGAAAACGGCCCTTCGTCGACGACCGTCGCCCACCGCTTGAGCACCGCCGCATCCAGATCCGGTTCCATCACCGGCATCGTCATTCCCACCTGCACCTCCCGGATTCTGGCATGCAACCCCAGTGCCAAGATGGCGTGATGACGATCTCGACCACATCGATCTCGCACGTGCGGCTCACCGTCACCGATATCGAACGCTCCCGGCAGTTCTACGAGGGCGTCTTCGGCTGGCCCGTGCTGGTCGAGGTGCCACCGGGGGCCGACGCCGCCACCAGGGACGCGTTGGCGTTCCTCTACGGCGGGGTGATCTACGACCTGGGCAGCGCACTGATCGGATTGCGCCCGGTCGGCGCGGACCGGTTCGACGAGGACCGCACCGGCCTGGACCATCTGGCCTTCCCGCTGGCTGACAAGGCCGAACTGGACGCCGCGGCCGCACACCTCGACACCCTCGGCATCGTCCACGAGCCCGTCAAGGACATCGGCCCGATGTACGTGCTCGAGTTCCGCGACCCGGACAACATCGCGCTGGAGCTCACCGCACCCAAGTAGGGGGGGTTATCCCCCGTACGGTTCGGCGGAAAACGCGGTACCGCGGCGCCGCGCGGATCCATAGGTTGTTCTCATGGTCGCCATCACGTCCAGCACCCCCGCAGACATCGCCACCGCCACCGCCACCGACACCGCCCCCATGGGCGCCGCGCACCGCCGCACGATCGGGGTGGTGCCCACCGCCTCCATGATCGCCGGCGCGGCGGTCGGTGCCGTGTGGTTCTGGATCCCGTTGTCCATCATGGTGATCGGGATCTCCTCGATACCGTCGGTGATCGGCTTCGTCGCGTCCGCGGTGGTGTTCGTGTACCTGATGCGCGGCGTGGAGTCGATCGAGCGGCTGCGCAGCGAGGCGGTTTTCGGGCTGCAGATCCCCGTACCGCCGCGCAGCCAGTCGCCGTACACGGGGTTCCAGCGCTGGGCGCATCAGCTGTGGCTGGACATCAGCAGCAGCCGGTTCTGGAAGGCCACCAGTCAGCACTACCTGCGGATGATGTACGACCTCACGGTGTGCGGGATCGCGCTGGGCCTGCTGGCGTTCGCCATCCTGGCCCCAGTCTTCGCCTCGGCGATCCGGCGCAGTGACCCGGACTCGGGTTTGACCTTCATCTCTCCGCCGCTGGCCTGGTTGCTGGCCGTCATCGCGCTGGTCGCCGCGGTCGCGCTGATGGTGTTCGGACCGGCCGTCGACGCGAAGATCGATCGCTGGTTGCTGGCCGCCTCCCCCACCGCGGCGCTGCAGTACCAGGTCAGCGCCCTGGCTCAGGCGCGCCAGGGCGCGGTGTCCTCGGCGCAGACCGAGCGTCATCGCATCGAACGCGATCTGCACGACAGCGTGCAGCCCCGACTGGTGTCGCTGGCCATGACCATCGGGCTGGCACAGACCAAACTCGACACCGATCCGGCGGCAGCCAAGCAGCTCATCGGCGAGGCGCACGCCGACGCGATGAGCGCCCTGGCCGAACTGCGCAACGTGGTGCGCGGGATCGCGCCGACCATCCTGACCGACCGCGGCCTGGACGCGGCATTGTCGGCGGTGGTGCAGCGCACTCAGATCTCCGGCGTGCCGACCACCCTCGATGTGTACCTGCCCCGGCGGCTGCCCGATGAAGTGGAATCGGTCGCCTATTTCGTGGTGGCAGAGGCCTTGACGAACGTGGCCAAACACGCCCAGGCCGGCCAGGCCGTGGTGACGGTGCGCTATGACGAGGCAGGCCGGGTGCTGCATGTGTCGGTGTACGACGACGGGCGCGGCGGCGCCGAGATCGGCGCCGACGAGGACGCCACCGGCCTGCGCGGCCTGACCGAGCGGGTGCGCGCGGCCGGCGGCACGTTCACGGTGTCCAGCCCCGTCACCGGTCCCACCATCGTGACGGCGGTGCTGCCATGCGCATCGTGATCGCCGAGGATTCGGCGCTGCTGCGGGCGGGGATCGAGCGCATCCTCGCCGATGCGGGCCACGACGTCGTGGCCGGTGTGCCCGACGCGACCGGACTGCTGCACCTGGTCAACGAGCACCACCCCGATCTGGCCATCGTGGACGTCCGGATGCCGCCAACCTTCACCGACGAAGGTATCCGCGCGGCGGCGCTGTTGCGCTCGCAGAACCCGGAATCCCCCGTGCTCGTGCTTTCGCACTATGTCGAGGAACGCTACGCAGCCGACTTGATCGCTTCGGACACCAAGGGATTCGGGTATCTCCTCAAGGACCGGGTGGCCGATGTGCCCGCCTTCCTCGATGCGGTCGAAGTGGTCGGCACGGGCGGCACCGTGCTCGACCCGGAAGTCGTCTCGCAGATCTTGATCCGGTCCCGGCGCGGGGCGGTTCTCGACGAACTGACGCCGCGGGAGCGGGATGTCTTGCAGCTCATGGCCGAAGGTAAGTCGAACTCGGCAATCAGTGCGGCGCTGCACATCTCGGTCGGCTCGGCCGAGAAGCACATCGCGTCGATCTTCACCAAGTTGGCACTTACCCCCGATGACAGCGAGAACCGCCGCGTGCTGGCTGTCCTGCGCTACCTCGAATCCTGAAAGGGCTGTCCCCGTGACCATCACCTCTCCCGACACCCTCACCCCGCCCGCGCCGACGGACCCACCCCACCTGTCCACCGGCGGCCGCAGCGTCATCCGCGTGCTGCTGGTCGCCGTCGCCGCCGTCGTGATCGTCGGTGCGGTCACTGGGCTGGGAGCGCTGGCCTGGGGGCTCAGCGCATTCCGGGTCGTCACCGACCATCAGACGCTGCCCACCGCCATCCGGTCGCTCACCCTGGACACCGCCGACTCGCCGGTGGCCGTGCGAATCACCGCCGACCGCAACGTCACCGAGCCCCGCATCGATCTGCGCATGGTCGCCTCCACTCGCAACAGCGATCAACATTTGCGCGTGACCAATGACGCCGACGGAACCCACGTCATCGTGGCCGGGGCCGCGGGTGGGCTGTTCGACTTCGGCGATCCGGGCGAGGTCACCGTCACCCTGCCGCCGGAGACCGGTCGGCAGCTCGCGCTCACGGTGCGCCAGAACACCGGTGTGTTGCTGGCCCAGGCCGATCTGGATCAGCTCACCGCCAGCACCTCGGACGGCGCCGTCGTACTGCGCGGCGCGGTCCGCCGTGTCGAGGTGCGCGCCCAGGACGGTGAGATCACTGCGCACCAACCCATCTCGGTGGCCGAGTCGTTCGACGCGACGACCACCCAGGGCGATATCTCGGTCAAGTTCGCGGACGTGGCACCCCGCCAGGTACAGGCGGTGACCCGCGACGGGGATATCTCGTTGTCCCTGCCGGCGCCGGGCCCCTACCTGGTACACGCCCAGTCCGGCGGCTCCGCCACGGTTCGGGTGCCTGAGACCGGCGACGCAACCCGAGCCGCCGCGCAGATCACCGCCCGCTCCGACGACGGGAACGTCACCATCGACACGCTCAGGTGAGCGCGGCGATGATCGTGGCGGCCGGGCCGGAGGTGATCTGGCGGAATCCGGTCCCGGCCCAGATGTTGGTGGCCTGCGGATCCCCGGCCCGCACCGACGCGGCGCGAACCGGACTGGTCAGGTAATGCACCTCGGGATAGCCCAGCGGAGCCTGTGCCTCGTGTTCGTCGATGAAGCGGTTGCGCAACCCGCGCGCGTAGCGCCCCGAGAAAGCTTTGGTCACAACGGTTTCGGTGAACGCCGGGTCCTGCAGGGCGGCGCGGTGCACCGGGCTGCTGCCGGCTTCGTCGGCCAGCAGGAACGCGGTACCCAGTTGCGCGGCGGCCGCGCCGGCGTCGCGCACCCGCCCGACATCCTCGGCGGTCATCAGGCCACCGGCGGCCACCACCGGGACCTCGGTGGCCGCCAGCACGTCGGCCAGCAGTTCATCGAGGGGTTGGGTGGCCGGCCGGGCGGCGGGGTCGTAGGTGCCGCGGTGGCCACCGGCGTCCGGGCCTTGAACGGCCAGGGCGTCGACACCGCGGCCGACGGCTGCACGGGCTTCCGCCAGCGTGGTCACGGTGGCCACCGTCGTGATGCCGGCGGCTTTCAGCCGGGCCGTCTCCGCGGCGCTGGGCGCCCCGAAGGTGAAGGACACCACCTCCGGCCGCAGGTCGAGCACGACGTCGAGTTTGGCTGCCCAGTCGTCGTCGTTGAATTTCGGCTCGCCGAGGGCGACCCCGTAGCGCTGCACCTCTGCCGACAGTGCCGCGATGTAGCGGTCGATATCGCCTGGCTGCACGGCGCTGGGCTGGGGTGCAAAGAGATTCACGCCGATCGGCTGGGTGGTGAGCTTGCGCGTGGCGGTCAGCCGTTGGGCGAAGACGTCGGCCGACAGATAACCCGCCGCGACGAACCCGAGGCCACCGGCCTCCGAGCCCGCCGCCGCCAGCTCCGGGGTGGAGGGACCACCTGCCATCGGTGCCACCAGGATCGGGGCCGTCAGATCTCGCAGAGTGAACTCACCCATCGCATACCGCCTTCATCCGTTGCACCGTGCACAACATCACCGGACAACGTGATCATCCCACTGTGGTCAGTGCGCGCGGGCGATCGTCGACCGGCTGGATCGGGTGGCGACGCTCAGGCGTGACCGCGTTCGCTCTCCTGGCCGAGGTAGTCGCGCGCCAGGGTCGCCACGTGGGCGGGCAACTCACCGGCGGCCACATCGGCGAGGCTGGTCTGTTCCAGCACCGACCGCATGCTGGCCCGCAGGGCGCGCCAGACGTCGGTGAGCGCCACGGTCGGACCGGAGTACGGCAGGTCGCCCAGGCCGATATCGCGCACGCTGGCCAGCGGCCCGTCGATGCAGCGCAGCACGTCGGCGACGCTGATCGACGACGCCGGGCGGGCCAGTTCGTAGCCGCCCTCCCGGCCGCGATGGCTGCGCACCAACCGGTCGGTGCGCAGGTCGGACAAGATATCGACGAGAAACTGCGCCGGGATGCCCTGAGCCTTGGCCAGATCATCGGTCTTGACCAGTTCCCCGTCGCCAACGGTGGCCAATTGCACCATGGCGCGGACGGCGTACTCCGCCTTCGCCGACATGCGCATACCGCGGATTCTGCCAGGCGTGCGGTTCAGCTCACGGGCGGCGCCACGTTGCGCACGGTCCCGGTCATCGCCCGCACCGAGTCGGGCACCGGGATGGCGGGGTCGCAATCGGGCGCCGGCTGCGGCGGCCGGTAGCTGAGCTCCATCGGGACCACGCCGGCCCAGCCGCCCGCCTCGATATCCGATTCGGGGTCCTCGGACCAGCCGGCGCTGACCTTGAGCGACCAGTTGTCGGTGCCGATCGGCATCCGCAGCGCCAGGCTGGCCACCAGCTCCTTGCGAGTGCTCGGCCGCAGTTCGGCCACCCGCCCGGGGATGAAGGTGTCGGTGAGCGCATTGAGATAGGCGAGCTTGCGGTCTTCGGGAACGGGTTCGAAGCTGCCGAACAGGACCGCCGAGCGATAGCGGAAAGATGACTCGAAGCCGCTGCGCGCCACCACCACCCCGTCGAGCGTGGTCACCGACACCGCGGCCGGGGTGCCATCGGCCAGCGCCCGCAGCCAGGGCGACCCGGTCGATCCGTGGATCACCAATTCGTCTGCCAGTCGGGCGAATCCGATGGGGAACGCCACCGGATGTCCGTCACGCACCAACGCCACGGTGGCCAGCGGGGTGCTGTCCAGCAGCTGATTCAGCACCTCGCGGGAGGTGTCCTGCTTTTCGCGCAGCCGGGTGACGCTGGTGGAGGGCCGGACCGGTTCCGTCACGGGATATCAGCCGCCCCCGGCACCACCACGGCGAACAGATCCGACAGCGCGGCCAGGCTGGCTGCTTGCACAGTCTCCGCAGGTACCGAGGCACCGGCCACACCCGGCAGGGCCCGGGTCGCGGTGGCGGCAGCAACCACCGTCGGCGCGAACCCGAGATTGAACGCACCACGGGCGGTGGAGTTGACGCACATGTGCGTCATGAACCCGGCCAGGATGAGGTTCGAGGCGCCGACGGTCTTCAGCTCGGCCTCTAAATCGGTCTCTACGAAGGAATTCGGGTAGTTCTTCACGATCACCGGTTCACCACCGCGCGGGGCAACCTGGGCGGCGATGGCACCCGATTCCCCGGCGATGTCGTACAGCGACCCGGGTCCGTCATCGTGCTGAATGTGAATGACCGGAATGCCCGCCGTCCTCGCGCGCTCCAGCAGCAGCGCCGTCTCGTCCAGCGCGGCCTGCACGCCGTCGAGCTCCATCACACCCTGGGTGTAGGTGTTCTGGCAGTCGATCAGGACCAGGGTGGACTCCGTGAGCGGAGCCGGGGCTGCGGGGAGACTGGCAAGTTCGCGCAGGGTGGGTCGAGTCACGTCATGCAGCCTAGTCAGCGGATCCGCAGGGCGCTGCCGGATGACCGGCCGGGAGACCCTCGGGTCACTTCGCAAACGCGATATCACCGGTGATATCGCATTCCACAATCGACCTGCAGGTCGCTCAGAGCGGCGACGTCAAGCGGCGGTGACGGCCAGCACCGCCTGCGCCAGTTCCGGGCGACAGACCACCAAGTCCGGGAGCAACACGTTGTCCTGGTTGTAGACCAGCGGCGAACCGTCGATCCGAGAGGTGTGCAGACCCGCGGCGCGAGCCACCGCAACCGGTGCCGCCGAATCCCACTCGTATTGTCCACCCGCGTGCACGTACACGTCCGAGACACCTTGCACCACCGATGCGACTTTGGCTCCGGCCGAACCCATTTCGACCAGGGTGCCGCCGAGGGCATCGCACACCGCCAGCGCCACGGCCGGTGGGCGGGTGCGTGACACCACGATTCGCGGCGCGACCGAGGTGGCGGGCGGCGCGGCTACCGTGGGCGTGGCCAGTGTGACGCCCTGGGCGGGCAGCGCCACCGCACCGGCTACCAACTCCCCCGCCTGCCACAACGCGACATGCACGGCCCAATCGGCACGACCGAGTTCGGAGAACTCGCGGGTTCCGTCCAGCGGGTCGACGATCCAGACTCGGTCGGCACGCAGCCGCGCCTTATCGGCCCCCTCTTCTGGACCTTCCTCTGACAGCACCGCATCGGCGGGCCGGTGCTGAGCCAGAGCAGCCATCAGGAAGTCATGGGACCGCTTGTCCCCCGCGGCTTTCCGCGCCGCGGCGTCGGCATCGGCCAATTCGTCGCGGACACCGAGCAGCAGCTCACCGGCCTCGGTGGCCAGCCGGGCCGCCAACTCGTGATCACTCATTCCCGAGTTCCTAACAGGTCGATCACCTGCTGCGCCAGTTCGTCGGCGGACTGATCGGGCGTCAGGCGCAGATCCGGGTTCTTCGGCCGCTGGTAGGGGCTGTCGATGCCGGTGAAGTGGGTGATTTCACCACGGCGAGCTTTAGCGTAGAGCCCCTTGGGATCACGGCGCTCGCAATCCTCCAGCGGGGTATCGCAGAACACCTCGAAGAAATCGAAACCGCGTTCGGCGTGCACCCGGCGGGCCAGCTCGCGGTGTTCCTCCAGTGGGCTGATCGCGGGCACCAGCACGATCTGCCCCGAGTCGGCGAGCAGCGTCGCGATATGGGCGAGCCGGCGCAGGTTCTCGGCCCGGTCGTCCATCGAGAATCCGAGGTCGGCGTTCAGGCCGTGCCGCAGGTTGTCGCCGTCGAGCACATAGGCGGGCCGCCCGGCGGCCAACAACTTCTGCTCGACAAGCATTGCCACCGAAGACTTTCCGGAACCGGACAGCCCGGTGAACCACACCGTGGAGCCCTTCGACAACCGGTCGGCGGCGGTCACGAGGTTTTGGTGGCGCACCGCGTTCGGGCTGGCTGCCCGCGTCGCGGCGGGTTCGGTATCGCGCACCATGCCGGCGGCGACGGTGCCGTTGGTGTCCGGGTCGATCAGGATGAACGACCCGGTCGCCGCGTTGCGGGAGTACTCGTCGAGCAACAACGGGGTCTGGGTGCGCAGCGTGACCCGGCCCAGTTCGTTGAGCTTGAGTGCCGTCGCGCTCTTGTCACGGTGCAGGGTGTTGACGTCCAGCCGGTAATCCAGCGCCGCCACCCTGGCCCGGGTGGTGCGGGTGGTGTGCTTGATCAGGTAGTCCCGGCCCGGTTCGAGGGCGGATCCGTCGGCCATCCAGCACACCGTGGCATCGAACTCGCTGGTGGTGTGCGGCTGGTTGTTGGCCCGGGCGATCATGTCACCGCGCGAGATGTCGATATCGTCGGCCAGGCTGATGGACACGGCCATCGGCGGAAATGCCTCGGTGACAGGGCCGTTCGGGCCGTCTATGGCGGTGATGGCGGTGGTCTTCCCCGCCGGCAGGACCACCACCTCGTCGCCCGGACGCATCACCCCGCTGGCCACGGTGCCCGCATAGCTGCGGTGGTCGGCGTGCTCGCGGGTCTGCGGCCGGATCACATACTGCACCGGGAAGCGGACGTCGACCAGGTTGCGGTCACCGGCGATGTACACCTCTTCCAGGTGGCTCAGCAGGGCCGGGCCCTCATACCATGGCGCCACGTCGGATTTGCTGACGACGTTGTCTCCGTTGAGGGCCGACATCGGGATCGTCGTGACATCGTGGATGTCCAGCCGTGCGGCGAACTCGTGGAAATCGTCGCGAATCTTGTTGAACCGGTTCTCATCCCAATCGACAAGGTCCATCTTGTTGACCGCCAGCACGATGTGCTGGATGCCGAGCAGCGAGGCCAGGAACGCATGCCGGCGGGACTGCTCGAGCAGGCCGTGGCGGGCGTCGACGAGCACGATCACCAGCTGCGCCGTCGAAGCACCGGTCACCATGTTGCGGGTGTACTGCACGTGACCCGGGGTGTCGGCGATGATGAACTTGCGCTTGGCCGTGGCGAAATAGCGGTAGGCGACATCGATGGTGATGCCCTGCTCCCGCTCGGCGCGCAGGCCGTCGGTCACCAAAGCCAGGTCGGTGTAGTCGTTTCCGCGTTCCTTGGAGGTCCGCTCGACGGCGGCCAGCTGGTCCTCCATGACGGCCTTGGAGTCGAACAGCAACCGGCCGATCAGGGTGGACTTGCCGTCGTCGACCGAACCGGCGGTCGCGATGCGAAGCAACGTTGCCATGTCAGCTGTGCTCCTCGTTCTTCTTCGCGCGGGCGCTCATCAGAAGTACCCCTCGCGCTTGCGGTCTTCCATGCCGGCCTCGGAGATCCGGTCATCGGCGCGGGTCGCGCCACGTTCGGTCAACCGGGACACCGCGGTCTCGGCGATCACCTCGGCCACGGTGCCTGCCAGCGACTCCACGCAACCAGTGCAGGTCACGTCGCCGACCGTGCGGAACCGCACCGTCTTCTCGATCACCGGTTCGTCCTTGCGGGGCTGCATGAACTTGTGCACCGCCAGCAGCATCCCGTCGCGCTCGAACACCTGACGCTGGTGCGCGTAGTAGATGGACGGCAGCGTGATCTTCTCCGCCCCGATATAGGACCAGATGTCGAACTCGGTCCAGTTCGAGATGGGAAACGCACGGATGTGCTCGCCCTTCTTGTGCCTGCCGTTGTAAAGATTCCAGAGTTCGGGCCGCTGCGCCTTGGGATCCCACTGACCGAACTCGTCGCGGAAGCTGAACACGCGCTCCTTGGCGCGCGCCTTCTCCTCGTCCCGGCGGGCGCCCCCGAAGGCGGCGTCGAACTTGTTCTCCCGGATGGCGCGCAGCAGCGTGAACGTCTGCATCGGGTTGCGCGAGGGGATGGTCTCCACCACCCGCCCGGCGTCGATATCGTCCTGCACCTTGGCGACCACCAGGCGCACCCCATGCTGGGCGACCAGCTCGTCGCGGGCCTGCAACACCTCGTCGAAGTTGTGCCCGGTGTCGACGTGCATGACCGGGAACGGCAGCCGACCCGGCGCAAAGGCCTTGATCGCCAGGTGCAGCATGACGATCGAGTCCTTGCCGCCGGAGAACAGCAGCACGGGCCGTTCGAACTCGGCGGCCACCTCGCGGATGATGTGGATGGCCTCGGCCTCCAGGGCACGCAGGTGGCTCAGCTCGTAGCGAGCGGCGGCGGGATCCAGGTCGGCGGGGGCACTCATCGCATCTCCATAAAGTTGGTAGAGATGACCAAGATTGCAGACATAGCCGGGAATCTAATCGCCGGCACGCAGCGGTGTCAATACTTCGGCGCAGCGGCGCCGCGGCCGGCGCCCCAGCTCTCGGGGTCGATCTTCCCCTGGTAGAGCGGCAGCGTGACCGGGGTGTCGCCGGGCCGGAACTGTTCCCACAGCCGGTTGAGGCCGGCGGTGCCGTGGTGGCGTACGCGGGCTGCCTCGGCAAGGTCGAGAACGTCGGTGAGCACGGCCGTCTCCGCGCCGGGCAGCTGGTTGCGGACGCGCCCTTCGGGATCGACGAGGAGACTGCGGCCGATACCGGTCGGACCGGCCGCGTTGACGCTGGCGACGAACACCTGGTTGACGATCGCGTTCGCCCGCGCCAGCACGACCTCCTGCTCACGGTCCACCGTCGGCGTCTGCACCACGTTGACGATCAGGTCGGCGCCGAGCCAGGCGAGCTGGCGGGCGATCTCGGGAAACCAGGCGTCGTAGCAGATGGTCAGCCCGACGCGGCCGTGCTCGGGGATGTCGAAGACGACGAAGTCGCTGCCCGGGGTCACCGTCTCGTACGGCCGCCATGGGGCGATCTTGCGGTACGCCGCGACGCGCTCCCCCGCCGGCGAGTACACCGGCGCCGTGTTGTAGACCAGACCATCGTCGCCGAGCTCGTAGACGCTGCCCGGGATCAGCCAGATCCCGAGCTCGCCGGCCAGGGTGGCCAGTGCGGCGCCGCGCGGGCCGTCGATCGGCTCGGCCAGGACGCGCGGGTCCACGGCCACGGCACCGGGCTCGACGGCCGGGGTGTCGAGATGAAGCTCGGGGAAGACGACCAGACGAAGACCCGGCCGCTGCGCGACCAGCGCGCGAACCTCGGCGGTGAACCGGTCGAGGTCGCGCGTGGGCGGGGCGGGCGCCTGTACGAGCGCTACGGAAAGTGGTGCTGCCATGGGAGATCCCTTTCGTGGTGGTGCTGTATTACTACCCGGATCAGAGCGAACTACTGACCGTCGCGTTCCTCGTCACCGATCCCGCAGGCCGGCGCCGCTGACCTGCGCCCCGGCGTCACCCGGCAGCCGCAGCGTCTCCACCAGCGTCACCGCCATCACGGCGCCCAGCACCAGGAACGTCAGCGCATACGACGTCAGCAGACTCAACAACAGCGCGGCCAGCGCGATGCCCAAGCCCGCGGCCAATTCCTGCACGGAGGCATTGAGGGTGTTGGCATGGGTGAGCTCGTCGCCGTCGACGTCGGAGAAGGCCAGGCTGTTGTAGGCGGTGAAGCCGATGGAGCGCAGCGCCCCACTGAGGTAGAGCACCACGGCGATCACGGCCACCGGCACCCCCGGCCGCAACGCGGCCAGCAGACCGAAACACGCCACCGAGGCCACACCGTTGACCAGCAGTACCGTGCGGATGCCGAATGTGCGCATCAAGGGTGTGGTGATCGGTTTGATGGTCAGGTTGCCGGCGAACAGGGCGGCGACCATGAGACCCGCGGCGAACGGTGTCCAGCCGTACTGCAGCTGGAACTGCAACGGCAACAGGAACGGCACGGCGGTGATCACCAGGCGGTACAGCGAGCCGGCCGACACCGTGATGCGCAGCGTACGCACCCGCAGCACCCGAAGTTTGACCAACGGTGTCGCGGTGCGCAGCAGATGCCGCACCGCCGCGGCCAGCAACACCACCGCACCGGTCCCGCACGCCCCGACGAACAGCCAGTCGGTGCCTGTCACCCGGATGCGCTCGAGCGCGATCAGGGCCGCGGCCACGCCCCCGCCCAGCGCCAGGATGCCGGGCCAGTCCAGCGGGGTGCGCTCGGGCGCCGGCCGGCCCCGAATCAGCCTGAGCGCCAAAAGGAAACCGATGACGCCCAACGGAATATTGACAAGGAAGATCCAGCGCCAACTGCCGAGGGTCGCGATGGCGCCACCGAGCACCGGCGCGAGTACCGGCGCGGCGAGTGCCGGCCAGGTCAGTACGGCGATCGCGCGCACCAGGTCGGCCTTGCCGCTGGAGCGCAATACCGCCAACCGGCCGACGGGCACCATCATGGCACCGCCGATTCCCTGGGCGACCCGCATGCCGACCAGCATCGGCAACGACACGCTCAGCGCACACCCCACCGAAGCCAGGGTGAACACCGCGATGGCGGCGATGAACACGCGCCGGATGCCGAACCGGTCGGCCATCCACCCGCTGGCCGGAATCAGCACCGCCACGGTCACCAGATACGCCGTGATCGCGACGTTCACATCGACGGCGTCGACCCCGAACTGGCCGGCGATCGCGGGGATCGCCGGCGTCAGGATGCTGGCGTCCAGGATCTCCATGAAGAACGCGCCGGCCACCAGCAGTGCGACCTTCCGGGGAAACGGCTGGTTCTCGGGTGCGGCCACACCGGAAAGGTAGTGAGTTCAGCTGTTCCTGGCCAAGTCGATTCACCGCGATCTGTGGAGCGGCACCCGTAATGATTACGGCTGCCGCTCCACAAATCCCCGGTTAGGTGAGGGGTTTGCTCAGGTCGTAGACCGTGGTGCCGCCCACGTCGAGCTTGGTGTAATGCTGGGTCACCCATGCCGAGATCTGGCTGCCGGCACTGTCCTTGTCCGACCCGGGCCCGCCGTGCCCACCGGGGCCGCCGGGACCGCGGTCGGCGACGATGAAGTACCGCACCTGTCCGTCGGTCACGTAGTGCTGGAACTGTTCCAGGGTGGGCGCGTTGTCCCCGCCAGCGAAGCCACCGATCGACATGATCGACGCGCCGGTCTTCAGCTCCAGGCCGCTGGCCTGCATCGAGCCGATGGTCGCTGCGGCCCAACGATTGTCGAGCCCGGTGATGAGGGCCTGTAACGCGGTGTCGTCCCGGTCCATATCCGCGCCGTCCTTGCCCCAGCCGCCGGGCGGCCCGAAACCGCCGCCGGCGCGGGCCGGCCCCGAGGTCGGCATCGGCCCACCGGAATGACCGTTGGCGACCGTGGCGATCGAGTACGCGGCACTCCCCGCGAAGCCGAACAGCAGAGCCGCGGCGGCCACCGCCACGGTGGCCCGGCCCAGCTTGTGCACCCGCACCGCGAGCACCACGGCCAGCAGCACTGCGCCGATCATCACGATCCAGCGCACCGCCGGCCACCAGTCCGGCGTGCGATTGAGCAGCACGAACGTCCACACCCCGGTGCCGGCCAGCATGACGGCCAACACCAGCCGGGGAATCAGGAACTGCCGCCCCTGCCACAGTTCGGCCACCGAAATACCCAGCAGGGCCGCCACCGCGGGAGCAAGTGCCACTGCGTAATAGGGGTGCACGGTGCCGTCCATGAAGCAGAACACCGCACCGGTGACGACAAGCCAGCCCGCCCACAGGATCAGTTGCGCACGCACCGTGCCGGTGCGCGGGCTACGCCGGGTGAACCACACCGCGGCAACCAGACCGATCAGCGCGGCCGGCAGCAGCCACGACACCTCGGTGCCCATGAAGTCGTTGAACAACCGCGCCAAGCCCGGCTCACCGCCGAAGAACACGTTCCGGCCCCCGGGACCGCCGCCCGGGAAGTGGCCACCGCCACCGCCGGGCTGGTTGTTTCCCGTGATCCGTTGGATCCCGTTGTAGCCCAGGGCAAGCTGCAGCAAGCTGTTGTCGGTGGAGCCGGCGATATAGGGCCGGGCGTCGGCGGGCCACAGCCCCACCAGCGCGATGTACCAGCCGGCCGAGAACACCATCGCCACCACACCGACAGCGACCGCACCCACCCGCTTGCCCAGCGTCGCGCCACCGGCGATCAGGAACGCCAATGCGAGCCCGGGCAACACCAGGAACGCCTGCAACATCTTCGTCAGGAACGCGAAGCCGACCGCACTGCCGGTCAGCGCCATCCACTTCGTCATATTCGCCACCGACGCGGCGCCGATGGCCCGCACCGTGCAGTACGCGGCGACCACCAGCAGCAGCACCAGCAATGCGTCGGGGTTGTTGTAGCGGAACATCGACGTTGCCACCGGGGTCAGCGCCAGCGCGGCGCCGGCGATCAGCCCGGCGCCCGGCCCGCTGCACCGCCGCACTGTGGCGTACAGCACGGCCACCGCGGCCACCCCCATCAGTGCTTGCGGCACCAGCATGGTGAATTCGCTGAACCCGAAGAGCCGGCCCGACAAGCCCATCACCCACATCGCCGCGGGGGGTTTGTCGACGGTGATGGCGTTGCCGGCGTCGAAAGAGCCGAAGAACAACGCCTTCCACGACTGGGTGCCTGCCTGCGCGGCGGCGGCGTAGTAGCTGTTGGCCCATCCGTTGGAGCCAAGGCCCCAGAGGTAGAGCACCGCGGTGCCGGCCAGCAAGGCCAGCAGGCCCGGCCGTTCCCAGCGGGCCTGGGTGGGCTCACCCAGCAGTAGCCGGGTGGCCGGCCGGGTATCGGTCACAGTCATGTCAATCCTCGTCAGTCGTGGAGCGGTCTAGGAGGCGCGACGCGGGTGGAACACCCAGCCGCGGAGCAGCACGAAGCGGACGGCCGTGGCCACCAGATTGGCCAGCACCAGCACCGTCAGTTCGAGCAACTTGTGCGGCTGCGGGACGAAGGCGTGCAGCCCGGCCAACGATCCGCTGGTGATGGCCAGTGCGATGCCGAAGACGATCAGGCCCTCGAACTGATGCCGGGCTGCCCCGGCCCCACCGCGCACCCCGAAGGTGAACCGGCGGTTGGCGGCCGTGTTGGCCACCGCGGTCACCAGCAGTGCCACCAGGTTGGCGGCCTGCGCGCCGATGGACGCGTGCAGCGCCATGAACAACAACAGGTAGGCGATCGTCGAGGCCACCCCGATGGTGCCGAACCGCACGACCTGGCGAAGCAACGACCGGGGCGCTGCCGCCCGGCGCGAACCCAGTTGGGCGGCAATGGTGTTGATCGGGATGGAACCGTTGGCAAAGCCACGCAACAACCGGCCAACCCCCTTCAGGTCGGCGGTGGCGGTGGCGATGATGTCCACCCGGCTGTCCGGGTCGTCGACCCAGTCCACCGGAACCTCGTGGATCCGCAGACCGGTCCGCTCCGCCAGCACCAGCAGCTCGGTGTCGAAGAACCAGCCGGTGTCTTCGACATACGGCAGCAGTTCACGGGCCACGTCGGCACGGATGGCCTTGAAACCGCACTGTGCGTCGGAGAAGCCGGCCGACAGGGTCGATTTCAGGATCAGGTTGTAGCAGCGGGAGATGATCTCGCGCTTGGGGCCGCGCACCACCCGGGAGTTGCGCGAGAGCCGGGTGCCGATCGCCAGATCGGAATGGCCCGAGATGAGCGGGGCCACCAACGGTGCGAGCGCGGCCAGATCGGTGGACAGGTCGACGTCCATGTAGGCCAGCACGGGCGCATCCGAGTGCGACCACACGTGGTGCAGGGCCCGCCCGCGACCCTTTTGCTCCAGCCGCACCACGCGCACGTCGTCCAGTTCCGCGGCCAGTTCGGCGGCGATCCGTGGGGTGTCGTCGATGCTGGCGTTGTCGGCGATGGTGATCCGTACCGGGAACGGGAAGTTCTCCCGCAGGTGCCGGTGCAGCCGGTGCACCGAGTTGGCCAGTGCGGCCTGTTCGTTGTACACCGGCACCACCACGTCGACCACCGGCACAGCTTGGGAGCGGGCGGTCTGTACGGCGTTGGGCCGTGCGGCGAAGGCGATGTCTGTCATGAGATCCATACTTGGCTGCCGCGGTATGCCGGTCGTTTGCGCACGCTATGCGAATCCTATGAATCCAGGGGGCGGGTCAGGTCGTACACCGTCACCCCGGCCACCGGCACCGCCGCGAAGTGGCTCTGCACCCAGGACGCGATATCGGCGGCCTCCCGACTGCCACTGTTCTGGCCCCGCCAGTTGCCCATCAGCGCAGCGTGGATGAAGTAGTGAATCTTCTTCTGCGCCACCATGTCCTGGAATCCTGACAGGGTCGGCGCCGGATCGGTGCCATTGAACCCACCGACCGCCAACACGGGCGCGCCGGTGGCCAGCTGATAGCCGGCGGCGTTGGTGGAGCCCACCGTCGCGGCGACCCAGGTGTAGTCGGCGGCGTTGGCGCTCAACAACGCCGTCAGAGCGGGTTTCGGAGTGGGTGCATCGAACGGACCACCGGAAAACCCACGCCCTGGCCCCACCGACGGGATGGCACCGCTGTGCGGACTGGCCGCGGTGGCCACGGCGTAGGCACCCGGTCCGGCCAGACACGCCGCGGTCGCCAGTGCCGCCACCACCACCGTCACCGCGCGGGGCAGCCGGCCGGCCGCCAGCAGCAGAACCGCCGCGCCGATCCCGACGATGGGCACCGCTGCGCGTAGCCACGGCATCCACTCGGCCTGTCGGCCGAGCAACACCGCCGCCAGCACCACGGTGACGGCGACCATACCGGCCAGGGCCGTCGCACAACGCACGTCGGACCGGTTGCGCCACAACAGGTTGGCCCCGATGGCCAGGCACGCGCCGATCGCCGGGGCAAGGGCGACGGTGTAGTACGGGTGCAGAATGCCGTTGGCATAGCTGAAGACCACGGCCGTCACCACCAGCCAACCGCCCCACAGGATCAGGGCGGCACGGGTGGCATCGGTGCGCGGGGCGTGCCGGGTGAGCACCACGCCGGCGACCAGGCCGATCAGCGCGGCGGGCAGCAACCAGGCAATGTGCGTGCCCATCTGAGCACCCAGCAGCCGACCCCACCCCACATCGTGGTTCATATTGCCGAGGCCACCGACCTCGTCACCGGTCAGCCGGCCAAGGCCGTTGTAGCCCAGGGCCAGTTCGACGATGCTGTTGTTCTGCGATCCACCGATATACGGCCGCGACGCCGCCGGCCAGAGCTCGACCAGCAGCAGATACCACCCGCCGGAGGCCACCATCGCCAGCGTCGCCGCGCCCAGCCGTAACAGCCGGGTGCGCAGCGGCACCGCGGCGCAGATCAGATAGGCCGCGGCGAAAGCAGGCAACACCAGGAACGCCTGCAGCATCTTGGCCAGGAATCCGAATCCGACGGCCACACCGACGGCCACCATCCACCACCGACTGCTGTCCGGTTCGCACGCCCGCTGCACGCCGTAGGCGCCGATCACCAGCAGCAGCACCAGCAGTGCGTCCGGATTGTTGAACCGGAAGATCAGCGCGGCGGCCGGCGTCAGCGCCAGGACCGTCCCGGCCAGCAGCGCCGCTCCCGGGCCGCTGACCCGGCGCACCGCGGCATATACGACGCCCACCGCGGCGATACCCTCCAGAGCTTGGGGCAGCAGCACGCTCCATGGGTGTAAACCGAAGAGCCGCACCGAGATATCCATCAGCCACAGCGCTGCCGGGGTCTTGTCGACGGTGATGGCGTTGGCGGCGTCGCTGGACCCGAACAGCATCGCGGTCCAGTCGCTGGCCCCGGCCTGCACAGCGGCCGAATAGAAGCTGTTGGCCCAGCCGCTGATGGACAGGTTCCACAGGTACAGCACCGCCGTACCGGCGAGCAGCACGGCCAGCCCGACGCGCTCGCGCGCCGCCATGTGGCGGGTTGTCGGCGCGGGCACGACTGCGGACGTCTCGGGCAATACGGCGGTCACTGGGTCGATCCTGGCAATGCCCGCTACGAGGCGGTTTTGTCGGCGCTGTGCGTTGGCTGTGATTCTCCTCCGGGCAGCGTGACCACGAACCGGGTGTCGCCTGGGACGCTGTGCAAGTCGATCCGTCCGCTGTGCGCCCGAATCACGGCGGCGACGATCGCCAAGCCCAGACCGGTGCTGCCCATCCGGCGCGACCGCGACGAATCGCCGCGGGCGAACCGCTCGAACACCTCCGGCTGCAGTTTGGCGGGAATGCCGGGACCGTCGTCGGCGACGGTCAGCTGCACGTTGCCGTCGGGCAGCACGCTCAGCGAGGTGATCACCGCGGTTCCAGCCGGGGTATGGGTGCGCGCGTTGGCGAGCAGGTTGGCGAGCACCTGGTAGAGCCGGGCGTGGTCACCGGTGACGAGCACCGGCTCCTCGGGCAGATCCAGCGACCACTGGTGGTCCGGCCCGGTGGCGTAGGCGTCGCTCACCGCGTCGACCACCAGTTGTGACAGGTCGACCTGGCTGCGTTCCAGTGGCCGGCCCTCGTCGAGCCGGGCCAGCAGCAGCATGTCCTCGACCAACGTCGTCATCCGTTGCGCCTCGGATTCGACGCGCCCGACCGCGTGCGCGACGTCGGCGGGCAGCTGGTCACGCTTGCGTTGGGCCAGCTCGGTATAGCCCCTGATCGCCGCGAGCGGTGTGCGCAGCTCGTGGCTGGCGTCGGAGACGAACTGACGCACCCGGGTTTCGCTGGCGTGCCGGGCCGACAGCGCGCCCGCGATCCGGTCCAACATGCGGTTCAGCGCGGATCCGAGCTGGCCCATCTCGGTGTGCACGGTGTCGGCGTCGACTGCCACGATATTGGTCGGCAGGTTGACCTCTCCACGGTCGAGCTCCAAGTCGGCGACGTCTCTGGCGGCGGCGGAAAGCCTGGACAGCGGCGCCAATTGACGACGGATGATCCAGATGCAGGCCACGATCGCACCCGCCAAGGCGATGGCGGCCACCACACACAGCATGGCCAACACCCACAACAACGTGTCGTCGACGACGGTGGTCGGCAGACCGACCACCACGACCCGGCCGCTGCGATGGGCATGCAGTGCCAGCACCCGGTAGGAGCCCAGACCGTCCAGGCGCATACCGACGGGGTTGCGGCTGGGCTGAACCGACGCCAACTGGGCGGCCGCGGTGGAGCTGATGTCGGCGGTGGTGCCCTCGGAGGTGATCACCCCGGCGTCCAGGGATCCGTCGTGCCCAATGATCATCCCCACGGTGCGGATGGCCTGACCGGGCGCGTTGAGAAATCCCGGACCGGGGCCGGCCTCCGGGTCGAACCGGAACGCTGGTGGGCCCTCGCTGTGTTGCGGCCCGTCCAGCGGGGACGGGGGCGGTGGCGGCAGGTCCGAGATGGCCGCCGACCGGCGGGCCGCCTCCAGCAGCTCGGTATCCAGTTGGTGCATCAGGAAGCGTTGTAGCGCGAACTCGGTGGCCGCCCCGATCCCGACACACAGCAGCGCCAGCAGCGTCACCTGGGTGACCAGCAGGCGCATCCGCAACGACCAGGTCCGGGGCGCCAGGACGCGACTTCTCACCTCAGCGCGGCGGCCGCAGCACGTACCCGGCGCCGCGCAAGGTGTGGATCATCGGCTCCCGGCCGCTGTCGATCTTCTTGCGCAGGTAGGACACATAGAGTTCGACGATATTGGAGCGGCCGCCGAAGTCGTAGCTCCACACCCGGTCCAGGATCTGCGCCTTGCTCAGCACCCGCTTGGCGTTGCGCATCATGAAGCGCAGCAGTTCGAACTCGGTCGCGGTCAGGGTGATGGGGTCGCCGCCCCGGGTGACCTCGTGGCTGTCCTCGTCTAGCACCAGGTCGCCCACCACGATCTGCGCACCGCCGGCCTCGTTGGCCACACCGGTACGGCGCAGCAACGCCCGCAGCCGCAACACAACCTCTTCCAGGCTGAACGGTTTGGTGACGTAGTCGTCGCCGCCGGCGGTCAGGCCGGCGATCCGGTCCTCGACCGAATCCTTGGCCGTCAGCAGCAGCAACGGCAGTCCGGGCTGCTGGTCGCGCAGTTTGCGCAAGACATCGAGGCCGCTCATGTCGGGCAGCATGACGTCGAGCACCACCACGTCGGGCGGGTTCTCCTTGGCGAGCTCGATGGCGGTGGCACCGTCGCCCGCGGTCTCGATATCCCAGCCTTCGTAGCGCAGGGCCATCGAGACCAGTTCGGCGAGCACCGGCTCGTCGTCGACGACCAGGACGTTGATCGGCTTGCCGTCGGCACGGCGCATCACCACGCGCGCCGGGTCGGATTCGTTACTCATCCCGTTGGCCAGCCCATTCGTCACGATCGTCACATCGTTCATTGTTCAAGGCACGAATAGGGAGGCACTGTGGCAATCCTATGCGCAAGCTATGAGTACCCCAGCGTCTGCGCGCAGCGGCATGTTTCACAGCGTGCACATAGCCTATGCGGCCACAGTGGCGCCATGACGCAACAACGGCCATGGGGCAAGCGGGTAACCACCGCGGCGGTCGGGGTCGCCGCGCTGATCGGTGTGCTCGGCGGCGGCGCGGTGTACGCCGCTACCGAGAGTGGCGGCCACGGCGGTGGCTTCGGACCGGGCTTCGGGCCCGGCGATTTCGGCCCGCCGCCGTTCGCGGGTCAGATGCACGGCGGAGCGGACCACGGCTCCGACGTCGACCCAGCCACCCTGCACGGCGAGTTCGTGGTTCCCGACGGGCGTGGCGGCTTCCAGACCGACATCGTCCAACGCGGCACGGTCACCGCGGTATCGCCCACGTCCATCACCGCCCGCAGCGACGACGGCTTCACCGCCACCTACGTGATCCCGCCAACCGCGGCGCACAGCGCCGTGCCGTTCGCGGTGAACGCGAAGGTGAGCATCCGCGCCACTCGCACCGGCGCCAGCCAGACCGTCACGACGATCGGAGCGCCCTAGCACGGTCAGCCGTAGCACGCCCACTAGTGCGGCACGGCGAAGCCGGAAGGTGTGGTGAAGGTGACCGACGGCTCGTACACCGTCGGTTCCGGAGATTGCACCGCCGTTGTCTCCGTGACGGTTTCGCCGATGGTGGCCGGTGTCGTGGTGACCGGTCCCGGTGGTAGCGGGTCGGCACGACTCACCTCCCCGCCGCCGACGGCGAGCACCCCCATCGCGACGACCGCCCCGGCTCCGGCCCCTGCCGACACCATCTTCAGTTTCGCTACCTTCACGGCTGAACCCCCGCTCGTGCACGCTGACATTGGTGCGGGCACGAAGCCCGCACCCCATGGGTAGCCGTGAACCAGCACCGCGAAACCTGGGAGCCGTGCTACGGACGCTCAGCCCTGCGGATCCGCGTTGGGCGCCTCCCCGGGATACAACGGAACCTTGCCGCGGATCGCCGGAACGGCCATGGTGGTGGCCTCGACGGTCGGCACGACGGAGGTGGTGGCAGCCACCCCGTCCGACGGCCCGGATGCCAGGACCCACGGTGCGGTGGTGGCAACGATGACACTCCCGATGAGCAACGCGGTTGTGGCGAGACAACCGATCAACATGAGGATGAGTTTCATATCTCCAGCGAACGCCGGCGCACTGGAAACCGGCTCGACAGTCGCTATGAACTACCTCGATATGCGTGTGCTGTGCCGCTACTGAGCAGGAATTACTTGGCGGGGCCGCGGATGGCGGGGACGGCGCGGGCCACCTCGGGGGCCGTCGGGGGTGTCGGTTCCAGTGTGGTGGTGACGCCGATCTGCATGGTCTTGTTGTCGGCCATGGGCGACACGGTGTTTCCCGGGGTGAGCAGGGCGCTGAACAGGCCGATCGCCAGGAATGCGCCGGCGCCGATGGCCGCGGTCCAGATGTGAACTGTCTTTGTGGACGGTGAACTCATGCTGTGAAAGTGAACTGCATCACCCTGTGAGGAACCTGACGCCCGGGTGTCAATTCGCCGGTAACGGGCTTGCGGGACGGTCATCTCCTACCCTGTGCGTCATGCAGGTGGTTCGATGACGCGGTTCTTGGCCCGACGCTTCCTCAACTACATCGTGCTGCTGTTGCTGGCGTCCTTTCTGGCTTTCACGCTGGCGTCGCTGACCTTCCGGCCGTTGGAGAGCCTGGAGCAACGCAATCCCCGGCCCCCGCAGTCGGTGATCGACGCCAAGGCCGCGGAGTTGAATCTGGACAAGCCGATCCCGCAGCGCTACGCCACCTGGCTGTCCGACACGGTCCGTGGCGACTTCGGTACGACGGTGGCCGGCCAGCCGGTGAGCGACGAATTGTGGCGCAGGGTCGGCGTCAGCCTGCGCCTGGTGGTCATCGGTTCGGTCACCGGGGCGATCCTCGGCGTCGTGGTCGGCGCGTGGGGTGCCATCCGCCAGTACCGGCTCTCGGATCGGGTGATCACCGCGCTGTCGCTGCTGATTTTGAGCACCCCGACCTTCGTGATTGCCAGTCTGCTGATCCTGGTTGCGCTGCAAGTGAACTCGGTATTAGGAGTGCGCATCTTCGAGTACACCGGCGAGACGTCACCCGATGCGATCGGCGGAACGTGGAACATCTTCGTCGACCGAATCCAGCACCTGGTGTTGCCCACGCTGACGCTGGCGCTCGGCTCGATCGCCGGGTACAGCCGGTACCAGCGCAACGCGATGCTCGACGTGCTCGGCCAGGACTTCATCCGCACCGCCCGCGCCAAAGGCCTGACCCGGCGGCAGGCGTTGGTCAAGCACGGGCTGCGCACCGCGCTGATCCCGATGGCGACGCTGTTCGCATACGGGGTGGGCGGCCTGGTCACCGGCGCGGTGTTCGTCGAGAAGATCTTCGGCTGGCACGGGATGGGTGAGTGGTTCGTGCAGGGCCTGGCGACCCAGGACACCAACATCATCGTGGCGATGACGGTGTTCTCGGGCGCGACGGTGCTGCTGGCCGGGGTGCTGTCGGACCTGATATTGGCGGCGCTGGACCCACGCGTTCGGGTGGCGCGATGAGCGCTTGCGCGAAGAGCCGAGGAAACCGATGAGCGATCCGAGTTCGACGACCGCGAAGTCCGGCGTCGACGTCCAGGCGTTCGCCTCGCGGCGCACCCTGGTCCGGCGGCGCTTCCTGCGTAACCGGCCCGCCGTGGTGGCATTGGCCATCCTGGCCGTCCTGTTCGTGGGCTGCTACGTACTCCCCCCGCTGCTGCCCTACAGCTACACCGACCTGGACTACTACTCCTTGCAGACCCCACCCAGCCCCAAACACTGGTTCGGCACCAACGCCCTCGGCCAGGATCTGCTCGCGCTCACACTGCGCGGTATGCAGAAGTCCGTGCTGATCGGTTTGTGCGTGGCGCTGATCTCCACGTTCATCGCCGCCGTCGTCGGCGCGGTAGCCGGCTATTTCGGCGGCTGGCGTGACCGCACCCTGATGTGGATCGTGGATCTGCTGTTGGTGGTGCCCAGCTTCCTGCTGATCGCCATCGCGACCAGAGGTACGCAGGGTTCGGGGGCGCTGCTGGTGCTCATCGTGCTGCTCGCGTCGTTCTCCTGGATGATCAGTTCGCGCATGGTGCGCGGGCTCACCATGAGCTTGCGTGAGCGTGAATTCGTCACCGCCGCACGCTATATGGGGGTCAGCGATGCCCGGATCATCGCCAGGCACGTGCTGCCCAACGTGGCGTCCATCCTCATCATCGACACCACCCTGAACGTGGGTGTCGCGATCTTGGCCGAAACCGGGTTGAGCTTCCTCGGTTTCGGGGTGAAGGCCCCGGACGTCTCGCTGGGCACCCTGATCGCCGACGGCACCCCGTCGGCCACCACCTTCCCGTGGGTGTTCCTGTTCCCCGCCGGCGTGCTGATCCTCATCGTGATGTGCGCCAACCTGGTCGGGGACGCGTTGCGCGACGCCGTCGATCCCGGCTCGCGCCGGCTGCGGGGGCGAGCCACATGAGTCTGCTCGAAGTCCGCAACCTGACGGTCGCGTTCCCCACCGATACCGAGCGGGTGCCTGCCGTGCGCGGCATCTCGTTCGACATCGCGCCGCGCGAGGTGGTGGCGCTGGTGGGCGAATCCGGTGCCGGCAAGTCCGCCAGCGCCATGGCTGTCGTGGGCCTGCTGCCCGAATACGCGGAGGTCGGCGGTTCGGTGCGGCTGCACGGCACCGAACTGCTCGGCCTCGGTGACGACGAGATGTCGCGCATCCGTGGCCGTTCCATCGGAACGGTGTTCCAGGATCCGATGTCGGCACTGACGCCCGTCTATACCGTCGGCGACCAGATCGCCGAGGCGCTGCGGATCCACCAGCCGGGCCTCGACCGCCGACGCGCCACGAGCCGGGCGGTCGAGTTGCTCGAACTGGTCGGTATCAACAACCCGAGCCAGCGGGCGCGGGCGTTCCCGCACGAATTGTCCGGAGGCGAACGGCAGCGGGTGGTGATCGCCATCGCGATCGCCAACGACCCGGATCTGATCATCTGCGATGAGCCCACCACCGCGCTGGACGTCACGGTGCAGGCCCAGATCCTGGACCTGCTGCGCACCGCCCGTGATGTCACCGGTGCCGGCGTGCTGATCATCACCCACGACTTGGGCGTGGTCGCCGAGTTCGCCGACCGCGCGCTGGTCATGTACGCCGGTGCTGTCGTCGAAAACGCCTCGGTGACCGAGCTTTATCACCACCGGGCGATGCCCTACACCGCCGGCCTGCTCGGCTCGGCGCCTCGGCTGAACGCCCCGCGGGGGCAGCGGCTGGTGCCGATTCCCGGCGCCCCACCGTCGATGGCAGCGCTGCCACCGGGTTGCCCGTTCGCGCCGCGCTGCCCGCTGGCCGCCGAGGACTGCCTGGCGGCCGAACCGCCGCTGCTGCCGGTCGGACCCGCACACGGCGCGGCCTGCATTCACACCGACGGTGTGATCGGGCACACCGCGGCCGAGATCTACGGTGTGCGAACCGATCCGATTGCCGCCGACGACGACACCGACTCGCCTGTCGTGCTGCGGGTCAGTGAGCTGGTGAAGACCTACCCCCTGACCAAGGGGGTGCTGCTGCGCCGCCAGGTCGGCGAGGTGCGCGCCGTCGACGGCGTCAGCTTCACCCTGCGAGAGGGGCGCACGCTGGGCATCGTCGGCGAATCGGGTTCCGGCAAAACGACGACACTGCATCAAATCCTGGAACTCAAGGCGCCACAGTCAGGTTCGATCGAGGTGCTGGGCAGTGACGTCGCCGCGCTCGATCGCGGCGCCCGCCGGCAGCTGCGCACCGACCTGCAGGTGGTGTTCCAGGATCCGGTGGCCTCCCTGGACCCCCGCTTGCCGGTGTCCGATGTGCTCGCAGAACCGTTGTCAGCCAACGGTTTCGATAACTCCACCATCGCCACCCGCACCGCGGAACTGCTCACCACCGTCGGGTTACGGCCGGAGGATGCCAGTCGCTATCCGGCGGAGTTCTCCGGCGGGCAGAAGCAGCGCATCGGCATCGCCAGGGCCTTGGCGCTGCAACCGAAGATCCTGGCACTGGACGAGCCGGTGTCGGCGCTGGACGTCTCGATCCAGGCGGGCATCATCAACCTGCTGCTGGACCTGCAGCAGCGCTTCGGCCTGTCGTACCTGTTCGTCTCGCACGACCTATCGGTGGTCAAGCATCTGGCCCACGACGTGGTGGTGATGCACCGTGGCGTCGTCGTCGAACAGGGTCCCGCCGGCACGGTGCTCACCGCGCCGCAACACGAGTACACCCGGCGGTTACTGGCCGCGGTGCCGCAACCGGAGGATAAAGTCGATCGCCATGAAGATCCGTAGCCTGACTTACGGGCTGGCTTCCGTCCTGTTCACCACGGCTCTGGTGCTGTCCGGCTGTTCCAGCGGCGAGCAGACCATCCCGCCGATCGGTGGTGACGCCACGGTGGGGACCACCAACGACATCAATCCGCAGGACCCGAACACGCTGCAACAGGGCGGTAATCTGCGCCTGGCGTTGCCCGCGATGCCGGCAAACTTCAACCCGCTCAACATCGACAGCGAAGGTACGGGCGCCGCCATGCTCCGTGCGACACTGCCGCGCGCCTTCACCATCGCACCCAACGGCGAGCCGTCGGTGAACCACGACTATTTCACCAACGTCGAACTCACCAGTGAGAACCCGCAAGTGGTCACCTACACCATCAATCCCAAGGCGGTGTGGACCGACGGCACCCCGATCACGTGGGAGGACATCGCCTCGCAGATCCAGGCCACCAATGGTAAGGACAAGCGGTACCGGATCGCGAGTTCGGCCGGCCAGGACCGGGTGGCCTCGGTGACCCGAGGTGTCGACGACCGGCAGGCCGTGGTCACCTTCGCTCAACACTTCACCGACTGGAAGGGCATGTTCGCGGGCAACACCACGCTGCAGCCCAAGAAGATGACCGATAACCCGGACGTCTTCAACAAGGGGCAGCTCAACGGTCCCGGACCGTCGGCCGGGCCGTTCATGATCTCCAACATCGACCGCACCGCCCAGCGCATCACGCTGGTGCGCAACCCGAAATGGTGGGGCACCCCGCCCCGGCTGGACAGCATCACCTATCTGGTGCTCGATGACGCAGCCTTGATCCCCGCCTTGCAGAACAACACCATCGACGCCACCGCTGTCGCGTCGCTCGACGAAATGCAGATCGTGCGCAACACCCCCGGGATCTCGATCCGGCGAGCATCGGCACCGTATTGGTATCACTTCACCTTCAACGGCGCGCCGGGATCCATCCTGGCCGACCCGGCACTGCGGGTGGCGATCGCCAAGGGCATCGACCGCCAAGCCATCGCCAATGTCACCCAGCGCGGGCTGGTGGACAATCCGACTCCGCTGAACAATCACATTTTCGTGGCCGGCCAAGAGGGTTACCAGGACAACAGCGCGGTGGTGGCGTTCGACCCAGAGAAGGCCAAGGCCGAACTGGACGCGCTGGGCTGGAAGCTCAACGGCCAGTTCCGGGAGAAGGACGGCCGCCAGTTGACGATCCGCGATGTCTTCTACGACTCCAAGAGCACCCGACAGATCGCCCAGCTGGCGCAGAACAGCCTGGCCCAGATCGGGGTCAATCTAGCGCTGGAGGCCAAGCCGGGCGACCGGTTCTTCACCGACTACATCACCGTGGGCAATTTCGATATCGCCCAGTTCGCCTGGCAGGGCGACGCCTTCGCGCTGTGCTGCCTGACCCAGATCTACACCACCGGTGCGGAGAGCAATTTCGGCAAGATCAGTACCCCCGAGATCGACGCCAAGGCCAACCAAGTTCTCAACGAACTGGACGCCACCAAGGCGCGAGAACTGGCCAACGAGGCGGACAAGCTGATCTGGGCCGAGGGATTCAGCCTGCCGCTGTTCCAGACCGCCGGCAATGTCGCGGTGCGCAGCACGCTGGCCAACTTCGGCGCGGCCGGCCTGGGCGATCTGAACTATTCGGCGATCGGCTTCATGAAACCCTGACCCACCCGGGTATCGCCGATTCGGCGACGGTCGCCGCGGCCAGCGTCGAGATAACCAGGCGCACAAGCGCATTCGCCGGCATGGCGTCGAGCTCGGCGGCCCGGGCGGGCAGCGCGGAGGCAGCACCGGCCCTGATGTCGGCGATCACCGCCAGGGCCGCACGCTCGCGGGTGTCCAGCACGCTGTGCCCGGCGCTGGGTAGCTCAACGAGCACCGCGCCCGGGATCAGTCCGGCCACCCGACGGGCCACCGCGGGCGGGGTGATCAGATCATGCCCCCCGGACAGGACCACTGTCGGCCAGGTGAACCGCGGCATCTCGGCGGTGAGGTCGAAGGGTTCACCCTCGAAGTGCAGGCCGTCGGTGTTGGCCTTGGACAGGCTGGCCGAGGGGTCCAGCGGGAGACCGTCGGGCACCCCGGCGAAGTCCAGCTCCCGGAACGCGATCCGGTTCACCAGGTCGTCCTCGCTGTGAAACGCTGCGTTGTGGTGCGTCATCCGCCGCGCCAGCTTGAGCGCCGACCAGACCCAGGTCCGCCCGCTCAACAGCAGGTCGATCTGGCGGCCCAACAGCCCGGCGCCGCCGTAGCCGTACAGCACACCGGCCACCTGCCCGTCGGCATCGCGCAGCACCCGCTCGTCCAGCAGTTTGCGGACCTTGGGTACCAGGTCCGCCGTCTCCGGGTCGATCCCGTCGAGCAGCAGGGCACGAATGGCCGCCCGCATGTACTCGATGTCGTGCGCCGACAGCACCGGGGAATCGAGCACCATCTGCGCCACCCGGTGCGGATGGCGGGCACCCAGGCCGGCCGCCAGGTAGGTGCCATACGAGGTGCCGTAGACCAGTGCCGATCCGACGCCGGCATCGTCGAGGACGGCGGCGATATCGTCGATTACCTGCTCGACGGTGATCGCCTCCGGCGGCAGGTCCGCCCCGGTGTCGTCGTGCCGGGACAGGCCAACCCCGCGGTGCTCGACCATGATCACGTCCAGGCCGGCGGCCGCAGCATGCCTGCGCAGCCACCGGTACGGCGCCACCGACGCCATGCCCGGTCCACCCGGGATGACCAGCAGCGGATGTGCCGACTTCAGGCCGGTGCGCACGTAGTACAAGTCAAATTCGCCGGGCTGACCGGGCAGGATCGGCCGGCGGACGGGGCGCACGCCGGGCAGCGCGGCGAGCTTGTCGTGGGCTCGGCGGCGTTTGGCGGTCATGGTCATCGTGACCCATTCTGCCCTGTCGTCCTTCTTAGGTTCGCGGTGATCGCAAGCAGTGCGCCGCGGCCGGTTACCTCGGTACTACTTGTCGGCATGACCACCGTGGAAAACACCTCCCGGATCCTGCCCGGATCACCCGAATGGACCGAGCTGCTCACCCGTATCGGCTCGGGAGCCAAGGACCGAGACCGCAACGACGAGAATCCTTTTGACCAAGTAGCGGCTTTGAAGCGGGCCGGGTTCGGCACCCTGCGCCTACCCGCCGAACTCGGCGGCGCAGAATTGACTGTGCCGCAACTTTTCTCCGCCGTCATCGACGTCGCCCGCGCGGATCCGATTGTCGCCCACATCTTCCGGGCGCACTTCTGGTTCGTCGAAGAGCGGTTGCGTTCCCAGGACCGGCGGTGGCTGGACCGGGTCGCAGAGGGCAAGACGTTCGGCAACGCGTTCAGCGAGAAGGGCAGCCTGGCGGTCGGCAGCCTGGTGTTCAACACCAGGCTGCTGCCCGCTGCCGACGGCGGGTACCGCCTGGACGGCGAGAAGTACTACAGCACCGGCTCGCTGTTCTCCGACTATCTGACCGTCACCGCGACCACCGACCACGATTCGGTGGCCACCGTGGTGCTGCCCGCCGACCGGCCCGGCGTCAAGCTGATCGACGACTGGGACGGCTTCGGCCAGCGCCGCACCGGTACCGGCACCACCACGTTCAGCGGTGTGGTGATCGCCGCCGACGAGGTGCTCAGCGACACCCCCTACGACGCCCAGCCCACGCCGACGGTGCAGTACGCGTCGCTGCAGCTGTACATCCACGCCATCGTGGCCGGCATCCTGCAGTCCGTCGTGGACGACGGGGTGGCACTGCTGCGGTCCCGCACGCGCAGTTTCAGCCACGCGGTAGCCGAGCAGCCCGCCGACGATCCGCTGTTGCAACGGCAGCTCGGCGAGCTGGCCAGCACGGCGTACATCGCGCGGACCGCGGTGCTGGACGCGGCCGCCGCCATCGCCGCGGCCGACGCATCCGAGGTCGACGGCGTGCCCGACGCCGATCTGGCCGCCGAAGCCCAGCTCAAGGCCGCCAAGGTCAAGGTGCACCTGGACGACGTCGCCCCCGAGGCGGCCACCCGGCTGCTGGAGCTCGGCGGGGCCAGCGCGTCCAGCCGGGCCCGCAACCTCGACCGGCACTGGCGCAACATCCGCACCATCACCCTGCACAATCCCGTCGGTCTCAAGGCCCGCGCCATCGGCCAGCATCTGCTGCACGGCACCCCCGTCCCGGCCAACGCCTACTTCTGAGAGCGATTTGTGGAGCCGTGGCCGTAATGAGTACGGCTGCGGCTCCACAAATCGCTGGGAAAGGACCCCACCATGACCCGGCAGTTGCACCTCGGCGGCTTCCAGATCGCCTCGCAGGTCACCCACAGCCACGCCGCCTGGCGGCACCCCGGTAGCGATACCGACTTCACCACCCCGGAGTACTACCACCGCATCGGGCGGATCCTGGAGCGCGGCAAGTTCGACTTCGTGTTCTTCGCCGACCTGCTGACCGCGCCGGTACGTTTCGGGGCGGACATCACCGAGCCGCTGCGCCGCGGAACCCAGGCCACCGCCACCCTGGACCCGTCGATCGTGGCGGCCAGCATCGGCGCCGTCACCAGCAAGCTGGGCGTGGCGATCACCAAGTCCGCCACCTACTTTCACCCCTACGAGCTGGCCCGCATCTTCGCCAGCCTGGACCACATCACCCGCGGGCGGGTGGCCTGGAACATCGTCACTTCGCTGTCCCAGAGCGAGGCACAGAATTTCGGCCACGACGACCACCTGGATCACGAATTCCGCTACGAACGGGCCGAGGAGTTCGTGCGCACCGCGCTGGAACTGTGGTCCAGCTGGGACCCCGACGCCCTGGTGCTCGATAAGGCCACCGGTGTGTTCGCCGACCCGGGTCGGGTCCGGCGGGTCGAGCACGAGGGCCGGTACTTCCGCACCCGAGGCCCACTCAACGTGCCGCACTCACCGCAGGGCCGGCCGGTGCTGATCCAGGCCGGGGCGTCCAACACCGGCCGCGATTTCGCCGCCCGGTGGGCCGAGGCCATCTTCGAGATCGATCCGACGCCCGAGGGCCGGCGCGCCTACTACGACGACATCAAGTCGCGGGCAAGCAATTTCGGCCGCAACCCGGACGGTGTGTTGATCTTCCCGGCTTTCATCCCGTTCATCGGCGAGACCGAGTCGATCGCCAGGGAGAAGCAGGCGTTCCACAACGAGTTGGCCGACCCGATCTCCGGGCTGATCACCTTGAGCGTGCACACCGATCACGACTTCTCCCAGTACGACCTGGACGCTCCCGTGGAGGACGTGCAGGTGACCGGCACCCAGGGGCTGTTCGACACCGCGCGCCGGGTCGCCAACCGGGACAACCTGACGTTGCGCGATATCGGCAAGTGGTACGCCCAGGGGGTGCTGCTGCCGCAGTTCGTGGGCACCGCCGCCCAGGTCGCCGATCAGATCGAGGCGGCGTTCCGCTCCGGCGAGGCCGACGGGTTCATGGTGTCTGCCGCCCAAAGCCCGGGCACCTTCAACGATTTCGTCGACTACGTGGTGCCGGAACTCCAGCGCCGCGGCCTGTTCCGCACCGAGTATGAGGGCAACACGCTGCGCGACCACCTGGGGCTGAGTGCGATCACCGACCGCGTGGCGCACGCGGTCGCGTAATCAGCAGCCGGCTCAGACGGTCAGTTCGATCAGGTGTGAGTCGGCGATGCCGGCGTACCGGTCCGGGTCACAGGTCAACACGATCACCTGACCATCGCCGGCCACCGAGTCGAACACCGCCGCCATCTTGGTCAGCCGGTCGGGATCGCTGAAGCCCAGCGCGTCGTCGATGACCACCGGCACGGAGTCCTCCTTGGCCACCAGCGACGCGCACGCCAGCCGGGCCACGATCCCGATCTGCTCCTTGGCGCCACCGGACAGGGATTCGTAGCCGACGGTCCGACCACCCACGGTGCGGCTG
Organism: Mycolicibacterium chengduense; assembly: GCF_033741155.1. Classification (NCBI taxonomy): domain Bacteria; kingdom Bacillati; phylum Actinomycetota; class Actinomycetes; order Mycobacteriales; family Mycobacteriaceae; genus Mycobacterium; species Mycolicibacterium chengduense. Next base: position 256,324 of record NZ_JAWQNH010000007.1, on the reverse strand, counting down.
CAGATGCGCAGCGAGCTGTCGATGTCGACCTCGAAGTCGGCCCCGAACACCATGCGGCCCAGTCGCTCGATCTCCCCGCGGAACGGTTCGATATAGCGCCGTCGGGCCGACTCCCGATGCCGCGTCATGACCGAGCGCAGCAATTCGGCGGCCCTGGCTCGGCGTTCGATCCGCTGGTACTCCGAGTGCGCGTAGGCCCGTTCGGACTCGGCGGCGTCGAGGGCGCCTTTGCGCCCCTGCGTGCCGTACAGCCGCAGGGCGGTGGCGATATCGGCCAGTTCCGCCGCCGCAGCCGCCCGGTCCCGCTGCGCGGCCTGCGCGGCAGCGGTGGCTTCGGCCAGCGCCGTGGTCACCGTATCGGGTTGGGCCGCAGCCAGTTCGGCGTCCAGGGTGGCCACCGCCGCTGCCGCCGCGCTGGCGTGGTCGGCGTCCGCCTCGGCACGCTGGCGCAGCATGTCGTCGCCGGCCAGCACCCGCTCACCGGCCAGGCGTTCGGTCGCCGCGGACAGTTCGGCCTGCGCGGTGGCCAGCTTCTCGCGCAACACACTGGCCGCGACCGTAGCATCGTGCAGGCGGGTGCCCAGCTCGGTGGCCTGCCCGCGCAGATCCTGGGCCGTGCGGCCGGCTTGGGCGGCCGTCGCCACCGCGGCGTCGAGCTCGGCCCTGGCGGCGTCGATATCCCCTTCGTGGTGCGGTTCGCCGGCACACAGCTGCCGGTGCCGGGCGCGCAACTGCTCCGGCGTCTCGTCACCGGTCAGCGCCTCCACGGTGGCGTGCAACCGGTCTCGCGCGGCGGTGAGCTCCGCGCGCCGGGCGTGCAATACATGAGCGGTCGCGGCATCGGGGGCGTCACAGCGCCGCAGCACCTCGGCCAGCGCCCCGCGCGCCGCGTCGAGCGCGGCGGCGGTGTCGACGGCGTCGGCACCGGGGATAACCCGTGCCGACAGCACGCCGGCGACCTCGATCTGGGTCGGTGCGGCGATACCCGCGGACCATTGTTGGCCCGCGACCAGCACCAAGCTCTGCTGACCGGCACGCACCTCGAGGTCGGCCAGCGCGACGAGTTCGACATGGGCCGAAGCGAGTTCGGCGCGGTCGGCCGCACGTTCGACCGCTCGTTCGGCGGCCTCGACCTCACGTAGTAGCGCATCGGTGATGACGATCGGTGCCAGCTCGGAACCGATCCTCTCCAGTTCGGCCGTGGCGGCATCCAACCGCACCAGCCGGGTGGCCAGCCGCGCCGCCTCGTCACGCGCGGCGAGTGCGGCCACGACGCCACGCGCCGCGTCCACCCGGGCCCGACTGTTCTCGGCCTCGGCCTCGGCGGCGACCGCGGTCTGCTCGGCTACCGCATGCTCATCGCGCAGCGCGACCTGCGCGCGGGCCGACTCGGCCGCGACGGAAATCAACTCCGCTGCGGCGACGGACCTTTCGTCGATTTCGGCGCGCAACCGGTCGCGCTCGGCCACCGCCGCAGCAGACATCCCGGACGTCGCCTTGGCCGCGTCGGCGACCAGCGCCGCCTTGTCGCGCGCCGCGACGAGCCGCTGCACGGCGGCCGCGGCCTCCCGCGCCGCCGCCAGTCTCGTCTCCGCGTCCTCGACCTGAGTCGTCCGTTCGGCCAGGGTGGCGGTCAGCGCCGCGTGCCGGCTGACGGCGTCGTCGACCTCGGCCACCGCGGCGGCACATGCGGACACCGCCTCGTCGGCCTGGCGCAGGCGGGCAATGGCGGCCGCCCACTCCCCGGTCGGCCGGCCGGTCTGGGTGAAGTAGGCGAGGTACTCGGCGTCGATCCGGTCGACGAGCAACGGATCGGCGTCCCCGGCCGGCCCGGCGTCGTCGGCGGCACCGGCCGCCACATCCAGCGCCCGCGACAGCGCATCGCAACCGGACAGATCCACCGGCGCGGTCGCCGTCGCCTGCAGCACCCGCTGCGCCTGCCACAGCGCGGTGTCCACGGTCTCGTCGAGCATGGCCAGCACCCGCTCGTGCGCCTCGTCCCCGGTGAGCTGCTCACGGCGCGGGGCCAGCACGGTGAGCTCCGTCTCGGCACGCTTGTGGAACCGTTTGCGGTAGACGAAACGATATGGCCCGGTGGAGATTTCGGCGATCACTTCGGAACCCACGTCGGCGTGCGTGGGTTTGACGGCCTTGACTTCTTTCTTGGCCGAGCGGTCCTTGGCCATCAGCAGCAGATCCAACGCCTCGATCATCGAGGACTTGCCGATCTCGTTGGCGCCGCTGATCACCACGACGCCGCGGTCGGGGAATTCGATCTCGCGGTACGCCACCCCGCGGTAGTTGACGAGCGTCAGCCGGTGCAGCTTCATGCCGCGCTCCCCTGCGCACCGGGGCCGGCCAGCCGCAGCAACAGCGCCAGCGCCGAGCGGGCATCATCGGCCTCGGCGCCGTCGGTGCGTGCGGTGGCCATCAACTCCTGCACCGCGCCCGCGGCGAACCCACCGATGGGCAGGTCGTCGAACTCGCCGTCGGCGGGGATGACCGCGATGTCGGTGTGCCGCTCCCACAGTCGCAGTGAGGCGAACAACCGGGCGTAGCGGTCCAGGCAGGCGTCGAGCTTGGCCTTGTCGGTGACGGTGAGCGAACCGGTGAGCACCATCCGCACCACGGTGCGGTCCTTGTCGGGCAGCTGGTCCAGGTTGATGTCCAGGCCGGCGATATCCCGGTCGTCGTCCAACTCGTGCCGCAACGTGACGAAGCGCCACCGCCCGACCCGCCGGGCCTGCACGTCGACGTGGTGCTCGTCGAGGTCGACCACCAGCACATGCCCCGGGTCGGCTTCCACGTCGTCGTAATTGGTGACCTCCGGCGAGCCCGAGTACCACACCCGGCCGGTGTCTCCGACCCGGGTGCGGGAATGCTTGTCCCCCAAGGCGACATAGTGCACCGCACCCCGGTCCAGCGCCTCGTGCAGCGCGGCCGACCGGATCAGCGACGGCTTGGCCGGGTCGGGATCCAGGACGTCGACCCCGCCGTGCGCGACGAGTACCCGCAGCGTGCCGTCGGCGGGCAACGACGGCAGCACCGCACCGGCCAGATCGGTGGTCGGCGCCTTGGAACGCCATGGGGCCGCGACGATTTCCAGACCGGGCCGCACCTCGACCACACCGTCACCGTCGAGCACCGTGACATTGTCCGGCCGTTCTGCCAGGAAAAGTTCGCTGGTGTAGACCGATCCGGCGTCCAGCGGGTCGTGGTTACCGGGCAACAGGTAGACCGGAACCCCGATGGCCCGCATGGCCTCCAGGGATTTGCTGACCTCGGCGGGGGCGAGCTGGTTGTGCTCGAAGACGTCACCGGCGACCACGACGAACTCCGCGCCCGTCTCGGCGGCCAGCGCACCGAGTCCGGCCACGGCCTCCCGGCGCGCCGCGGAGTAGCGGTGCTGAGCGTCTGCGCCGCCGGCATTGAGGAAGTGCCGGGTCATACCGAGCTGCCAGTCGGCGGTGTGGATGAAGCGCATGACGGGGAGTCTAGATTCGACCGCCGACAAGTCCGGGGATGCGCGGCGGCTCGCCGGTGCAGAAACGTAATGTGACCGCATGCCTACCCTGATCCTGCTGCGGCATGCCAAGTCGGACTATCCGTCAGGGGTGCCCGACCACGACCGCCCGCTGGCGCCGCGGGGTATCCGCGAGGGCGCGCTGGCCGGCGACTGGCTGCGCAAACACGCGCCGGCCGTCGACGCGGTGCTGTGCTCCAGCGCCACGCGGACGCGGCAGACCCTGGCCCGCACCGACATCGAGGCGCCGGTGCAATACCTCGACCGGCTCTACGACGCCACGCCGGGGATCGTCCTGGCCGAGATCAACCAGGTTCCCGCCGAGGTGCAAACTCTTCTGGTGATCGGGCACGAGCCCGTGATGTCCTCGCTGGCGCTGGGCCTGGCCGGCGACGGCAGTTCCACCGATGCGCTGGAGGCCATCGGGCAGAAGTACCCGACGTCGGGGCTTGCCCTGCTGCGCACCGAAAAACCGTGGAGCGCCCTGGAACTGGACGGCGCCACGCTGGTCAGCTTCCACGTGCCGCGTTAGCGGCTCAGGAACTGGTGGCCAGCGTCAGCTCCATCAGCTTGAGCGCCATCGCGCAGGCGTCGATGCCCGGCGTCTGCGGGTTCACCCACCAGCCGACGACGCCACTGGCGTCGCTGGCCACCCCGCACGCCCCGTTGGCCGCCGGGTTCTTCATCACGATGGACGGCACCCCGGCCACCGCACGGTTCTCCACCTGGTACTTCAGCTTGTCCGCAACCTGCTTCTCGTTGTCCAGGCTGCCCTGCTCGAACCAGAACCGGGTGATGTCGATCAGGCCGGCCGGGTTGGCCGCCTGCCAGCGGCAGACTGCGCCGACGAAGGTGCTCTGGATGTCCAGCGGGTCGGCCCCGACCGTCTTGGCCAGGATGTCCTCGGTGAGGACCTCGCATTCCTTGAGCAGGTTCGGGTAGGTCTTCTGCGAGTCGTCGTTGCGCGGCACATCGCCGGATCCGGCCTTGACGGCGGTGCCGTCCACGGTCGACGAGCAGCCGGCCAGCAGCGCGACGGACGCAGTGGCGGCGGCCAGCAGGTGAAGCACCCGGCGGCTCATTTGGCGTTCACAATCGATTGACGGGTCAGTTCCTTGGCGACGTCACACGGGTCGGGGTAGGGCTTCTCGGCGAAGCTGACGGACCACTCGATGAAGTCGTCGTCGAACTGGATGCCGATCTCACACAGGCTCTTGCCGAGCACCGGGTCCTCCCCGACCGCGATGAAGCCGTTCTTTCCTTCGATGGTGATGTCGTCGACGCTGGCGCGAGACAGTTCCTCGGTCTTGCGCTCACGCCCGATCGGGCTGCCGCGGAAACTGGTGAACGAGAAGTGCGGGCCGACGATGCCGCCACCGGCCAGCCACTGGCAGCCCACCGAATTGCGGGCCGTGTTCACCAGGCCGGTCACCTTGGTCAGCTGCGCGACGGTCTGGTCGCTGATCCCGCCGCACTCGGGAAAGATCGGGCCGTGCTTGGCCGCCGCGGGCGCCGATGCCGTGCTCGAGGGCACCTGCGGTGAGCTCGGAGCGTCCGAGTCGGAGCAGGCGGCGAGCGCAGCGGCGGCAGCGGTCGCCAGAACCAACGTCTTCGCAGAACCGCTGAATCGGCGGTGGCCTCGTCTGGGGGTCACGACATGCACTGTAGCGGCAGCCGACCGGGAACCGCTGTCATGCGCATTGACCTGCCCTTTCGTGTCCGGCGCCAATAACGGGCGGGCACAGGGTGGTGTGCGACAGTAGCCAGATGCTCTGGGCGTTGCTGCGACGGTACGTGCGGCCCTACCGCGGGCTGCTCGCCGTGGTGGCCGTGCTGCAGGTGATCAGCACGCTGGCGTCGCTGTACCTGCCCACCATCAACGCCGACATCATCGACGACGGCGTGGCCAAGGGCGACACGGGCACGATCGTGCAGTTGGGGGCCGTGATGCTCGGGGTGACCGCCCTGCAGGTGCTGTGCGCCGTGGGCGCGGTGTTCTTCGGGTCCCGCGCCAGCGTCGGTTTCGGCCGGGATCTGCGCTCGGCGATCTTTCATCATGTGCTCGGTTTCTCGGCAACCGAGACGGCCCGCTTCGGGGCGCCGACGCTGCTGACCCGCACCACCAACGACGTCCAGCAGATCCAGCTGTTGGTGCAGATGACCTCGACGATGCTCATCACCGCGCCGATCATGGGTGTCGGCGGTATCGCGATGGCGGTGCACCAGGACGCCGGGCTGTCCTGGCTGCTGCTGATCAGCGTGCCGGTGCTGGCCCTGGCCAACTATCTGGTGATCCGCAGACTGCTGCCGATCTTCCGGTCCATGCAGCGGCTCATCGACGGGATCAACCGGGTGCTGCGCGAGCAGCTGTCCGGTATCCGAGTGGTGCGCGCCTTCGCCAGGGAAGGACTGGAACGCGATCGGTTCGAGGAGGCGAACCGTGCCCTGACCGACACCGCTCTGACCGCCGGGCGCTGGCAGGCGATCATGCTGCCGGTGACGACGCTGGTCATCAACGTCTCCAGTGTGGCGCTGATCTGGTTCGGGGGCATGCGCATCGACGCCGGGCAGATGCAGGTCGGTTCGCTGATCGCCTTCCTGGCCTATTTCATGCAGATCCTGATGGCCGTGCTGCTGGCGACGCTGCTGCTGGTGCTGTTGCCGCGGGCGTCGGCGTGCGCCGAGCGGATCACCGACGTGCTGGGCACCGTCCCGCAGATCACCGATCCGCCCGATCCGGTGCCCGTCACGACGCTACGCGGCGAGATCGAGCTGCGCGGCGCGACGTTCAGCTATCCGGGGGCGGATCGGCCCGTGGTGCAGGATGTTTCGCTGACCGCACGGCCCGGTACGGTGACCGCGATCGTGGGCAGCACCGGTTCGGGCAAGTCGACGCTGGTGTCGCTGATCTGTCGGCAGTACGACGTCACGGCGGGCACTGTGTTGGTCGACGGCCGCGACATCCGCACGTACGGCACCGAAACTATCTGGTCCGCAACCGGATTGGTACCCCAGCGCGGCTACCTGTTCACCGGCACGGTCGCCGAGAACCTGCGCTACGGGTACGCCGCGGCCACCGAGGACGATATGTGGGCGGCGCTGCGGGTGGCCGACGCCGAGGAGTTCGTCCGCGCCGACGCCGACGGCCTGCAGATGCGCGTCGCCCAGGGCGGTATCAACTTCTCCGGCGGGCAGCGGCAGCGGCTGGCGATCGCCAGGGCCGTCATCCGCAGGCCCGCGGTGTACCTGTTCGACGACGCGTTCTCCGCGTTGGACGTCCGCACCGACGCCCGGGTGAGGGCCGCGCTGCGGGCGGTGTCGGACACCGCGACGGTGATCATCGTGTCGCAACGCATCTCGACGGTGACCGCCGCCGATCAGGTGATCGTCGTGGACGCCGGCCGGGTGGTGGGCACGGGCACCCACGAGTCGTTGCTGCGGGACTGCCCGACCTACGCGGAGTTCGTCGACTCGCAGACGGTGACAGCGTGAGCAGACCGATGCGCGGGATGCCGCAACCGCCGGCTGCCCGATCCCGGGATTTTCGCGGCTCGGCGATCCGATTGCTGAGAAGGCTGACCCCGCAACGCGGTCTCACCCTGGCGGTGATCGGGTTGGGCGTGGTGGGCATCGCGATCGGGGTGATCGGCCCACGCATCCTCGGCCACGCCACCGACCTGCTGTTCAACGGGGTGGTGGGCCGCGGCCTGCCGGCCGGGATCAGCAAGGAGCAGGCGATCGAGGCGGCCCGCGCCCGCGGCGACACCGCGTTCGCCGACCTGCTGTCCGGTATGAACGTGATCCCCGGCCATGGGGTGGATTTCGGCGCGGTGGGCCGCACCCTGCTGCTTGCCCTGGGCCTGTATCTGGTTGGTGCGCTGGCGATCTGGATTCAGGCGCGCATCCTCAACGTGGTGGTGCAACGCACCATCGCCGCGCTGCGCGCGGAGATCCAGGACAAGGTGCACCGGCTGCCGCTGTCCTATGTGGACGGGCGGCAGCGTGGGGAGTTGCTCAGCCGGGTGACCAATGACGTCGACAACGTGCAGTCGTCGTTGGCGATGTCGATCAGTCAGCTGCTCACCGCCGTGCTGACGGTGCTCGCGGTGCTGGTGGCCATGCTCACCATCTCGCCGTTGCTGGCGCTGCTGACGGTGTTGACGGTGCCGCTGTCGCTGTTGGTGACCCGCGCCATCACCCGCCGCTCACAGAAACTGTTCGTCGCACAGTGGACCAATACCGGGCGCCTCAACGCCCATATCGAGGAGACCTACAGCGGTTTCACCATCGTCAAGACCTATGGGCACCGCGAACACGCGTCGGCGCAGTTCGCCGAATTCAACGCCGACGTGTACCGGTCCAGCACCGGGGCGCAGTTCCTGTCCGGTCTGGTCGGGCCGGCCACCACGTTCGTCGGCAACCTCAGTTACGTGGCCGTCGCCGTGGTGGGCGGTGTGCAGGTGGCGACCGGCCAGATCACCCTGGGCAGCATCCAGGCTTTCATCCAGTACGTCCGCCAGTTCAACCAGCCGCTGACCCAGGTGGCGGCGATGTTCAACACGCTGCAGTCCGGGATCGCCAGTGCCGAGCGGATCTTCGACGTGCTGGACGCGCCGGAGGAGTCTCCCGACCCACCTCGCACGGTCACGATGCCCACCGTCGGCCGGGTGGAGTTCGACCGGGTCAGCTTCGGCTACCGGCCCGACACCCCGGTGCTGCAGGACGTGTCACTGGTGGCCGAACCGGGAATGACGGTCGCGATCGTCGGGCCGACCGGGGCGGGCAAGACCACGCTGGTGAACCTGCTCATGCGGTTCTACGAGGTCGATTCGGGCCGAATTCTGCTGGACGGCACGGATATCACGACGATGCCGCGGGCCGCGCTGCGGTCGCGTATCGGCATGGTGCTGCAGGACACCTGGCTGTTCGGCGGCAGCATCTACGACAACATCGCCTATGGCCGGCCCGAGGCGACACCCGACGAGGTGTACGACGCCGCGCGCGCCGCCTACGTCGACCGGTTCGTGGCCACCCTGCCCGACGGTTACCAGACCAAGATCGGCGAGGACGGCGGCCGGCTCAGCGCCGGCGAGCGCCAGTTGGTCACCATTGCCCGGGCGGTGCTGGCCAGACCGCAGCTGCTGATCCTGGACGAGGCGACGAGCTCCGTGGACACCCGCACCGAACTGCTGATCCAGCAGGCCATGGCCGAATTACGCAGGGATCGAACCAGTTTCATCATCGCTCACCGGCTGTCCACCATCCGTGACGCCGATCTGATCGTGGTGCTGGAGCACGGCAGGATCGTCGAGCAGGGCACCCACACCGAGCTGCTGGCGCGCGGCGGCGAGTACTGGGCGATGGCCCGACTCTGAGCGAGCCGGCTTCAGATCTGAGGTCCCTCGGCGCGCAGATCGTCCACCGCCGTCATCGCCGCGCGCAGCTTGGCCAGCCACTCGTCGGCGTGCTCACCGACCAACCGCACCGACCAGGCCAGCGCGTCGGAGCGCGAGCGGGCTACACCGGCATCGACCAGCGTGTCGAGCACCTGCCGTTCGGGCTGCCGCAGCCGAGTCATCACCGGTACAGCCAAGTGGGTGAACAGGATTCGCTCCTCGCCGGCCTGGATGCCCCAGGACACCTTGCGGCCGAAGCGGTCCTGCGCCTCGTCGGCGATCCGCATCCGTTCCCCGCGGGTTTCCTCGCGGAACTTGGCGGCCCGACCGGATGCGCGGGAGGCGCTCTCCTCGGTGTCGGCGTCGGGCAGCCGGCCGATCACGGTGATTTCTTCGCGGTCGACGGTGACCTCGGGATCACCGGCGAACCAGCCGTCGGGGAGCCGGCCGGCGAACCAGTCGGCGGCTTCGGCGACGTCATGGGTGGAGCGCCGCGCATGATGATGTGTCTTCATGATTACATGATTACACCGTTACAGCTGCAAAGGGGCGCCCTTCACCGACAGCGAACAGTGCTGCACGTCGGGCTCGTCACAATCATTCGAAAAAACATGCCCGCCTAAGGTGGCTCTAGCACGTACCAAACTCTTGAGACCCGAGGAGACACGGTGAGCGGTCAGTGGCTGAGGGATCCCGAAGGCCGGTTCGAATACCGATGGTGGGACGGGCAGAGGTGGACCGACCAGGTATCCCATCAGGGACAGGTGCACGCCGCACCCCTCGGCGGTCCGCCGGCGCAACCTCAACCGCCGCAGCAGGCACCGCAGGCTGCGGTCGTGCAGCCACAGCCGCAAACCGGTGACGGCTTCACCGGCATCACCGGCGATCTGGTCGACGGCCGGTTCAGCGAGAAGGAATCCGCGGCCGTCGCCAATCAGAACAGGAAGCTGCTGCGGGTACGCGTCGGCGAGCCGTTTCTAGCCCGGCAGGGTTCGATGGTCGCCTATCAGGGCAACGTCGACTTCGCTTTCGAGGGCGGCGGCGCAGGCAAGTTCCTGAAGAAGGCGCTGACGGGCGAGGGGCTGCCGCTGATGCGGGTGTCCGGCCAAGGCGATGTCTTCCTCGCCGAGCAGTCCTTCGACGTGCACCTGCTGCAGCTGACCAACACCGGGCTGTCCATCAGCGGTAAGAACGTGCTGGCCTTCTCGTCGAGCCTGGACTGGAACATCGAGCGGGTCAAAGGCGGCAGCATCGCCACCGGCGGGCTGTTCAACACCACGCTGCGCGGCAGCGGGTGGGTCGCCCTGACCACCGACGGACCACCGGTCGTTCTCGACGCCGCCGAGGCACCGACCTTCGCCGACACCAATGCCGTGGTGGCGTGGTCAGCCAACCTGCAGACCTCGCTGAAGACCAGTTTCAAGGCCGGCGCGCTGATCGGGCGCGGCTCCGGCGAAGCCTTGCAGGTGGCCTTCGCCGGTCAGGGCTTCGTCATCGTCCAGCCGTCGGAGGGCATCCCCGTTCCCACGCAGTGATCGGCAGTCACAGCGTCCCCAGCATCGACTTCATGGTGTCGATCTCTTTCTGCTGGGTATCGACGATTGCGTGCGACAACTCGATGGCCGGCCCGTACTGCCCCTTGGCGATCTCGTCCTGTGCCATGGTGATCGCGCCCTCGTGATGGGCGATCATCTGGGTGACGTAGAGCTTGGCAGCCTCCGGGCCGGGGGCGCTCCGCAGCTTGTCGATGTCCTGGGCGGACACCATGCCCTGCATCCCGTGGTCCATCGGCGCCATCGTCGGGCTACCCCAGGACGTCAGCCAGCCTTGCATCTGTGCGATCTCGGGCGCCTGCGCAGCCTTGATCTCGGTGGCCAGCTGCACGACGCGGGGGTCGACGCCCTGTTTGGCCAGCAGGATGTCGCTCATCTCCACGGCCTGAGTGTGGTGCGGAATCATCATCTGGGCGAACATCACGTCCGCATCGTTGTGGGCCGCGGCGTCGGCGGTCGCCGACCCCGCAGTCGGCGAGCTGCTCCGATGCGCAGAGTGGCCGGCATCCTCGGTCGTGCCGGATCCCTTACTGCAGCCCACCACCAGGAAGCCCACCGCCAGAACGGCGATCGCTGCCGCTGCCTTCACCATGTCTCTCCTCACATCCGGATCGGACCATTTACCCATACCCCCTACCGGTATACCATGGGCGTATGAACATTGTTCTCCGTGTTGAGGGTATGAGCTGCGGTCACTGCGTATCGGCGATCACCGCCGCGGTACAGCCGCTGCCCGGCGTCGCCTCCGTCGCCGTCGACCTCGCGGCCGGCACGGTCACGGTGACCGGCACAGCCGACCCCGCTACCGTCACCGCGGCCATCGAGGACTGCGGCTACGACGTCTCGAGTGCGGCATGAGCACGCTGACCCTCGATGTCGGCGGTATGACGTGTGCATCCTGCGCGGCGCGAATCGAGAAGCGGCTCAACCGGATCGACGGCGTCCACGCCACCGTCAACTTCGCCACCGAGCAGGCCCGCGTCGACTTCCCCGATACCGTCAGCCCCGACGAGCTGGTCGCCGCGGTGGCAGCGACGGGGTACACCGCGACGCTGCCCACCCCGGAGCCGACCGCGACGCCCGAACCCGACGAGGCCGACGGGTGGCGGCAACGGGTCCTGGTCAGCGCCGCGCTGAGCGTGCCGGTGGTTGCCCTGTCGATGATCCCGGTGTTGCAGTTCGTCAACTGGCAATGGCTGGCCTTCACGCTGGCCTCGCCGGTCGTGGTGTGGGGCGCGTGGCCCTTCCACCGGGCGGCGTGGACCAACCTACGGCACCGTGCGGCGACCATGGACACGCTGATCTCGGTGGGCGTTACCGCGGCGTACCTCTGGTCGGTGTGGGCACTGTTCTTCACCCATGCCGGGATGCCCGGCATGAAGATGCCCTTCGAGTGGGTGTCTCGCGGGGGTGCGCCACACCTGTACCTGGAGGTCGCCGCGGCCGTCACCACTTTCCTGCTCACCGGGCGGTATTTCGAAGCGCGGGCCAAGCGCAAGTCCGGTGCCGCCCTGCGGGCGCTGCTGGATATGGGCGCCAAGGACGTCGCGGTACTGCGCACCGGGGCGAGCGAAGCGACGGGGAAAAATACCGGGGCGAGCGAGGTGCGAATTCCGATCGCCCAACTGGCTGTCGGTGACGTGTTCGTGGTGCGGCCCGGGGAGAAGATCGCCACCGACGGCATCGTCACGGCCGGCACGTCGGCCGTCGACGCTGCCATGCTGACCGGAGAGCCGGTGCCGGTCGAGGTCGGTCCCGGCGCTCCCGTGGTCGGCGCCACCGTCAATGTCGGTGGTCGCCTTGAGGTACGGGCGACGCACGTCGGCGCCGACACCCAACTGGCCCAGATGGCTCGCCTGGTCAGCGAGGCCCAGAGCGGTAAGGCCGAGGTGCAGCGGCTGGCCGATCGGGTGTCGGCAATCTTCGTGCCGATCGTCTTCGGTTTGGCCGTGCTGACACTGGCCGGGTGGCTGCTCACCGGACACTCGGTGGCCGCGGCGTTCACCGCCGCCGTTGCGGTGCTGATCATCGCGTGCCCGTGCGCGCTGGGCTTGGCGACGCCGACCGCGTTGCTGGTGGGCACCGGCCGCGGCGCCCAACTCGGCATCCTGATCAAGGGCCCGCAGGTGCTCGAGTCGACCCGCCGCGTGGACACCGTGGTGCTGGACAAGACCGGTACGGTGACCACCGGCCAGATGTCGGTGGTCGGCGTGCACGTCGCCGCCGGGGAATCCGACGCCGACATCGTCCGGCTGGCAGGCGCTTTGGAGCACGCCTCGGAACACCCGATCGCCAGGGCGATCGCCGAGTACGCCGGTGCTGCGTTGCCGACGGTGACCGGGTTCGAGAATCACGGCGGGCTCGGGGTGACCGGCGAGGTCGAGGGCCGGGCCGTCGCCGCGGGCCGGGCCTCCTGGCTGGAGTTGCCGGTGCCCGCCCAACTGCGCACGGTGGCCGAGGCAGCCGAGGCCGAGGGCCGGACACCGGTCTGGTTCGCCGCCGACGAGCGCATCCGCGCGGTGATCATCGTCTCGGACACCGTCAAGGACAGCGCTGCCGAGGCGATCGACCAGTTCCGCGCCCTCGGTTTGACCCCGGTGCTGCTGACCGGTGACAACCGCGGAGCTGCGGAAGCCGTTGCGGCGCAACTCGGTATCGCGCACGTGGTGGCCGAGGTGCTGCCCGCCGGCAAGGTGGCCGAGATAAAGCGGCTGCAGTCCAACGGTGCGGTGGTGGCGATGGTCGGTGATGGTGTGAACGACGCCGCCGCGCTGGCGCAGGCCGACCTGGGATTGGCGATGGGCACCGGCACCGACGTCGCGATCGAGGCATCGGACCTGACGCTGGTTCGCGGTGACCTGCGGGCAGCCGCCGATGCGATTCGGTTGTCCCGGGCCACCCTGCGCACCATCAAGGGCAATCTGTTCTGGGCGTTCGCCTACAACGTCGCCGCGTTGCCACTGGCGGCATTGGGGCTGCTGAATCCGCTGATCGCGGGTGCCGCGATGGCATTCAGCTCGGTGTTCGTGGTGACGAACAGCCTTCGGCTGCGCCGCTTTTCACCGGTCCGTTGACCGCGCCCGGAACAGTTTGGTCTCGTCTTTGATGCCTTTGAGGCGCCGCGCGCCGGCGAAGGACCACTCGAACCCCGCGTCGTCACCGATAGCGTCATGGACGGCCTCGGACACCAGCACCGAGCCCGGCCTGGCCACGCCGGTGATCCGGCTGGCCAGGTTGACCGGGCTGCCGAACCAGTCGCCGCTGCGGTTGACGGCCAAGCCGGTGGCCACACCGGCGCGCAGTCGCAGGAAGTCGTCCCCGGCCTCGGTGGCGTCGACGAGCGCCAACATGGTGGACAGCAGCGGCGCGGGATCGGGACTGACCAGCATCACGGCGTCGCCGATGGATTTGACGAAGCGCACGGGTGGGACGACCATGTCCCGGGTCAGGTCGACCAGCCGGCGGGCGAGGTCCTCCAGTTCCTCCGGCGGCACGGCCTCGCCGAGCCGGGTGAAGCCGACCAGGTCGGCGAATGCGACCGCCACCGGACGGGCCCCGGGCAACGGCAAGCCGGCGGCGCGCTCCCCCGCGGTGACGGCCTCGGTGTCCATGGTGTGCCGCAGCTGCAGCCGCAGCATGTCCTGGATCATGGGCCCGAGCAACGGCTGGGCGGCCAGCAGCAGCTGCTCCGACGATTTGGCGATATCCAGTTCGGTGGCACCACCGGTCGCCATCATCTCCGATAGAGCCGTAAACCTCAGCGCATCAGCTGTTTTCGCCAAACCGTCGGCGATCACCCGGACCACCGCGACGATCCGTTCCTCGTCGAAGCCCAGGTCGACGAACCGCTTGACGTAGGTGAACACCTCGGCATCGACGGCGGGATGCACGGGCGCGTCCGGATCGTCGGACTGCGGCACCCCGATGGCCCGTTGGATATGACCGACCAGGTCCGGATGCACGCCGTACGTTTGGCTGATTTGCCGTGCCGAGACCAGCCTGCCGTCGTCACCGAGCACCCGACGGGACACCAACAGCAGCGGTGCGTAGGAATCCCGGATCTGTTCGACGGTGATACCGCGCTCCAACAACCACGGGATCAGCTCGGCCCGTTCGGCACGCGCGTCGCCCTCGAGGCCGTCGAGCAGGTCGGCGAAATCTGGGGAGTCCACGACGTCAAGGTAGCGGTATGCGACAGTCTGGGGAATGACCGACGTGCTGCTCGGACTGCCGCCGCTGATCGGGCCCGGCGCCAGGCTGCTGATCTGCGGCAATATGCCCAGCGCGATGTCACTGGCCGCCGGTGAGTATTACGGCAACCCACGCAACGCGTTCTGGCGGATCACCGCCGAGGTCATCGGCTTCGACGCGCAGGCGCCCTACCCCGCTCGGGTCGCGGGGCTGTTGGACCACGGCATCGCGGTGTGGGATGTGCTGCGTTCGTGTGTGCGCCAGGGCAGTCTCGACTCGGCGGTGCGACCCGAGAGCATGGTGCCCAACGACTTCGCAGGGTTCCTGGAACGTCACCCGACGATCGAACGGATGGTGTTCAACGGGGCGGCCGCCGAGACCAACTACCGGCGCCTGATCGGCACTCCGGACGTCCCGGCGCAGCGGCTGCCATCCACCAGCCCGGCTCAGACCATGCGCTACGCCGACAAACTGGCCGCTTGGCGACCAGCCCTGGCCGACTAGGATCGCGCCATGCAAGCTTCGGTGACCGTGCACATGGACGCACCCGCAGACCAGGTGTGGAACCTGATCTCCGATATCCGCAATACTCCGAAGTACTCTCCGGAGGTGTTCGAGTCCGAGTGGCTCGACGGTGCCACCGGGCCCGCGCTGGGCGCGAGGTTCCGCGGTCACGTCAAGCGCAATGAGATCGGGCCGATCTACTGGACCATCTGCCGCGTCACCGCCTGTGAACCGGGCCGCGAGTTCGGTTTCGAGGTGCTGGCCGGGAATCGACCGGTCAACAATTGGCATTACGCCCTGGCGCCCGCGGGCGCGGGCACCGACGTCACCGAGTCGTTCCGGATGACGCCCGGGTTGCTGGACACCGTGTTCGGCCTCTTCGGCGGTCAGCTCCGGACCCGGCGCAACATCCGGGACATGACGACCACCCTCAACCGGATCAAGGCCGAGGTCGAGGCGCGCTGATCACGCGGCCGTACCCGGCGGCGCATCCGGCCTGGGCGTCCGGCCGGGATTCCTGTCGCCCACGACCACTTCCGGGTGGTGGTAGGCGTTGGTGCGGGCTTGGCCCGTGTCCAGGCTGGCGGGCGGGATCCATTCGACGGAACCATCTTTGGCGATGACAGTGGTCCAGCGGCCGTCACCGACCAGTCGGTTGTGCGGGCCGCAGGCCAACACGAGTTCCTCGATGTCGGTATGCCCGTCGCGGGCGAAGTCGCTCTTCGCGTGGTGGACCTGGCAGCCGTAGGCGGGCACCCGGCAACCGGGGAACGTGCACCCGCGATGCCGGTAGGTCAACACCAGACGCTGATCTGGGCTGGCGCAGCGGCGCGTACGCCCGAAATGCAATGGCCGGCCGGTCACGTCGTCGAACACCGCCACACACCACCAGGCATGGGCCGCCATCCGGATCACATCACCCATCGGCACCCGCGACCCACCCGCGGTGACCGCCTGCCCGGTGATTTCCTCGAACTCGGCCAACGTAGCTCCCAGCACCACCGTCACCGGCAACCCGTTGTGCTGACCCAACTCCCCCGATGCCAATGCGTTGCGCGCCACCGTGATCAACGCGTCATGCTGACGCTGCCCCAGTGTGCGGGTGTCGGCATCGATCGCCTGCTGCGACGGGGTGCCCTTCGTACAGGGGATCTCGTCCTCGGGATTGCACATGCCAGGACCGGCCAGCTTGCCCAGCATCGGTTCCAGGTAGGCCCGGCCTTCCGGGGTGATGGTGCCGTGGAAATCGCTGTTGCCGTCCTTGTCCTGCGGGCCCAGCACGAAGTTACGACGGTCCTGCCGGCGCGTGGCAGCGTCATCGTCGTTCGGTTCGGGGCCGTCGGGGTCGAGGACCTCGAGCAGGTGTTTGGCCAGCCGGCGCAGAGTGTCGGGGTCATGCGCCGTGGCGTAGGTGGCCAGCTGCGCCTCCGCATCGGCGCGCGTCGGCCCGTCCACGCCTGCCGGGAGTTTCTTCAGAGTCTTGGTGATGATCCGGATATGTTCGGCGGTGATGGCACCGCGGGCTTGCGCGGCCGAGGTTGCCGGATACACCGGATCCTGTGGCTGCCCGGTCACGGTGCGGCGCGGGGCCAGCAGCTGCGCTTCGGTCAGGCGGTGGTGGGCTTCCTTGTTGGACAGACGCAATCGGATGCCCAGTGCGTCAGCCCAGCTGCGCGCCCCCAGATCGGCCGGACCGGCTTGAGCTATGAGCGCGGCCAACACCCGATGCTGGATGGCCGGCACCCGGCGGTGGACCTGTTCCAACACGGTCTGGATCTCCAGCAACTCGGCGATCGAGGCGTCGTCGAAGGACGTGTCCGACAGCGTGTCGAGCACCCCGATCAGATCGCCCACAACCTCCATGCATCGAACACTAGTACGGACCACCGACATCTTCCGCAGTTATCCACAACCGCGGATTCATCCACAACGGCAGTCCCACAAGAGGATTCGGTTGTCGCTGAAAAGTCGCTCGGAGGTGGGCAATCACCACACACCCGACGCGCGCCGAGCGGTTCAGACCCGCACCGCCCGCGCTACCGAATAGACCCATGGGACACAGTCTGCACCGGCGGGCGCCGATCCGACCAGGGTCGCGCCGTCTCGAGCTGGGCGCTCAACGACAGCAGCGTCGCCTCGTCGAACGGGCGGCCCATCAATTGGATCGACATCGGGATCCCATCGCGGTCCACACCCCACGGCACCACCGCGGCGGGTTGTCCGGTGACATTGCACATGGCCTGGAACGGCACCCGGCCGGCCACCCGGGCCAGCGTCGAGATCGCGCCCCGGCGCTGGTAGGCACCGATGCGGGACGGCCCGGTGGCCGCCCCCGGCGTGATGACGACGTCGACCTCGTCGAAAATGGACAGCACGCGCGCTGCGATGGCCGGTTCGGCCGCCAGGATGGCCTCCATCCGACGCTGCGGGATCAGCCCACCGATCCGGGCGAAAGCCCTTGTCCGGGAATCGAGCCGGTCCGGGTGCGGTAGCGCGCGGACGTCGTCGTACACGCCGCGGAAGTACCGCGGCAGCGCGTGTCCGTACACCGCACCCAGCGGATAATCCGGGTCACGCTCGACGACGTGATGTCCCAGTTCCCGCAGCACAGCGGCGGCATCGGCCACCGCCGCCCGCTGCGCGGCACCCACCCGCGCAGTCACCAACGGCGGCACCTTGCGGCTCACCGCGATCCGCAGCCGGCTCGGCTGGCGCGCCGCCGCGGTCACGAAATCATGGCCCGGCGCGGTGGCGTCGAGGAACAGCGCGGCATCCTCGACCGTGCGGGCGAGCGGCCCGTTCACCACCAGTCCGCACCATGAGTTCTCGTGCGGCGCCGTCGGAACCCGATCCCGCTGGGGCTTGATCCCGAACAGCCCGCACCAGGTGGACGGTATCCGGATGGACCCCATGCCGTCTGATCCCAGCGCGATCGACGCGAGGCCCGCGGCGACCGCCGCACCGCTGCCGCCGCTGCTGCCGCCGGGGGCGAAGTCGCTATTCCACGGGTTGCGCGTCGCGCCGTAGGTGAGGGTCTCGGTGAACGGCCAGATCATCATCTCCGGCACCGCCGTCTTGCCCAGGATCACCGCACCCGCCGCCCGCAGTCGACGCACCACCTCGGCATCGGCGGCCACCGCGGGGCCGTTCGCACTGCTGCCGTAGCTGGTCACCTGGCCCGCGATATCGGTGTCGTCCTTGATCGCGACGGGCACGCCGAGCAATGGCAGCCGCTCCCCCGCGTCCAGCCGGGCCTGCGCCGCGGCCGCTTCGGCCCGCGCGGATTCGGCGAGAACCACTCGATAGGAGCGAATTTCGAGATCGATGAGCGCGATCCGGTCCAGGAAGTGCTGCAGCAGATCCGGCGCGGTGATTGTTCCGGCGGCCAGCATGCGGGCGTGCTCGGCCGCGCCGGCGAACGCGATATCACTCATTGGCGCAACGGTAGCGCCCCGGGTCCGTGCATGGTGGCGTACTCGCCGGGTGTGCAGCCCAGCATGGCGCGGAAGTCATTGCTGAAATGCGCCTGGTCGTACCAGCCCAGCCGAGTGGCCAGGTCGGCGAGGTCGACGCCGGCCGTGCTCTCGATCTCCAGCGCCGCCTGCTGCAACCGGTAGCGACACAGCACCCATTTCACCGGGACGCCAACGTAGTGGGCAAAGATCCGCTGTGTGGTCCGCACGCTCCACGGCGACAGCGCCATCACCTGTGACACCTTGTGCAGGCCGGGATCGGCCTGCATTCGCGCCACCAGCGCGGTCAGCCGCTCGTAGACCGGGTCCAACGGCCCGTCGAAGGCTCCGATCGCCACGTCCAAGCGAGTCCGCACGGCGTCGTCATCATCGTCGAATTCGATTGCCTCACCCAAGAATTCGTCGTCGACCGGCTGCACCAGACCCGTCAGCTGCGCAGCGTCCCGACCGAACCGGGCCGTGAAACCACCGGGCAGGAACCGGGCACCCACCACCGTGCCGCACTCGCGGATGGTGGTGCGGAAGACCTTCGGCACCACGCCGTGCACCAGGGTGGCCGGCAACGGGAAGCCATGCCGGACACCGTCTTCACCCCATTCCCGGGTCAGGTGCAGCGCCGGGAACGTGATCACCGTGCTGTCGAAGGGACCCTCGAGGCGCCGGTCCCACCGCACCGACCAGAAGTGTTCGACAAACCGGCCGGCCGCCGCCGACGGCGGCCAGCGCCGCAGCTCGAAGGCCGAGACACTGCCCGCCCGGCCCACCACGCCGCGCACCGGCGCTGGCGTGTTTTTCCAAGCCGCCATGACCGCAAGGCTACGAAACTGACGGCATGAGCAGCACACCGATCCCCCAGGGATACTCCAGCCTGACCCCGTTCCTCTGCGTCGACGGTGCCGCAGCGGCGATCGACTTCTATGTCGATGTTTTCGGCGCCACACTGGTCAGCCGGATGGACGGGCCGAACGGGACCGTCACACACGCCGAACTCGACTTCGGCGCAGGCCGCCTGCAGCTCGGCGATCCGCAGGACGCCTACCAGCTGGCCGCCCCCGAACGCGGCGCCTTCGCCACCGAGTCGATCGGGCTGTACTGCGCCGACGCCGACACGGTGGTGGCGCGTGCCGTTGACGCCGGCGCAACCGTCCGTGAACCGCTACAGACCTTCGTCACCGGCGACCGATTCGCCTCGATCGTCGACCCGTTCGGCCGGCGCTGGACAGTGCTGACCCGCGTCGAAGACATCACCCCCGAAGAGCAGGAACGCCGGCTGGCCGAATGGGCGTCCGCCAACGCCTGAAGACGGGCAGCTAACGTGGCGGGATGGCCTGCGTGTTCTGCTCGATCGTCGCCGGGGAGGCCCCCGCACTGCGGATCCACGAGGACGACGAGTATCTCGCCTTCCTCGATATCCGGCCGTTCACCCGCGGGCACACCCTGGTGATCCCGAAGCGGCACACCGTGGACCTGACCGACACGCCGCCGGACACCGTTGCCGGTCTGGCGGTGCTCGGGCAGCGGATCGCCAAGGCCGCGCGGCTGTCCGGCCTGCACGCCGACGGCAACAATATCGCGATCAACGACGGTAAGGCCGCGTTCCAGACGGTGTTCCACCTGCACCTGCACGTGGTGCCGCGGCGCACCGGTGACAAATTGTCGTTCGCGAAAGGCATGGTGCTGCGCCGCGATCCGGATCGTGCGGCGTCGGCACGGCTGTTACGTGCGGCGTTGGCGAACCTGGACGAAACCGCGCAGGATTGAGGTCATGACACATCTGTCGCCGATCGAGCAGGTCGGCCTGCGGGTCCTGCACCTGCACGACTTGCTGTATCAGAAGACCAACGGCCTGATCGGACACCGCATCCCCGGAATGCCGAACAGCCTGTTGTTGCACACGGTCGGGGCCAAGACCGGGCAACCACGCATCAACACCCTGAGCTACGCCCGGGACGGCAAGGACTACCTGGTGGTGGCGTCGATGGGCGGGGCGCCGCGCTCGCCGGGCTGGTATCACAACCTCAGGGCCCATCCGGACGTCGAGATCAATGTCGGGACAACGCGTTTGGCGGTCACCGCTCGGCCCATCCTTCCGGACGACCCGGATTACGCGCGACTGTGGCAGCTGGTGAACCGCAACAACGCCAACCGCTACGAGGCGTATCAGAAGAAGACCAGCAGGCCCATCCCGATCGTCGCGCTGACGCCGCGGAACTGAACTCAGAGCAGCTCTTTGGCCAGCAGCTCCAGCGTGGTCTCCCTGGCCGGGGCGGTCGCCGACGGCGTGCCCCGGTATGCCGATCCGACCGGGCTGATCATCACCTCGTCCACATCGAATTGCTCTGCCAGGGACCGGATCTGATCCGCGGCCTCGGCCGGTTCACCCACCACGGTGCGGGCCCGGCCAGAATCCACGATCAGCTGCTCCTGCGCCGAGATGGTGGCCGCGAGCGCATCCTCCACCAGGTCCAGCGGCCCCAGCGGCCGCCCGGTGCGCAGCCGGCCCATCATCTGCAGATTGGGCAGTAGCAGATCCTGTGCCTCGGCGCGGGTCGGCGCCACCGACGCATTCACGGTGAGGAACGTCAAAGGCTCGGAAAGCTCTGCGCTGGGCCGAAATTCGGCACGGTAGGCGGCCAGCGCCTCGGCGGTGCCCTGACCGCTGAAGTGGTTGGCGAAGACGTAGGGCAAACCCTTGGCAGCAGCCAGGTGCGCCGAGTACATCGAGGAGCCGAGCAGCCACAACCGCGGCTCGCTGGCCGCGTTCGGGGTGGCCTTGAGCACGTAATCCTGCTGCTGCAGCAGCCCGCCCCTGGTCAGTTCGACCCGGACGCCGCGGGCACCCATCAGGGCGGCGACATCGTCGAGGTACTGCGGAAATCGTTCGATATCCGAATCATCGCGCCCGGCGGCACCCCGCAGCGCCACCGACGTCACCGGGTCCGACCCCGGCGCGCGGCCGATGCCCAGATCGATCCGTCCCGGCGCCGCCGCCTCGAGCAGCGCGAACTGCTCGGCCACCGCCAGCGGTGCGTGATTGGGCAGCATCACCCCGCCCGAACCCAGCCTGATGGTCGAGGTCTGCGCGGCCAGGTAGGCGATCAGCACCGGTGGGCTGGTGGCCGCCACGGCGGCCATGTTGTGGTGCTCGGCCACCCAGTACCTGGTGAAACCCAGCCGGTCGGCGGTCTTGGCCAGCGATGCGGTGGCCGCCAGGGCGTCGGCTGTGGACTGGTCGGAGCGAACGGGAACGAGGTCGAGAACTGAAAGCCGCACGTGGGCGTCAACGCGGTGCGACGCCGGATCGTTCCCGCGCCGCCAAGAAAACGTCGTCGAGCATGGCCGGCGTCAACCGACCGGTGAACATGTTCTGCTGACTGGGGTGGTAACAGCCCAACAGCACGCGCCCCGATGCCAGCGGCACCGCCACGCCATGACCGAACACCGGCTTCGGTTGCCCGTCCCACTCGCCGGCCAGCAGCGTCACCGCGGTCTGCCAGGCGAAGGTACCCAGCGCCACCACCACCCGCACGTACGGCGCCACCAGCCGCCATTCCGCATGCAGCCACGGCGCGCAGGTCGACCGCTCCTGCGGTGTCGGTTTGTTGGCGGGCGGGGCGCAGCGCACCGGGGCCACGATCCGCACCCCGTTGGCCCGCATTCCGTCGGCGGCGTCGACGCTGTAGCCCGAACTGACCAGGCCGGCGCGGTGCATCGCCGCGAACAACTGATCTCCGGACCGGTCTCCGGTGAACACCCGGCCGGTGCGGTTGGCACCGTTGGCCGCGGGTGCCAGGCCGACCACCAGCACCCGGGGCCGGGCGGCACCCCAACCGGCCACCGGACGTCCCCAGTACGGCTCGTCGGCGAAGGACCGGCGCTTGGTGACCGCAACCTCCTCCCGCCAGGTGACCAGGCGTGGGCACGCCTTGCAGACCGTGACCGCCGCGTCGAGTTCGGCGACGGTGCCGGTTGCGGCCGCCAGCGCGGACACGGAGTCGGCGTCCACGGCGACGGGCGTGCCGGGTGTGGCCCGGTCCCCCGGCCATCCCGTCCCCGCCGGCACCGGCGACGGGAACAGCCGGCCGGTGCGCGGATGGGGAAGCCTGTCGGTCACGCAGCCATCCTCTCTGAAATTCGGTGGTCGAGGATCGCACGGCGCTGTTAGATTCTGCCGCGATACACCATGAACATACGTCACCGCGGCCCCGCGCTGCTGATCCTTTTCGCAGCGCTGGCCGCGGGGTCGGGCAACGGCATATCGATGATCGCCTTCCCGTGGCTTGTGCTGCAACGCAACGGATCTGCGCTCGATGCCTCGGTGGTGGCAATGGCAGGAACGCTGCCGCTGCTGGCGTCCACCCTGATCGCGGGTACCGCGGTCGACTATCTCGGCCGCCGCCGGGTGTCGATAATCGCCGACGGCCTGTCCGCGCTGTCGGTCATCGCCGTGCCGGTGCTCGCCCTGAGCTTCGGCGCGCAGGTGATCAATGTCGCCGTGCTGGCCGGCCTGGCCGCGCTGGGCGCCGCCTTCGACCCCGCCGGCATGACTGCGCGTGAATCGATGCTGCCCGAGGCCGCCAAGCGCGCCGGCTGGACCCTCGACCATGCCAACAGCGTGTACGAGGCGGCGTTCAACCTCGCCTACATCGTCGGGCCCGGCATCGGCGGCCTGCTCATCACCACCCTCGGCGGGATCAACACGATGTGGGTCACCGCGGCGACGTTCGGGTTGTCCATCCTGGCCATCGGAGCCCTGCGGCTGGAGGGCGCGGGCCCACCGGACCGCGAATCGTTGCCCGACGGGGTGCTCTCGGGTGTCGTCGAAGGCCTGTCCTTCGTGTGGAACACCAAGGTGTTGCGCACCTTGGCGATCATCGACCTGACCGCCACCGGGCTGTACATGCCGATGGAAAGCGTGCTGTTCCCCAAGTACTTCACCGACCGCAACGAGCCGGCGCAGCTGGGTTGGGTGCTGATGGCGCTGTCGGTGGGCGGTCTGGTCGGCGCGCTGGGATACGCGGTGATGTCCAAGTTCCTGAAGCGGCGCACCACGATGCTCATCGCGGTGATCACCCTCGGGGTGGCCATGACGATCGTGGCGTTCCTGCCCCCGCTGCCGGTGATCCTGGTGCTGTGCGCCGTCGTCGGTTTCGTCTACGGGCCGATCGCGCCGATCTACAACTACGTCATGCAGACCCGGGCCCCGCAGCACCTGCGCGGCCGCGTGGTCGGCGTGATGGGTTCGTTGGCCTACGCCGCGGGCCCGCTGGGTCTGTTGCTCGCCGGCCCGCTGGCCGACTCGGCCGGATTGCACGCCACCTTCCTGGCGCTGTCGTTGCCGATGCTGGCGATCGGCGTCGTCGCCGTCGCGCTGCCGTCGCTGCGCGAACTCGACCGGCCCGCGTGACGCGGCGGAATCCGATATAACGCTGGGCTTTCTGCACGGCCGCTCTTACGCTGCATAGGTGCGCTTGACCTGGCCGTTGACGGGCCGCTCCGCGGAGATCGGGGCCATCCGTGCCGGAATCTCGGCCCGCGACACCGCAGGCGTGGTGGTGCGCGGCCCGGCCGGTGTCGGTAAGAGCCGCCTGGTCCGTGACGCACTGCAGGGCAGCGAATACCGCTGGATCGTCGGCACCACGTCGGCGCGCGACATCCCGTTGGGCGCTTTCACGGCCTGGACCAGATCGGCCGACGACGACCGGCTCAGGTTGGTGCACAGCGTGATCGAGGCGGTGACCGCGGCCCCCGCCGGGCGGGGCGTCATCGTCGCCGTCGACGACGCGCACCTGCTCGACGATCTGTCGGTCTTCGTGCTGCACCAGGTCGTGCAGTGGCGTGCCGCCAAAGTGGTGCTCACGGTACGAGACGGCAGTGACGGATCCGGGATCCCCGAGAGTGTCCGGGAGCTCTGGAAGGACACCGACGATCGGGCCTTCGCTCGCCTCGACCTGCAGCCCCTGGCCCGGCAGGAGTCCGCGGACCTGCTGGCCGCGGCTCTGCAGGGCCCGGTCGACCCCGACGCGGCCGGTCGGCTCTGGACGCTCACCCGCGGCAACGTGTTGTACCTGCGCAATATCGTCGAGCAGGAACTGGCCGACGGCCGCTTGCAGCAGTGCGCCGGATGCTGGCAATGGGTGGGCGAGCCGGTGCTGCCCACCAGCCTGGTCGAGCTCATCGACTCGCGATTCGGGGACCTGCCGCCCGCGGTCGGCACCGTCGTCGACCTGCTTGCCGTCGGCGAACCCATCGAACTGGCCACCCTGCAGCGCATCACCGATCCGGAGTCGGTCGAGGAAGCCAATATCCGCGGCCTGATCAGCGTGGCCCCCTACGATTCCGGTGTGCAGGCGCGGGTGGCCCATCCGCTCTACGGGGAGATCCGCCGGACGCGGGCGCCGTCGACGACACTGCGCAGGCTGCGCGGTCTGGTGGCCACCGAACTGGCCGCGGGGCCCGATCGAGACGACCTGCGCGTGGTGGTGCGCCGCGCCAGCCTGAGCCTGGACTCCGACCTGCCGCCCGATACCGACCTGCTGGTGCGCGCGGCCAAGGGCGCTATCTGGCTGGCCGATCTGCAGCTGGCCAGCCGGCTGGCCGAGGCAGCCATCGCCGGCGGCGCCGGGGCGGACGCGCACTTTTTGCACGCCCACGCGTTGTCGTGGTCCTTTCGTGGTGCGGAGGCCGAACGCGCGCTGGCCGAGCTGAGCGCGCAGGAGTGGGACGACCGCGACCGCGCCCGGTTCACCTATCTGCGGGCCACCAACCTGTTGTGGGCGCTGTCCCGCCCGGACGAAGCCAAGGCGCTGGTCGACGCGGTGTCGGTCGGCCCCGACGGCCGCAGCTGGATCGATGCCTTCCTGGTCATCTACTGGTTCGCCACGGACCGGCCGGCCGCCGCGCTGGAAGCTGCCAAGGCCATCAGCGTGCCCGAACTGCCCGACGTGGTAGCCGCCGAGACTGCGTTCGCACTCACGGCGGTCACCGGCGATGCCGGCCGGACATCGGATGCCCTGAAGACCGCGGAGACCGGCTACGCCGCCGCGATGCGCGGCCATGACGCCCCGCACATGCGCTTCAACATCGCAGACGCCGAGCTCGGCGCCTTGGTGTTGGCGGGACGGTTGACCGACATCGACCCGCTGGTCGAACGCATTCGCGCCCAGTCCGCCGAGCTTCCCGGTGTCGCGCATGCGCTCGGTGCGGCGATCGCCGGCCGGGCCGCGCTGGGCACCGGCCGGCTACATGACGCCTGCAGGTTGCTCGAGCAGGCGGCGGTGGCGTTCGCGGCCCATCACTCCACCGGTTGGGGTTACCGCTACAACGTGGTGCGGGCCACCGCCCTGGCCATGCACGGCCGGGTCACCGATGCAGCCGCCATCCTCGACGAGATCGACGCGCTGGAGCGGCCGTTCCGGTCGCTGTCCTACGAACGCAGTATCGGGCGGGCCTGGGTGGCCGCCGGGCAGGGGGTGGTGAGCGAGGCGGTCGGCATCCTCGCGGTGGCTGCCAAGACGGCGGCGGCCAACGGCCAGTTCTCCGCCGAGGTGATGTGCCTGCAGGTGGCCACCCAGTTCGGCGCCCACGAGCACGCCGACCGGCTGGCCGAGCTGGCCGGGCTGACCGAAGGCCCACGGTCCGGCCTGGCTGCCCGGTTCGCCGCCGCGCTGCGTGACGAAGACACCCATGAATTGGCCTCTGTATCAGAGGCTTTCGAGGCGATGGGCGACCTGGCCGCGGCCGTGGACGCCGCTGCCCACGCCGCCATCTACCATCGCGGCCGGGGCCGCCGCGGGTCGGCGCTGAACTGCTCGGTGCGGGCCGAGGCGCTGGCCGAACACACCGGGGTGATCACTCCGGCCCTGGAGCAGGCCGCCGAACCGCTGCCCCTGACCGAGCGCGAGTGTGAGGTGGTCGCACTCATCGCGGTCGAACTGCTCAACAAGGAGATCGCCGAACGGTTGCACCTGTCCGCCCGCACGGTCGAGGGACACGTCTACCGGGCCATGCAAAAGACCGGAACGTCCAGCCGCGAGGAGCTGGCCGAACTCTGGCGACGGCGCAGGCGGCGCCCACAATAGGTCTTCCGGTGGTGACGCCGGCCATACACTGGCCCGGTGAGCTCCCCGCTGGACAGCCTGATCGCGGCACTGCCCGAGGGCACCGTGGTCACCGATCCCGATATCGTCGCCTCCTACCGGCAGGACCGCGCCGCCGACCCCGACGCGGGGACCGCATTGGCGGTGGTCCGGCCCACCCGCACCGAGGAGGTGCAGACGGTGTTGCGTTGGGCCAGCGGACACGGTGTCGCGGTGGTGCCGCGCGGTGCCGGAACGGGCCTCTCGGGCGGCGCTACCGCCATCGACGGTGGCATCGTGCTGTCCACCGAACGGATGCGCGATATCACGGTCGACACGGCCACCCGCACCGCCGTCGTGCAGCCCGGACTGCTCAACGCGGAGGTGAAGAAGGCCGTCGCCGCGCACGGGTTGTGGTATCCGCCGGACCCGTCGTCGTTCGAGATCTGCAGCATCGGTGGCAACATCGCCACCAACGCCGGTGGGCTGTGCTGTGTGAAGTACGGCGTGACCACCGACTACGTGCTGGGCCTGCAGGTGGTGCTGGCCGACGGTACCGCAGTGCGCCTCGGCGGTCCCCGACTGAAGGATGTCGCCGGGCTCAGTCTGACCAAACTCTTCGTGGGCAGTGAGGGCACGCTGGGAGTCGTCACCGAGGTGACGCTGAAATTGCTTCCCGCCCAGCATGGTCCGTGCACGGTGGTGGCGTCCTTCGATTCCGTGGCGGCGGCGGCCGATGCGGTGGTGACCATCACCGGCAAGATCCGCCCGTCGATGCTGGAGTTCATGGATTCGGTCGCCATCAACGCCGTCGAGGACAAGCTGAAGATGGGGTTGGACCGCAACGCCGCGGCGATGATGGTGGCCGCCTCCGACGAACGTGGGCCTGCCGGGGCCGAGGACGCCCAGTTCATGGCGCAGGTGTTCACCGATAGCGGTGCCACCGAGGTCTTTTCGACGTCGGACCCGCAGGAGGGTGAGGCATTCGTCGCGGCCCGCCGCTACGCGATCCCCGCGGTGGAGGCCAAGGGCACCCTGCTGCTGGAGGATGTCGGAGTGCCGCTGCCCGCGCTGGCCGACCTGGCGGCGGGGATCGAGAAGATCGCGGCGGACCGCCAGGTGATGATCTCGGTGATCGCGCACGCCGGCGACGGCAACACCCATCCGCTGATCGTGTTCGATCCCGCCGACGCCGACATGGCGCGGCGAGCCGACCTCGCGTTCGGCGAGATCATGGATCTGGCCGTGACGCTGGGCGGCACCATCACCGGTGAGCATGGGGTGGGCCGCCTCAAACGGCCGTGGCTGGCCGGCCAGATCGGACCGGAGGCAATGGAATTGAACCGACGGATCAAGACGGCGCTGGATCCAGCCGGCATCCTCAACCCCGGCGCGGGGATCTGACCATGTCTGCCAGGCGGAGTTTCGAGGGTGTCGTGGCCACCGACGTCAGGGAATCCACCCCGGACTGGGCGGCGTTCCGCGAGGCGGCGGCACCGTCGGGTGCACCCAATGTGCTGTACCTGTTGTGGGACGACATCGGTATCGCCACCTGGGACTGCTACGGCGGCCTGGTGCAGATGCCCAATATCGCCAGGATCGCCGGCCGGGGGCTGCGGCTGACGCAATTCCACACCACTGCATTGTGTTCCCCGACCCGTGCCGCGCTGTTGACCGGACGCAATCCGACCAGTGTCGGGGTGGCGTCGGTGCTCAACCTGGCTGACGGTTTTCCCGGTCACCATGGCCGGATCCCCGCCGAGACCGCATTGTTGTCCGAGGTGCTCTCCGAACGCGGGTGGTCCACTTACGCCGTCGGCAAATGGCACCTGGCGCCGATCGAGGACTGCCAGGCCGCGGGCTCACGACGATACTGGCCGCTGCGCCGCGGGTTCGACAGGTTCTATGGCTTCCTCGACGGGATGACCGACCAGTGGTATCCCACCCTGGTCCGGGACAACGACCCGATCGATCCGCCGGCCAGCCCCGAACAGGGCTACCACCTGTCGAAAGACCTGGCGGACAACGCCATCGGGTTCCTGCGGGATCACCGTGCGGCGGCACCGGACAAGCCGTGGTTCATGTATCTGTGCCCGGGGGCCGGCCACTCCCCGCACCAGGTGGCCGCCGAGTGGGCCGACCGCTACCGGGGCGCTTTCGACATGGGATACGAACGCTACCGCGAGACGGCGCTGGCCAACCAGAAGGCGCTCGGCCTGCTGCCGCCGGAAACCGAGCTGTCCCCGATGAATCCGTACGCCGACGCCACCAGCCCGGACGGGATCCCGTGGCCGGCCAACGAGAATGTCCGGCCCTGGGATTCGTTGTCCGATGACGAGAAACTCGTGTCGTGCCGGATGGCTGAGGTGTTCGCCGGATTCCTGTCCTATACCGATGCCCAGATCGGCCGGATTCTCGATTATCTGGAGCAAACCGGGCAACTGGACAACACCATCGTGGTCGTGATGTCCGACAACGGGGCCAGTGGCGAGGGTGGTCCCAACGGCACGCTGGACGAATCCGTCCCGATGCTGGGCGGCTCCGACACCACCGAAGACGGATTGCGCCGGTTCGGCGAACTCGGCGGCCCCGGCACGGCTATGAACTATCCGAACGGTTGGGCCATGGCGTTCAACACCCCGTACAAACTGTTCAAGCGGTACGCCTCCCATGAGGGCGGGATCGCCGACCCGTGCATCATCTCCTGGCCGGCCGGACTGCCAGGCGGCGGCGCCGTCCGCGACCACTACGCGCATGTCAGCGACGTCACCCCGACCGTGTACGAGCTACTCGGCATCGGTGATGTCACGACGGTCAACGGGATCGCCCAGCGACCGCTGGAGGGAACGAGTTTCGCGGCCGCACTTGCCGATCCGGCTGAACCAACGCCGAAGGACACCCAGTTCTACTCGATGCTGGGTACCCGCGGGATCTGGCATGAGGGCTGGTTCGCCGGCACCGTGCACCCACCGACGGCGGCAGGTCCGCGCGGCTGGGCCGCATTCGACCGGGATCGCTGGGAGCTGTTCCACATCGAAGCCGACCGCAGTCAGATCCATGACCTGTCCGGCGAGCACCCGGACAAGTTGGCCGACCTGAAGGCACTGTGGCATGAGCAGGCCCAGAAATACCAGGCCTATCCGCTGGTCGATCTGAGCGTTCAGGAAATCGTCCAGCGGGCCGCCGCCAATATCGGCGAGCCGGTGACACAGGCGGTGTTCCACCCGGGCGTCCCGGCCGGGCACACCGCGTTCCGGGGCTTGGTGCGCGGCCGGTCGTTCACGTTGCGGGTTGCGGTATCGCTCGAGCGACCGGATGCGGAGGGTGTGCTGTTCTCGCAGGGCAGCCGGACGGGCGGGCAGGCGCTGTACCTGGCCGACGGACACCTGCACTACGCGTGCAGTGCCGCAGGGCAGGAACAAGCGGTCACGTCGGCGGCACGGATTCCCCTGGGCCGGCACGTCTTCGAGGTGCGCTACACCCGCACCGGCGCGGTCGAGGGCACCCTGGACATGATCGGTGATGTCACGCTGGTGGTCGACGAGGAGGTGGCGGGTTCGGACACCGGTATGCGTATGGCGGGCCTGGACATCATGCAGACCGTGTCGGCGGGTCGGGCCGTGACCTATTCCGTGTCGGCGGCGTTCACCTCGCCGTTCCCGTTCACCGGCGGCACCTTCGACGAGGTTGTCCTCGATTTCACCGGTGACCCGCCGTCCGCCGACCGGGAAGTGGTCGATACGGCGTTCCGGCGCGACTGAGCACAGTCACAGGAACGGGCAGACGGCAGGCACAATCGGCCCCGCCCCATACCCGGCGAGAAGCCGACGCATTTCGCGTAAAGTCCGCCCCATGCCGCGTTCGCGCCGTGCCGGAAGTACGACCCCTCGGAAAGACGACGCGGATCCCCCGTCGTGGTTCACCAAGGCCCTTGCACACCGGCCGGAACACGCTGCGACACAGGTCGATGGCTGCGAGATCCACTTGCGTGTGTGGGGTCCGACCGGCCAGCCGCCCGTGGTACTCGTTCACGGTGGAGCGGCTCACTCAGGCTGGTGGGACCACATCGCGCCGCTACTCTGCGCGAATCATCGGGTTGTGGCGCTCGACCTCAGCGGGCACGGTGACAGCGGACAGCGACCAACCTACGGTCGGTCCGAGTGGGCCAAAGAGGTGATGGCCGCTGCAACAGCGGTGGGTGCGGTGGGATCACCCACCATCATCGGCCACAGTATGGGCGGCTGGGTCGCGGCAACGGCCGCATATGAGTACGGCGACCAGATCGACAGCGTCATTGTGATGGATACTCCCCTACGCGAGAAAGCACCTGAGAGTGCAGAGCTGCGGTCACATCACGAACGACCGCGAACCTACCATTCAAAAGACGATATCCTCAGCCGATTTCGGGTCGTACCCGAGCAGGAGCACATCCTGCCCTACATCAGGGAGCATGTCGCCGCTCACTCCATCCGTCGGCGCGGATTGCACTGGGAATGGAAGTTTGACCCGAAGATCTTCGACGAGGCGCTCTCCGATGCGGCTACACCCGATGAGGAGGTGTTGGAGGGCATGCTGGCCGGCATCATCTGTCGCGTCGGCTATGTGCATTCCGAGAACGGACTGGTCGACGCGGCGATGGCTTCGCAGCTGCGATTCTTACTGCAACTGCGGGGGCCGTTCGTCACTCTCCCAGAAGCGGGTCATCATCCCATGTTCGATCAACCCCTGGCGTTGGTCGCTGTGATTCGTACGTTGCTCGAATTCTGGTCGATCACCTGACCCGCAGGGCTAACCACCGCTGCCCCGACCGCCTTCCCGAGCTCGAGTCAGATCGCCTTCGGAGGGGACTGGCCGGTTTGAGCCATCGGCTTGATATATGTCCGGCAACCCGGGAAAGTGTCGACAGTAGCAACTCAGATCACGTTCACATTGTCGAGGAACAAGGCGGCGTATTCTGCATCACCTGTGATCTGGATGTCGTGGTCGCGCCAGGCGCTGCGACGGGTCGCCCATGCAGGGAATTCCGCTGCGCGGCCGGTGATTTCGGTAGATGCATGCCCGCTACGGCCAGCGGTGACGGCGCCGCTCGACTGAATTTCCCAGACGCCGCCGCCAGGACCGTCGATGGTGACGGCAATGCAGTGCGTCAGCCAATTCGGTCGCGCAGACTGTAGCTGGTTGGCCAGCACGGCGAACATCCACTCGACGACTACGGCCATCCGGACGGCGTCTGTGTCGGGCGCCGGGCGGCCCAGGGCCGGAGCTATGTCGTGCCGCAGATGGGTGTGGTGATCGAACGCCATCGCGCCGCCCAACACCAACCCGACGGGAAACCGGCCCAGCTCTGCCAGGGGAATTCGCATGTGATTCATCGGAGTCCGAGCGATACCACCAGCGAGGGCGGCCAGCCGCTTACTCCACTGTCGATACTCGGCCAGCACGTGCGCCGGTGCCCATTCGCGTCGTTGCGCGACAAAGACATCGTTGGTCTGTTCGATGTTTCGGCTTGTCACCACCGTGAGCAACGCCGGCGCGAATACCGCTTTGCAGCCAGATCCGATGTGCGCCAGCACATCCTGCACCCGCCAACCTTCGGCCCGGCTGGTGGTCTGCCACTCCGCGTCGTCGAGTTCTGCGCAGAACCGCAACATCTCGATACGCTCGCGGCGCAATGCCTCAACTCTCATGGTTGCATCGAATGTCACGGACGGCGTGCGCCGCGATCGGTCCTTCGTCACAACAAGACGCCTCCGTCCCCGTCTAGTAGACGTAGTTCTCACCGCTTGCGCGTACGGTGACCTCGCCGAGATTGATCCCCCAGGGTTGGTCGATGACATGGACGACCGCGTTGACGAGGTCTTCCGGTGTGATGAGCCAGTATTCGACGGAGTTGACATCCATTTGCTCCGGCCGCAGAGCCCCCTGCTGCACATTGCGGATGTTCTCGGCGAACTGGAGACCTTTCTGGCCAACCAAGCCCACGATCGCCTCGTCGTTGACGACCCAGCTGGCGAGATTTGTTCCCAGAATGCCGGTGGGCTTGACCGTGGTGACCTTGATTCGGCCTTGAGCCTCCACCCGCAACGAGTTCGAAATCGCATCGACCGCCGCCTTCGTCGCGCTGTAGACCCCCGCGCCTTCCAGACCGGCGTTGCCGTAGATCGAGGAGATATTGACGACCTGGCCCCGGCCTTGGTCGATCATCTGGTCATAGACCGCCGAGATCCCATTGACGACTCCCTTGACGTTGATGTCGATCGCCTTATGCCATTTCTGCCAGGCTTGTTCGTGGTCGGCGAAGAAGGCCAGTGGCATCACACCGGCATTGTTGACCAGTACGTCGATGGCGCCGAACGTGTCGAGAGCGTGTTGAGCGGCCGCTTTGACCTGATCCATGTCCGCGACATCTGCGACGTATGACGTCCCGAGGAAACCGGCTGTGCGGATACCGTCGAAGACCTCGTTCATGGACGCGCCGTTGATATCGACGCCGACGACCTTGGCGCCCCCGGCTGCACATTTTTCCGATATCAGCTTGCCGAAGCCGCTGCCGGCACCCGTGACGATGATGACTTTATCCTGCAGGTGGGGCGACATGACCGGTCCTCTATCTCGCTGTCGGTGGTGTCTCGGAACGCCATCGTTACACGCCTCATCGGGCCGATTCTTGACTTCAGCTGCCAACTTTTTATCATTTGATGACAAATGGTCGACCTCATCTTTGCGTCCTCGCTGAGTCACGTCGATTCCCTGATCCGCGAGGCGGGCGGGAATCCCGAGACGTTGTTGGCGCGGGCCGGTATCGATCCGGGTGTCGTCGGCGCCAGCGACCGCTATATCCCCATCAGTGCCTTGTCCAGGACGCTGGGCCTGTGTGCCCGCGAGTTGGCAATCCCAGATTTCGCACTTCGTCTGGCACAACACCAGGACCTCGATATTCTGGGGCCGGTCGCGATAGTGGCGCGCAACGCCGAGACGATTGGCGCCGCGATACGTGCCGTCACCGAATATGTGCAGGTTTACAGTCCGGCGGTGTCCGGCGACCTGCGCACTGATACGGCCGAGGCGTCCTGCCGAATCGACATCGTGCTGGATCCTCTGCCGTATCGTGCGCACGTCGTCGAGCTGGCACTCGGAGTCACCCTCACGCTGTTCAAGACGCTCGACGGCCCGGGTTTCCGCCCACTGCGAGTTACCTTCCAGCACTCGCAGATATCCGAAACGAACGTCTATACAGACTATTTCGGATGTCCGGTAGCGTTCGGTGCGGAGCACAACGCGCTGGTGTTGCCCCGGGGGCTGCTTCAACGACGACTTCCGCAGATCGACCAACTCGCGTATGACATCGCGATCCGCTACATGGCCGATCGAGGTGCACAATTGCCCTTCGACCGCGCCGTCTCAGCACTCATCGTCCGATCACTACCCGCCCGAGCCGCCACTCTGGAGAACATCGCCGAACTGCTCATGCTGCACCCTCGAACGCTGCAACGCCGACTTTCGGAGTCGGACAGGACATTTGAAGACCTCGTGGACACCACCCGCCGCGACCTCGCATTGGATCTCCTCGCCAACCGCAACCTCCCCTTCTCGGCCGTAGCGAGACAACTCGGCTACTCAGAGCAGAGCGCCCTTACTCGCAGTTGCCGCAGATGGTTTTCCGTCACGCCGTCAACGAAGCGTCGAGAACTCCAATAGTCCCGCCGGCGGGATCTCCACCATCAAGGGACGAGTCAGGAGACGTCGTTTCGGGCGACGCGTGCAGTGTCGCTACGAGCCACTTCGCCGACCGCGCGACGATCTCCGGGTAATGGTTCGACAGGATCTCGTAGTGCTGTCCCGGGTATTCGACAAGTTCCTTGGGTTCGGGTATGCGCCTGTACATTTCGCGGGCTTCCTCGACGGGCGCCACGGTGTCCTCGGAGGCCAGGATCATCAGGAGCGGTTGCGTGATCCGCTCGGCATAGGCCCGCACCTCCATCTCGTAGAGGCAGTCGAGCGTCGAGATCGTGATCTCGTTCCGGAAGCTCGGTAGGTTGTGAATCATGTTCTCGACGAATTCGATGCCCTCGTGGTCGCTGAACATGACCGGACTGCCGGGTTCTGGCTCGCCGTGCAATCTGAGGGTGGCCGCCGGCTCGCCCCGCATCTGAGCTTGCCGGTCGGCCGGGATCAGGGCCTCCAGCTGCGCGAGGGTCTCCGCGGGTTGCAGCGCTCGCGCACTCCACCCGCTCACCGGTGGGATCAGCGCGGCGACAGCCTTCACGCGGCGGTCGATGGCGGCGGTGAACATGGCGTTCGCTCCGCCGATGCTGATGCCCCACAAGCCGATTCGGGCGCCGTCGATATCGTCGCGCAAGGTGAGCGCTGTGATCACGTCGCGCAGGTCGCGGCACTGCTGCCACGGATCGAACAACTGTCGGGGCTCTCCGTCGCTGTAACCGGTGCACCGGTGGTCATACATCAAGACCGCCAACCCGGAGTCGGTAAACGCCGGTGCGAGTGGGTAATTGGATTCCGCGGGCCCGCCCAATCCCGACTGCAGGATGACGACGGGAGCTGGATCACCGTCGGGTCGTACCAGGCGGCCGCGCAGCGTGACGCCGTGCACGTCGAATTCGATGTCCTCGGTGTGGGCCATGGCATGTCTCCTTTGGTTGACGAGGGGGGTGCAGGACGGTGGGCCGGTCAGTGCTGCCCCGCGTAGAGTTCCGCCGGCCGGAAATCGGGGTCAGCGGCGCGCGGGTCTGCGGAGGCACGCAGGATGGGAAAGACCGCAGCACGCATGTCGGCTTCGTAGGCCGCGATACCGTCGAGCATGCCGGTCTGCCCCGCGGCGATGCTCGCCAGCGCCGCGGTGAGCGCGGCCGCGTCCCGCAACGCGCTGTTGGCGCCGGCGCCGAAACTGGGCGGCATGGCGTGGATTGCGTCACCGAGGAGCGTCACCCGGCTCGGGGCCCACGGCTCGGTCGGGTTCAGCCGGCGCACCCACGAGCTGAACACCGTCGGCACCTCGACCCGCTCGACGAGTTCCACCAAGCCCGGATGCCAACCGCGCACCCCGGCTCGCATGATGGAGTAGAGCTGCTCGGAGGTTGCCACCCGTAAGTCGGGGATGTCGGACAGCAGCGGGCTGTCGGGGTCGATACCGAGGTTGACCATCATGTGCGGCGCGACGGGATCGATATCGGCGCCCGGCGCCAGCTCCGCGACCGCCTCGGCGATGGGCCGGCGCGGTTGGTACGCGCCGTAGGAAAAGCGGACGCCGTCCGGACCGCCGGCAGCGGCGAAGCCGTCGAACAACGCCTCGGGCAGCTTCGGGATCAGATCGTCGGTCAGGGGCGCCCGCCCGGCCATGCCGCGCATGCCCGTATCGATGAGTTGAACGTCAGGAAGCAATTGGCGGCGGATCGCGGAATTGATGCCGTCGGCGGCGACCAGCACGTCGCCGACGGCGGTGGATCCGTCGGCGAACGTCACCCGTACGCCGCTGTCAGCGGCTTCGAAACCGGTGACAGTGCGTCCGAAGTGAAGGATGTCGCCCAGTCCGACGGCCAGAATCTGACGCAGCGTGCGGCGGTTGACTGCAGTGTGCGGGCGTTGCGGGTCATTGGGCGGCCCAATATGTGGGCGGGTGCCCAGTTCGCGGCCCTGATCGTCGAGTTGCACCATCAGCTCGCGCCGCGGGTTGGTCCGGGAGGTCTGTACGTAGAGTTCATACAGGTTGTCTGGCAGGCACTCTCGCAGCGCTGCACCTCCAGTGGCGTTCATGTGCAGCCGGTACCCGGCTTGCACAATGCCAGGGGCACTCTCGAACACCGCGCACTCCACACCTGCCTTGCGCAGTCCTTGCGCCAGGCACAGTCCACCGATTCCGCCACCGGCGATCAAGACGCGCAATGACATTGCTGTACCTCCTGGGGCGGTCGGGTGCGGCCCACCTCTGCCGATGGGCGACGACGGACGGGCGGTGAGCAACCGGGCAGACCGATCCGTCACCGACAACTTTGCGCCGAGCACAGCCATCAGGGAAGACGAGATTGCCGATGAGCGGTATAGATGAAGCTGATACCTAAGGGGGCTACCGGTGGCCATCGACTTGAACCTGATCGTCGCGCTCGACGCGCTGCTGCAGGAACGCAGCGTGACCCGGGCCGCCCAGCGGCTCGGTCTGAGCCAACCGGCGCTGAGCGCCGCACTGGCCCGGCTCCGCAGGCACTTCGACGATGAACTACTCAGCCGGGTCGGCAACACCTACGAACTCACCGCGTTGGGCGAGCGTCTTGTCGAACAGACCGGCCAGGCGTTGGCCGCGACGGACCGCGTCCTGCAGACCCGCCCGACCTTCGACCCTGCCCACTCCGACCACGAATTCACCATCGTCGTGGCTGACTGCCACATGCCGGTCTTCGGCAGAGTGCTGGCAGATTTGCTCGCCGAGGAAGCCCCCAACGTGCGCGTCACGTTCCGCCACAGCAACCCCCACTACATCAACGCCGCATCTGAGCTCTTGCGCACCGTCGACGCCATCGTGCTGCCCCAAGGCATGCTGGCCAACATGCCGACCCTGCAGCTCTACCGCGATCGCCTGGTGTGCGTGGTGGCCCACGAGACTACTGACGAACCCTTGACCAAGGAGACGCTCAGTCGCCGGCCTTGGGTGGTTGCGTATGCCCACCCCATGTCCATGCAGTCGCCGATGCCCAC
Organism: Mycolicibacterium chengduense; assembly: GCF_033741155.1. Lineage (NCBI taxonomy): Bacteria > Bacillati > Actinomycetota > Actinomycetes > Mycobacteriales > Mycobacteriaceae > Mycobacterium > Mycolicibacterium chengduense. The sequence goes on along the minus strand of NZ_JAWQNH010000007.1, from coordinate 218,899 downwards.
GCTGCTCGCCGAAGGCGTCACCATCCGCGCCGCCATCACCACCGAGGACTTCCTGGCGGTGCCCTACCTGGTCGCGGGAACCGATCGGATCGGTCTGATGCCACTGCGGGTCGCACAGCTCGAAGCAGCCAGACACGACATCGCCGTCATGGAAACGCCATTCGAGCTCGGCTACCTCGTCGAATCCCTGTGGTGGCATCCCATCAACGAGCGCGATCCTGCCCACACCTGGTTGCGCCACCTCGCCGCACGGGCCGGACAGATCATTGACGCCGACCCCCGGGCGACTCCGAACTAACCGATGGGCCGGTAGGCGCTGAGAACCGCTGTCCGGTACCAACCTTCGCGATTGCGTATCTGGATTCCGACCAGGTTCTGGGCGTTCACCCTGCTGTCGATGATGTGTTGGTCGTCCATGAAGATGACGACGTGCGAGACCTCGTTCGGGCTTCCGTCGGGATGCAGGAAGAGCAGATCGCCCGGCTGGAAAGGGCCTTCCCTCGGAATTGCTTGTCCCATCGGGCCGGCGGTGCCGGCGTATTGCTGATGCACGTCGCCGCGGAACTTGATCCCCAAACCGTAGTTGTACACCCACGCGGTGAAATTCGAACAGTCCAGGCCGGGTCCGGCGGCCCACTCGATCGCCGTATCGGCGGCGTCCACGTCGGGATTCTCTGCTGGTGCACCCGCATACGTCGACGTGGTGGGATTCCAGGCAGGAATGTGGTGGTGGCGGTATTGCAATCCGAGCGGGTTGTCTGGGTTGTTGATGTATCGCATCGCCACGGCAAGGATGCGTTCCCGCTTCCACGTGGCGGCGTCGCATCCCGCGTCGGCGGGAATCTCCGGTGCCGGCAAGGCATCTGCCGCCGGTCCCCAGCCCTGATTGATGTAGTGCCCATCGGCGTTGGTCTGGTACCACTGCGCGGGCGGGACTTGCGTTTGCGGCATGGCGTCACGAGTGGCGAAATCCGCGGTCAGCGAATCCTGGTTGCACGAGTAGGGATACGACTGCGGACCATCGTCGCCATGCGAGATGCCGGCGGGCCCTGCCGCGGTCGTGGCGATGCCGATGGCGCAGGCGACAGGCAGGGCCCGGACGAGAAACGACGCCAATCGATGTGTCACCGAAGCTCCCTCTTTCGCGCGGCGTCTAGCAAGTGGGCCAATCCTAAGCAGCAGGCCCCACTTTGCGTGGCAAGTTCGTCAGGACGTGCCCCGAGCCAAGCGATCCGACCGAGTCTGCTAGTGCAGGATGTCGGTTTCGATGAGTCGGCGAACTGTGGTCAGTGCACCTGGAAGGGCCTCCAGGTTGGCGGAGCCCAGAGCCAAGCGGAGTGCTTGAGGCGCTTCGATCGTCGTGCTGAAGGGTTCGGCGGTGCTGATCGAGATGTCGACGCGTGCCAGTGCCGCCGCGATCCGGTCTGCCCGGCTACCTGGCGGTAGCGGTATCCAGCTGAAGTACGAGGAGGGGTGCGCCAGCTGGGCGAGGGGTTCGAGCGACTCCCTGGCGAGGGTCTGTCTGAGGGTGGCATCTCGTCGCTTCTGTATCTCGAGCCGGGTGACCGTGCCGTTCTGCAGCCAGTGCGAGGCGATTGCGGCGGTGATGGCCGGTGTGTTCCATGCGGTCGCGCGAATAATGCGTTCGATGAGGCGTATCCGCGAGAGCGGTGCGCTGACGAAGCCGACACGGAGCCCGGTGGCGACGTTCTTCGACAACCCGGACACGTAAACCGTGACATCGGGAGCGATAGCGGCCAGCGGTGGCGGCGGTTGGTCGACGAGGTAGGCATAAGAGGCGTCTTCGATGACGAGCAGCCCGTGGGTACGTGCAATGGCGATCAGCTGATGGCGGGCGGCGTGGTCGATGACCCAACCCAGCGGGTTGTGCAACGTGGGCATCGAGTAGACCGCGCGCACGGGTCTCCGCTGGCACAACGTCTGCAGCGCGTCGAGGTCTGGGCCATTCGATGTCGTTGGGAGAGGAGCCAACTCGAGGCGCAGAGCATCGGCGAGCACTTTGAACCCCGGATAGGTCAGGGCGTCGACGGCCACCACGTCCCCTGGTCGCAGAAAAGCCAGGGCGGTGACGGCCAGACCGTGTTGGGCGCCGTTGACAATCGCGACGCAATCGGGTGCGACGTCGAGACCTCGATCCAGCAGATGGGTGGCCCCCGCAGCCCGGTCTCGTTCCCGGCCACCGTGGGGCTGGTAATGCAGCAACGACTCCAGGTCCCCGGATCCGGCCAGTTCGTGCAGCGCCTCGCGTAACAGGTCAGCTTGATTTGGCAGGGTCGGGTAGTTGAAGTTCAGGTCAACAGCATTGGGAGCGAGAACACCTTGATCGATGCCGTGACCGGGTGGAAGCGTCAGATCGCGGACAAATGTGCCGCGACCCCTTTCGCTGCTGACCAGACCCATCGCTTCGAGTTCGGCGTACACCCGCGATGCGGTGGCCACGGCGATGCCCTTCTCGGCAGCCAGGTGTCGGTGGGTGGGCAATTGCGTTCCAGCGCGGAGGTTTCCGGCTCGGATGTCAGCGGCGAAAGCGTCGACGACGGACTTGTACCGGGCGGTGGGCACTTGACCAGTGTATGCATGACAATTCTTTGGTCGTCATCGATCGCCGGTCTTACGGTGGCACCTCCACACAAGAAGAGGAGCCCGTCATGCACATCGCCATCCTGACGTTCGAGGGCTACAACGAACTGGACTCGCTGATCGCATTGGGCCTGCTCAACCGGGTCACCGGTGACGACTGGAGGGTCACCATCGCCACCCCTGCCCCTCGGGTCAGGTCGATGAACGGGGTGGTCATCGAGCAGATGTCGAGCTTGGAGGAGGCGATAGGTGCCGATGCGGTGGTCGTCGGCAGCGGCATCGCGACCCGCGAGGTCGTTGAGGACCGGGCCATCATGGATGTCCTGAAAGACCTTGACCCTCAACGTCAGCTCATCGCCGCCCAATGCTCGGGGGCGCTTGTGCTGGCCAAATTGGGCCTCCTTCATGGGGTGCCGGCCTGCACTGACCTCACGACCAAGCCGTGGGTGATCGCTGCTGGTGTCGACGTACTGAATCAACCGTTCTTCGCCAACGGCAACATTGCCACCGCTGGTGGGTGTCTTGCGTCGCACTACCTCGCGGCCTGGATCATCGCCAGACTGCGCGGACAGGACGAGGCTACAGCGGCATTGCACTACGTCGCCCCGGTCGGCGAAAAGCAGGAATACGTCGCGCGGGCCTGGCGCAACATCGCGACCTACCTCCCACCACGGCTAGCGGTCTCCTGAGACCAACCCGGAGACGCCGACCCGCCTCAACGAACATGGGTTCTCGCGGTCGGTCGGGGTAGTCATACGAACTGCACATCTTCGACACAGATCGCGGCCGAGCTTCCCCGCTAGCGTGACAGTGGCTTCACGTTCATGGCTTGACCGACCGTAGGAGATATCTCGGTGTATTCGCGTTACCGTCGCTCGGCAGTCCACGTCACGCTGTGCACCGCGGGCGCCGTACTGCTGGCGGCGTGTGGATCCAGCAGTACAGACACGTCGACGGCGCCGATGCCGGCGAGCCCCACCGAGCGGTTGTCCCCTACCCCGGTCAATGACCTGCTGCACGGCGGAACATACCGCGTCAACGTGAATAGACCGGATGGTTTGGGCGGCGACGTTTTCTACACCACCGGTTTCAGCGCGGCCGTCGACCTCAACAAAGCCAGCGGCACGCCATCGCACGTTCCGCCTCCGAACGACAGCGGCAATCCCGCGGCGCCAGCCGGGGCCTCGTCCGGAGTGCGCATCATGTCCAAGGATGGGCATGTCCTATGGGGCTGGAATGCTCCGCCAGGCAAGGGCACCAATAACTTTCGTACCCAAACACTCAATGGTCAACCCGTGCTGACCTGGTGGGTCGGTGATCGCGTGAACGGCCACGGCGCGGGCGAGGACTACATCGTCGATTCGCACTACCACCTCGTCAAGACACTCACCCCCGGAGATGGGCTCAGCGCCGACGCACACGAATGCCGCCTCACCCCCGACGGCCATGCCCTGATCACGTCCTACAAAGAGGTCACCGCCGATCTGTCCGCTGTCGGCGGTCCCAAGGACGGCAAGATGTACGACGGCATCGCCACCGTGGTCGACGTCGCCACCGGTAAACCCCTGTTGCACTGGGACGCCATGCAACACGTCCCACTCACCGACAGCTACCAGCCATACGTTCCCGACCGCATATGGGACCCCTACCACATGAACTCCATCGCGCTGGATCCGTCGGGAAACCTGCTCGTCTCGCTGCGACACACCTCGACGGTGTACGACGTCAACCCCTCCTCAGGAGAGATCAACTGGCAGCTCGGCGGCAAACGATCCACCTACCAGCTGACCGGTGGCGTCGAATTTGCGTTCCAGCATGACGCCGAGATGCCCGATGCGAACACCGTGACGCTGTTCAACAACAACTCCAACTCCGGGCAAGCCGGTGGCGGGCTGTCGAGCCTGGAATGGATTCACCTCGATCCCACCACCCATGTCGCGACCCTCATCCGCAACCAGACACATCCGGACAACCTGATCACCGGCGCGATGGGCAATCTGCAACAGATCGGCAACGGCAACACCTTCTCAGGGTGGGGCACCGCCGGACACATCTCCGAATTCAGCGCCAACGGCGAGCTGATCTACGACGTCTCACTACCCGGCGCGGGCACCTACCGCGCCTACTTCGACAACTGGCAAGGAGCCCCCGACGACAGCCCAGCCCTGCAGATCGACGGCACCACCGCCCACGCCCAGTGGAACGGCGCCACCGCCGTCACACAGTGGAAAGTACTCACCGGCCCCGATACCAGTCATCTGACCACCACCATGACGATCCCGGCCACCGGCGCGGACACCAGCTTCACCATCCCCACGGTCAGGCAGCACTACCAAGTGCAAGCTCTCGACAACACCGGAGCCGTCATCGGCACATCCCCCACCGTCGGGAGTTGACTCGTCACTGAACGTGCCTAGCCGCCGTTGCGGTTGAAACCGTTTCCACCGAACGGGCGCGTGGGCGCCACGGTTACGGTCTGCGTCGACGTCTGTATCGATGTCGCGACGGATGTTTCGGTCTGCGTAGCTGTCTCGGTGTTGGTCACGGTCTGTGGATCCTGCGTCTGGACCACGGTCTGGGGCGCCTGGGTCTCGGTGACGGTCTGCTGTGGTTGCGCACCGCCGCCGGAGTTGTACTGGTGGTGCGCCGCCGGAGCCGCGGTGGTCGTCGTGGTCGTCGGTGTCGAGGTGACGGTGACGGTCGTGGGGGTCGTGGCGTCTTTGGTGCCGCATGCCACCGCGCCCAGCACCACCACCGCGGAAACGGACGCCAACAGGCACACCGAGCGATTTATCTTCACAGGTGATATGTCTAGCTATTGACGGGCGCAATTGCCATGAGCCACAACGCCGATAGCTCGTACAGTGCGCTGTGAGAAAGCTCGCGATCTCCTGCACATCGAGCACAGTGCGTGACACTGAACCGCCTCGAGGCTTGTCTCTGTTCCAGGCGCTGGCCACACCCTGCGCGAGCCGCTACGCGCACTACAAGAGTGGGCGATTGTGCACCTCGGCGATGTGTCGGCATTCCAGGAGGCATATGACCGTGTCGAGGTACCTTCCGCCGATTCGACGGACGAGGCGTCGGCAACGCGGACAAGCCGGTGATGGCGCAGCAGGCCTGTACGAAAGGCTGACCGTCATGCCCCGCCCCTATCCGGCTGAGTTCCGTGCCCGCGCGATCGAGCACGTTCTTTTGGAGCAAGGCAAAGAAGCTCTCCATGGCGGCGTTGTCACCGGCCGCACCGACGCGGCCTATCGACCCGACTATCGAGTAATGGCCAATTGCGTACACGAATCGCCTTGCCCTGAACTGCAATCCGCGATCGGAGTGCAGAATGAAACCGGCCACATCACCACGTCGTGCCACCGCACTACTGAGCGCTGTGACGGCCAGCCGGGACGCCCCCGCAGAACGCGGCCAGGCCCTCAACCCGCGTCGCGCAGGTCAGTCGGTGACGACGCGGATGAGCTTCTTGTTGACGAACTCCTCGAGCCCGACGCGGCCCAGCTCTCGCCCAATTCCGGAGCGCTTGACGCCGCCGAACGGCAGCTCAGCCCCCTCGGCGAATACGCCGTTCACGTAGACCATCCCGGCGTCGATCTGATCGGCCATCCGGATGGCCTGCTCGGGATCGGTGGTGAAGACGAAGGAACCCAGCCCGAACGGGGTGTCGTTGGCCACCTCGAGCGCCTCGGACTCCGTGCCGACTCGATACACCGAGGCGACGGGACCGAAGAACTCCTCGCGGTAGGCATCGGCATCGGGGCGGATACCGGCCAGGACCGTGGGCGTGAACCCGTTCCCGATGCGTTCGCCAGCCAGCACGACGTCCGCGCCTTGGTCCTTCGCACGGCGCAACTGATCTTCGAGCCGGTCGGCGGCGGCAACCGAGGACAGCGGTCCCAACGTCGTCGACGCGCTGGAGGGATCACCGGGAACGTACTGCTTCAGGGCTTCGACGAGGCGCTCGACGAACGCATCGTAGAGATCATCGATTACGATGAAACGCTTTGCCGCATTGCATGATTGACCGCCGTTGTCCATGCGTGCGTCAACGGCACTCGCCACCACCTGGTCAAGATCGTCGGTCGACATGACGATGAACGGATCTGATCCGCCCAGTTCGAGCAGCACCTTCTTCAGGTGCCGGCCGGCAACCTCGGCGACGGCGGCTCCGGCGCGCTCCGAACCGGTCAGCGAAACGCCCTGCACCCGGGGATCGGCGATCAGTCGGGCGATCTGCTCGTTGCTCGCATAGAGGTTGCCGAATACGCCGGTGGGCACACCCGCGTCACGGAACAGCTCGGCGACAGCGGCTGCGGATTGCGGGCACTGCGGGGCGTGCTTGAGCAGCATCGGGTTGCCGATGACCAGGTTCGCTCCAGCGAACCGGGCGACCTGATAGTAGGGGAAGTTCCACGGCATGATGCCGAGGATCGTTCCCAGTGGGCTGCGGCGCAGAACCGCGTTGCCGTTGCCGCCGCGCAGTTTCAGCGGCTCGTCGGCCATTGCGTCGGCCGCGACGTCGGCGAAGTACTGATAGATGTCCACACAGAAGTCGACCTCGCCGCGAGCCTGTTCGATCGGCTTGCCCATCTCCTCGACGATGATGGCGGCCAACGCCTCCTTGCGTTCGGCGTGCACTTCTGCGATCTGGCGCAACAGATCGGCGCGCTGCTGGACCGGCGTGCTCGCGCCCCAGGCTCGCCCCTGACCGGCGGCCGCACTCACCGCGGCCTCGATGGCGGCGTCGGTGTCGGTGGGTTGGCGCGAGATCACCTCTCCGGTCCAGGGATTGGTGACAGCGTAGATGGTGTCGGACATGAGCTGGTGTGGCCTTTCAGTGCGATTGATGTGAAGTGCGTGTTGGCTAGCGGCCGGCGACGACGTTGGCGGCGAGCGCCAGCCGCGACGTGCGTGCACTCGACGACCGTTCCTCGAGCACGTCGGCCAGGGAGTAGGCGCGATAGAGCGCGTTTGCCCCGATCCACCGAAGTGGTTCGGGTTCCCACCGTCGGGGCATGGGCCGAATCCACGACGCGGCGGGCGCCGCCGCTCGACGGCCGGTGATGAGGTCGGCGACCGTGCGGCCGGCAAGGTGGGCCGCCGTAAGCCCCTGCCCGGCGTAGCCGCCGAGACGGATGACACCGGGCTCGCTTTCGGCATCGATGAACGGAGACCAGTCGCGAAGCACGCCGAGCACCCCGCACCAGGCGTGTGCAAGGCGTACCACGGTGTCGGGGAACAGGTCTGACAGCATGGCGGTCAGAGCCCGCACGGTGCCGTCATCGATGCGTCCGCGGTCGTCGAACCGAGATCCGAAGCGGTAGGGCTTGCCCCGGCCCCCCAGCGCGATCCGCCCGTCGGGGGTGCGCTGGCCATAGAAGTAGGTGTGGGCCGTCCCAGAGAGTCCGTCGGCGTGCCGCCAGCCGATCTCTGCCCATTGCGCCTCGCTCAGCGGTTCGGTGACCACCATCGAGCTGTTGAGCGGCAGCAGGTCTCGCCGGTGGTGCGGCTGGGTTGCGGTGTACCCCTCGGTGGCTACGACGACCCGGCGGCGGGCCAGCACGCGGTGCCCCCGCACGCTCAGGGCGCCGGCGGCGATGGCTTCCACCGGAGCGTCGGTGTACACCGCGACGCCCTCGTCGACGACGCGTCCGGCGAGGGCGAACAGCATCTTCACCGGATCAACGCAGTAGTTGTCCGGGGTGTGCAGGGCACCGGTGAGACCGGCGATCCGGATGCGTTCGCGCGCTTGCTCACTGGTCAACGCCCGCAGCTGGTCCTCCTGCACGCCCCAGCTGCGGCTGTAGGCCAGGTAAGCGTCGAGGCGGCCCTGTTGACTTGGCGAGCGCGCGACCTGCAGCGCACCTCCGTGGCGCGCGTCGATGGTCTCGGCGCCGAGGATGGCGACCACGTCGTGCATCGACCGACGCAGGGCGTCCTCGACTTCGATGACAGCCTCGCGCCCGGCCGTCCGAGCCAGCACTTGCCGGATGCCAACGGGTTTCGCGCTCAGCCAGCCGCAGTTGCGGCCAGAGGCCCCAAACCCGAGCTGGTGAGCGTCGAAGACCGCGACGGTGATGCTGGGATCGAGCTGGCGCAGGGCCCATGCCGTCCACAGTCCGGACAGGCCCGCCCCGACGATGGCGACGTCGACGTCGAGGTCGCCGGCGAGCGTCGCCGTCGGCGGTGGGACGAGGTCGTCGCGGGCCATCCAGAAGGACAGCTGGCCGTTGCGCATGGAGGAATCCACGACGGGACGGGACGGGGTCATCCGGCGTAGCGCAGGGTGGGCCGGCCCGTCACGCCGGGACGGAGCACGAAGAGGTCACCCGCATGCGGGTATGCGTCGAGTTCCGCTGGTTGCAGGTATCCCCTGGACGTCGTCACGTACAGATCCGAGAGATCGTCACCGCCGAAGGCCGGGCACGTGACGTCCTTCGCCGGAAGGGTGATCTCGGTCAGCAACAGGCCATCGGGCCGGTACTGGCGCACGCAATGTCCGGACCACAGGGCAAGCCATAGGTTCTCTGCTGCATCGACGACCAGCCCGTCCGGTACGCCGTCCCGCTCGTCGATGCTGAACAGCGTTCGGCCATTGGTGGCCGTTCCGTCGACGGGGTCGTAGTCGAAGACCAGGACGTCCTGCGTTCCGCTGTCGACGTAGAACATCGTGCGGCCATCACCGCTCCACGCAACACCGTTGGATTCGGTGACCTCGGGTAACACGACCCGCACGGAGCCGTCGGGCTCCAGGGCGTAGAGCGCCGATGCACCGGGGGTCCGCTCCGCGGTCGAGGTGCCCGCGACGAACCGACCGGCCGGATCGCACGCCCCGTCGTTGAAGAAGTGGGCCGAGGTCATGCCCGGCGGGACGATCGGGTCTTGGCGGATGGCTCCCGTTGCGTCGGCGAGGACGAATCCGGCATCGGTGCCCAGCACCACGCCGCCGTTGTCCCGCAGCCCGACACAGCCCACCGATGCGGCCACCGTGACCGTCGAAAAGTCCTGTCCCGGCGAGAATCGATGCAGCTCACCGCGGTCGATGTCGACGAATACGAGCGTGCCCGTCCGCTCGTCCCACACCGGTCGCTCGCCGAGCATGGCTTGCGTCCGATGTGCGATGAGCCAGTCGCGCTGCTCGCTGCCGCTGACCGGCATCGCTGAATCCACCATCTGAGTCCCTTCCATCTCGTTCACAGGCTGGGCGGGCTGATGACCCACAGCACCCGGGCTTCCGTCTCGCCGACGTTGTCGACCCCGTGCGTCGAACTGCTGCGGTACTCGATCGAATCACCCTCCCCGAGTTCATATTCCACGTCATCGAGGGTGAGTTTGACGAGGCCGGCCAAGACCAGCAGGAGCTCCTGGGAGTCACCGTGGGAGTGGGTGCTGCTGCCAATGGAGCCCCCCGGTGCCATCACGCCCTCCAGCACCTCAAGATTCTGCAGCGGGCGTCGCGTCAGCATGAACTTCATTGCGCCCGAAGCAGTCTTGATCTGCGGACGTTCCTCCTTGCGGAGCACTCGATGACTGTTCGCCGGATCGTCGGAGAACAGATCCGCTACGGACAGTCCCAGCGCCTTGGCGATCATGCTGAGAGTCGGGACACTCGCTCCGCACACTCCGCGTTCCAGCTGGCTCAGAAAGCTCACGCTGACCTCCGCGAATTCAGCTACTTGACGTTGAGTCAACTTGCGCCCCAGGCGAAATTGCTTGATGCGCGCTCCAAGTTCGACACTGCCCGTGCCCTCTTCGATCGTGTCTTCTGCGCTAGTCATGTCACTTCATTTCAGTTACAGTACACCAGTTGGTCGACCAACAGTGAGAATACTACTACGCATTAAGTGCCAGGAGACGGCCAATGAGTTCTGACGAAATCCGCGCGGATGCCACCCTGCCAACCGGTGAGGATGCGGAGATTCCGGCGACGCCACGGGGCAAGCTCGGCTGGTTCGACGGGTTCTCGATGGCGATGTCGATACCCAACGGCATCGTCACCAGTCTGGGGTTCTGCATCGCCGCCGTCGGCGCCCTGCCAGCGATGCTGTTCTGGTCGATTTCGAGCGCGCTGGGGTTTCTGCAGAACTTCCTCTACGCCGAAATGGCACTGATGTTCCCCACCGAATCCGGTGGCATCGCCGTCTACGCCAATCAGGCATGGCGCAGGCACAGCTCGTTCGTGGGGCCGCTCGCCACCTTCGGCTACTGGGTCGGATGGTCGCTCACCCTTGGTGTCGTCGGCGAGACCCTCGGCGGGTTGATCCAATCCGAGTGGCTGCCCTCGGCGACGTGGTCGGGCCACTTCGGTCCCCTGACGATCGGCCTGCCGCAAGTGATCGCGGTGATCGCGATCCTGATCAGCTGGCTGGCCAACATCCTGGGCATCCAGGTGGCGGCCGCGATCAACCGCGTCATCGCGGTGGCATTCATCGTCTTCGTGGCGATGGTCATCCTCGCGCCCTTCGTCGCCGGCGGCTGGAACGCGTCCAACCTGGGCTCACACATCGGTGACCATCCCTTCATCACGACGATGGTGTGGCTGTACGCCGCCGCATGGACGGTCTACGGAACCGAGATCTCGGCTACCTTCGCGCCCGAGTACCGCGACGTCCGACGGGACAGCTTCCGCGCCATGAAGTACAGCGCGGCATTGGTCTTCGCGGTGTACCTCATCACGCCGATCGCCGCCGCCGGAGTTCTCGGCGAGGACACGATCGGCGCCAACCCGATCACCTACACCGTGCTGCTCGTCGAACGGGCCTTCGGCGGCTGGTTGACCAACATCCTCATCGTGGTCGTGGTCGCTGCACTGCTGCTGTCGATGATCGCGGCCAGCGCCGACGGCGGTCGAGCCGTCTACGGTATCGCCAGGCAGGGGCTGACCCTGCGCCAATTCGAGAAGCTCAATCGCTTCGGCGAACCCGCCCGCGCCCTGACCGTCGACATGGCCGTCAACATCGTGGTCGTGCTGGTGGTGGCCAGCCCCGTGGCAATCCTGTTGGCCGCCAATCTCGGCTATATGGTGTGCACCATCTTCGCGATATCGGGCTTCCTCCTGCTTCGCCGGGACCGTCCCGAATGGCCGCGCCCGATCAAGCTTCGCTCGGCATGGAAGGTGGTGGCCTGGTTCGTGTTGATCGTCGACGTGTTGATCACCGTGGTCGGTGCCACTCACCCCGAAGAGGCCGGTTACGGATCCATGCGCAACACCGTCATCGCGCTGTGTGTGCTGGCGTTGTCGATGGTGTTCTACGTCGCACGTCGGGTCGGGCAGGACAAGCTGCCGCTGCAATGGCGGACAAGCGAATTGGAGGACGAGTCGCCCAACGCCGTGGCGTAACGGATCACCCGGTGATCGACTGGCACTGCTCAAGCAGCTCCGGACCAGCCTGCGCGCGCGCCCCCACCTGATGGATAGACGGCGATAACGAGGTCGGCGCGGGGGCATCCGCCGCCGTCGAGCGGACCTCGGCGCGTCCGACCAGTGAGTGGCGCACACACTGAGCGCTGCCCCATCTCATCCACCGGACTCGGTCGCCCCCATAGTGCCGTCGTCATGCTAGCGAAATCGTCTGCGACGATCCCCAGTCGCGACCGCACCCTCGTCTGAGGATGGAACCGGAGTGGGTCAGGGACGACCAGCCTCGAAACCCTAAAGGCCTACGGCCCTGCCAGCGGAAAGAAACCGCCCTCAATACTCTGACTCCGTATTGCTCAGAAGGCTAGAGTTGCATCGGCACTCAATAGTCCTGCCCACCAACATGATTACTCAACCACCATTGGTATAGATCGGTTGGCGTGAAGAGACGTCCGTCATGCCAACCCGATACAAGAGATCCGTTCATCGTCCCATACAGCTCGCTCCCCCTTTGCGCCAAGATCTCTTGAGAGCCGACCTGACCTTCGATCTGGGCCGGAGTTGATTCGTACTTCCAGTTCTCATGCAGAGTCGACAGGCCTGGCTCCGGGTTGGCGGTCGTATGCCAATCCTCGGGGCACTGTGCTGGATTGCCAGCGGGTGGGAATCCGTCCCTCCAGACCGACCACAGTGAGAAGTCTGGATTAGGCGTCGGCACGGGGAAATCGCGTCGAATCTGGCGCACGAATAGCGACTGAAGAGGCGAAGCGATGCATGATGCCTCGGCCGACCCCTTGCATCCCGAAATGCGGAGATCACCGACATTGGGCAGAAATCCATTCGGAGCTTCGGGGAAATGAACTGCCTTATCTGGATCCAGGCGAAGTGTCGTAGTAGCCAAGCCCCGACTAAGCTGGCCGCATCAACAGGAAGAGGAAAGAACATGTCTGACAACGCATTACCGTTCGCCGGCAAGGTAGCGCTTGTCACCGGCGCATCAGGTGGGATCGGCGGCGCGATCGCCGGATTGCTCGCCGCAGCCGGGGCCGACCTATTGCTAGCCCACGGCACACACGTCGAGGATGCAGAACACGTTGCCGAAGAGGCCCGTGCGCTCGGGCGTCGCGTCGTACTGGCCGCCGGGGACCTCGCCGACCCCACAGTCCCGGCAGCGTTGGTGCACGCCGCCGCCGAGTTAGGTGGAGTGGACATGCTTATCGCCAACGCGGGTGCCGGCGTTCAGACCGCGTGGACAGACGTCACGTTGGAGCAGTGGAACACCACGTTCGCGATCAACACGACCGCGCCATTCCTTCTGGCGCAACAAGTTCTGCCAACGATGATCGAACGGAACTTTGGTCGTGTCCTGTTCATCTCGTCCACCGCCGCACTCACCGGCGGCATAGTGGGCCCGCACTATGCGGCCAGCAAAGCCGCCCTACACGGGCTCACCCATTTCCTCGCCGCCCGCGTCGCCGCCAACGGAGTCACCGTCAACACCCTGGCCCCGGCCTTGATCGGCAATACCCGTATTCTTCCCGTAGATCCCGGGGGCGACGGCTCCCCGCCGCTACCGATACCAGTGGGCCGCCTCGGGGAAGTCACCGAGGTCGCCGACATGGCGCTGAGCATATTGCGTAACGGCTACCTGACCAACAAAGTGATCACTCTCGACGGCGGGCTGTTACCGCGGTGAGAACACACAGGGAATTTCACGATAAGGGAACCGACGAAGAGGAACGCCACCGCAGACCGCTGCTCCCCCGGATCGCGGTCTTGCGCGGTGCCGCATCCGGACGCGTCATGTCCGGACTGCTGTCGGTAAGCCAAGTTTCGTGCGCACTGCACCGCACGACACCTCGGCCATGTCCCAGGCGTCGGCAGCGGCTGATCAACCCGATCACGCGTGTGTGCCGGCTTGCTCATGCACGGTGCAGGGCAGCGCTAGACAGCCCGGGACCGGCCACCATAAATCCATCGGCGCCGCGGCGAAGCTAGTTGCAGCTTGATCGCGAGGTTGGCCATCCCGTGTGCCAGCGCGGCGGTCAATCCGTCGCATGCGCGGTCGAGTCGGCGGCGAAGTCTGCGGTGGCCGCGTTGTCGCGCTGGGCCGCCACGTCGTCGAGCCGCTGCTGTAGCGCAGCGGTCATGAGTGTCCACGCGTCCGAGCCCAGCACCAAGCGCCGCGGCGGCGGGTGGGCGCCGGCGGCACGAATGATGGCGGTGACGGTGCGGACCGGGTCGTCGGTCATCTCCTCGGCAGTCAACGGCGGCCGATCGGCTGGTCCGCCGACGTAGGGCGCGCTGAGCGGCACCCGGGGCGCCGCGTCGAAGAAACCGGTGCGCACCACCCCTGGCTCGATCAGTGTGGTGCGGATGCCGAAGGGCGAGACCTCGGTGGCCAACGCGTCGAAGAAGCCTTCGATGCCCCACTTCGTGGCGTGATACAGCGAGAATCCGGGAAACGTCAGGTGGCCACCCATGCTCGACATCTGCATGAGCAGGCCGCCGCCCTGCGCCCGCAGATGAGGCACCGCGGCGCGGGCCAGCTGGATCGATGCGGTCAAGTTGGTGGCGATCAACGTTTCGACGTGCCCGTCGTCGAGGTCCTCGGCGACGCCGAATACCCCGTAGCCGGCGTTCGAGACGACGACGTCGATGCGCGGGTGAGCGACGAATGCCTCGGTGACGACACCTCGGACGGCATGGGTGTCGGTGACGTCGAGCGCACGGCGCCAGAGGCGGTCGCCGTGGCGGTCGGCGAGGTCGTCGAGCTGCTCCGGGCGGCGCGCTGTCGCGGCCACGGTGTCCCCGCGCGCCAACAGCTGCTCGACGAGCTCGCGGCCCATTCCACGGGAAGCGCCGGTGACGAACCAGGTGGTCATGTGTCTGTCCTTCCGTTGGGTTCGTTCGTCTCAACAGCGGGGGCGGGTCGCTGCAGTCCATGTTTGCGATGAGCATTCCGAGGCCTACCCATACGCATCACGCATGGATAGGGTGGGCCGGTGGCGGACGTGACGCTGGACGGGCTGCGAGTGTGCCGGGAGATCGCGCTGACCGGGTCCTTCTCCGCGGCGGCCAGAACGTTGGGTTACTCGCAACCGGCGATCTCCCGTCAGGTCGCGGCTATGGAGGCAGCGGTGGGCTACCGGCTGTTCGTTCGAGAGGTGCGCGGGGTCAGTGTCACTCCCGCGGGCGCCGCGGTCGTGGCCCATGCGGCGCGCATTCTGGGCGCGGTGTCAGGCCTGCACCGCGAAATCGACGCTCTCGGCGATCGGCTCGCAGGCCGGGTCACCGTCGGTGCTTTTCCCGCATCGATGGCCGTACTCATCCCGCGCGCCGTCGCGCGGTTGTCCACCGAGCACCCCGGTCTGATCGTGGCGCCGACCGAGGCGGCCACCCCGACGCTGCTGCACGATCTGCGCAGCGGCCGGCTCCACGTTGCAGTGATCGCAACGGGACAGGGGCTGCCCGACTACGACCTCGACGAGTTCGCCCGACACCGCCTGCCCAGCGGTGATCTGTGCGTCGCCGTGCCGACCGGCCACCGACTCGACGGCGCGGGCCGCGTCGACGTCAGGGAGCTCATCGGCGAGACGTGGATCGTAGGCGCCGGATCAGCCGGAGATCCGCAGTTCGGGGCATGGCCGACGCTGACCGATCCCGTAATCGGCCACCGGGTCACCGGGTGGCCGGCCCGGCTCGGGCTGGTGGCGGCCGGACTCGGTATCTGTCTGGTCCCAGGCTTGGCGGCCCGGTCGGTACCCCGCGGGGTGACTACGGTCATCGTCGACGATCCGAGTTGGTCGGGCCGCGCGGCCCTGGCCCTCACTCAGAAGTCGGTCAGCGACGGTGCGCGCGCCGTGGTGGCCGCACTCCGGACGACCGCCGAGGAACTGCAACTTGCGCAGGGGTGAGGGCCCTCTTGGCGCCCAACATCATTGACCTTGATACGGTTTCGGTCACAAGCACCACCTGATTGACTGCATCGGCCTGCACCGGGCGGTTCAACCACCCGCCGGTTCCATCGCAGCCTGCGCGCCGAATTCCTTGCAGCGGCAGCTTCTTTCCCGTCGTTTAAGGCAGCGCGGCAGGCGAGAGACGAATTGCGCATCACCGTCGACGGGGATGGCATGACCGAAAACTTCACTCGCCCCGACGGTACGGCGATCCAAATCATCTTCAAACGTGTGAGGAACGGCTAAGTAGTCGTTGACACTTCGATTGCGGATTTACTGTTGCGCCGACGTCCGGCTCAGACACGTGCACGATGCTCGATCCGGCTCACTTGCTGCAAGCGATGTAAACATGCCGTCGCTGTTTTGCGTTCGTCGATCGATTGCCGAGCTGTCGTCCCTGAGCCTGCGATCGGACGTGACGTACGAAATCTCTACGCGTCCAGCGAGTACCGGTAGATCTTCTGCGGCTGGATGACCACACGTACCCAATCCTCGGCGAGCATCTCTTCCAGCATATTGGCGCGCGACGGATCGCCCAGGTCCCAATATCGCGACGCTAGCCGAGGCAGCAGCGCCCGCGCTCCTTCCGGTTCCACGGTCGCATGTCCTGCAATCGCGATCCATCGTTCGCTCTCGCCCACGGGTGCGGAGACGACGATCGAAGCGCGGGAGTCTCTTCGAATGTTCCGAACTTTTGGTGAGCCTGGGGCGGTGAAGATCTGAACCGCACCCTCCGGTGTCAGCTCAAACCACACGGGTCGCGGTTGTGGAGGGTTCGATCCGCTTGCCGCAGAGAAAAACCCGTACAACGGACGCCGCAGAAACTCGGCGTCATCGGCGCTGAACAGCCCGCATCCACTACTCATTGGCCATCCCTACCGTCGAATCCCCTGTCGATCGTTAATGGCTTACCTTTCGGTGGTAGTGCGACGGCTGGTGAAGCGGTGAATGACGATTCATTCAAGCTCGGCAACGCTCGCAACAACGGTATCGTGCCCAATTCATACCTCGATCGGCTCCGCGCCAGCCATCCAGACATGGGAGAACGGATCGGCGGTTACACAGCCCCACAACCGCAAATGTGCAACGGCAGCGTCGCCGCCGTGCGTAGATGACACCGCTGACCGAGAACACCCAGACGACGCCCCATACGTACCCTTCACAAGGTTGTCCGGCCTAACCCGAAAACCACACTACGGCGAAGGGGACCGTCGATCAGCGAGTTTCGAAGCCGACCGCAACTGACCTTGACGCAGTGCACCAAACTGTCATACAAATGAGACATGCAAACCTATGTGTCTCATGCACCCAAGTTCCAGCTGGCCGGTGCGGACACCTGGGCGGACCCGTTCCCGATGTACGCGGCACTGCGCGACCACGACCCGGTGCACCACGTCGTTCCCGATAACCCGGAGCACGACTATTACGTGCTGTCCCGGCACGCCGACATCTGGGCCGCCGCGCGTGATCACCAGACGTTCTCCTCGGCGCAGGGCCTCACCGTCAACTACGGCGAGCTGGAAATGATTGGTCTGCAGGATAATCCGCCCATGGTCATGCAGGATCCGCCGGTGCACACCGAGTTCCGCAAGCTGGTGTCACGCGGCTTCACCCCGCGGCAGGTGGAGGCCGTCGAGCCCAAGGTTCGCCAATTCGTCGTCGATCGCATCGAGAGGCTGCGGTCGTCCGGCGGCGGTGACATCGTCACCGAGCTGTTCAAACCGCTGCCCTCGATGGTGGTGGCGCACTACCTCGGCGTGCCGGACGAGGACCGCGACCAATTCGACGGCTGGACCGAGGCGATCGTCGCCGCCAACACCACCGAGGGCGGGATCGGCGGAGCGCTGGAAACTCTGGGCGACGCCCTCGGCTCGATGATGGCCTACTTCACCGCGCTCATCGAGCGGCGGCGCGCCGAACCGCAGGACGACACGGTGTCGCACCTGGTGGCCGCGGGCATCGGCGCCGACGGCGATATCGCCGGGGTGCTGTCCATCCTGGCCTTCACGTTCACCATGGTGACCGGCGGCAACGACACCACCACCGGCATGCTCGGCGGTTCCATGCAACTACTGCACGGCAATCCGGACCAACGACGGCTGCTGGCAACCGATCCCGCACTGATCCCCGACGCCGTCGACGAGCTGCTCCGCCTGACCTCCCCGGTGCAGGGCCTGGCCCGCACCACCACGCGGGACGTCACCATCGACGACACCTCCATTCCCGCGGGACGAAAGGTGTTGCTGCTCTATGGCTCCGGCAACCGGGACGAACGCCAGTACGGCCCGGACGCTGCCGAGCTGAACGTCACCCGCCGGCCGCGCAACATCCTGACCTTCAGCCACGGCGCGCACCATTGCCTGGGCGCCGCGGCGGCCCGCATGCAATCCCGGGTGGCGCTGGAGGAACTACTTACCCGCATACCGGAATTCAGCGTCGACGAAGAAGCCATTGTGTGGGCCGGCGGCAGCTACGTGCGGCGGCCGCTGTCCGTACCGTTCACAGTAGGCTGAATCCATGCCGGACTGGCTTGCCGAGCGGCGCACCGAAGCCGCCGCCGAACGCATCCTCGACGCCGCCGACGACCTGTTCACCCGGCAGGATGCCGCGACCGTCGGCATGAACGACGTCGCCAGGGCGGCCGGCTGCTCGCGGGCCACGCTCTACCGCTATTTCGAAAACCGGGAGGCGCTCTACACGGCGTACGTGCACCGGCACACCCACCGGGTATTTGCCGAGATCGCCGAGCAGCTCATCGGATTGACCGATCCGGACCAACGATTGGTCACCGGCATGCTGGCCGCGCTGGCCCGGGTGCGCGAAACCCCGGCCCTGGCATCATGGTTCGCCAGCACCCAGCGTCCGATCGGTGGCGATATGGCGGAGCGCTCGGAGGTTATCCTCGCGCTGGTCACCGGTTTCCTCGGCGGCGACGGCGATGACGCCGAGCTGCGGGCGCGCTGGGTGATTCGGATTCTGGTGTCGCTGTTGCTTTTTCCCGGTCGCGACGCCGCCGACGAGCGCGCGATGCTGGAGAGCTTCGTCGCTCCGACGGTCAGGGGCAGGCGGCCCAGTAGGCGCGCGCCTTGAGTGAGCGTTTCGGAATGTTGTAGTCGTCGCGCAGCACCTTGGCCACCGCGCGGGTGGTGCGGTTGTCGCAGGCGACCCAACCGAAATGCTCGGACGCGTCGAACGCCGCCGCGGCCACCGCCTCGACGAGCGCCTCCCCCGCGTTCTTGCGGTCCACCCACATGGCACCCGGCCGCGCCACGGGCAGCTCACGGTCGTCCTCATGGGCGGATTCCAGGAAAACCTTGGCGGGTGCGTCGCCGATCGCCGCCAGCAGCGAGTTGATGGCGGGCAGCGACGCGGTGTCGCCGACGATGACATACCCCTGCGGCGCCGGGGCGGGCAGCACGAAATCGCTGCCCAGCACAGTCACCTCGAGCACGTCACCTGGCTGCGCCTCGATGGCCCACCGGGTGGCCAGCCCGTCGTGCAGAGCGAAGTCGATATCCACGGTGCCGGCCGCCGGGTCCGGGTTGACCAACGTGTACCCGCGCTGATGCGATTTGGCGCCGTCGGGAAACCAACCGCGAATCCACATGGTCGGATGGATGGGACGGTCGGCCAGCAATTCGGCCGCGGTGAAGTGCAGGCGCAGGTAGTGCGGGGTGAGCTGGGTCCGCCCGGTCACCGTCAGTTCGTAGTCGCCGCCACGCCACAGCTTGACCAGCGCGCCGGACAGGCCGCGGGACGGTTTCTGCTCGGACAATGCAGCCCCCTCGATCCCGATGGATTACTTAGGGCAGCATAACCTATCTTGAACGCACCCGGGTGACCCGGTGCAGCAGCCAGGCCAGCGGAACGGTGACCACCATCGTCCAGAAGAACAGCCACCACATCGGGCCGGTGTAGACCGGGCGCTGCAGGATCTCGACCATCACGATTTCCATCAGGACCAGGTGGATGAGGAAGATCTCGTAGGAGATCTCGCCGAGGAACACCATCGACCTGCTGCCCAGCACCCGGGAGTACCAGCCCCGATTTCCCAGGGCCAGCGGCGCCACCACCAACGTGGCGATGACGGCGTAAAAGATGGTCTTGACGACGGCCTCACTGAGCTTGGTGGGCGAGGTCGTCGGTTCACCGGCAATCGGCGTGGCGGCGATGAGGTAGCTGACCAACGCCAGCGGGAGGCACACCACGGCATATGCCCGGACCCGCATCGCCTGCAACACCGCCAACAGCATGCCGCCCAGGAACCAAGCCAGATACGTCGGCAACCACAACCGCGCACCGTCGGGCAAACCGTGGGTGGTGTGTACCAACGCCAGCCACGCCGGGCTGATCAACGCCAGCCCGAAGAGCCCGGCGAGCAGCAGACCGGGCCGCCAGCGCCGTCGGCACAACACCACCAGCAGCAGCCATGCCAGCGCCGGAAGTGCCACGTAGAACGCCGCCTCCACCGCCAGGCTCCACATCTGGGTCAGCCCCTGGTGCAGATAGGAGAACAGGTAGTTGTCGGTGTAGATCTGGGTCAGGGTCAGGTTGCGCAGCAGGCCGATCCAGTTGTGGCCGGGATTGGGTCCCGCCTCCCGGAAGTGGTAGACGGCGTAGGCCGCCAACACCGTGACGACGTAGGCGGGCATGATTCGGCGCACCCGGTGCCAGGCGTACCGACGTACTGACGGCGGCCGATCCCCCGCGGCGGCACGGTCAACCCAGGGCTTGAACAACAGATAACCCGACAGCACGAAGAAGATCGGCACGCCGATCTCCGCGCGGGACAACAGCAGGCCGACGTAGCCGTCGTTGTACCTGCCGGTCGTGTAGGCCGCATGGGTGAGCACCACCAGGAGCGCGGCCAGGGCCCGCACACCGGTGAGCGACGCGATGCGGTCGACCGTGGTGACCGACTCCAGACCACCCTGCTCGGGGATTCCGGATTGCAGCGTCACGAGTCCTTGCGACGTGGCTTGTGCGGGCGGTCCGGCTGCAGGTTGATCAGCACACCCTGGATGCGGGTGTTCTCCAGTTTCTTGTAGATCTCACGCGGCAGCTTGGCGGGTAGCTCGACCAGCGAATGGTCGACCTTGATGTTGATGTGGCCGAAATCGCTGCGGTTCAGCCCGCCCTCGTTGGCAATGGCCCCGACGATCGCGCCGGGCGCCACCTTGTGCCGTTTGCCCACCGCGATGCGGTAGGTCGCCAGATCGGTCCGGGTGCTGTGTTTCTTACGCCCCGGCCCATCCTCGCGCGGCGCCCGCTCGGGGCGCTCCTTGCGCTTCTCCGGCGGCGGCTCGGTCATCAGGAAGGCTTCGCCGTCACGGGACAACAGCGCTAGCGCCGCCGCGATATCGGCCATCGGGACGTCGTGATCGCGCGCGTAGTCCTCGATGAGTCGGCGGAACAGGTCGATGCCCGCGCCGTTGAGGGCGTCGGTGATCGAGTCGCGGAACTTCTCGACACGCTGCGCGTTGACGTCGTCCACCGACGGCAGCTGGATCTCGACGAGCTTCTGCCGGGTGACCCGCTCGATCGAATTGAGCAGGTGGCGCTCGCGCGGCGTGACGAACAGCATGGCGTTGCCCGAGCGCCCGGCGCGCCCGGTGCGGCCGATGCGATGCACATACGACTCCGGGTCGTGCGGGATGTCGTAGTTGACCACGTGGCTGATGCGTTCGACATCCAGCCCACGGGCGGCCACGTCGGTGGCCACCAGGATGTCGATGGCCCCGCTCTTGAGCGAGGCGATGGTGCGCTCACGCTGGGTCTGCGGGATGTCGCCGTTGATGGCGGCCGCGGCGAATCCGCGCGCACGCAGCTTCTCGGCGACTTCTTCGGTGGCCTGCTTGGTGCGGACGAACACGATCATCGCGTCGCCCTCTTCGACCTCCAGCAGCCGAGTCAGCGCATCCATCTTGCGTGGGTAGGACACCTGCAGGTAGCGCTGGGTGATGTTCTCGGCGGTCTGCGTCTTCGCCTTGACGGTGACCTCGACCGGATCGTGCAGGTACTTGGAGGTGATCTTCTTGATCGCCGGCGGCATGGTCGCCGAGAACAGGGCGACCTGCTTGTACTCGGGGGTGTCGGCCAGGATGCGCTCGACGTCCTCGGCGAAGCCCATCTGCAGCATCTCGTCGGCCTCGTCGAGCACCAGGTAGTCCAGATGAGAGAGGTCCAGGCTGCCCTTCTCCAGATGGTCGATGACCCGGCCGGGCGTGCCGACCACGACCTGTGCGCCGCGGCGCAGACCGGCCAGCTGCGGGCCGTACGACGAACCGCCGTAGATCGGCAGCACCTGGATAGCGGGCAGGTGCGCGCCGTAGCGGCCGAAGGCCTCGG
Organism: Mycolicibacterium chengduense; assembly: GCF_033741155.1. Classification (NCBI taxonomy): domain Bacteria; kingdom Bacillati; phylum Actinomycetota; class Actinomycetes; order Mycobacteriales; family Mycobacteriaceae; genus Mycobacterium; species Mycolicibacterium chengduense. The sequence goes on along the minus strand of NZ_JAWQNH010000007.1, from coordinate 196,624 downwards.
CGACCTGCAGCGCGAGCTCCCTGGTCGGGGCCAGCACCAGGGCCTGGGTGTTCCTGCTGGTGGTGTCGATCTTGCTCAGGATCGGGATGGCGAAAGCCGCCGTTTTGCCGGTGCCGGTCTGGGCCAACCCGACGACATCGGAGCCGGCCAGCATCGCCGGGATGGTGGCGGCCTGGATCGCCGACGGGGTCTCGTAGCCGACGTCGGTGACGGCCTGCAGCACCGAGGGGTGAATCTGCAGGTCAGCGAAGGTGGTTTCGGCGCCGGTCGCGCCGTCTTCAGGGGAAGTCATGTCAGGAGCAGTCTAGAGCGTGCGCGGCGTCACGCCCGGCAGAGTCGCGTCGCTGGTCCTGGGAAGTTGCGGACCGCAGGTACGGTTCGGTGTTGTGCGAAGGGTTGCGCTGGGGATGGCGATCGTGACGAGCCTCGTGCTGGCGGGCTGCGGATCGAGCGATTCCACCGTCTCCAAGACACCGGATGCCAGCACCCCCGCGCCCGCCCCACGCACCACCGTCGTCGCACCGGCGCCCATCGTGACGCCGACCACCGCGGCGCCCGCACCCGATCCGTGTGCGGTGAATCTGGCCGCCCCGGAAATCGCCAAGGCGGTGTCGACGTTGCCGCGCGACCCGCGCAGTAATCAGGCCTGGAGCCCGGAACCGTTGGCGGGCAACTACAACGAGTGCGCCCCGCTGTCGGTGGTGATCGTGAAGGCCAACACCAACGCGCCGAACGCAAACACCAGGGCGGTGATGTTCCACCTGGGCAAGTTCATTCCGACCGGGGTGCCCGACACCTACGGTTTCAACGGAATCGACGAGAGCGCCAGCACCGGCGACACCGTCGCGCTCAAGTTCTCCGGTGGCACGCCGGGGTTGGACAGCGTGGTGCGGTTCCGGTGGAACGGCAACGGCGTGGAGCTGATCGGCAACACCGGGCACTGACACGTGCCCGCGACGCGGTAGGGGATGTCGGCGCGCTCCCCTAGCCTGGGTGCGTGTTCGTCGCAGGGGATCGGGTCATCTACAGCGCCTCGGACCTCGCGGCCGCCGCTCGCTGCGAGTACGCGCTGCTGCGCTCGTTCGACGCGCAGTTGGGCCGCGGCCCGAAAGTGTCCGCTTCCGACGAACTGCTGGCCCGCACCGCGGCGCTCGGCCACGACCACGAGCAGCGCCACCTCGAGGAACTGCGCGCCGACGGCACCGTCACGGTGATCGGCAGACCGCCGTACACCCTCGCCGGGCTCACCGCGGCCGCCGAACAGACCATGGCCGCGGTGGACCGCCGGGCACCGGCCATCTACCAGGCCGCGATGTTCGACGGCCGGTTCGCCGGGTTCGCGGACTTCCTGCAGTTCGAGACCGGGCGCTACCGGCTGCGCGACACCAAACTGTCCCGGTCGGTGAAGGTCGAGGCGCTGCTGCAGCTGGCCGCCTATGCCGACACCCTGACCACGGCGGGGGTACCCGTCGCGCCGGAGGTCGAGCTGGTGCTCGGTGACGGCGCGGTGTCGCGCTATCAGGTGGACGAGTTGCTGCCGGTGTACCGGCCGCGGCGGGCGGCGTTGCAGCGGTTGCTGGATGGGCACCTGGCCGCCGACGGGCCGGTGTCCTGGACCGACGAACGGGTACGCGCCTGCTTCCGCTGCCCCGAATGCGAGCAGCAGGTCCGGGCGACCGACGACCTGCTGCTGGTCGCCGGGATGCGGACCAGCCAGCGCGCCCGGCTGATCGACGCCGGCATCACGACGGTGCAGAACCTGGCCGAGCACAAAGGTCCGGTGCCCGAGCTGCCGAACCGCACCGTCACCGCGCTGACGGCCCAGGCACGGCTGCAGATCGCCGAGCGGGTCGACGGCAAACCACCGTTCGAGGTCGTCGATGCGCAACCGCTGATGCTGCTGCCCGACCCGGACAAGGGCGATCTGTTCTTCGATTTCGAGGGCGATCCGCTGTGGACGGCGAACGGCCGCGACTGGGGGCTGGAATACCTGTGGGGCGTGCTGACCGTCACCGACGAGTTCACCCCGTACTGGGCGCACGACCGGGGAGAGGAACGGCAGGCCCTGGTCGATTTCCTGGCCATGGTGCGCAAGCGGATGAAGCGCTTCCCGAAGATGCACATCTACCACTACGCGGCCTACGAGAAGAGCACCTTGCTGCGGCTGGCCGGACGGTACGGCGTCGGCGAGAACGAGGTGGACGACCTGCTGCGAAACGGCGTACTGGTGGACCTTTATCCCTTGGTGCGCAAGAGCATTCGAGTGGGAACCGAGAGCTACAGCATCAAGTATCTGGAGCCGCTGTACATGGGTGGCGAGCTGCGTGACGGCGAGGTGACCAACGCCGCCGACTCGATCACCCAGTACGCCCGCTACTGCGCGCTGCGCGACGACGGCCTAGTCGACGAGGCGGCCGTCGTGCTCAAGGAGATCGAGGACTACAACCGGTACGACTGCCGGTCGACGCGGCGACTACGGGACTGGCTGATGGCCAGGGCCATCGAATCCGAGGTGCCACCACGCGGTCCGCAACCCGTGCATGCATCGGGCACCGACGCGACAGCGGAGGCCACCGACGCACTGGACCGGGCGCTGGCGAAGTTCGCCGGGGACGGTATCGAGGACCGCACGGCCGAGCAGACGGCCGTCGCGATGGTGGCGGCCGCCCGCGGTTTTCACAAGCGTGAGGACAAGCCGTACTGGTGGGGCCATTTCGACCGGGTGAACAATCCCGTCGACGAATGGTCGGACAACAGCGGCGTTTTCGTGGCCGACCGCGCCGAGGTGGTGAACGACTGGCACCAACCGCCGAAGGCCCGCAAGCCACAACGTCACGTACTGCTGACCGGTGAGCTGGCCAACGGCGAACTCAACTCCGACATGTACGCGCTGTACGACCCGCCGGCGCCCGCGGGGTTGGCCGAGGACCCGGACCGTCGCGCGTTCGGCTCGGTGACCGTACTCGAATGCGACGATCCCGAGGTGCCGACGCAGGTTCTGATCTGCGAGCGGGAACCCAAGGGAGCGGGGACCTTTCACCAGATGCCCTTCGCGCTGACACCGGGGCCGCCGATCAACACCAAGCCGCTGCAGGAGTCGATCGCCGACACCGCCGCACAGGTGGCCGCCGGGTTGCCCAACCTGCCGGCCGACGCCGTCACCGACATCCTGCTGCGCCGTGCGCCGCGCATGGTCGGCGGCGGCCCGCTTCCCCGCACCGGGGACGTCGCCGCCGATATGACGACCGCCCTGCTGGCACTGGACCGCTCCTACCTGGCCGTGCACGGCCCACCCGGCACCGGCAAGACCTTCACCTCGGCCAAGGTCATCGAGCGGTTGGTCAACGAGCACGGCTGGCGGGTCGGCGTGGTGGCGCAGTCACACGCCGTCGTGGAGAACCTGTTCCGCGATGTGATGGCCGCCGGTGTCGACGGCTCCCGTGTCGGCAAGAAGACGAATACCGTCAATGCCGGCTGGACCACGTTAACCAATCCGGAGTTCGCCGAGTTCATCGCCGACAACGACGGCTGCGTGGTGGGCGGAACGGGATGGGACTTCGCCAATGCCAACAAGATTCCACGGCTGGCACTGGACTTGTTGGTCATCGAGGAGGCCGGCCAGTACAGCCTGGCCAACACCATCGCCGTGGCACCGGCGGCGCGCAACCTGATGCTGCTGGGTGACCCGCAACAGCTGCCGCAGGTCAGTCAGGGCACCCATCCCGAGCCGGTCGACGAGTCGGCGCTCGGCTGGCTGGTCGACGGCAACCACACCCTGCCCCCGGAGCGGGGCTACTTCCTGGACTGCTCGTTCCGGATGCATCCCGCGGTGTGCGGCCCGGTCTCGCGGTTGTCCTACGACGGCCGGCTCCAAGCTCGCGAAGACGTCAGTGGCGCACGGCATCTGGACGGAGTGGCGCCGGGCGTGCAGGTGTTGACCGTCGCCCATGACGGCAATTCCACCGACAGCCCCGAGGAGGCCGAGGCCATCGCGGCCCGGATCACCGCCCTGCTCGGCACAACGTGGAGCGACGAACACGGCTCCACCGCACTGGATCAGCAGCACGTGCTGGTGGTGACGCCGTACAACGCCCAGGTGGTGACGCTGCGCCGCGTGCTCGACGCGGCCGGGCTGACCGATGTCGAGGTCGGTACCGTGGACAAGTTCCAGGGCCGGCAGGCGCCGGTCGTCTTCGTCTCCATGGCGACGTCGTCGGCCGACGAAGCGCCACGCGGAGTGTCGTTCCTGTTCAACAGGAATCGGCTCAATGTGGCAGTCAGCCGCGCCAAGCACACCGCGTTCATCGTGCGGTCGGCCCTGTTGACGGACTACCTGCCCGCGACACCCGACCGGCTGACCGAATTGGGAGCCTTCCTCGCGCTGACCGGCGGCTGACCGTACTTGTCGTACCCCTCTGCGAGAATGAGGTATGTCCACCGCCGCAGCATCTTTGGAGCCCAAAGAGCGCCTGGCGGTGCTGTTCGACGAGATCGGTGAACTGTGCGGGCAACGCAACGCCATCGACGGGCGGCTGGTCGAGATCGTCGCCGAACTCGAACGCGACGAGCTGGCCGGGATGACCGGCTGCCGCTCGATGGCCGCCCTGATCGCCTGGAAAACCGGGGCCACACCCCGTAACGCCGAAACCATGGCCGCCGTCGCACACCGCCTCGACGAGTTCCCCAGCTGCGCCGATGGTTTACGCGACGGCCGGCTGTCGTTGGATCAGGTCGGGGTCATCGCCGAACGCGCCGCCGACGGCTCTGACGCCCACTACGCCGAACTGGCGCTGTCAGCCACCGTCGAACAACTGCGCACCGCCATCAAACTGGCACCCCAACCAGACGCACCACCCAAACCCGAACCAACGCCGGCGATCACCAAAACCGAACACGGCGACCACTGCATCTACCGGATCACCCTGCCCCGGCTGGAAGCCGCCACACTCGACGCCGCGCTGCAGTCCCGCCACGACGCACTGATCGCCGAGCATCCCGGTGACCAGACGCCGTTCCCCACCCGGGTCGATGCGTTCATGAGCTTGGTGCACGCCGGCTGGGACACCGACGTCGCCGCCCGCCCGCACGGGCAGCACAGCACCGTCATCGTGCACGTGGAGGTCGACCAACCCGCCGCCCTGCACCTGGGGCCAATCCTCACCGATGCGGAGCGCCGCGAACTGTTGTGTGATGCCACCTGCGAGGTGTGGTTTCAGCGCGACGGCCAACCCATCGGGTCCGGGCGGTCCACCCGCACCATCAGCCGCCGGCTCCGCAAGGCGTTGGAGCACCGGGACCGGCACTGCGTCATCCCCGGCTGCGCCGCCAGTCGGGGCTTGCATGCGCATCACCTCGTGCACTGGGAGGACGGTGGCCCCACCGACCTGGACAATCTCGTGCTGCTCTGCCCGCCGCATCACCGGATGCATCACCGCGGGGAGATCACCATCACCGGCCCCGCCGATCGCCTCGTCGTCACCGACACCGACGGCGACCCCATCGACCGCGGATCACTGGCCCGAGCGCCCAGCACCGCGCCACCTACCGTCGCCCCGTACAAGGGCCCGACCGGGGAACGCGCCCAATGGTGGTGGTACCAACCCTTCCAACCACCACCGACCAACGACAACTGACTCAGTCGTCGCGGGAGTGCCTGCCGCGGCTGGGTCGGGAGTGCCTGCCGCCGGGCTCCTCATCGTCGTCCTGATCGGTGGGCGGTTGCAGCGGCTGGAAGCAGCCGTTCTGATCGGTGTGAAAACCGTTGTGGGCGTGGCCGATTTGATCGGCCGGCGGCTCGGCCAGCAGATCGTCGAGGATGCTGCGCCAGGCCCGGGGCGGGTCGGGCATGGGTCGCGGCATGGGCTCGGGCTCGGGCTCGGGCTGCGACACAGGTTCGGGCTCTAGGTGCTGCCAGGTGTCGACGGGTCCGGCGTGCCAGCTGTCGGCAGGCGCGGGCAACGGATGTTCGACGTGGGCGTACAACGGCTCGGTGTGCGACTCGTCGGGCGGGGTGTGATCGACGGCGGGCAGCAGATCGGTGGGCGGGTCCTGAGGCCCCGGCGAGCGAAGCGACGGGGAATGAGAACCCGGCGACCAGTCCACGGTGTACTCGATGTAATCGTCGTCGTCCTGCCAATGTTCGTCGACCGAGTGCTGGTCGGCCACCGGCAACCGAGGCGCAGGCAACCCGGTGACCAACCGCGGTGTCGTCGCACCGAAGCCGCGCAGGAACAGCGCGGCCACCACACCGAACAACGCGACGAAAGCCGGCAGCAGCAGCGATTGGGACAGGGCCGCCGAGAACGGTTCGCGCAGGAACTCCGGCAGCACGGTGGCCTGCCCCTCCGCCGGGGCGCCGCCGCCGGCACGCGCGGGCAGTTCGGCGCTGATCCGCGATGTCATGAACGCGGCCATGCTGGCGCTGCCGAGCACCGAGCCCACCTGGCGGGTGGTGTTGTACACCCCGGATCCGGCCCCGGCCAGCTGCGGTGGGAGGTTGCGGGTGGCCGTCGCCGCCAACGGTGACCAGATGAACGCCATCCCGACGCCCATCACGGTCAGCGGCAGCAGCAGCCGCCAGATGGCCGTGGTCGGCGTCATCTCGACCGACAGCCAGGTCAATCCGACCGCGATGGCCGCGAAACCGAACCCGATGATCGGCGCGGGATGTGCCCGGTCGACGATGCGCCCGACGAACGGGGCCAGTACCCCCGACGCGATGGCCATCGGTGCGGTCAGCAGCGCCGAGCGCGTGTAGGACAGCCCGCACACCGCAGGCGCGTAGAACATGACCGGCAGGATCATCGCGGTCACGACGAAACCGATGACGGCAATACCGACATTGGACAGCGTGAAATCGCGGTCGGCGAAGATGCGCAGCGGGATCAGCGGTTCGCGCGGATTGACCGACTGCCAGTACACGAACGCGGCCATGAACCCGACACCGGCGACGATGGTCGCCCAGATCCATGGCGCCCAGTGGTGCGACTGTCCTTCTTGCAGGCCGAACACGATCAGGAACATCGCGACCCCGGACAGCGCCACCCCGAGCAGGTCGAAGCTGTGCTTCTTCGTCGGCAGCACCGGCACCAGCCACGCCGCCAGCGCCAGGCCGATCAGCCCGATCGGGACGTTGACGAAGAAGATCCACTGCCAACCCAGCCCGTCGACCAAGACACCGCCGGCCAACGGCCCGACCAGGGTGGCCACGCCGGCGGTGGCACCCCACACGCTCATCGCCACGCCGCGCCGCTCCGGCGGGAAGATGCGGGTGATGGTGGACAAGGTCTGCGGCGTCAGCAGTGCCGCGCCGATGCCTTGCACCACCCGCGCGGCGATCAGCATCTGGATCGACCCGGACAGCCCGCACCACAACGAGGCGATGGTGAAAACCGTCAGACCGAGCAGGTAGAGGTTCTTCGGCCCGAACCGATCGCCGAGCCGGCCGGCCACCAGCAGCGGCACCGCATAAGCGAGCAGGTAGGCACTGGTCACCCAGATGACGCCGTCGTAGTCGGTGGCCAGCGCCTCCATGATCCGCTTGTTGGCGACGGCGACGATCGTCGAGTCGACCAGGATCATGAAGAAACCGACCAGCATCGCCCACAGCGCATGCCAGGGGTTGGCTTGGCGGGCCGTCCCGGTCAGGCGGGCGGCCGCGGGCGCGCGTCGATCAGTCTGGTCTTCGGGCATCTACTCGGAAATCGGAAGGGGCGACGCGACGGACGCTTCGGACCGCCGCCATGCCGACAACTTACGCCGCGCCGCGGACGGGCTCACCGGCCGGCGTATCCCGCACCTCGGTCGGCGACGACCCGACCATCAGCAGGGCGACCAAGGCAAAGCTCGATCCGACGACCATCACCAGCGCCAACGCGAACTCGTTGTTGCCCAGCACACCGACCAGCGGTGCCACCGCGGCGCCCAAGCCGAACTGCGCGGCGCCCAGCAGGGCGGCCGCCGTCCCGGCCGCGTCCGAGTGTCGCGACAACGCCACTGCCGGCGCGTTGGGGATGACCAGACCCATCGCCGCCAGGATCACCCACACCGGCACCAGAAATCCCCACAGACCACCGATATGGCCCACCGCGAGCACGATGAACACCGCCGCGCTGACCGCGGAAACGGCCAGCGACCACACCGTGATGGTCTGCGGGCCGAACCGCTTGAGCAGCAGCACGTTGGTCTGAGTCGCACCGATCAGGGCGACCGCGCCGGCGGCGAACACCAGCGCGAAAGTCTGCTGATCGAGTCCGTATCGCCCCTGCAACACGAACGGCGCCGCGGCGATATAGGCGAACAACCCGGACATGCCGAGCGCGGCGACCAGCACCAGGATCACGAACCGCGCGTCGCGCAACAGCTCGCCATAGGTGCCGATGATGTTGCGGACGTGCAGCGGACGGCGATGCGAGACCGGCAGGGTCTCCGGCAAGGCCAGCACGGCCAACAACAGCAGCGCGCCGGCCAGCACCACCAGCGCGGCGAACACCCAATGCCACGACGCCTTGAGCAGAACCGCCGCACCCAGGGACGGAGCCACCACCGGGGCGACGCCGAGCACCAGCATCAACCGGGACATCACCGTCGCAGCCATCGTTCCGGTATAGAGATCGCCGACCACGGCGACCGCCACGACCGACGCCGCGGCGGCGCCGAAGCCCTGCAGCCCGCGACCCAACCCGAGCACGATGATGTTCGGGGCGAACAGGCAGATCAGCGATGCCACCATGTGCAGCACGATCCCGGCCATCAGGGGCCGCCGCCGGCCCAGCGAATCGGACAACGAGCCGACGATCAACTGGCCTACGGCCAGTCCGGCCAGCGTTCCGGTCAGTGTTAGCTGCACCACCGAGGACGACACCGTCAGATCCTCGGCGATGCGCGGCAGGGCGGGCAGATACATGTCGATGGTGAGCGGGCCCAGTGCGATCAGCAGCCCCAGCACCGTGATGATCCGGATGCGGCTGGGGGTCGGGGTTGCTTGCACGCTCACGGATGTTGCCACGGTCAGAGGCAGCGTCGCACGTCGGTTTTTTCTTCCGCGCAGGGCGAACAGTGACCGCCGTCACCCCGGGGCGGGCGTGACTGTCGTCACGGGCGGGCACCGCACGTCCCCGTCCGGTCGTTGAACCAGGGTTAGCCTTGGTGGTCTACAGGGCCAGGGGACTTTCACAGGGGAGACACAGCGATGAACGCTCGGTCCAACACCACGAGTCGGCTTCCGGCCACCCGCGACGGTCTCGACCAGGATCCCAGCGCGGCCGCCAAAGCGCTGTCGCAGCTCTTGGAGCGCAGCACCCGACTGCAAGCACCGGCCGTGACGGCCTACGTCCGCCGGCTGCGCGACAGCAAACCGGACGCCACGCCGGCCGAGATCGTCGCCACTCTGGAGAAGCACTACCTGGCCGCGGTGATGGCCAGCGGCGCGGCGGTCGGATCGGCGGCCGCCTTCCCGGGCATCGGCACGCTGGCCGCGATGTCGGCGGTGGCCGGCGAGACGGTGGTGTTCCTGGAGGCCACCGCCATGTTCGTGCTGGCGGTGGCCGAGGTGCACGGCATCCCCGCCGATCATCGGGAACGACGCCGCGCGCTGGTGCTGGCCGTGCTCGTCGGCGACGACGGCAAGCACGCCGTCGCCGACCTGCTCGGCACCGGGCGCACCAGCGGCGCGTGGCTTTCCGATGGCGCCGCCACCCTGCCGCTGCCCGCCGTCTCCCAGCTCAACAGCAGGCTGCTGCGGTTCTTCGTGAAGAAGTACACCCTCAAGCGCGGGGCCATCGCCTTCGGGAAGCTGCTGCCGGTCGGCATCGGCGCCGTCGTCGGCGGGGTCGGCAACCGATTGATGGGCAAGAAGATCGTGGGCAATGCCCGCACGGCGTTCGGCAACCCACCGCCACGGTGGCCGTCGTCGTTGCTCGTGCTGCCCGCACCGCGCGACTGACAACCGGACATACGGCGGGTCATGTCAGTGACATAACCGGCCATATGTCAGCACGACCCACCGGCCCCGAACGTCACCCCGACGTGCCTGGTCGGGCCGCGACCGGAAGCGATAGCCTTTATGCGGCCGAGCGCGGAAAACCGCACCCAGTGGTGGGCTCATCGCACACGCCCGCCGTGACAGATGGAATCGAGGCGAAGAACTGCCGTGACCAGTTCCCCATCCCCCTTCGGACAGAACGAGTGGCTGGTCGAGGAGATGTATCGCAAATTCCGCGAAGATCCCTCCTCGGTGGATCCCAGCTGGCATGAATTCCTCGTCGACTACTCACCGGAACCGGTGACCGAAGCGGCCGCCACCAACGGTTCGACCCAGGCAGCGCCCGCCACCCCGGCCCCGGCTCCCCCTGCCAAGGCTGCTGCCCCCGAGCCAACCAAGGCCCCCGCGCCGGCCAAGGCCCCAGCCCCGGCTTCCCCGGCCACCCCGCCCAAAGCGACCGCACCCGCCCCCGCGAAGGCCCCCGCGAAGGCCGCCGCACCCGCCCCCAAGCCCGCGGACGACGCCGAGACCTCCGTGCTGCGCGGCGCCGCGGCGGCCGTGGTGAAGAACATGAACGCCTCGCTGGAGGTGCCCACCGCCACCAGCGTGCGGGCCATCCCGGCCAAGCTGATGATCGACAACCGCGTCGTCATCAACAACCACCTCAAGCGCACCCGCGGCGGCAAGATCAGCTTCACCCACCTGCTGGGCTACGCGATCGTGCAGGCGGTCAAGAAGTTCCCCAACATGAACCGGCACTTCGCCGAGATCGACGGCAAGCCCACCGCCGTCACCCCCGCGCACACCAACCTCGGCCTGGCCATCGACCTGCAGGGCAAAGACGGCGCGCGCCAACTCGTCGTGGCCGCGATCAAGCGTTGCGAGACAATGCAATTCGGCCAGTTCATCGCCGCATACGAGGACATCGTGCGCCGCGCCCGCGACGGCAAGCTGACCGCCGAGGATTTCTCCGGGGTGACCATCTCGCTGACCAACCCGGGCACCATCGGCACCGTGCACTCGGTTCCGCGCCTGATGCGCGGCCAGGGCGCGATCATCGGGGCCGGCGCCATGGAATACCCCGCGGAGTTCCAGGGTGCCAGCGAGGAGCGCATCGCCGAGCTGGGTATCGGCAAGCTGATCACCCTGACCTCGACCTATGACCACCGGATCATCCAGGGTGCGGAATCCGGCGATTTCCTGCGCACCATCCACCAGCTGCTGCTCGACGACGACTTCTTCGACGAGATCTTCCGCGAGCTGGGCATCCCGTACGAGCCGGTGCGCTGGCGCATCGACAACCCGGATTCGATCTCGCACAAGAACGCCCGCATCATCGAGCTGATCGCCGCCTACCGCAACCGCGGTCACCTGATGGCCGATATCGACCCGCTGCGGCTGGACAAGACCCGCTTCCGCAGCCACCCCGACCTGGACGTGCTCACCCACGGCCTGACGCTGTGGGACCTGGATCGCGAGTTCAAGGTCGACGGCTTCGCCGGCAAGGAATACAAGAAGCTGCGCGATGTGCTCTCGGTGCTGCGCGACGCCTACTGCCGCCACGTCGGTGTCGAGTACACCCACATCCTGGAGCCCGAGCAGCAGAAGTGGCTGCAGGAGCGCGTCGAGGTCAGGCATGAGAAGCCGACCGTCGCCGAGCAGAAGTACATTCTGTCCCGCCTGAACGCAGCCGAGGCCTTCGAGACCTTCCTGCAGACCAAATACGTTGGCCAGAAGCGCTTTTCGCTGGAAGGCGCGGAGACCGTCATCCCGATGATGGACGCCGCCATCGACCAGGCCGCCGAGCACGGCCTCGACGAGGTCGTCATCGGCATGCCGCACCGCGGCCGGCTCAACGTGCTGGCCAATATCGTCGGCAAGCCCTACGGCCAGATCTTCAGCGAGTTCGAGGGCAACCTGAACCCGTCGCAGGCGCACGGCTCCGGTGACGTCAAGTACCACCTCGGCGCCACCGGCACCTACATCCAGATGTTCGGCGACAACGACATCGAGGTCTCGCTGGTGGCCAACCCCAGCCACCTCGAAGCCGTCGACCCGGTGCTGGAGGGCCTGGTCCGCGCCAAGCAGGACCTGCTGGACAAGGGTGACGGGGCCGACGGGTTCACCGTCGTGCCGATGATGCTGCACGGCGACGCCGCGTTCGCCGGCCAGGGCGTGGTGGCCGAGACGCTGAACCTGGCGCTGCTGCGCGGCTACCGCACCGGCGGCACCATCCACATCATCGTCAACAACCAGATCGGCTTCACCACCTCACCGCAGGACTCGCGGTCCAGCGAGTACTGCACCGACGTCGCAAAGATGGTGGGAGCGCCCATCTTCCACGTCAACGGCGACGACCCGGAAGCCTGTGTGTGGGTGGCCCGGCTGGCCATGGACTTCCGGCAGAAGTTCAAGAAGGACGTCATCATCGACATGCTGTGCTACCGCCGCCGCGGGCACAACGAGGGTGACGACCCGTCGATGACGCAGCCCGGCATGTACGACGTGATCGATCACAAGCGCGGTGTCCGCAAGACCTACACCGAGGCGCTGATCGGCCGTGGCGACATCTCCATCAAAGAGGCCGAGGACGCGCTGCGGGACTACCAGGGTCAGCTGGAGCGGGTCTTCAACGAGGTGCGCGAGCTGGAGAAGCACACCATCGAGCCGAGCGAGTCGGTGGAGGCCGACCAGCTCGCCCCGAAGGGCGTCAACACCGCCGTCGACAAGTCGCTGCTGGCCCGGATCGGCGACGCGCACCTGGCCGCCCCGGACGGCTTCAACGTGCACCCGCGCGTACAGCCGGTGCTCGACAAGCGCCGCGAGATGGCCTACGAGGGCAAGATCGACTGGGCGTTCGCCGAGCTACTGGCGCTGGGAACCCTTGTCGCCGAAGGCAAGACGGTTCGTCTGACCGGCCAGGACGTACAGCGCGGCACCTTCACCCAGCGGCACGCGGTGATCGTGGACCGCAAGACCGGCGCGGAGTTCACCCCGCTGGACCTGCTCACCGTCGACACCGACGGCAATCCGACCGGCGGCAAGTTCCTGGTCTACAACTCCGCACTGTCCGAATTCGCCGCCGTCGGTTTCGAATACGGCTATTCGGTGGGTGATCCCGACGCAATCGTCTTGTGGGAAGCCCAGTTCGGTGACTTCGTCAACGGTGCGCAGTCGATCATCGACGAGTTCATCTCCTCCGGCGAAGCCAAGTGGGGCCAGCTCTCCGATGTCGTGCTGCTGCTGCCGCACGGGCACGAAGGCCAGGGGCCCGACCACACCTCGGGCCGGATCGAGCGGTTCCTTCAGGTATGTGCCGAGGGGTCGATGACGGTGGCCCAGCCGTCCACCCCGGCCAACTACTTCCACCTGCTGCGCCGGCACGCGCTCGACGGCATCAACCGTCCACTCATCGTCTTCACCCCGAAGTCGATGCTGCGCAACAAGGCTGCCGTCAGCGATGTGAAGGACTTCACCGAGATCAAGTTCCGCTCGGTGCTGGAGGAACCGACCTACGAGGACGGTATCGGCGATCGCAGCAAGGTCACCCGGGTGCTGCTGACCAGCGGCAAGATCTACTACGAGCTGGTGGCCCGCAAGGCCAAGGACCAGCGCGACGACATCGCGATCGTGCGCGTCGAGCAGCTCTACCCGCTGCCCAAGCGCCGCCTGAACGCGACGCTGGACCAGTACCCCAACGCCAAGCAGTACTTCTGGGTACAGGAGGAGCCGGCCAACCAGGGCGCCTGGCCGACCTTCGGGCTCACGCTGCCCGAGCTGCTGCCGGAGAAACTCACCGGGATCAAGCGGATCTCCCGGCGGGCGATGAGCGCACCGTCGTCGGGATCGTCGAAGGTGCACGCCGTCGAGCAGCAGGAGATCATCAACGAGGCGTTCGCCCCGTAGGCAGTGCCGCGGTTGTGCGGTGTCATCCCGGACCCACCGGTCCGAGCGGATGAGACCGCACAACCGCGGTCAGAGCTGCGTCAGAATCCCGGCAGGGGGAACGGCAGCGGCGAGTTGCCGTTGGCCAGTGCGGCCACCGCACCCGGGCAGAAGGCCTGGATCGCCAGCCCGGTGAACATGGTGGCCGGGCCGAGCGGCTGCCCCAACGTGTCGGCCACATGGGCGGCGGCGTCGGCGGCCTGTTGCCCGGGCTCGGCCAGCATCGGACAAACCGACTGACCGACCTGCGCGGCGGTGGCCGGGTCGATATCGCCGAGACCGGACGAACCGAGCGTCGAGACGAAGGAGTCGATACCGTCGTCGGCTTGGGCAGGTGCAGCCAAGGACAGCCCGAGAGCTGCCGCTGCCAGCGGTGCCGCCAGGGCGGCAATCCGGGTTCGGTTCATGGTGTGAGTATCGCTGCCGAACCTGTGCGCGTTACCCGATACCTGCGGTACCGGCCGTTCCGGCTAAGCTCGACGCCAGTCAACCGCCTACGCGAGGGAGTGTCCATGGAGGGCTTTGCCGGAAAGGTCGCCGTCGTCACCGGTGCCGGGTCGGGTATCGGACAGGCACTGGCCGTCGAGCTGGGGCGCTCGGGCGCCAAGCTGGCCATCAGCGATGTGGACTTGGCGGGACTGGCCGTCACCGAGGAGCGGTTGAAGGCGATCGGCGCCCCGGTGAAGGCCGACCGGCTCGACGTCACCGAGCGTGAGGCCTTCGAGCTGTACGCCACCGCCGTCAAGGAGCACTTCGGCAAGGTCAACCAGATCTACAACAACGCGGGTATCGCGTTCACCGGCGATGTCGAGGTCAGCTCCTACAAGGACATCGAACGCGTGATGGACGTCGACTTCTGGGGCGTCGTCAACGGCACCAAGGCGTTCCTGCCGCACCTCATCGAGTCCGGCGACGGTCACGTGGTCAACGTCTCCAGCCTGTTCGGCATCTTCTCGGTGCCCGGCCAGGCCGCCTACAACTCGGCGAAGTTCGCGGTGCGCGGTTTCACCGAGGCACTGCGCCAGGAGATGGTGCTGGCCAAGCGCCCGGTGAAGGTCACCGCCGTGCATCCCGGTGGTATCAAGACCGCCATCGCCCGCAATGCCGGCGCCGCCGACGGTCTGGACGCCGCTCAGCTGGCCAAGATGTTCGACAAGAAGCTGGCCAAGACCACCCCGGAAAAAGCCGCCAGGATCATCCTGGAAGCCGTACGCAAGAACCAGGCCCGCGTGCTGGTCGGCGCGGATGCCAAGGTGCTGGACGTCGTCGTCCGCCTCACCGGATCGGGCTACCAGCGGCTGTTCTCCGGCGTGATGGGGAAGATGCTGCCGCACTGATGTTTTGAGCACCGGTGTCGGCGGAGATCTGGTCGGAGTCGGTGTCGTAGTCGTACAACTCGGCGTAGCGGCCCCAGTCGATGGCGATGTCGAGCTGGCGCTGGGCATCGGCCGGCCCGAACCCGCGCCGCAGCAGGTCGAGGAAGAAGCCGGCCCGCAGGGTGCCGTCGGCACTGGCCCGCAGCGCCGTGCAGATGGTGCGCACCAGCGGCGCACGGGTGCGCGCCTGCTCGGCGAAAATCTGCTTGCTCAGCTGGATATCGGCGGTGGTGAACTGCTCACCGACCGTCGTCAGCTCGAGGTCGCCGCGATCGACGGTGAGCAGGCCGAGCAGTGCGGCCGCGTCGACGAGCGGCAGCAGATCGTCGATCTCGAAGTTCAGTTCGGTGGCGATATCCGGCAGATCGGCCCGGTCGCCCCTGGCGTGCACGATCTCCACCAAGCCGGCCAGCCCACCGACGGTCGCATCGGGTAGCGGGCTGCCGGTCGGCGTGGCCTGCGCAGGAGCCCGGCTGTCGGCACCTGGCTCGGTGCCGGTCAGCAGCTCGTACAGCGAATCCACGACGGCGGCGAAGGCCGCCGAGCGCCGCGCCCGCGGCCGGGGCAGGTCGATGCGCACCTCCGCGCGGACATGGCCGGGGTTGGCACCGAGCACCACCACACGGTCGGCCAGCAGCACCGCCTCCTCGATGTTGTGGGTGACCAGGCAGATGGCCCGGGTCGGGAAGTCGGCACCCTCCCACAAGCCCATCAGCTCGGTGCGCAGGTTCTCGGCGGTCAGCACGTCCAACGCCGAGAACGGCTCGTCCATCAGCAGCACATCCGGCTCGAGCACCAAGGCGCGGGCGAACCCCACCCGCTGCCGCATGCCGCCGGAAAGCTCCTTCGGGTAGGCCGATTCGAAGCCGTCCAGGCCGATCGCGTCGATCGCCCTCAGCGCACGTTCGCGTCGCTGCGCTGGCGGCACACCGCGCGCCGCCAGACCGAGCTCGACATTGTCCTGCACCGTCAGCCACGGCATCAGCGCGAACGTCTGGAACACCATGGCCGCGCCCGGGTTCGCGCCGTTGAGCTCGGCGCCGCGATACCGCACGGTCCCCGTGGACGGCCCGATGAGGCCGGCGATCATCCGTAGCAGGGTCGACTTGCCGGAGCCGGAGCGGCCCAGTAGGGCCACGATCTCACCGGCCCGCAGCGTGAGGGTGATGCCGTCCAGGACCAGCAGCGGGTCACCGGCCGCACCGATGAAGGTCTTGGTCACCTCCTCGACACCGACCAACACGTCGTCATCGCTGTTCATCATCGGATCTCCGTTCGAATTCGTTGTCAGGAAAGGGAGTAACGACGCTGCGCGAGCGCATACAAGCGGCGCCAGAGCACCCGGTTCATCGCCACCACGTAGACACTCATCACGATGACGCCGACCAGGATCCGGCCGGCGTCGCCATCGGCGGTCGCGTCCCGGATGTAGGCACCCAGACCGGTGGCCGTCAGCGTCGTGCCGTGATAGCTGACCACCTCGGCGACGATCGAGGCGTTCCACGCCCCACCGGCGGCGGTGATGCCGCCGGTGACATAGCTGGAGAAGATGGCCGGGGCGATCAGTTTGCGCCACCGCAACATCGGCGGCAGGCGCAGGTTGGTGGCCGCCTCCCGCAGGTCATTCGGGATGGCGCTGGCCCCGGCGATGACGTTGAACAGGATGTACCACTGGGCGCCCAACGCCATCAGCAGGATGCCGCCGATGTCCAGGCTGATCCCGGTGGCCAGCAACGCGGCGGTGAAGATCGGGAAGAGGAAGTTGGCCGGGAACGACGCCAATATCTGCACGACCGGCTGGGCCACCCGAGAGACCTTGGGGTTCAGGCCGATCCACACCCCCACCGGCACCCACACCACCGTGGCGACGACGATGAGCACCACCACGCGCGCGAAGGTGGCCAGGCCGAGCAGCAGCGCATGGCCGATCTCTCCGAATCCGACCGTCGCCCCGATGTAGGCCACGGCCCGCAGCGCTCCGTAGCCGACGAGCGCACCGACCACCACACCGAACACCCAGTCCCCGGCCCGGTTACGCACCGCCGAGTCGCGTAACGGCCGCTCGGCGCGGCCGAACACCGCCATCACCCGGTCCAACGGGTACACCAGCCGACCGGCAAACGCGCCGAGGCTGCGCGGAATGTTGGAGCGGCGCAACAACTCCAGTGTCAGGCTGCGCGGCGCCTGGACAGCGCCGGAGTCCTCCAGCCGGAAGCGTTCGGCCCACGCGGTCAACGGTCGCCAGAACAGCAGGTTCACCCCCACCACCATGAGGATCATCACGCCGACGGCCAGCAGTACCTTGTCGAGGTCACCGGCGTCACCGGCGGCGGCCACGTAGGCGCCGACGCCGGGAAGCGCGAAGTTGTGGTTGTTGACGCTCAACGCCTCCGAGGCGGTGAGGAAGAACCACCCGCCGCCGAAACTCATCATGCCGTTCCATACCAGCGGGATCATCCCGCTGGGCAGATCGACTCGCCAGAACCGTTGCCAGCGTGACAGTCTCAGCAATCGCGAGGCCTCGTCCAGGTCACGTGACTGCGACACCAACGACGAGTAGAAGGCGAAGGTCATATTCCATGCCTGCGAGGTGAAGATCGCGAAGATGGAGGCGCATTCCAGTCCCAGCTCCGAGCCCGGGAACAGGGCGATGAACCCGGTGATGGTCACCGACAGGAACCCCAGAATCGGCACCGATTGCAGGATGTCCAGTAACGGGATCAGCACCTTCTCGGCCCGGCGGGACCGTGCCGCGATCGTGGCGTAGACGAAGGTGAAGATCAGCGAAAAGCCCAGCGCCACAAACATTCGCAGCAGCGAACGCCCCGCATAGTAGGGCAACTCCCCCGGGTCGGTGGACACCGCAGGGGCGGCGGTCTCCACGGTCCATGGCACGTCGGTGCGCCGGATCAGAACGATCACCAGCCACAGCAGGGCGGCCGCGCCCGCGAAAACCGCGACGTCGTAACCGATCCGGCGCGCCGGGCGCGTGAGCACACCCTCGGTGGGGTAGATACGAAAGATGGTCATGGTCGTCTCACTCCCGGGTAGCGGCCGCAGCCGGTCGGTCGACCTGCCAGCGCACACTGGTCACGGCCGGTTCGATGGACAGTCGGCTGATCGCGGTCTCCATGGCCTTGTCATCGCGTTCGGCAGCGGTGACCGCCGCGCACACCTGCACCTGGCCGCCGGTGTTGGTGTGTGTGCTCTCCACCGACTGCAGCGCCAAGTCGGTGCGGGACAACGCATCCACCAGTACAGCCCGGATATGCGCCTCGGCCGCTTCGGCGCCGAGGGCGTGGAACGTATACGTCGTGGGCGCGTCGGCGGTGGTGTCGGGCCGCCGGTCGACGAACATGCCGATCGGTCGCATCACCACATGGATGACGATCACCGCGACCGCACCGGCGGCGGCCGCCGGGAACATGCCCGCACCGGCCAGTGCGCCCACCGCGGCCGAACACCACAGCGTGGCCGCGGTATTGAGACCCCGCACGGAAAGACCTTCACGCAGGATCACCCCGCCGCCGAGAAATCCGATGCCGGAGACGATCTGTGCCGCCACGCGCGTCGGGTCGGCGGTGGCTCCCGCGAAACCGTGCGCCGAAAGCAGCACGAACAGTGTCGCCCCTGCCGACACCAGGGCGTTGGTGCGCAGTCCGGCCATCCGGGCCCGGTACTGCCGTTCGAATCCGATCAGTGCCCCCAGGCCCATTCCGGCGGCCAGGCGCAGCAGCATATCCGCAGTCGTCATCTGCGCTCTCTTTCGAATGTGGTGGTGGGACTAGAGCCAGTTTTGCTTGCGCTGGAAGTGCTTGACGCACTGCGCTGCCGCGGCATAACCGAGCACGATCAGCAGCAGCCACAGCACACACGGCAGCGGTAAGGGTGTCAGCCGCAGTGGCGCACCGAGCGGGCTGTACGGCAACGCGAGACCGATGGCGGCCGCCGCGAGTGCGGCGACCACGACCACCGGGGCAGCGCGCTCACCGCGCCAGGGCGCGACGCGCGAGCGCAACACCAAGACCACCGCCAGCTGACTCAGCAGACCCTCGATGAACCACCCGGTCTGGAAGGTCGACGGCACGTCCCCGGCTCCGTAGCCCCACCACAACACGGCGAAGGTGATCAGGTCGAATGCCGAACTCAGCGGTCCGAACGTGAGCATGAACGAGGCCAGCCCGCGGGACTGCCACCGCCGCGGGGCACGCAGGTAGTCCCGGTCGACGCGGTCCCACGGCAGGGCCAGCTGTGCGCAGTCGTACAGCAGGTTCTGCACCATGAGCTGGATGGGCAGCATCGGCAGGAACGGCAGCACGACGCTGGCCACCAGCACCGAGAGCACGTTCCCGAAGTTCGAGGCCGCGGTGATCTTCACATATTTGAGCGTGTTGGCCAGCGTGCGCCGACCTTCGACGACGGCGTCGGCCAGCACACCGAGATCCTTGTCCAGCAGGATCAGATCGGCGGCCGCCTTCGCGGCGTCGGTGGCGGTGTCCGCGGCGATCCCGGCGTCGGCGGTGCGCAATGCCACCACGTCGTTGACACCGTCGCCGAGATAACCGACTGCGCAACCACTTTCGCGTAGGGCAACCACGATGCGCACCTTGTGTTCCGGTGCGAGCCCGGCGAACACGGCGGCGTGGGAGACCAGGGTGCGCAGTCGGCGGTCGCTGCACCGGTCGACCTGGTCACCGAGGACGACCTGATCGGTCGGCACGCCGACCAGCCGGGCCACGTGCCGCGCGACAACCGGGCTGTCGCCGGTGAGAATCTTGACCCGCACGCCATGGGCGGCCAGGTTTGCGACGGCGCCGGCGGCGCTGGCCCGGACCGGGTCCACGAAACCGATGAACCCCGCCAGCACCAGATCACGCTCGTCGGCGTAGCCGTAGTGCTCCAGCCGGGCCGGCAGGGCGCGGACCGCAACCGCCATCACCCGCATCCCCTGCTTGCGGTAGGCCGCGACCAGGTCGGTCGCTTCGGCCAGCAGATCCGGCCCGAGCGCGGCGTCGACGCCGTCCAACCGGGCGTGGGTGCACAGGGCCAGCACGGCGTTCGGGTCGCCCTTGCAGATCAGCAGGTGCTCGCCGGGCTGTCTGCGCAGGACCACACTGGCAGTGCCCCGGTCGTCGTCAGCGCCGATCTCGTCCACCTTCGTGTACGCCGCATCGGCCAGCACCGACATACCTTGCTCGGCAAGCATTTCCAGGATGGCCTCGTCCATCCGGTCGTGCACCCCGTCCTGGAAGAACGCCGCCAGGAAGGCCAGCTCGGTGACGGCGTCGTCATAGCGTCCGGTGACGTCGATACCGTGCGCGTACACGATGCGGTCCTCGGTCAGCGTGCCGGTCTTGTCCACGCACAACACGTCCATGGCACCGAGATCCTGAATGGCGTTGAGCCGGCTGACCACAACGCGCTCGCGGGCCAGTTTGGCCGCGCCGCGGGCCAGGTTGGTGGTGACGATCACCGGCAACATCTCCGGCGTCAGCCCGACGGCCACCGCGACGCCGAACATCGCCGCCTGGTCCCAGACCCCGCTGACACATCCGTTGACCACGAAGACGATCGGGGCCAGCACGAGCATCAGCCGGATCAGGGTCCAGCCGACGGCGCGGACACCGAGATCGAAGCTCGACGTCGGTCGCAGTGCGACCGCGCCGGCGGCCAGGGACCCGAAATAGGTGTGGCGGCCCGTCGCCAGCACCACCGCCGTGGCTTTCCCGGCGACGACGGTGGAACCGGAGAAGCACAGCGACGGCGTGTCGGCCAGCGCCCGCGGAGTGGCCGACGGGGCGACGTCGGCGGACTTGGCGGTGGGCAGCGATTCCCCGGTGAGCACCGACTGGTCGACCATCAGGTCCACGGCCGACACCAACCGAAGGTCGGCCGCGACCACATCGCCGGCCTGCAGGAGCACGACATCCCCGGGTACCAGATCGCCGGTCGGCACCTCGCGATCCATCCGATCGGCGGTGTCGTCGGCGCGGCGGCGCACGGTGACCGTCGACGTCACCAGTTTGTGTAGTTCGCCGGCGGCCCGCGCGGAGCGGGTGTGCTGCCAGATCCGCAGCAGCACCGCGAGTGCGTCGATGATCCCGACCATCGCGGCGCCGCGGGCGTCGCCCACGATCACGAACACCACCGCGAGCACGGCCAGCAAGGCCACGAACGGGCTGCGCACCGCGGCCAGCGCGCTCGCTGCCAGTCCGTCCCCACCGGGGCGGAATTCCTGGTTCTCGCCGAACCGCCGCAGCCGCTCGGCGGCCTCGGCTTCGGTCAACCCGCGCGGCGAGCCGCCGACACGCTGGAAGACCTGGAAACTGGGCAGCGTCGCCAGCTCAGGCAGGGAGGTGTCAGCCATGATCCGGTCCTTAAGGCGTCAGGGGCGTCAGTCGACGTGGACAACGAAGGTCGACTCCACGCATGACGCACCGACCGGGTCAGGTCGGACGCACGCGTGGAGGCGGCGTACTACTTCCCTCGATCACGAGGCACCTCCTGCGGAACGGATGACGCCGCGGGGCGCGACGCCCCACCAGTAGAACGCACCGCGCCCCAACAGTCAAACGCTTGCACAACTGTCAGCAATGGTGGAGTCTGTTCGTGTCGCCGAGAGGAGTTCTGTGCCCGACCCCACCGCCCCCTCCGTATCACCCGATGACGAGTTGACCGTGCAGGTCCTTCAGGAGACCGCCGCGATCCTCGGCCTGCTCTCGGCCACCGTGCGCTTGCACATTCTGTGGGTGCTCGCCAAAGGCGAGCAGGACGTCGGCACGCTGGCCGCGAGGACCGGCCAGAGCCTGGCCACCGTCAGTCATCATCTGGCCAAACTGAAACTCGCCGGCCTGGTGCGGGCGCAGCGCGCCGGGAAACGCCAGGTGTACGTCGCCACCGACGCCCACGTGCTGGCGATCGTCGATGTCGCCCTGGGCCAGCGGCTGCGCAACGAGGATGCCGGCGCGCACCTGCGGCAGGCATAACGCCGGCTAACGGCCGAGCGGATGGGCGTCCAGGTACGCCGCGGCCACCGCACCCGGATCCTGCCCGGCGGCGACCTTCGCCCGCATCTGCGCCAACGCGTCGGTGTCCAGCACGCCTGCCAACTCGTTGATCGACCGCACCTGCGGGTCGGTGAGGGTGTTGCGCCGGTACACCGGCACCACGTTCTCCGCGCGCACCAGCGCTGTCCGGTCCGCCAGCACGGTCACCTGTTCGGGAATGCCGGGGGCGGCCGCCGACGTCCAGGCCACGTCGATCTCACCGTTGCGCAACGCATCGAAAAGCGCAGCGGCATCGGAAAACTCACGTGCCTTCGGCAGCACACAGGCAGCCAGCGAGCCGGGCGCCGGCGCACCCGCGACGCGGCCGACCCGCAGCGCCGCGCACCGCGGCAGCAGCGCCAGCGTGTCGGTGGCGCCCCACGCCCGCGCGGTTCGGTCGGTCACCGCGGGCAGCGGCTTGTCCGACGTGGTGTCCGCGTAGTCACCGGCGGCCAACCCCTCCGGCAGCGCGGCCACCATCGAGCGATACACCTGGGCCGCCGAGCGGGCCGGCGCGTCGGGCTGGAACCGGGAGAGCAGCGCCCCGGTCAGGCCGGGCGCGACGTCGACGTCGCCGGCATCCAGGCCACCGACCGGGTCCTGGGACACCTGGACGTGGGCGGCACTGCCGTAGAACCGCAATGCCGCGGCGTACAGCTGCGCCAGCAGTGCCGATTCCGCGTCGTTCTGGGCGCCGACGGTCACCACTGACGGCGGCGGGGCCGCCGAGCATCCAGCGACCACCAGCACCAGTAGCGCCGCCAGTTTCGGCAGCATCCGACGCATCAGAGCTGCGCTCAAGCCTTCGAGGCGTGCGCCACGGCCTTCGAGGCGTGCGCCACGGCCGCGGCCACCGCCGGCCCCACCCGCGGGTCCAGCGCACTCGGCACGATGTGATCCACCGCCAGATCATCGCCAACAACCGAGAAGATCGCATGCGCGGCAGCGACTTTCATCTCCTCGGTGATGCGCCGGGCACCGGCATCCAGGGCACCGCGGAACACCCCGGGGAAGGCGAGCACATTGTTGATCTGGTTGGGGAAGTCACTACGGCCGGTGGCCACCACGGCGGCATACTTGCGGGCCGCATCGGGGTGGATCTCGGGATCCGGGTTGGACAGCGCGAACACGATGCTGCCGGGGGCCATCGTCGCGATGAGCTCTTCGGGCACCAGGCCGGCCGACACACCGAGGAAGACGTCGGCGCCGTCGAGGGCTTCGGCCACCCCGCCGGTGAGCCCGCGCGGATTGGTCCGTCCGGCCAGTTCGGCCTTGAACGAGTTCAGGTCGCCTCGACCCGTCTCGACGATGCCCTTGCTGTCCAGGACGACGATGTCCCTGATGCCGCTGTTGAGCAGGATGTTCGTGCACGCGACACCGGCCGCACCGGCCCCGGACACCACCACCTTGAGTTCGCGGATGTCGCGGTCGAGCACCTTGACCGCCCCCAGCAGAGCCGCCAGCACCACGATGGCGGTGCCGTGCTGATCGTCATGCATCACCGGGCAATCCAAGGCCTCGATGACCCGGCGCTCGATCTCGAAGCAGCGCGGCGCGGAGATGTCCTCCAAATTCACGGCACCGAAGGTCGGACGCAGCCGGATCAGTGTTTCGACAATCTCGTCGGGATCCTTGGTGTCCAGCACGATCGGGATGGAGTCCAGCCCGCCGAACGTCTTGAACAGCGCGCTCTTGCCCTCCATGACGGGCAGCGACGCGGCGGCACCGATATCCCCGAGACCCAGCACCGCACTGCCGTCGCTGACCACGGCGACGAGCCGGTTCGCCCAGGTGTACTTCTTCGCCAACGTCGCATCGGCTGCGATCGCGCGGCTCACCTGCGCCACACCCGGCGTGTAGGCGATGGACAGGGCGCGCTGGCTGTCCAGCGGCTCGTTCAGCGCCACCGAGAGTTTGCCGCCCTCGTGCGCGGCGAAGATCTCGGCATCCTCGATCACTACTTGCGGAGTACGCACCAATTCGGCCACGGCGACCACGGTAACCCACAGCCTGAACTCACAGATGCCGGTTCCCCATTCGTGAGAAGACCGAAAGATGCCCTTTACGTCGAGAAATGGCCTACCCGCCGGTAGCTTCCCAGCGACTAGACAGCGTGCAGAAGGGGGTACCGGCCACCAGGACCACGTAGCATTCGATGCGTTCCGGCCCGGTCCCCGGCCGGCTACGACGCACGTTGATCCGGAGGTTTGCGATGCCCTCATTCCGTGCGTTGCCACCG
Organism: Mycolicibacterium chengduense; assembly: GCF_033741155.1. Classification (NCBI taxonomy): domain Bacteria; kingdom Bacillati; phylum Actinomycetota; class Actinomycetes; order Mycobacteriales; family Mycobacteriaceae; genus Mycobacterium; species Mycolicibacterium chengduense. Next base: position 172,036 of record NZ_JAWQNH010000007.1, on the reverse strand, counting down.
TCGTTGCTTCGGCCCGGAGCCAGGAAAACCGTCGCCGCACAACCTGACGCCCGCACCATCCACGTCCCCGTCGCGCGGGCGATGGTCGACTGCGGTGTGTACGTCGACGGGGTCCGCCTGCCCGGCAAGTTCACCCATGCCGCCGCTCTGAACAAAGTTCGCGAGATCGAGGCCGAAGGCAACAACCACGCCTTCGTGTGGATCGGGCTGCACGAACCCGACGAGCACCAGATGCAGGCGGTGGCTGATGTGTTCGGATTGCACGAGCTGGCCGTCGAGGACGCCGTGCACGCCCACCAGCGGCCGAAGCTGGAACGCTACGACGACACGTTGTTCCTGGTGCTCAAGACCGTTAAGTACGTCGAGCACGAGTCGGTGGCCAATGCGCGTGAGATCGTCGAAACCGGCGAGATCATGATCTTCGTCGGAACCGATTTCGTGGTGACGGTCCGCCACGGTGACCACGGTGGCCTGGCCGGTGTGCGCAAACAGATGGACACGTCGCCGGCCAACTGCGCTCTCGGGCCGTACGCGGTGATGCATGCGATCGCCGACCACGTCGTCGACTCCTACCTCGGGGTGACCGATCTGGTGGAGACCGATATCGACGCCATGGAGGAGAACGTCTTCTCCCCCACCAGCCCCACCGATATCGAACACATCTATCTGCTCAAGCGTGAGATCGTCGAGATGCGGCGCGCGGTCAGCCCGCTGACCTTCGCCCTCCAGCGTCTGGGCAGCGATCACAACGATCTGATCTCCAAAGAGGTACGCCGCTATATGCGCGACGTGCTGGACCACACCATCACGGCCGCGGACCGGATCGCCAGCTACGACGAGGTGCTCAGCTCGCTGGTGCAGGCCGCGGTGGGCAAGGTGGGCATGCAGCAGAACACCGATATGCGCAAGATCTCGGCGTGGGTGGCGATCGCCGCCGTGCCGACCGCACTGGCCGGTATCTACGGCATGAATTTCGACAACATGCCCGAACTGCATTGGACCCTCGGGTATCCCATGGTGCTGTTGGTGATGCTGACGGTGTGTGTGGTGCTGCACCGCACCTTCCGCCGGAACAACTGGCTCTAGAAAGGCCCGCCGCCTGCCGACCGCCAGGTCGACAGGTCCGCTGATGTGCTGGCACCTCCGTGGCTGATCCGTGTCGGCCGCCTGAGACCGACACCGCGCGTTGCGCGTGTGTAAACACTTCGCCTTCGCCCGCTCCCCGTCTTGCACACCGGCACCCGTGCCCATACGGTCCCCACTAAGCGATCCGTTAAGCAGACTTAAGCGAAATGGGGCCCGTGCCTTATCAACCCGCGACCGCCGCCACCGTGCCCGACTCGACGGCACGCACCGTCCTCGGGCATCGGCTGCGAGAGGCCCGCGACCGCAGCCGATTGTCGACGCGCGACGTCGCGGCCAGGGCCGGGGTCAGCGCGGGGTTCATCAGCCAGCTCGAGAACGGGAAGTGCGGTGTCTCCGTAGGGGTGCTGAAGCGCATCTCGGCCGCTGTCGGCATTTCCGTCGCCGATCTGCTGTCCGACGAGGCGCCGATCGTCCGGCCCGTGCTCCGAGCGGATGAGCGGCCGGTGTTCTCCAGCGACAGCGGCCTGCGCAAGCTGCTGCTGTCCCGGCCCCCCATCCGTCAGCTCGAGGTCTATGAGGGCACGTTCGATGTCGGTGGCTCGACCGGCTCGGAACCCTACGCACACGACAACGCGCAAGAGATCTTCTACGTTCTTGCCGGCCATATCGAATTATCAGTCGGCTCAGCGACATTCGTGCTCGGGCCGCGTGACAGCGTCGAGTACCTTTCCACGGTTCCGCACCGCGCGGTCAACATCGGCGCGAGTTCGGCTCAGGCCATGTGGATCACCTCGCATTTCACCCCACCGATCGACAACAACCCGCTCAACGCATCACTCGCACACCAGAAGAAGGATTGACAGATGTCTGCTGCCCAGCGAGTCCTGATCACCGGAGGTCACGTGTTCACGCCCGCCGGGATCGTCGAAGAGCCCGTTCTCATCAGCGACGGTGTCATCACCGCGATCGGCGCAGAAGCGCTCACCGGCTCCGGCGCCGTCGTGATCGATGCGGCCGGCGGCCTGGTCTCACCTGGCTTCCAGGACAGCCACATTCACCCGTATCACGCCGGCCTCGACATGATCGCGTGTGACCTGACCCCGTACACCACCGCCGACGGCTACCTCACCCGGATCGCCGAGTACGCCGCCGCCAATCCGGAATTGACCTGGATCAGCGGCGGCGGATGGTCGATGGACTCGTTCCCCGGCGGCCTGCCGACCGCGGCAGCGCTCGACGCCGTAGTCCCCGATCGGCCCGCCTACTTCCCCAACCGCGACGGTCACGGCGCGTGGGTGAACACCAGAGCTCTTGAGCTCGCCGGGATCGACGACACGACGCCCGACCCGTTCGACGGTCGTATCGAACGCGACGCCGACGGACACGCGATCGGCACCCTGCAGGAAGGGGCCATGGCCCTGGTCGCCCGGCACATCCCGCTGCCCACCCAGGACGATCTCGACGAAGCACTGGAGATCGCCCAGCGGCGACTGTTCGCCTGGGGTGTGACGGCCTGGCAGGACGCCATCGTCGGCGCCACCAACGACACCCCGGACTCGCTGGACTCCTACCTTCGCGCCACCGCGTCCGGCAAGCTCAAGGCACACGTGGTCGGTGCGCTGTGGTGGGACCGCAACCGCGGCCTGGAGCAGATTCCCGAACTCCTCGAGAAGCGCGAACGTGCTCTGGCAGCCGGGTTCTCGGCCACGACGGTCAAGATCATGCAGGACGGCGTCGCCGAGAACTTCACGGCGGGCATGCTGGAGCCCTACCTCGATGCGTGCGGCTGCCCCGGCGAGAACATGGGCAAGAGCTTCGTCGATCCGACTACCCTCAAGCAGATCTCGACCGAGCTCGACGCGCTGGGCTTCCAACTGCACTTCCACGCGCTCGGTGACCGCGCCGTTCGCGAGTCGTTGGATGCGATCGAGGCGGCTCGAAATGCGAATGGCGACAAGGATCTTCGCCACACACTGGCGCACATCCAGGTGGTCCATCCTGCCGACGTCCCCCGCTTCGCCGAACTGGGGGTGGTGGCCAACATGCAACCCCTGTGGGCCCGCCACGAAGACCAGATGGACGTGCTCACCATCCCGTTCCTCGGCCGCCGACGGGCGGCGTGGCAATACCCGTTCGGATCACTTCAGCGCGCCGGCGCAGCGCTGGCGTCGGGCAGCGATTGGCCGGTGAGCACCGCGAACCCCCTGGAGATCATCCACACGTCGGTCAACCGCGCTCCCGCCGGAGCGACCGGCCCGTCGTCGCTGCCCTTCCTCGGCGAGCAGGCACTGTCGCTGGCCGATGCGCTCATCGCGCACAGCTTGGGCACGGCCTACCTCAACCACGACGAACAGCGTTCGGGAACCATCGAAGTCGGGAAATCGGGCGACATCGTCATTCTCGACCGGGATATCTTCGCCGCCCCGGTGGCCGAAATCGGTTCCGCCTCGGTCGCGTACACCCTCATCGGCGGTAAGGTCGTCTACGAGGCCGACTCCACCCTGGTGCCGGCATGACCGTGCAAACCGCTGTCGAAGCAGTGCCGCCTGCCACGACGGATGGGTCGGTCGAATTGCACGGGCTTACCAAGGCATACGGCAGCGCCGTTGCCGTCGACAATCTGTCCCTGCACGTGCAGGCCGGTGAATTCCTCAGCCTGCTCGGGCCCAGCGGATGCGGCAAGACGACGACGCTTCGGATGATCGGCGGATTCGAGTTCCCCGACGACGGCACCATCACGATCTCCGGCCGCAACGTCGAGAACCTGCCCCCGCACAAGCGCCCGGTGAACACTGTCTTTCAGGCGTATGCGCTGTTCCCGCATATGAAGGTCGCCGACAACGTCGCCTATGGACTACGCCGGTCCGGGGTGCCGAAAGCCGAGATGTCCGACCGGGTGAGCCGCGCCCTGGACATGGTGCGGATGACGGCATTCGCCAACCGCAAGCCGGCGCAGCTCTCCGGCGGCCAACAACAACGCATCGCGCTGGCCAGGGCGCTGGTCAATCGGCCCGCAGTGGTCCTCCTCGATGAACCGATGAGTGCGCTCGACCGCAAGCTGCGCGAGGAGATGCAGGTCGAGCTGAAGTTGCTGCAGCAGGAACTCGGGACCACCTTCATCTTCGTCACGCACGACCAGGAGGAGGCGCTGTCCATGAGTGACCGGATCGCGGTGATGAACGACGGGCGGATCGAGCAGATCGGCACGGCGTCCGCGGTTTACGACTCACCCGAATCGGCCTTCGTGGCCGATTTCATCGGCCGGCAGAACTCATTCACCGGCACCATCTCGTCCTTCGATCCCACCGGGGTGAACGTTCGGACCGCCGGCCTCTCGCTGTACTCCACCCGCCCGGCCAAGGGCGACGTGCCTGCTGCCGCCGGTGCCGCAGTCACCGCCGCGATCCGGCCGGAGTCGGTGCTCGTCACCGAGCAGGCGGTGACCGAATCGAGCCCCGAATCGAGCACCGCCGGGGTGAACGTCGTCTCCGGCGTGCTGCTCGGTGTTTCCGAGCTGGGCCACAGCCTGCAGTTGGTCGTCCACACCGGCAGCGAGGACAGGATCTTGGCCCGACTGCCCCGCAGTTCGAACCCGCCCACCGAACTCGGTGCCCCCGTCTCCTGCTCGTGGTCCGCCGACGCCGTACGGATCTTCACCTCCTGACCCACGCAGCACCCCGCCACCCCGATCCGAAAGTGATCCCATGAACGAACCCATCCGCGTCCTCGCCCCCAAGGCCCTTGCGAAGTCGCTCAGCCGGCGAACCTTCCTGAGCGGCACCGCGGCCCTCGGAGCGGGGGCCTTGCTCGCCGCGTGCTCCAAGCCGGCAGGCGGTGGCGGATCATCCTCTTCGGGCGCCCTCAACATCTATACCTGGGGCGAGTACGACGATCCGGCCGTGCTCAAGGACTTCACCTCGGCCAAGGGGCCGGCGATCACCCTGGACTCCTATGGTTCCAACCCGGAGATGATCGCCAAACTCAGTGCAGCCAAAGGCACCAGCGGCTATGACATCTGCGTCCCCACCCATTCGTCGATCCAGCAGATGGCAACCGGTGGACTGTTGACCGAACTCGATCACACCAAACTGCCGAATATGAAGAACCTCAACGCTAAGGTCGTGAACACCCCGTTCGACCCTGGCAACAAGTACAGCGTCTGCAAGGACTGGGGTTCGACGGGCTACGTCTACGACACGACCGTCATCAAACGCGATCTGACGTCGTGGGCCGACTTCCTCGACGCGGCACAGAAGGAGGCGTCGGGCAGCATGTCGCTGCTCGAGGACCAGGGCGAGGTGGCCTTCACGTACTTCTACGCCAACGGAATCGACCCGAACACCACCGATCCCGCACACATCGACGCCTACCGGTCGTTCATCCTCGGCAAGATCGCACCCCACGTCCAGGCCTTCGAATCATCGACCAACAACTCGATTTCGTCGTCGGCACGCACCCTGATCCACTGCTGGAACGGCGACGCTCGCCTCGGCATCCTGGGCAACGCCGAGCCGGACCGGTACAAGTGGGTCTGGCCCAGCGAGGGTGCCAACCTGTGGCAGGACAACTGGGCCATCGTCAAGGGGGCCCCGCATGAGGACGCGGCCTACGAGTTCATCAACTACGTGCTGGATCCGACGGTCTCGCTCAAGGAACTCACCTACATCGGCTACAACACCGGCATCCAAGGGATCGAAGAGGCCGCCACGAAAGCCGGCATCAAACGACCCGACATGGTGTTCATCAGCGATCAGATCATGTCGAAACTGATCTACAGCCAGATGACGTCGATGGACGGCAAGATCATCGCCATCTATGACGAGCTCAAGGCGGCGGCGGGCAAGTGACCGTTCTGCAGGAGCCATCGGTGCGCAGTCCCGACAGCGGCGACGGGCCACCCCGGCGGACGCGACCGCGGCTGCCGGGGGGCCTTGGCGCCCTGCCCATCAGCGTGTGGATGGTCCTGTTCTTCGTGCTGCCGTTCGCGCTCGTGGTCTGGTACAGCTTCGGTTACAAGCCGGGTCTGTACACGACCCACGCCAACGACGTACTGTCCTTCGACCGTTACGGCGAGGCGGCGTCACCGGCGTTCTTCGCGATCTTCCTGCGCACCTTGAAGATCGCCGCCCTGGGCACCGCGCTGTGTCTGGTGATCGCCTTCCCCATGGCCTACTGGATGGCCGTCAAGCTACCCGCGCGCTGGCGCGGGGTGGTACTGGCCCTGATCTTGATTCCGTACTGGACGAACTTCCTGGTCCGCACCATCGGCTGGCAGATCTCGCTGAGCCCAGCCGGATTCGTGTCCAAGCTGCTGCAGTGGTTGCACATCACCGACGGACCGCTGCATGTGCTGTACACCTCTGCCGCGGTCCAGCTCGGCGTGGTGTACAACTATCTGCCGTTGATGATCCTGCCCCTCTACGTGGCGCTGGAACGTCTCGATCCCAAGCTGCTGGAGGCCAGTCGCGATCTCGGCGGCACCGCGTGGGATACGTTCCGCTGCATCACGGTTCCACTGGCCGCGCCCGGCGTGATGGCCGGACTGCTCCTGGTCTTCGTGCCGTTGATGGGCGACTACATCACCCCCACGGTTCTCGGCGGCGCCAGCGGAAGCATGGTCGGTCAGATGGTCGCCGCCCAATTCCAGAGTGCGCAGAACTGGGCGCTCGGCTCCGCGATGGCCGTGCTGCTGATGCTCGCCATCTTCGGCACCAGCGCCGTGGTGGGGGGCGTCCTCAAAGTGGCCGGCCGTGTCACCACCGCCATGTCCTCGTTGCGACTGCCCGCAAAGGAGTCCTTGTGATGACCACCAGGCCCAGAATCCGACGCGGTGACGCGATCCTGCACATCTGGGGCGTCCTCGGCCTGCTGTTCTTGTTCTTCCCGATCGTGGTCATCGTCGTCTACTCGTTCAACTCGGGCCGAAACCTGCAGACCTTCGACGGCTTCAGCGTCGAACCCTACGTCGCGGCGCTGACCAACCCGGCGATCACGAATTCGATCTCCGTCTCCTTGATCACCGCCGCGGGTACAGCCGTGGTGGCGACGATTCTCGGCACCTCCGCAGGAATCGCCTTGGCCCGCCGACCGCGATGGTGGGCGCCGGGATTGCTCGCCCTGCTGGGCCTGGTGATGGTGACCCCGGAGATCGTCAGCGCCATCTCGTTGTTGCCCTGGTTCGTCACCCTCGGCATCGACTGGGGCATCACCGGATTCAACATCGGTCAGGTGCGCTTGATCATCGCCAATTCGCTCTTCGCCAGCGCCGTCGTGACCTTCATCGTGCGGGCACGGATGACGGGGATGAACGAGAGCCTGGAGGAGGCGGCCGCCGACCTCTACGCGACCCCGCTGCGCCGCTTCACCGACATCACCCTGCCGCTGATCCGTCCCGCCGTCCTCGCCGGCGCGCTGCTGGCATTCACCCTCAGCCTGGACAACACCGTCGTGTCCTCGTTCGTCTCGGTGGCCGGCTCCACGCCGTGGCCGGTGTACATCTTCGCTTCGCTCAAGGCCGCGTTACGACCCGAGATCGCCGCGATGTCGACGCTGATGCTGGTTCTCACCCTCATCGTCCTCGGCATTGCCGCGCTGATACTCCGTCGCGACCCGACCGGAACAGGTGGCGGCGCAGCGGGTCTCACCGGGGCGATGGTGGGGCGCTGAGCTCGGATTGGCGGCTCGCCGCTCAGGCCGGATTGGCGGCTCGCCGCCGTGCATCCAGCACGTCAACCCCGTCCGTCCGCCACGCCTCGCGCATCGCTTCGGCGCCCTTGAGCCGGACCCAGGCCGCCTCCGTCGGGGTGATCGGCGTGGCGGCGAAGAACCGCACCGGCGACATCGGTTCCGGCAGGTCCAGATCCTCAATTGAGCTGGGGCCCAGCAGGAATGCGGTGAAGGGTGCGCCGTCGAACAGTGGGGCCCCCAAGTCCACCAACGCGTCACCGTCGAGGATCAGGCCCTCGACGGCGGGTGCGGCGGCCAGTACCGCCACCGACTTGGCCAACCCGGTCGGCGTCGGCGCCCGCAGCGAGACCACCACCTCGGCGCGCGGGCCGAGCTGGGAATCGGCCATGAACTCTGTGGGGTCGGTCATCGCGTGACGCGAACAACCAACTGAAACAAAGTGATTCACCCGCTCGGCATCAGGACCGAAGCGCAGCACATCGATCCGGTCGGTGCCCAAGAAGGTGATGCTGGCCTCGCCGGGTTCGCCGGGTACCCCGGCCGCCGTGAAGTGTGCGCTCAGATGAGCGCGGACATCGGCGAGAACGTCTGTCACTCCGCTGCGATCGACAGGTTGGCGCCGGTGGCGGCGTCGAAAATCACCAGCTTGGAAGTATCCAGGGCCAGTTCCGCCTTCTGCCCGGTCTTCACCTCCGACGCGGCAGATACCCGTGCCACGAACTCGTTCACCCCGACCCCAGAGTCGGCGGCCAGCTGAGCCAACTGCGCCGACTGCGCCCCTTCGCCCTCGGTGCGGAAGTGCAGGTACTTCTCGGCGCCCAGCGACTCGACGAGGTCCACCGTCACCTCGAACACGTGGGCCCGAATCCTGGCGTAGGAGTCGATCTGGGCGGCGTCGTCGAAGTGCTCAGGACGCACACCCACGATGAGGTTCGCCCCCTGGTGCTGCGCAAGCCCGGCATGTGTCACCGGGCCTTCGACGGGCAGCGTGATCTCACCGAACGGCAACCGCAAACCGACATCGGTCAGAGTGGCCGGGAAGAAGTTCATCGCCGGCGAGCCGATGAAGCCGGCCACGAACAGGTTCACCGGGCGGTTGTACAGCTCCTCGGGGGTACCGATCTGCTGGACCACGCCGGCCAGCATCACCACCACCCGGTCACCGAGCGTCATCGCCTCGGTCTGGTCATGGGTGACATAGACGGTGGTGGTGCCGAGACGGCTTTGCAGCCGGGCGATCTCGGTGCGCATCTGCACGCGCAGTTTGGCGTCGAGATTGGACAGCGGCTCGTCCATCAGAAACGCTTTGGGGCTGCGCACGATCGCCCGGCCCATGGCCACGCGTTGGCGTTGCCCACCCGACAGCTGCGCCGGCCTGCGGTCCAGAAGTTCGGTCAGGTCGAGGATTTTCGCCGTCTCCTCGACCTTTGTCGCGATCTCGGCCTTCGACAGCTTGGCCAGGGTGAGCGGGAACGCGATGTTCTGCCGCACCGTCATATGCGGATAGAGCGCATACGACTGGAACACCATGGCGATATCGCGGTCCTTGGGCTGCTTCTCGTTGACCCGCTCGCCACCGATGCGCAACTCGCCGGAGGTGATCTCCTCCAGACCCGCGATCATGTTGAGCGTGGTGGACTTTCCGCACCCCGACGGACCCACCAGGATGATGAACTCGCCGTCGTTGATGGTCAGCGAGAAGTCCTGCACTGCCGTCGCACCGCCGGCGTAACTCTTGGTGACGTGGTCCAGAACGATCTCGGCCATGAGCTACCCCTTCACCGCGCCGGAGGTCAACCCGGCCACGATCCGTCGCTGGAAAATCAGAACAAAGATGATGATGGGTACCGTGATGACCATCGCGCCGGCGGCGATGGACCCGGTCGGTTCCTCGAACTGCGAACTACCGGTGAAGTTCGCGATCGCCACGGGCGCCGTGATGGCGCGCTGGGTGGCCGTCAACGACAACGCCAACAGCAGATCGTTCCAGGCAAAAATGAACACCAGGATGCCGGCGGTGACGATGCCCGGCGCGGCCAGCGGGGCGATCACCTTGCGGAACGCCTGGCCCGGCGTGGCGCCATCCATCTTCGCCGCCTTCTCCAGATCCCATGGGATCTCTTTGAAGAACGCGCTCATGGTGTAGATCGCCAGCGGCAGCGCGAAGGTGATGTACGGAATGATCAGACCGGGCCAGGTGTCGAACAGGCCGATCCGGCGTTCGATGTTGAAGATCGGCGTCACCAGCGAGATCTGCGGGAACATCGCGATCAACAGCGCGACGCCGACGAGCAGCTTCTTGCCCGGAAACGCAAGGCGCGCAATCGCATAGGCGGCCATCCCGCCGATGGTCACCGCGATCACGGTGGTAATCAGCCCGATGCCGATCGAGTTGATCAGCGCCGAGGAGAAGATATCTCCGGAGAAGATGGCCTTGTAGTTGTCGAAGGTGATCTGCGACGGAATGAACTTCCCGTCCTTGACCGTTGAGGTCGGCTTCAGCGACAGCGACAGTATCCACAGCACCGGGATCAGCGCATAGAGCACCACCAAGATGTTGACCACGGCCCAGCCGGAGGCGCGGCCGGGGCTGACCCGCTCGCTCATCGCGTCCCCTCCTCGTCAGCGCCCGGCGCGGATGCCCCGAAGATCTTGATATAGATGAACGCGATCACCGCCACGCACAAGAACACCAGCACGCTGATCGCCGAACCGAGCCCGAGATTGAACGCTTTGAACAGGTTGTCGTAACCCAGGATCGATACCGACCCGGTGTCGTTGGCACCGCCGGTCAGCACGTAGATGTTGTCGAAGATCCGGAACGCATCAAGGGTGCGGAACAACAGGGCCACCAAGATCGCCGGTTTGATCATCGGCAGGATCACCCGGACCAACCGCTGCCACGCGCCGGCCCCGTCGACCTGCGCGGCATTGAGCAGATCCTGCGGCACCAGGGCCAGGCCGGCCAACAACAGCAGCGCCATGAATGGCGTCGTCTTCCACACCTCGGCCAACACCACCACGGCCAGCGACGGAATCTGTTCGGTGAGCGGGGCGGTGCCGGTGGGCAGCAGATTGGCCAGATAACCCGTGCCCGGCGTCCACGCGTAGTACCAGCTGTACGACGCCGCGACGGTCACGATGCCGTACGGCACCAGGATGGCGGTGCGCACCAGGCCCTTACCGAAGATCGTCCGGTGCATCACCAGGGCCAGCGCCATGCCGAGGACGAACTCGATGGCCACCGAAACCACGGTGATCGCCAGCGTGATGACGAAAGCCGTCCACCAATAGCGGTCGGTGAGGATGGTGACGTAGTTGTCGATGCCGACGAACTTCGTGTCGTCGGGCGCAGCGAGGTTGTAGCGCTGCAGGCTCAACCAGACCGCGTAGGCGATCGGGTAGGCCGTGACGGCCAGCATCAGCACCACCGCCGGGCTGATCAGCCAGTAGGCCAGCCGCCGCTGGGAGGTGCGGTCGTCGATGGAAGTCACGGGATGAGTCCCTTCCCGTCGATCGCCTGCTGCACCTGGCGGGTCAATTCGTCGGCGGTACGTTCCGGATCGATCGCGTTGATCGGGGCCAGCGTCGCCGAGATCCGCGTCGAGACCGACTGGTACACCGGTGTGGCGGGCCGGACGGCCGCGTTGGTCAGCTGCTGACGGATGATCTCGTACTGCGGGTACTTGGCCTGGAACTGCGGATCGTCGTACAAGGACGCGCGCACGGCGGGCAGCCCGCCCTCGACCGAGGTGTAGCGCTGGTTGTCCACACTGCGCAGGCACCGGATGGCTTCGAACGCCTCGGCCTTGTGCTGAGTGTTACGTCCGACCGCGAGGTTGAGCCCACCCAGCGTCACCCGCGCCTGCTCACCGGGAATCACGGCCGGGTACGGGGCGAAGCCGAACACCTTCTTGCTGGCGTTGTACGCGACGTCGAACTGCTCATCCGTCGGCGAGAACGTACCGACGTCGTTGATGGCACCTTTGAGCGCCGGGTCTTCGTTCAGGGGCAGGAAGCTCACCCCGCCCTTGGTGGCGTTCTCCAGCATGGACGGCAGCACGAACGGCCAGTTGACCTCGAGCGCGGCTTTGCCCTGCTCCAGGGCCAGCCGCGCGGTGCCCTCGTCTGTCTGGGTGATCGACGGATCCGCACCGGGCGCGGTGGCAACCGATTTGATGATCGACAGCGCCTTCACCGTCGCGGCCCGGTGCTCGGGGGTGTCGGTGAGCGTGACGGTCTTGCCGTCATCGGAGAGCACTTGCCCTCCTGCGCTCTGCAGCAAGGTGTTGAACCACACGACCAGGCCCTCGTACTGCTTGGCCTGCACCGCGATCCAGCTGGGGCCGCCCTCGTTGTGCAGCCGGGTGGCCTCGGCCACCATGCCGTCCCAGGTTGGCGGCGGTCCGCTCATCAAATCGGCGCGGTACCAAAGCAGTTGGGTATTGGTGGTGATCGGTGCGGCGTAGAGCTTGTCCTGCCAGCGGGCGGTGGCCAGCGGTCCCGGCAGGGTGTTCGAGGTCGCGTCTGCCTCGGCCTGGCCGGCCGGGTCGTCGGATAACGGCAACGCCCAGCCGGCTTCCGCGAACTCGGCGGTCCACACCACGTCGAGCGCCATCACGTCGAGCGACTTGTCGTTTCCGGTGAGTCGGCGGGCCAACTGCAAACGTTGGTCGTCGGCGCCTTTGGGCAACGAGACCTGCTTGATCGTGAACCGCCCGCCGAGTTGCTCGTTGCACCGTTTGGCGACCGCGGAGAATGTCGCCATCTCGTTTGCCGGCGTGTAGTAGTTGATGACGATCCCGTCATCCTTGGCGCCACAGGCCGAGACCACCGACCCAGCCGTGAGCGCGGCCAATACGGCAGCGCAGAGCCGTCGTGTACGCACTTCGGCCTCCCGTCGGGATCCGGGCGGGAACCTCCCGCGGGCAAACCGTAGAGCTATTCAGACGTGATATGCAACCGTATCCTCGGCGGGTCGCCCACTCAGATCGTCAAGCGCGCCAGCAGATCCCGGCCCTGCTCGGCGCTGGTGGGCTCGCACAGCACGTCGTAGCGACCGGCCACCAACTGTGTTGTCGAACTGAAATCCCTTGTGCCCCTGGCAATTGCATACGGGATGGCGGAGGTGATCAGGCCGAAGAACACGCCTGCAATGAGGCCGGTGACCAGTGAACCCCACGGACTGGGGCTGAAGAAGCCGAGAATCAAGCCGATGAACAGGCCCAACCATGCGCCGGACAGCACACCGCCGCCGAGCACCTTCGGCCAGGTGAGCCGACCGGTGACGCGCTCGACCTGCATCAGGTCGACACCGACGATCGTGACCTGCTCGACCGGAAATTGTTGATCGGAGAGGTAATCCACCGCCCGCTGCGCCTCGGCATACGTCGGGTAGGAGCCGATGGGCCAGCCTTTGGGCGGGGTGGGCAGCGGCGCGGGTCCGCGGCCGCCGGGAGTGGCGCCCGGTCGCTGGCCGGGCTGTAAGGGACCGCTCATTCTGAGTTCTCCTTCATGCGCATGGTGATGCCGCCTCCCAACCTATCGGTATTCGCCCGCGCGTACCGATGCCCGGCGTCTCAGGACGCGCGCAGCTCATCCACACCGCGAGGACCAGCGCATACGCTACGTTTAGCTGCATGAGCGAACCGGGCCAGGACTCAGGCGCGACATCGTCGGGACCATCCGAGACGGGGCCGTCCGAGACGGGACCGTCGGAATCGGGTTCGGCCTCCGAGCCGCAATCGGGCGCCTACGAAGCACCGCCGATCGAGCAGGCCTTCGAACCGGCGCAGCCGCCGCAGGCCCCCGAATATCCCGGATACAGCCAACCGCCCGGCTACGCGGGACCGGCGGGCTACCCGCAGCCGGACTACCAGCAACCGGGCTATGGCCAGCCGGGGCCGCCGCCGAACTATCCCCCACCCGGCTACCCGCCGCACGACTTCCCGCCGAATGGCTACCCGCCGGCCGGGTATCCGCCGCCTGGTGGTTACCCGCCCGCCGGCTACCCGCCTCCGGTCTCCGATGTCGGCGGCTACCCGCCTCCGATGTCCGATGTCGGCGGCTACCCGCCTCCGCCAGGCTTCGGAGCGCCTGGCTACCCCGGCGCCCAGTACGGTGCACCGACTCCGCCTTATGGCACGCCACCGGGTTACCCGCCGGCGGGCTACGGCAGCCCCTACGGCGGCGCTCCGTCGTCGACCAACCCGCTCGCCATCGCCTCACTGGTTGCCTCGGCGATCGGCGTGCTGTGCGGTATCGGTTCGATCATCGGCATCGTGCTCGGCATCGTCGCGCTGAACCAGATCAAGCGGAACAACCAGGGTGGGCATGGGCTGGCGATCGCCGGCATTGCCGTCGGCGCGGTGTCGCTGGTGCTCAGCATGGTGCTGGCAATCACCATGTTCTCGCCGAACACATGACCGAGAACAGCCCGTACAGCTCGCAGACCCCGCCGCCCGATCCGTTCGCCCCGGTCGACTACCCAACCGACCCCAGGTTGCCGCCGCCGGTCTACCCTCCGCCATACCGACCCGAGCCCTATTTCGCCGCACCCGGGTATCCGCCCGTCGGCTACCCGTATCCCGGATACGACCCCTACCGGCAGAAGCCGGTAGGCACCAACGGCAAGGCGATCGCCGCGCTGATCACCGCCATCGGCGGACTGGTGTTCTGCGGCCTGCCGTCAGTAGTCGGGCTGATCCTCGGGGTGATCGCCATGCGTGAGACCCGCCGCACCGGCCAGGACGGCTTCGGCCTGGCGCTGGCCGGCACCATCATCGGCGGACTGGCCACCGCCGGGCTGGTGCTTTACGTGTTGTTGTTCGTGGGCATCATCGCCAGCGGCTGGTCTTACGCGCCGTAGGCGCGCATCGATGAAGTGCCGTAGGCGCGCATCAACAGAGTGCCGTAGGCGCGCATCGGCCTAACCGCCGCCGGCCCTCACGCCTGCGGCGGCTGGAACGGACCCGTCGTCCGCGTCATCCCCGCGGCCCGGCCCTTCCCGGCGATCACCAGCGCCATCTTGCGGCTGGCCTCGTCGATCATCTCGTCACCGAGCATCACCGCGCCGCGTGCTCCGCCGGCCTGCGAGGTGTGCCATTCGTAGGCCTCCAGGATCAGTTCGGCGTGGTCATAGTCGTCCTGCCGCGGGCTGAACACCTCGTTGCCCGCGGCGATCTGATCGGGGTGCAGCACCCACTTACCGTCGTATCCGAGTGCGGCGACGCGGCCCGCAATCCGCCGGAATGCGTCGGTGTCCCGCACCTTCAGATATGGACCGTCGATGGCGTTGATCCCGTGCGTGCGGGCGGCCACCAGGATCGTCATCAGGACATGGTGATGGGCGTCGCCGACGTCGTAGCCCTCGGGCTGTTCTCCCACCACGAGCGTGCGCATGTTGAGGCTGGCCATCATGTCCGCCGGCCCGAGGACGAGCGCCTGTACCCGGGGTGCCGCAGCAATCTCGTTCACATGGGTCAGCCCGGCGGCATTTTCGATCTGCGCCTCGATGCCGATGCGGCCCACCGGAAGTCCATGGGTCAGCTCCAGCTGGGTCAGCAGCAGATCCAGTGCCCGTACGTGGGTGGCGTCGGTCACCTTGGGCAGCACCACGATGTCCAGGTGGGCGCCCGCAGAGCCCACGACCTCGATGATGTCGGCATGGGTCCACGGCGTGGTCCAGTCGTTGACCCGCACACCGCGTAACTGCCCGGCCCAGCCGGGTTCGGCCAGCGCCGCGGCCACCCTGGTGCGGGCGGCCGCCTTGGCCTCGGGCGCGACCGCGTCTTCGAGGTCGAGGAACACCTGGTCGGCGGCCAGTGTCTTGGCCTTCTGAATCATCTTGTCGCTACTGCCCGGAACCGAGAGGCACGTTCGGCGGGGGCGATACAGGTTGTCCACACTGTCACTCTCTACGCTTGCGGTCATGGCGGCGGTCAACCGGGTCTATGCGGCCCGACTTGCGGGGATGGTGGTGCTCGGCCCGGACGGCGAGTCCATCGGCCGCGTGCGCGATGTGGTGGTGAGCATCAGCGTTGTCCGTCAACAACCCCGCGTTCTCGGACTCGTCGTCGAATTGCTCACGCGCAGAAGGATTTTCGTTCCGATCCTGCGGGTCACCGCGATCGAGCCGAACGCGGTGACCCTGAGCAGCGGCAACGTGTCCGTCCGCCGGTTCTCCCAGCGCCCCGGAGAGGTACTGGTGCTTGGCCAAGTGCTGGACACGCGGGTGCGCGTGCACGACCCGGAACTCGAAATGCTCAGCGGCACCGATGTCGTCGTCGTCGACCTCGGGATCGAACAGGTGCGCTCGCGGGACTGGATGGTGACGAAGGTCGCGGTCCGCAACCACCGACGGCTCGGCCGCCGCACCACCATGCACATCGTCGATTGGCAGGACGTCAGCGGTCTGACCCCGTCGGCGTTGAACCTGCCCGGCCAGGGGGTGGCGCAGCTGCTCGCGCAGTTCGAGGGGCAGCGTCCCATCGAGGTCGCCGACGCCATCCGCGAGCTGCCGGCCAAGCGTCGCTACGAGGTGATCGCCGCCCTCGGCGATGAGCGCCTCGCCGACATCCTGCAGGAGTTGCCCGAGAGCGAACAGGCCGAGCTGCTCGAACAGCTCGACACCGAACGCGCCGCCGATGTGCTCGAGGAGATGGACCCCGACGACGCAGCCGACCTGCTCGGTGAGCTGGACGCCAAACGCGCCGAGATCCTGTTGGCGCGGATGGACCCGGAGGACTCCGAGCCGGTGCGCCGCCTGCTGCAGCATTCCCCCGACACCGCGGGTGGTCTGATGACCTCGGACCCGGTGGTGCTGGCCCCCGACACCACCGTGGCCGAGGCACTGGCCAGGATCCGCGACCCCGACCTCACCCCGGCGCTGGCCTCCCTGGCGTTCGTCGTGCGACCGCCGACGGCCACGCCGACCGGCCGTTACCTGGGCTGCGTCCACCTGCAGCGACTGTTGCGCGAACCGCCGGCCTCACTGGTCAGCGGCATCGTCGACAAGAACCTGCCCAGTCTCACGCCGGAATCGTCGTTGGCCGCCGTGACGCGATACTTCGCCGCCTACAACCTGGTGTGTGGGCCGGTGGTCGACGAGGAGAGCCACTTGCTGGGGGCGGTGTCGGTGGACGACGTGCTCGATCACCTGCTGCCGCACGACTGGCGGGTCAGCGCCGATGAGCCCGAGTTGGGGGCCACCCCATGAGTGACCGCATCGACACCCCGCAGGTGTCGCGGTGGCGGCTGGCGCCGCGTATCGATATCGAGGCCGTCGGTCAGTACAGCGAGTCGCTGGCCCGGTTCCTGGGCACCGGCCGCTACCTCGCGATCCAGACGGTTTTCGTCGTCGTGTGGATCTGCCTGAATCTGTTCGCGGTCGGGCTGCAGTGGGATCCGTATCCGTTCATCCTGCTCAACCTGGCCTTCTCCACCCAGGCCGCGTACGCCGCACCGCTGATCCTGCTGGCCCAGAACCGGCAGGAGAACCGGGACCGGGTGGCGCTCGAAGAAGACCGCAGGCGCGCCGAACAGACCAAGGCCGATACCGAGTTCCTGGCCCGGGAGCTGGCCGCGCTGCGGTTGGCGGTGGGCGAGGTGGCCACCCGGGACTACCTGCGGCACGAATTGGAGGATCTGCGCGACATGCTCGTCGAGTTGGTCCCGCCGAAGGGCAAGAAGAAGAGCAAACACGCCCCGGCGGTGGGCGAGGCGGAGAACACCCCGGCCGACGCGAACATTTCGGACGGCAATAGCTGACCATTGCCGCACCACAGCGATCATCGAATGGGTATGGTGACTTGGTTCACAACCAAGTCGGGCACCGCATAACTAGGACGGTTGAGTGGTCAAAGGGGGAGGCGCCGCCCTCGCCGCAGTGCGGCGCCGAGCAGGTCGAGCCGTCAGCAAGCCCGTATTCGGTATCGCGGTGCTCACGCCGGTCGTCCTCGCCGTCAGCGTGGGCGCCTCGGCACCGTCGATCAAGCCGGTGCGCGACACGACGGTCACCACGTTGGCCGCCGTCGGACCCGTGGCGCCCGACGATTCCGGGCCCTCGATCGTCGCGGCGTTCAAGACGCCGCGCCCGTTTCACGTCGCGGGCGGTGCGCTGTCGTCCCCCCCGCCGTCACTTTTGATCAATGCCCCTGGCGGCCTTCGGATTCCGAGCATCGCCCTGAACGCCTACCGCAATGCCGAACGGATGATGGCGGCAGCGCAGCCCGGCTGCGGGATGAGTTGGAACATCCTGGCCGGCATCGGGCGGATCGAGTCCATGCACGCCAACGGCGGTTCGACCGATGCCGAAGGCACCGCGGTGCGGCCGATCTACGGTCCGGCACTGGACGGCACGCTGCCCGGCAACGAGATCATCGTGCAGAGCCGCAGCAACGACCGCACTACCTATGCGCGCGCCATGGGCCCGATGCAGTTCCTGCCCGGCACCTGGTCGCGCTATGCCGCCGACGGCAACGGTGACGGCAAAGCCGATGTGCAGAACGTGTTCGACGCGACCCTGGCCGCGGCCCGCTACCTGTGCAGCGGTGGGTTGAACATGCGCGATCCCAACCAGGTGATGACGGCGATCCTGCGCTACAACAACTCGGTCGCCTACGCCCAGAATGTGCTCGGCTGGGCGCGCGCCTATGCCACCGGTGTGGTGCCGGTGAACCTGCCGCCCATCACCGGACCGATCCCCCCGCTGGGCGATGCGCACCTCGATGCCAACCCGGAGGGCATCGGGCCGGGGCTGCCACTCAATGCCATCAGCCTGCCTGCCGGTGACCCGCTGGCGCTCACCCCGATCTTCGACGTGGGCCGCACCGACGTCGCCAGCCAGCTGCCCACCGCACCGGGCCCCGGCGCCGTGGCACCGCAGCAGAACTGCGCGGTGTTCTGCATCGGCCAGAACGTCCCGGCTCCGGAACCGACCGCTCCCCCGGCGCCCTTCAACCCGTTCGCGCCGCCCCCGGAGGCGGTGCCCGTACCGGCGCCGGCGGCACCACCGGCGCCCATCGTGCCGATCGCGCCCCCGCCGGTGCCTAATGTGGCGGCTCAGCCGCCGGTCTTCAACCCGTTCGCGCCGCCCCCGCCCCCGCCACCCGCGCCTGCACCCGTACCGGCGCCGGTCCCGTTGGGCCCCGCGCCCGGCCCCGCGGCCTGAGCGGCCTGACCCGTTCCGGGGTTCGCCGGCTCGCGGCCTAGACTCGCGGGTGATGTCTGCGAACAATGACCTGGCCGCGGCGGTCCGCTCCGCGTTGAGCAAGGTGATCGACCCCGAACTGCGCCGTCCGATCACCGAGGTCGGCATGGTCAAGAACGTCACCATCGACGGTGACTCCGGCGTGCACGTCGAGGTGTACCTGACCACCTCGGCCTGCCCGAAGAAGAACGAGATTGTCGACCGGGTGACCGCAGCGGTGACCGATGTGCCGGGCACCGGCGCGGTCAAGGTCAGCCTCGACGTCATGAACGACGAGCAGCGCGCCGAGTTGCGCAAGCTGCTGCGCGGCGACTCCCGCGAACCCGTCATCCCCTTCGCCCAGCCCAATTCGCTGACGAGGGTCTACGCGGTGGCATCCGGCAAGGGCGGGGTCGGCAAGTCCAGTGTGACGGTGAACCTGGCCGCCGCGCTGGCCGCCCGCGGTCTGTCGGTGGGCGTACTGGACGCCGATATCTACGGCCATTCGGTGCCCCGCATGATGGGCGTGACCGACCGGCCCACGCAGGTGGATTCGATGATCCTGCCGCCGATCGCGCACGAGGTGAAGGTCATCTCGATCGCGATGTTCACCCAGGGCAACACCCCGGTGGTGTGGCGTGGGCCGATGCTGCACCGGGCGCTGCAGCAGTTCCTCGCCGACGTGTACTGGGGCGACCTTGACGTACTCCTGCTCGACCTGCCGCCGGGCACCGGCGATATCGCGATCTCGGTGTCGCAGCTGATTCCGGGTGCGGAGATTCTGGTGGTCACCACCCCGCAGTCGGCAGCCGCCGAGGTCGCCGAACGCGCCGGGGCGATTGCCCTGCAGACCCGACAGCGCATCGTCGGCGTGGTGGAGAACATGGCCGGCCTGACCCTGCCCGACGGGACCACGATGCAGATCTTCGGCGAAGGCGGTGGCCGTCAGGTCGCCGAATCGCTGACCCGTTCGGTGGGTGCCGACGTGCCGCTGCTGGGCCAGGTCCCGCTGGACCCGGCGCTGGTGGATGCCGGGGACACCGGGGTGCCGTTGGTGCTTTCGGCCCCGGACTCGGTGGCGGCAAAAGAACTGCGCAAGATCGCCGACGCGCTCGGGGCCCGCAAACGCGGGCTGGCCGGGATGTCGCTGGGGCTGGACCCCGCGGGCCGCTAGGTCGCGTCGCTGTCGAACTTGGTGACACCCGGCTCAGCGGCCGGGGGTTCCTCGACCGGCGTAGGCGGGTTCGGCGACACCGGCTTGGTGGGCGAGTCGAAATTGCCCGTCAGGAACGAGTCATCACCGTCGAGCAGGTGTTTGGTCAGCGCCGCGCGCGGCGTCATACCGCGCAGCTTCTGCAGCTCTGACAGCGGTTCGCGCAGGTCGTCGAACTCCGGCCCGAGATCCTGCCGCAGTTGACTCGTCGCCCCGCTCAGGTACTCGCGGGCCTGGCGCAGCGTGCTCGCCGTCCACCGGATGGCACCGGGCAGCCGCTCGGGCCCCAGGATCACCAAACCGGCGATCACCAGGATGAGCATCTCGCCCCAGCCGACGTTCGCGAACACGGGGTTACGTCGGGTTGTCGCCGGTGGGGGTGACCATCAGCGTCACGTGCCGGCCGTCGCGAACCACCTCAATCGGCGCTTCCTGCCCGATCTTGAGCTGACGCACCGCGACCACGAACTCGTCGGCGTCGGCGACATTGCGGCCACCGACCTTGACCACCACGTCGTTCTCCAGGATGCCGGCCTTCTCGGCGGGCCCCCCGGCTTTGACGTTGGCCACCTGCGCGCCCTTGGCGACATCGTTGCTCACCGAACGGGCGCTCAGGCCCAGCGTCGGATGTGAGATCTTGCCGTTCTCGATGAGCGCCGCGACGGTGGCTTTGACCTCGTTGACCGGGATGGCGAAACCCAGGCCGCTGGCGCTGTCGGACAGCGACTTGCCGGCCGTGTTGATGCCGATGACCTCGGAGTTCATGTTGATCAGCGGGCCGCCGGAGTTGCCGTGGTTGATCGACGCGTCGGTCTGCACGCCGTCGATGACGGTGTCGGTGTCCGACCCCTCGCCCGAGAGCGGGACCGGGCGGTGCAGGGCGCTGATGATGCCCTGGGTGACGGTGCTGCGCAGACCCAGCGGAGCACCGGCGGCGATCACCTCTTCGCCGACGGTGAGCTTGTCCGAGTCACCCATCCGCGCAACGGTCAGGTTGTCGACGTTGTCGACCTTGAGCACGGCCAGGTCGGTCTTGGGATCGCGACCGACGAGGTTGGCCGGCACCTCCTTGCCGTCGTTGAAGACGACGGAGATCTTGAACTTGCTCGGGTTGGTCGCAGCCTCGGAGATCACATGGTTGTTGGTGACGATGTAGCCACGCCCGTCGACCACCACGCCGGAGCCCTGCGAGCCCTCCTGATCGCTGACCGCCTCGATGGTGACCACCGAATCAGCCACGGCCGCGGCGACCTTCGCGAATCGTCCGGGCGGGCTCTGCGGGTTGTCGCTGGTTTCCAAGGTCACCTTGGACGTGGTGAACGCCTCAACCACTTCGGCGGTCTTGCGGCCCACCCAGCCGCCGGCGAATCCGATGACCAGCGCGACGATGGCCAGGATGGCCAGCGCCACGAAGGACACCCGGCCACCGAACAGCACGTCGCGCACCCCCAGCTTGCCCTGCGGGGCCGTGACGACGGTGGGCGCGACGGGCGGCACCGCGGGCGCACCGAGGGCCGCTCCTGCCGCCGGATCGCGCCAGGGGTCGGCCGCCGGATCGGGACCGTCGCCATCGCGTTCGGCGTCCAGCGCGCCGGCGTCGGCGGGGTGGCGTTGCAGTGAGTCGACACCGGGATGGGGCCGCCCGAACGCCTCGGCCAGCACCGGGTCCGGTGCCTGGTCCTTGGGGGTGTACTCGCCTTGATCCTGGTATTTGTCCGCGGCCAGGAAGGAGCCGTCGAAACCGGCGGGCCGGCCGAACGCGCGTTGCGCCGCCGGATCCACCGGGGGCCGCGAGACCGGGCGTGGCGCCAGCCGGGGCCGGTCGCCGGAGGGGTCCTGATTGGTCACCCGTGCATCACTTTCCACTCCGGCGCGCCCGAGGGGCGCGCACAGCTGTCTGTCTCATTATCTACTGGCGATCTACCGGCGCTTGCGGCGCGGCCGCACCGACTCCTCAGCGAGCTCTCCGACCCTTTCGTCGGCCGTCGCCTCCTTCGGATTCTCGTCCGGGATCTGCGACAACAGGCCGAGGAGTGAGGTCGGGATCGAGATCGGGCAGGAATCCCGTAACGCGGAGCGGGCCTGGCGCTGGGCGTCCACCTCGGCGGCGCACGTCGGGCACAGCGACAGATGATGACCGGCCCGCAGGTGCGCCGTCATGCGCAGCTCACCGTCGACGAACGCGGCGATGGCCTCGGTGGAGAGGTGTTCGGTGGAGCGGAACTGACGCGGGCCCACCGGCTCGCTGCTCTGCGACGCGAACTGAGTGGGCAACCAGGAGAAGGCGCGCCGGAAAACATCCCCGGGGTCGACCATCACCCGACTCCTCTCTGGCCACGACGTCTCGCGCACACTCTGCTCTTTTGAATGTAGCGCGGGAAGCTGTGCCCCACACCTACGACGCTCAGGCGGACGTCGGCAGGGTATCGGAGTGCTTGGCCAGATGTTCGCGCAGCGCCTGGCGGCCACGGTGAATACGGCTGCGCACGGTGCCGAGCTTGACGCCCAGCGTGGCACCGATCTCCTCGTAGGACAGACCCTCGATATCGCAGAGGACGACGGCCGCGCGGAACTCCGGCGGCAGCGAGTCCAGGGCCGCCTGCAGGTCCGGGCCGAGCCGCGAATCGTGGAAGATCTGCTCGGGGTTCGGGTCCTCGGCCGGCACCCGGTCGTAATCCTCGGGCAGGGCTTCCATGCGGATGCGGGCGCGCCGACGAACCATGTCCAGGAACAGGTTGGTGGTGATGCGGTGCAGCCAGCCCTCGAAGGTGCCGGCCTGGTAGTTGTGCACCGAACGGAACACCCTGATGAAGGTTTCCTGGGTCAGGTCCTCGGCATCCTGCTGGTTGCCCGACAGGCGGTAGGCCAGTCGGTAGACGCGGTCGGCATGCTGCCGCACGAGCTCATCCCACGACGGCATGGCGGCCTTGTCACCTGTGGCGTCGAATACCGCCGTGCCGGTCAGCTCGTCCGAGGGCTCCACCCAGTCGCCGTCCGTGTACTGCTCCAGGTGCGGCATCGAGACCGGTGTGGCCAGGCGCGTGGTGGTGTTCGTCGGATCCTCCGTATCGATGTGGCAGCCGTCGGTGTCCGGCAACTGCTCGGTGCTTCTGGAAACGCGACCGTCGAAATCGCTATTCCCCGAGTGCCAGCTTCCGCCGATGTTCATGCCAGTACCGTCGCCGATGGCGATAAGGCAGACATAGAAGAAAACTGAACTCTTCCTGAGAAAGCGTGTTACCCAGTAAACGACCAGCCAAAACCAGCCGAAATCGGATGTGATCCCGATTTCACGAGCGGGCGTGTCGGCGCGCAAGGCGGTCGCCCTTCGCTCTACGCTGCGGGCATGACCAGCACCGACGACGCCGCCCAGCGCGCCATGGCGATCGTCTCCCATGCCGAAGGCTCGATCACCGAGGA
Source organism: Mycolicibacterium chengduense (assembly GCF_033741155.1). Classification (NCBI taxonomy): domain Bacteria; kingdom Bacillati; phylum Actinomycetota; class Actinomycetes; order Mycobacteriales; family Mycobacteriaceae; genus Mycobacterium; species Mycolicibacterium chengduense. The sequence goes on along the minus strand of NZ_JAWQNH010000007.1, from coordinate 148,442 downwards.
CGACGTCACCGCGGCGGCCCGGGAGCGCGCCGTCGACAGCGGCGCCGGTGCCGTCACCCCGGCCGTTGGGGCGCTGCTGAGCGTGTTGGCCAGGTTGACCGGGGCGAAAGCCGTGGTCGAGGTGGGCACCGGGGCGGGCGTCAGTGGCCTGTGGTTGCTCGCCGGGATGCGCGAGGACGGTGTGCTGACGACGATCGACATCGAGCCCGAGCACCAGCGGCTGGCCAAACAGGCCTTCGTCGAGGCCGGCGTCGGGCCGTCGCGCACCCGGTTGATCGCCGGCCGTGCCCAGGAGGTGTTGACCCGGCTGGCCGACGAGTCCTACGACCTGGTGTTCATCGATGCAGCGCCGACGGATCAGCCGGCCTATGTGGCCGAGGCCGTCCGGTTGCTACGCCCCGGCGGTGCGGTCGTGGTGCACCGCGCCGCGCTCGGCGGCCGCGCCGGGGATGCGTCGGCCAGCGATCCCGAGGTGAGTGCCGTGCGCGAAGCCGCCCGGCTGATCGCCGAGGACGAGCGGTTCACCCCGGTGCTGGTGCCGTTGGGTGACGGGCTGCTCGCCGCCGCCCGCGACTGACGTTCTCTCCGCGAGCAGACGCGTCGGGCCCTATTTCAGGGGCTTTCCGGGGCCGTTGATGTCTGTTCGTCGCGTTATCCACAGGCCTCGGCCGTCGGCGCTACCCCCTGCCACTGACTCGCGGCCACGATCCTCGGTATGGATTGGCGTCACGTTTTCGCGGACACAGAGGTGGTCGGTACCCGCGAGTTGCTCGCAGCCATGACCCGCAAGCAGTTGCGCGGCCGCGTCGAACGCGGAGAACTCATCCGCGTGCAGCGCGGCGTGTACGCGATCAGGCCGCCGGACGCGATCACCCGACTCGAAGCGCTCGACCTACGAACCGGCGTGCACATCGTGGCGTGCCTGAACACGGCGGCCGACCTCTACGGCTTCAACACCGAACCCGACACCCGCCTGCACATCCTCGACCCGGGCCGACGGCTTCGACCGACTGCGGACGTGATGGTGCATCAGCGGCTCGGGGCACCACTGCGCAAGGTTGGCCATCGACTGGCGACGACGCCGACCTGGACGGCGGTCGAGTTGGCGCGTTCGGTGCGACGATCACGCGCGCTGGCCGTGCTCGACGCCGCGTTGCGCACCCGGTCCACCACTGTCGCCGAGCTCTTGCACATCGTCGGTGAGCAGAAAGGTCGCCGTGGGATCGTCCACGTCCGCGAGGTGCTGCAGTACGCCGACGCCAGGGCGGAGTCCCCGATGGAGAGCGAGACTCGGCTGGTTTTCATCGATGGCGGACTGCCGATGCCCGAGTTGCAGTACGAGATTGTCGACCTCCAGGGTCGCCTGTGGCGCGCCGACTTTGCGTGGCCGAAGGCCATGCTGGTCGCTGAGTACGAGAGCATGGAATGGCATGCGACACCCCAAGCGTTGCGCCACGACCGGATGAAGGTGGCCCGACTGCAGGAGTGTGGATGGACCACCATCCCGCTGGTCGTCGACGACGTCCGTCGCCACCCCGCCGAGTTGGTGGCGCGCATATCCGGTCACCTCGTTGGTTTGGCCAGCTGAGCAGACACCAATGGCCCCGGCAGGCCGGCAAATTGGGACCCTTTGCGTCTGCTCGCGAGAGAAATTCTTGACGGCAAACTAAACGTACGTTTAATGTACTGAACATGCGTTCAGCCGATGATTTGACGGCAGCCGCCCGAATCCGCGACGCCGCGATCGAACAGTTCGGTCAGCACGGGTTCGGAACCAGCGTGCGGGCCATCGCAGCCGCCGCCGGGGTGAGCCCCGGGCTGGTGATTCACCATTTCGGCTCCAAGGACAAGCTGCGCCGGGCGTGCGACGACCACATCGCCGCCCTGATCCTGGAAGCCAAGAGCGAGACCATTCAGAGCTCCGACCCGGCCAGTTGGTTCGCCCGGTTGGCGGAGATCGAATCCTTCGCCCCCGCAATGGCCTACCTGGTGCGGTCCATGCAAACCGGTGGTGATCTGTCGAACACATTGTGGCGCAGGATGATCGACAACGTCGAGCAATACATCGACGAAGGGGTGCGCGCCGGCACCGTCAAGCCGAGCCGAAACCCCAAGGCACGCGCCCGATTCCTCGCCCTGACCGGCGGCGGCGCTTTCTTGATGTATCTGCAACTGCACGACAACCCCAGCGATGTGCGGGCGGTGCTGCACGACTACGCCCAAGAGATGGTGCTGCCGGCTCTGGAGGTCTACACCCACGGCCTGCTCACCGACTCCACCATGTACGACGCGTTCACCGCCCAGGCCGAGCAGGGACTGCCCATCGTCACCTCTCCGGAAGGAAATAACTGATGTCGCAGAACGCCATAGACATACGAGGACTGATCAAGAACTTCGGTGCCGCACGCGCACTGGACGGACTGGATCTCACCGTCACCCACGGTGAGGTGCACGGCTTTCTGGGGCCCAATGGTGCAGGTAAGTCCACCACCCTTCGCATCCTGCTCGGCTTGGTGCGCGCCGATGCCGGCACCGTTCGCCTGCTCGGGGGCGATCCGTGGACCGATGCCGTCGAATTGCACCGCGATATCGCCTATGTGCCAGGCGATGTCACGCTGTGGCCGGCATTGACCGGTGGCGAGACCATCGATCTGCTGGCCCGGATGCGCGGCGGTATCGACAAGCGCCGGCGCGCCGAGCTGATCGAGCGCTTCGCCCTCGACCCGACCAAGAAGGCCAGAACCTACTCCAAAGGCAACCGGCAGAAGGTCTCCCTGATCTCGGCCTTCGCTTCACACGCCCGGCTGCTGCTCTTGGACGAACCCAGCACCGGCTTGGACCCGCTGATGGAGAACATCTTCCAGCAATGCGTGCGTGAGGCCAACAGCCGCGGCGCCACTGTGTTGCTGTCCAGTCACATCCTGGCCGAGACGGAAGCTCTGTGCGACCGGCTCACCATCATCCGCGCCGGGCGCACCGTCGAAACCGGAACCCTGGAGTCGATGCGACACCTGTCCCGAACCTCGATCACCGCCGAGATGCTGCGCGATCCAGGCGATCTCAGCCTCATCCCCGGTGTGGCGGATGTCAGCCTGGACGGCAGCACACTGCGCGCCCAGGTGGACAGCGAAAGCCTCGGCCGGGTGATCAAGGTGCTCGGCGACGCCGGGGTGCGTAGCCTGGTCAGCCAGCCGCCCACCCTGGAGGACCTGTTCCTGCGGCATTACGACGTGGTGCACTCATGACCCTGCTCGACCGGCCGGCACTGCGCGCCTCAAATTTTGCCGGAACCACCAGCCTGCTGCGTCTCTACCTGCGTCGTGACCGCGTGGTGCTCCCGTTGTGGGTGCTGTTGTTGTCGGTCCCGGTGTCGACGGTGTATGTCGGCAGCACCGAGGCCGTTTACCCCACCGCGGCCGATCGGGCCACCTTCGCCGCCAGCATCATGGCCAGCCCGGCCCAACGCGCCCTGTACGGCAACATCTACAACGAATCAGTCGGCGCGGTCGGTGTCTGGAAGGCCGGGATGTTCCACCTCCTGATCGCGGTGGCTGTCATCCTCACCGTCATCCGGCACACACGCGGCGACGAGGAAGCCGGCCGCAGCGAACTACTCGACTCGACCGCCGTCGGCCGGTACGCCGCGCTCACCGCGACGTTGGTGCTCACCAGTGCGGCATCGCTGTTGGCAGGCCTGTTGAGCAGTGCTGGGCTTCTCACCCTCGACATGCCGCCGAGTGGTTCCGTGGCCTTCGGTGTCGCGCTGGCCGCCTCCGGCCTGGTGTTCACGGCGGTGGCCGCGGTCACCGCGCAGTTGTCGTCGAGCGCCCGGTTTGGCCGCGGCGCAGCGTTTTCCGTGCTCGGTGCGGCCTTCACCCTGCGGGCGGTCGGGGATGCCACCGGCGCCGAAGGCGGCGTGTTGAGTTGGTTGTCCCCCTTGGGCTGGTCGCTGCAGGTGCGTCCGTTCGCCGGTGACCGATGGTGGGTGCTGGTGCTGCATATGGTGCTCGCCGGCGCACTGACTGCGCTGGCCTACCGGTTGTTGGCCCGTCGCGATGTGGGCGCCGGATTGTTCGCCGAGCGGCCGGGCGCACCGGTCGCCGCGCCGATCCTGAGCGGCCCGTTCGGTCTGGCGCTGCGGCTGGATCGGGGCGCGCTGCTGGTGTGGACGGTCGGACTGTGCCTATACGGCTTGTTGATCGGCAGCGTGGTGCACGGGATCGCCGACGAGGTCGGTACCAGCGCGGTGGCCCGCGACGTGGTGGTGCGGTTGGGTGGCGGCGCCGCCATGGAAGAGGCGTTCGTTGCGGTGGCGTTCACCATGCTGGCAATGATCGCCTCGGCCTTCGCCATCTCGTTGACCCTGAGGCTGCACCAGGAAGAGGCCGAGCAACGCGCCGAAGCCGTGCTGTCCGCCTCGACGAGCAGAACCCGTTGGCTGGCAAGTCATCTGGGAATCGCAGTGGTCGGCTCGGCAGCGGCTCTACTGATCGCCGGCGTGGTGGCCGGACTGACCTACGGGGCCGCCGCCGGCGATGTCGGCGGCAAGCTGGGAACCGTGCTGACCGCCGCGGCGGTGCAATTGCCCGCGGTGTGGTTGCTGGTGGCCGTCACGGTGGCGATCTTCGGGCTGGCGCCGCGTTTCACCCCACTGGCGTGGGGCGTGCTGGTCGGTTTCGTCGCGCTCTTCCTCCTGGGCTCGTTGTCCGGCTTCCCGCAGCTGCTGCTGGATTTGGAGCCCTTCGCCCACATCCCGCATCCCGGTGCCGTCACCGCCACGCCCCTGTTGTGGCTACTGGTCATCGATGTGGTGCTCCTGGGCGTCGGCGTCACCGCGTTCCGTCGCAGGGATATCCGATGAAGCTCGCCATCCAGACCGTCGCCTCCGGGGTTTTCGGAGTGCTGTTCTTCGGGGTGCTGTTGTTCGCGCCGGCGGGCACCCTGAGATATTGGCAGGCTTGGGTTTTCATCGCGATCTTTCTCGTCGCCACCCTGGGACCCAGTCTCTACCTGGCGGTACGCAACCCGGCCACACTGGCCAGGCGGATGCACGGCGGCCCCACGGCCGAGACCCGGCCGCTGCAAAAGGTGATCATCACGGCAACGTTCGCCTCGGTGGTGGTGCTGACGGTGGTGAGCGCGCTGGATCACCGGTTCGGCTGGTCACATGTGCCGACCGCGGTGATCGTGGTGGGCGACGTGTTGGTGGTGCTCGGCCTGGTGCTGGCGCAGGCGGTGATCCTGCAGAACAACTATGCCGGTGCCAGCATCCGAGTCGAGGACGAACAGCCGCTGGTGTCCACGGGCCTATACGGCGTTGTCCGTCATCCGATGTACTCCGGTGCGCTGCTGATGATGTTCGGTATGCCGTTGGCGCTGGACTCCTACTGGGGTCTGCTCGTCACCCTGCTGGCGGTGCCGATCTTGGTGCTGAGGATCCTCGACGAGGAGTCGCTGCTGCGAACCGACCTCGCCGGCTATGACGAATACACCCGGACGACTCGCTATCGCATCGTGCCCTACGTCTGGTGACACTGCGCCGATCTAGGATCAGACCATGCCCAGCCCGAGCGCGACGCCCTGCCCAGGGGGCGGCAAGAATTGGACGGTCGACAAAACCGGCCGGCCGGTCTGCCCGCGCTGCCGGCAGGCGCTGAGCACCGTGGCGGGCCGAGGGCGTGGCCCGCGTGACACTCCGATCGTGCCGCCGCACGACCGGCCGCATAGCGACAACCACAAGCAGCGACGCGGCTGAGCCGTCCTGCCGCTGATTCAGCATCCAGCGGTCAGCGAGATTCGGCGACGCGATAACCGTTGCTCCCGCCCGCCTTCGCCTCGTACATGGCTCGGTCCGCAGCACGCAGGATGTCCTCACCCCCTGCGATCGCACCGTCGGCAATGGCGATCCCGATGCTCAAGCCCACGCTGCCGGACCAGTCGGCAATCGTCATCGTGGCGGACGCCACGTCGATGACTCTCTGCGCCAACCGAACCGCGGAATCGAGCAACGGCGAGCCGGCGACATGGATGATGACGAACTCGTCGCCACCCCGTCGCGCCACGGTATCCGCAGGGCCCACGCACGACTCAAGGCGCGCGCCGATGGCCGCCAACACCCGGTCGCCCACCTCGTGCCCGGATGCGTCGTTGATTTGTTTGAACCCGTCGAGATCGACGCAGAGCACGGCGAAGGCATCACCGTCACGCGCACCTTCGATGTGTGCGGTCAGCCGGTCATACAACAGCGCGCGGTTCGGCAGTCCGGTCAGGCCGTCGTGGTAGGCGTGGTGGAGCAGCTCTGATTCGAGCTCTTTGCGACGCGAGGTGTCTCGGACCGACACCACATAACCGTCGCGCAGACCTGTCGTCGGGTCATGGGTGACCCTGACGAAGGCTTCCAACCACACCCAGGACCCATCCTGGTGACGCATCCGGTGTTCGGTGACGAAACTGTCGATGCGGCCGTCGTGCATGGCCAGCATCTGTCGTGCGAACCCCTCGACGTCGTCGGGATGGGTGATATCGCTGGCGCGCTTGCCCACCAGCTCGTGGGCGTCGTATCCGAGCAGCGTCCGGATCGAGGGGGACACATACCGGCGGACGCCGTCGAGGCTGCCTCGGATGAGCGTGTCCGCCGAGTTCTCCGCCACCAGTCGATACAACGCCGTGTCGCTCTCCTGCTGCAGGTGCAGCGATGCCAACAAAGCGAAGTCTTCGACGAGGGCACGAACGTCGGCGGTGACAGGACGCGGATCGGGATCAGTGACCCACAGCGCCCCCACCGGCTCGGCGCCGCAGTGTATAGCCACGGCAGCGAGAAACCGGGCGTCCGGGAAGACACTCGTCACCGGGTGGCTGATGACGTGCGCGTCCTCGATGAACAGCGGCGTAGTCGGGGGCGGCCAGAGCGCACGCGGAATCACGGCGTCGTCGCCGCAGACCAACACATCCCGGCAGTTCAGGGCAGTCCGCGCGCTACGGCGTATCACGTCCAAAAACGCGGACTCCAAAACCGTCAGATCCAGACACCCTTGCCGACGGCCACCACTCCCCCGGCGCTGATCGAGAAGCGTTCCTTGTCCTTGTCCAGGTCGACCCCGACCATCTCCCCCGGCCCGACCACGACGTTCTTGTCCAGGATGGCCCGGCGCACCACGGCGCCGCGCCCGATCCGCACGCCGGGCATCAGGACGCTGCCCTCGACGATGGCGCCGTCGTCGATGGCGACGTTGGAGGACAGCACCGAATTGCGTACGGAGGCCGCCGAAATGATGCTGCCGGCACCGACGACGGACTCCTGCGCGGATCCGCCGTTGACGAACTTGGCCGGGGCCAGGTTCTCCGAGCCGCCGCGGATGGGCCAGCGCTTGTTGTACAGGTTGAAGATCGGGTGCACCGACACCAGGTCCATGTGCGCGTCGTAGAACGCGTCGAGGGTGCCGACATCACGCCAGTACCCGTGGTCTCGCTCGGTGGCGCCGGGGACTTCGTTGTCGTTGAAGTCGTACACCGCGGCCATCCCGTCGGCCACCAGTCGCGGAATGATGTCGCCGCCCATGTCGTGGTCGGAGTGGTCGTCCTCGGCGTCGGCGCGGATGGCGTCGATGAGCACCTTGGTGGTGAAGATGTAATTGCCCATCGAGACGAAGGTCTGCTCCGGGTCGTCGGGGGTGCCGGGCGGGTCCGCGGGCTTCTCCACGAACGCCCGGATCCGGCCGGAGTCGTCGGCGTCGATGCAGCCGAAGGCCGAGGCTTCCGCGCGCGGTACCCGGATGCCGGCGACGGTGGCTCCCGCGCCGCTCTCGATGTGGAACCGCAGCATCTGCTCCGGGTCCATCCGGTAGATGTGGTCGGCGCCGAACACCACCACGTAGTCGGGGTCCTCGTCGTAGATCAGATTCAGCGACTGCAAAATCGCATCACCGGAGCCGGTGTACCAGCGCGGGCCCAGACGCTGCTGGGCCGGGACCGGTGTGATGTATTCGCCGGCCAGACCGGACAGCCGCCAGTTCTGCGAGATATGCCTGTCCAGCGAGTGCGATTTATATTGCGTGAGAACACAAATCCGCAGGAATCGGGCGTTGACCAGGTTGGAGAGCACGAAGTCGATCAGCCGGTAGGAACCGCCGAAAGGCACCGCCGGTTTCGCCCGATCGGCCGTCAGCGGGTAGAGCCGTTTCCCCTCCCCGCCCGCCAGGACGATGCCCAGCACATGTGGCGCTTCCCTCATGCTGCCAACCTATCGGCGATAACGCACCAGGGCCAGCCAATCGGCCCTATTGGCGCATGTCGGTCAAGACATTTCGCCACGGCGACCGGGTGATACCCATCGGGTTCGACCGCAACGGTGCGCCGCGAACCGCGGCCCACTACCGTGCACAGCATGCGGGTGGCGATGATGACACGGGAGTATCCACCTGAGGTGTACGGCGGCGCCGGTGTACACGTCACCGAACTGGTCACCCAACTCAGACGGCTCTGCGAGGTCGACGTGCACTGCATGGGCGCCCCCCGGGACACCGCGATCGTGGCGCAGCCCGACCCGGCGCTCACCGCCGCCAACCCGGCGCTGTCCACCTTGTCCGCCGACCTGGTGATGGTCAACAACGCCGGCCTGCCCGGGCAGGCTGCGACGATCGTGCACTCACACACCTGGTACACCGGGATGGCCGGGCATCTGGCCGCGCTGTTGTACGGCGTCCCGCACGTGCTCACCGCCCACTCGTTGGAACCGCTGCGGCCCTGGAAGGCCGAACAGCTCGGTGGCGGGTATCGCGTCTCGTCCTGGGTGGAGAAGACGGCGATCGAGGCCGCCGATGCGGTGATCGCCGTCAGCTCCGGGATGCGTGACGACGTGTTGAGCACCTATCCGGCGCTGGACCCCAGCCGGGTCCATGTCGTACGCAACGGGATCGACACCACCGTGTGGTACCCCTCCCCGCCCGAACCGCGCGAGTCGGTGCTGACCGAACTCGGGGTGGACTTGGGTAAGCCGATCGTCGCTTTCGTCGGCCGCATCACCCGCCAGAAAGGCGTCGCACATCTGGTTGCGGCGGCACACAAGTTCGATCCCGACGTGCAACTGGTGTTGTGCGCTGGTGCACCGGACACTCCCGAGATCGCGGCCGAGATCGGTTCGGCGGTGCAGGAGCTGGCCCGCAGCCGGACCGGCGTGTTCTGGGTCCGGGAGATGCTGCCCATCGGCAAGATTCGCGAAATCCTGTCGGCAGCATCGGTGTTCGTCTGTCCGTCGGTGTACGAGCCGCTGGGCATCGTCAACCTCGAAGCGATGGCGTGTTCGACGGCCGTGGTGGCCTCTGACGTCGGCGGCATCCCGGAGGTGGTGGCCGACCACACCACCGGCCTGCTGGTGCACTACGACGCCGACGACACCGCGTTCTTCGAGCAGCGGCTCGCCGATGCGGTCAACGCGCTGGTGGCCGAACCCGACCGGGCCCGCCGCTACGGCGCGGCGGGACGGCAACGCTGCATCGACGAGTTCTCGTGGGCTCACATCGCCGAGCAGACCGTGGAGGTGTACCGCAAGGTACAGCGCTGACCCCGAGGGGATCAGCGCTGTAGCAGGGTGGAACTAGCTGGTGACGCTCTTGAGCTCGTCGCCCAGTGCGGCCGCCTCATCCGGGGTGAGTTCGACGACCAGTCGCCCCCCACCTTCCAGTGGTACTCGCATCACGATGCCGCGCCCCTCTTTGGTTGCTTCCAGTGGACCGTCACCGGTCCGGGGCTTCATCGCCGCCATCGTGTGCTCCCTCCGCGTGCGCCGGCCCGCGCCGGCGGACCCGTTCATGGCCGGTCTCACCGGCTCGAGATGGATAGTGAACTGAGTCCATTGTTCCCTATCCGGAGCGTTCGGTGTGAAAAGACCCGGCGATGGCACCTGAATGTGACCAGTTCAGCTCGCTGACGGCACCCAACACGAGGCGACGTGGTCGTCCACCATCCCGGTCGCCTGCATCAGCGCGTAGGCCGTCGTCGGCCCGACGAATCGGAATCCGCGACGCTTGAGTTCCTTGGCCATTGCCGTCGACTCGGCCGTGACGGCCGGAACCGCCGACATGTCGGCGGGCCGTTGGCGGCGCTCGGGCGCAAACGACCACAGCAGGTCGGCAAACTCGATATCGAGGTCGGACACCGCCCGCGCGTTGGCGATGGTGGCCTCGATCTTGGCGCGGTTGCGCACGATGCCCTCATCGGCCAGCAGGCGCTCCACGTCGCGCTCGGTGAAGCGGGCCACCTTGTCGACGTCGAACCGTTTGAACGCCTTCCGGAAGTTCTCCCGTTTGCGCAGGATCACCAGCCAGGACAGCCCGCTCTGGAAAGCCTCCAGGCTGACCCTTTCGAACAACGCCGCCGAATCCCGTACCGGCTGGCCCCATTCGGTGTCGTGGTACTCGCGGTAGAGCACCGAGTCCGCCTTGGAATCCGTTGGTGCCCAACCACACCGAATCAGACCGTCGTCAATGACCAGCGCGCTCATGACTCCTCGGCGCGGGCATGCGCCGCCTCGTGCTCGGCGGGTTCGGGTTCCTCGGCGATGCCGTAGGCGGCCCGCACCGCGGCCAATTCACCACGCACCAGGTCCAGCTCGGCACCCAACCGGTCCAGCACCCAGTCGACCTCGCTGGTCTTGTACCCGCGGAAGGTCTGGGTCAGTTTCACCGCGTCCACGTCGGCGCCGGTCACCCCGGAGGCCGGGAGCACCGTCGCGGTGGTGCCCCGCGGCAGCGGTGGCAGGGATTCTCCGCGCCCGAACAGCACACTGCCCACGGCAAACAACACGACACCGACGAGCACCAGCACGACCAGGTACAGCAGGATCAGGGTCACGCTTCGATAGTGCCTTACCCCACCGACAGGTGGATCAGGGGCGCAGCGTGTTCATCGGCGGCCGGTCCTCCAAACACACCGATGAGGTGCGGGCCGTGTAGTCATCGCCGTCGGCGAAGAACTGGGTGAGCCCGACCCCGGAGTCCGGGATCCCGCACCGCGACAGCAGCGTCGCGATGACCTGCCGGCTCATCGCCGCCAGTTCAGTGAGGGGCCGGTTGCGGTGGGTCCGCACGCCCAGATTGACCTGCGCGATGGCGTCCAGGCCCAACTTGTCGTAGGTGTCGACGAGCAGTCCGATCTCCACGCCGTAGCCCGGTGCGAACGGCACCGAGGTCAGCAGTTCGCGGGTGCCGGCGTACTCGCCACCCAGGGGCTGCAGCAGGCACGTCAGCTCAGGGCGCAGCGCCGCCAGGAGCGGTCGGGCGACCAGCTCGGTGACACGACCACCGCCATTGGCGTCCTCGGCCCCGCTGACCTTCAGCGGGCGCCGGTAGAAGCCTTTGACCAGATGCACCCCGTCGGTGGTGAGCAGCGGGCCGAGCAACTTGGGCACGAACATCGGGTCGGGATCGATCAGGTCGGAGTCGACGAACGCGACGATGTCCCCGGTGGTCGCGGCCAACGAACGCCACAGCACCTCGCCCTTGCCCGGGCGTGGTTCCACCTCCGGGACGGCGGTCTCGCGGCTGATCACCCGGGCCCCGGCGGCCACGGCGCGGAATTCGGTGTCGTCGGTGGACCCGGAATCCAGCACGATCAGCTCGTCGACCAGGCCGCCCAGCAGCGGCGCGATGGTCTGCACCACCGAACCGACGGTCTCCTCCTCGTTCAGCGCCGGCAGCACGACGGAGACGGTGCGGCCGGCTTTCGCGGCCTCCAGCTCGGCGATCGTCCACATCGGGCGACTCCAGCTGTGGTCGGTGAGCCATGAATGGCCGGTGATTCCGGTGGCCAGGTCAGGCGAGAGTGTCATGCCAGTCCCCTCACGGTCCGCGTCGGTGGACGCTCCCCTTGGATAGACGCGACCATTTCCAGTACGCGCCGTGTAGGTCCCACCTCGTGTACCCGGAACATCGCGGCACCATCGGCGGCCGCAAGCGCGGTCGCTGCCAGGGTGCCTTCCAGGCGTTCAGTGAGGCCCACACCCAGAGTCTCCCCGACGAAATCCTTGTTACTCAGGGCCATCAGGACCGGCCATCCCGTATTAACAAGATCTTTTACGTGGCGCAACAAACTAAGGCCGTGGTAAGTGTTTTTGCCGAAATCGTGGGTCGGATCGATCAAGATGGCGTCCCTGGACACCCCGACCGTGACCGCGTGTTCGGCCGCGGCGGTGACCTCGGCGATGACATCGTCGACCACGCCGCGTTCGGTGATGCCGTAGTTCACCCGAAACGGCCTGGTCCGCGGCACCGCGCCGCCGGTGTGGGAGCACACCAGCCCGGCATTGAACGCCGCGGCCACCTCAGGCAGGCCCGGGTCGGCACCCGCCCAGGTGTCGTTGATCAGGTCCGCGCCGGCCGCGCACGCCTGTTTGGCGACGGTGGCGCGCCAGGTGTCGACGCTGATCAGCTGGTTCGGGTAGGTGTCGCGCAGCCATTCGATGAAGGGCACCACGCGGGCGATCTCCTCGTCGGCGTCGACGCTGCTGCCCGGACCGGCCTTGACCCCGCCGACATCGATGACATCGGCACCGTCGGCGATGACACGGTGCACGGCGTCCTTGGCAGCCTGGTCGTCGAAGGTGGCGCCGCGGTCGTAGAAGGAGTCCGGGGTGCGATTGACGATGGCCATGATCATCGCCCGGTCACCGGCGACGGGACGGCCCAGGAACAACTTCCCGTCGCTCCGCCCGCCCTGCCACGTCGACTGCACGTCACCCAGGCTAGCGGCGTGCGGGTTCGGCGCGCTCAACCGCGGTGAGCGCAGGTGAGCGCGCAGAAGTCGCTACGACTTGGGTCGCTTGCCGTCCCTCACCTCGTCGACATAACCGTCGTAGAACGGGACATATCCCTCGTCGCGACCGGCCAGCACGTAGATCGGGTCCTCGACATCGCTGCCATAGCCCTGTTTGCGCAGCTCGACCTTCTGACTCTTGAACGTCGAGGTGTGTGCGAGTTCCTTGACCACCCGCACGAACAACGGCACGGCGTACCCGGGCAGGCTCGCGTAGGCCGCCTTGGCCAGCGCGGCGCCGTCGAACTCGGTACCCGACTTCAGCTGCAGGGCGACCATGCCGGCCCGCCCGCCGCAGCCGGGCACCTCGACGCCGAACACCGTCGCCTCCTCGACCTGATGGTCGGCCGACAGTGCGGCCTCGACCTGCGTGGTGGCGACGTTCTCGCCCTTCCACCGGAAGGTGTCGCCGAGCCGGTCGGCGAAGGCGGCGTGCCCGAAGCCCTGCGAACGCATCAGGTCCCCGGTGTTGAACCAGACATCGCCGTCCTTGAACGCGTTACGTACCAGCTTCTTCTCGCTGGCCGACTTGTCGGTGTAACCGTCGAACGGCTGGAAGCTGGACACCTTGCTCAACAACAGACCGGGCTGGCCGCGCTTGACCCGGCGCAGCCGGCCGTCGGGGCCGCGGGCCGGCTCGCCGGTGTCCAGGTCGTACTCGACGAAGGCGACCGGGCTGGGGCAGATCCCGGTGGTCTTGTCGACGTTGAAGACGTTGACGAAGGCGGTGTTGCCCTCGCTGGCGGCGTAGAACTCGCACACCCGCGGGATGCCGAACCGCTGTGTGAACTCGTCCCAGATGGCCGGGCGCAGCCCGTTGCCGGCGATGACCCGCACCTTGTGTTGGCGGTCGGTCGGCTTGGGCGGCTGATTGAGCAGGTACCCGCAGATCTCGCCGATATAGACGAAGGAGGTGGCGCCGTAGCGGATGACGTCGTCCCAGAACCGTGACGCCGAGAACGACTTGCCGAGGGCCAGTGCCGCACCGGCGTTGATGGCCGATCCGGTGGCCACCGTGAGCGCGTTGTTGTGGTAGAGCGGCAGGCAGCAGTACAAGGTGTCGTTGCTGTTCAAACGCAGCCCGAGCCCGCCGAAGCCACCCAGCGCGCGCAGCCACCGGTAGTGCGTCATGACACTGGCCTTGGGCAGGCCGGTGGTGCCCGAGGTGAAGATGTAGAAGGCCTTGTCCTTGGCCAAAACGGCGGAGGTGACGGCCGGGTTGGTGGTCGGCGCGGTGAGCGAGAGCTGGCGCAGGTCGTCGATGGTCAACAAGCCGTCCGGTTCGGCGCCGCTCTCCCCGATGGGCTCGATCAGGTCGTTCTCGGCGACCACGGCACGCGCGCCGAGCAGACCGAAGCTGTGGGCCAGCACATCGCCGCGCTGGTGGTAGTTGAGCATCCCGGCCACCGCGCCGCACTTGACCGTGGCCAGCATGAGCAGCACCGCGTCGGGTGAGTTGCGCAGCATGATGCCGACGACGTCGCCGTGACCGACGCCCCTGGCAGCCAGCACGGCGGCATAGCGGTTGACCGTCTCGTTGGCCTGCCGGTAGGTGTACTGCTGATCCTCGAATTTGAGGAACACCTTCTCCGGGTACTGCGCGGCCCGATCCTGGAAAACTTTGCCGATCGAAGTCTTGGCTGTCGGCCGCGCGGCCAGCCCGGTGACCAGGCCGCGGACGATCGCGGGGGCATCGGCCAGGAACCCTGGCAGTTGGGTGGCGATATCGAGCAGACCGACGCTGGCGCGGGATGTGTCGTTACTCATGAGTAAGAACTCTAGTGAGGGATCTCACCGGGGGCACATGCGGCCATGGCGGCGTCCACATTGTTAACCACGACCAGGCGATCAAGAGCGGTGGCGCCGACGTATCCCGTGTCGACGAGACCGCGCAGCCAGCTGAGCAGCCCGTCATAGTGTCCGAACGGGTCGAGCATGACGATTGGCTTGTCATGCATCCCGAGGTAGCCAGCAGTCCATGCCTCGAAAAATTCTTCGAGAGTGCCGATACCCCCGGGCAACGCGATGAACGCGTTCGCGCGGTCTTCCATGACCTGCTTACGCTCGCGCATGGTGTCGGTGACGATCAGCTCGTCGGCATCGACGTCGGCGAGTTCGCGGTGCACCAGCGCCTTCGGGATGACACCGATGGTGCGGCCACTGTGCTGGCGTGCCCCGTCGGCGACGGCGCCCATCGCCGAGACGTTGCCGCCGCCGGAGACCAGCGTCCAGCCGCGGTCGGCGATGGCACGGCCCACGTCGTGGGCGAGCTTGAGCAGTTCGGGGTGTGTGGGACCGGAGGCGCAGTAGACGCACACCGCCCAGGCAGGGGTTTCGGCCACAGGGCAAAACGTTACCGAGCCTGCCGTGGCCGCCATACACTGCGGCGGTGCCTGATCCCGTAGCTGAGTCGCTGCCGGCGCGGTTGGCCAGGGCACAGGAGCTGGCCTGGCAGGGCCACGGGCGTGAGGCCGACGCGGTGCTCGCCGCGGTCGATCCGGCGACGCTGGACGAGGCCGACCTGCTGGCGTGGGCGTTGCCGCGGGCGGCCAACCAGTTCTGGATGCTCGACGAGCCGGAGCGGGCGACGGCGTTTCTGCGCACGTTGCGCGGTCGGGTGTCCTCGGATGCGACGGTGGACGCGTTGTTGGGCACATTCGCGATGAATGCCGGGGACCTGCAACGGTGCCGGACCCTGTCGGCGTCGGTGCTGGCGTCGCCGACGGCTTCGGATCAGGCGATCGGGTGGGCGGCCTCGGCGGCGGCTTTGACGCATGCGCGGATGGGCGAGTTCGGCCCGGTCGACGAGTTGGCGGCGCGGGCGGTCGCTGCCGGCCATCCCGGCTTGTTGCGCTTCACTTCCGGGTACGGGCAGGTGCTGGTCGCCGTGTTCGGCGCCGAGCTGGACCGAGCCGAGGAGCTGGCCGCCGAGCTGACAGGCGAGTCCGGCCCGGGACATTGGGTGGGCCAGGTGCTGGCCGCCGAGGTGTTGACAGTACGCGGCAACCTCGATGCCGCGGTCGGGTTATTACGTTCGGCGGCCGACAGTTTGGCACCGACCGGTTATTCGTGGACACCGCTGGCGTGGATGTTGTTGGCACAGACGCTCGGCCAGCAGGGGTCGACCGTGGCTGCGGCAAAGGCGTTGGGGCGCGCCGAGTCCCGGCACGGTCTGAAGTCGATGCTGTTCGCACCGGAGCTGGCGCTGGCCCGGGCGTGGACGAGTTGGGCTCGTAAGGACTCCATTGGGGCGGTGAGCGCCGCGCGGGAGGCGTTCCGCGCGGCCGAACGCGGCGGTCAAACCGCAGTGGCATTGCGTGCCGCGCATGACGCGGTGCGCCTGGGTGACGTGCGGGCGGCGGCAGTGCTGGAGGGGTTGGCGCTGCCGTGTCCGTTCGCTCGGCTGACGACGGCGCACGCGCAGGCGTTGGCGGCGCGCGATGCCGACGGCTTGACGGCGGTGGCCAACGAGTGGCTCGATCTCGGGTTCGGTGCGGCGGCTGCCGACGCGGCACGTCAGGCGGCCGAATTGGTGGGCCACGGTGGTGGGGCGCGGCAATAGGATCGATGTCGTGACGGGGGGGATCACGTGAGTGTGCTGGACGCGTTCCTGTCGACATGGTCGAAGGCACGCGAGACCTTCGGCACGGGGACACCGCAATCCGGTGAACGTTTCGACCAGAGCGCGTCGCTGCCCCAGATGCAGTCGACCGTCGAGACCGCGGCCCCCGGCTCCAGATGGACGGGAACCGCGGCGAACGCCTACGGCGCCGTCAACACCGATCACGCCAAGGTGTTCGCCCAACTGGCCGTGCTGGATCAACGGCTAGGTGCGCATGTCACCGAGTCCGCCCAGGTGGTGTCCAACGGCAGGCAGACCCTCGACGGCATCAAGAAATGGGTTCTCGACGCCGCGGCGCAGGTGCCGCCGGGCAAGAATCGGGACCGCGATCTGGTGCCGATCGTGCGGGAAGGGCTGAGCCGGATCAGCAATGTGGTTTCGACGTCGAACACCGAGCTCAGCAGCATCGCAGGCAAGATCCGCGGGCTCGGGACGGAGTGGGACAAGCTCTCGACGGATCAGAAGTTCGGGGGCGGGCCGAAGGAGGGCACGGGCGACTTCAAAGGGGTCAAGGGGAACGGCGAGGCGACGACCGGAGAGGACAAGCCCCCCAGCGAGACCGGGGCCGAGGATTCCGAGGCCTTACAAAACGGGCAACTCACTCCCGAGCAGCGAGAGCGCCTGAACCAGAACACCACCTTGACCCCTGAGCAGCAGGCGGCGCTGCACAACGGGAATCTCACCCTGCCACCCGACCAGATGTCCTATCTCCAGGGCTTTTCGAGAGCATTCGGGGACAGGACACCTGCCGAGATCAAAGCCATCATGGACAAGTCCGGATCCGATGGCGGCCGTGTCGCAGACGTGTTCCAGCTTGCTTCTAACCCGCACATCACCACCGGACTTCCGCAGACCGAGCCGCCGTCGATCGATAGGCCCGCGAGCGGCGGCAAGTACGCACTTCCTGATGGCGTCCAGAAGGTTTTGGACGGACCTGCGATGACGCAGCCGATGTCGAGCGGCGTATTCGAGGATGGACGCTGGGTCGTTCCGCCGGAACCGACAGGTCCGCTACAGCCGACGCAAGGCCTCAATGATCTCGCGAACGTGATCCAGCAGGGCAACAGCAACTTGCAACAAGGTTCCGCTTTGGACGCTGGAATGATGGCGAAAAGCCAAGAGATGCTCGATATCTCCAACCGTCAGCCGATACCGCAGGCACCCGGGACCGGATTCGGCCCTGGCGATGACGCGCCACGGTGGTACCACGAGAACGTCGATCCGACCCTGCAGAACATGCTCAACTCGGTGAACAAAGACGACATGGTCATCCACGACACGGTGACCGGCGCCGGCGGTGACAAGTTCCTGCATGACCTGACCAACCACCAGTGGCAGGACGACGGCCTGGCGGCTGGCGGCCTGTTCGACTGGGTGGAGCAGTCTGCCGACCAGGACTCGACGGGCCGGGCGGCCGAAACAGCCCACGCCCTCGCCGAGTTCACCAGCAACCCGGACAACCACCTGCTCAATCTCGATAGCACCAGAGGCTATGGGGCGGAGGGTCAATCACTCGGCCAAGTCAACCCAGAGCTCACCAGGGACATGGCCCGAGCATTATCGCCGTACCTTGACGATATGGTCGGCAACAACACCGGAGGCAACAACGGACTTTTCGCGCCGCTCGATCCCGCCGATCAATCCCAGACCGAACCCGTGAAGACCCGTCATCTGATGAGTGTGCTGATGTCGGACCATCCACCGTTGGATCAACAGCCAGGGTCCGGTGCACCGAAGACCGCCAGCGAGATTCTCTTCGAGAACACCCAGCAGCACGTCAACAAGGCGTTCGAGAACGCGGCGCTGTCAGCAGCGAGCGGGAATCCGGTGAAGGACGATTTCGCCATGCAATCTGCCGGCCGTCTGCAAGCAGCACTGAACCTCGGAAGCTATGACGAGGCTGCATCCAGGCTGCACAACGAGTTCCAGGCCCGCCATGAATCGTGGCAGCTGCAGGGGAAGCTTTTCGATCTCGCGACAACTGTGGCAGAACATGGAGGAACACCAGGCGAGCTGGCATCCGGGGCCGGCTCGATCGGAAAGGACTTCATCATCGGCCCCGAACCCCAGGAAGGTAAGCCACCGAATGTGACCATCCCCGGAACATTTCCGACCCAGCAGTATCTGGCGCAGGTGTTGGCGAATGCGAACGCTGGGAATATGTCATTGATTGATGAGTACCTCCAGGCTGGCGAACTCACAGCACCGGACCAGTCAGGAAGCAAGGAGTACAGGGACTTTCACAACAGGGTCAACGCGTACCTCGATTCGGTCGGGGTCGACCGCCCCATCGACGACCTGATGACCGCCTACTGGCGGACCTACGTCGAGGCTGCCTACGGTGCGACGTAAGCAAGCGTCCGCGATGCGCCTGTTGGCAACGCTGATGGTCGTTATCGTGTTAGCCGGATGTGGCGGCCCCTCGCAAACCAGCCCGTCGCCTGTGCCGAGCGCTGCGGCGGGCCGCCTATCCCCATATTGGCCCCCGCTACTCAACGACTTCCGGTTCCACTGGTCCGCTGAACCGGGTATCGACATCTTCACCGGACCGGCCGTGATCATCCGCGCGTACATGGAGTCCTACGACATTGCGACGTTCACCGCCGACATCAACAACGTGTATCCCGGCTTTATGCGCGCCACGCCAGAGAACCAGTCGTATCGCGAAGCACCCGAGCTACAAGTGACGGGGATCCGCCCGCTAGGAGAGGGTTACAGCATCACCTCCAAAGACGCCCGCCCTCACTACGGAGCCGTTCAGTACCACCTTCTCGAGATGAACTCGACTCCTGACGGATGGGACGTAATTGGCTGCACAGGTGACTATACGAACTTCATGGAGAGCGAGGTACATCCTGGGAAGTTCGTCTCTGTTGCAGCCTTTCAGCCCGACGCCCAACCACGCCCCGGCAGCGGCGTGCGTCCCTTTCGCATCACACTCACCCAGTTGCGAAAAGGCGGCCCGGCGCCTGTTTCGGTGCCACAGCGCGGACCTGCCCCGGCACCCAATCAAGATTTGTTCGCTAACTGGTTCATTACCGGAGCCAGCTTCGGGGGATGGGGACCGAAGAATGCGCCCGAACCGCTTCGCTGGCCGCCGGCTTCGCTTCAGGAGCGGTGCAGCCAGGTCATGCCCCAGAACGAAAGCGAGAGACTTGCCATCATCACAGGCTTCAAGGACGAACCTCCACCGCGTGGCGATGCGGTCCCTGGTTGGCCGCTGGATGCCAGCTGAACAGATCGCCTTGCAAGCTACTTCTAGGTGCCCGTGGTTCATTTGACCGCCTGAAATTCCGGTTGACGGCTGACAGCCCCGGCGTTGTGAGTTCGACCCGCTGATACCGCATAAGTGAGGATGGTCAGTTTGCTTAGGACGACGAGAAGGCAGAAATGCCTGTTGGCCTTAGCAATTGCGCTGACGGTGACGATCGCCTGTTGCGGGGCGGTTTACGGTGCGACCTGATCGAGGGAGCCATGCGATGCGAGCGATAGCGTCCATTGTCGCCGTGGCACTGCTTTCGGCGTGCACCGCGACCTCTCAATCCGGGCCTGGATCGACGACAGAGACAGCACCAACGCGTTCATACCCCAACTGGCCCAAACTGGTTGACGACTTTCGGTTTCAGTGGTCAGCCGAGCCCGGCATCGATCTCACGGAAGGGCCTGCCGTAGTAGTCCGCGCCTACGTCGAGTCCTACAACATCGCGATCTTCACAGCCGATAGCAACAACGTCTACCCCGGCTTCATGAGAGCGACCCCTGCGAACCAAACGTATCGCGAGGCTACGGCTCTACAACTGACGGGTATTCGGCCACTTGGCGAAGGGTATTCCGTTACTCCCCACGACGCTCAACCTCACTACGGATCCATGCAGTTCCATCTGCTCGAGATCACGCCTGCCGCCGATGGATTGGAAGTTCTGGCCTGTATCGGCGACTACGCGAATTTCATGAGAAGCGACGTTGAGCCGGGAAAGTTCATCTCGGTCGCGGCTATTCAGTCGAACGCCGCACCTCGCCCAGACACTGGGGTCCGACCGCTTCGGATCACCTTGACCCAGCACGATCCAAGAGTCGGATCGAATGCCCCTGCGCCGGCTTCCGCACCTCAGAAAGGACCGGCGCCCGCCCCAGACCAAGATGTGTTCGGCAACTGGTTCATCACTGGAGCCAGCTTCGGCGGATGGGGCCCCAAAGACGCGCCGGAGCCCACGCGCTGGCCACCTGCCTCGCTTCAGCAACGATGCAGTCAAGCGATGCCTCAAAACGAAGCCGAACGGCTGTCCATAATCGCCGGGTTCAAAGACGAGCCCCCTCCGCACGGCGAAGCCTTGCCGGGTTGGCCGCTGAATCCGAAATAACTGGCACTGCAGCACTCATCAGGCGCGCATTTGCAACACGCTCACCGCCGTCCTGCCACTGGAGGAGCCGTAAATATCCGTCACTACCTCGAAGCCGTCGCCAATAGGATGAGGTGCGAACCGAACGGGGGCCGACGACGATGACCGATCCGCTTCATGTCCAGACCGACGGGGTGCTGAACTACTCGCAACTGCATTCCGATGTCGCGGACGGACTGTCCGGTCTTGCCGGTGTGGACGGATCGGGTGTTGAGACCAGCCATGGCGTCATCGCCTCGGCCGTGAACACCGCATTGTCGGGAGTCCTGACCGGCCGGCAGAACACGCTCGGCGTCACGTCGACGGCGGCGAGCACCATCTCCGAGCTCCTACAGAAGGCCGCGCAGGCGTATGCGGCAGGCGATCAGCAGGGAGCTGAACGACTCAAGGCCGCTGCTGATGTTCTCGAAGGCAAGGATGCACCGGGGCGTGGGGCAGGCTCTGCTGTTGGCGGCGCGCCCGCTTCCGGTGGTGGAGCTGGCGGCGACATTGCCGGCCAGATGGGGCAGGTACTGGGCCAGGTCGGACAGCAGGTCGGCCAGATGGCTCAGTCGATCACCCAACCACTGCAGGGATTAGCTCAGGGGTTGCAGCAGATTCCGCAGCAGATCATGCAAGGTGTGCAGCAAGCGGCGCAGTCAGCGTCGGGCATCGGAGGCCAATCCGAGGTCAAGAGCGCCCAGATCGAGAAGGACGACCGCCGCGCCGAGGAGAAAGCCGAGGACAAGGACAAGCGCCGCACCGAGGAGAAAGAGCAGGAGGCCCGAGCCGAAGCTGGACCCACGTCGCCGACCGAGCGTGCACCGGTGGAGTCCCCCGCTCCTCGCCAGCGTCCGGCACCGACCCATCCGCAAGCGGATTGAGCTTTCGATGCCGTTCTGGCAGCACGCGTCGGGCCGACCTTAGGTCCGCTACGTCGGCCGACCGGTCACCTGGGCTCTTTCCAGCAAACCAGCGGAGCTTCCTGTCGGAGTTGACCCGTATCGACTCCTCCGGTCTTTGCGCTGCGCAAAGCCCGGAATGTTCTGCAGCGACGGTCTCTGCAGGTTGGGTAATGTCTTAGCTGAGGTATGCGGAGGGGATTGTCGATGCTGGTTGAGCCCATGGGCCCAGACCGAGCCGCGGGGGTTTCGGGGGTCCGCGCCACGTCCGTTGAGGCTGGTCGTCATGGCGCCTGAGACGCTGAAAGTTGACACCACGGCGTTGTCTCAGGCGGGCGACAACTTCTTGACGGCGTCGCAGGGCATCCCCCAGCCACCCACCGGTTACACACCCAGCGGCTCAGATCCGTTGTCCATGGCGATCGCGGCGGTGGCGCCGCAGTTCCTCGCGCCGATCGCGGCCGGCTTGCCGGTACTGAAGGCGCAGACCGCCCAGTTCGCGCAGAACATCAAGATCGTCGCCGAGCGCTATGCGGCCACCGATGCTCAGTCACACGCCAAGCTGTCGGGTCAGATGGGCGGCGGCTCGGGTAGTGGTGGTGGCGGCGGAAGCGCCGGGTCACCCGCCTCGGGTGTGGCTGCGGGTGTGGGCGGACCGGCCGCTGGTGCGGCACAAAGCGCGGGCCAGCTCGGCCAGATGTTGCAGATGCCGATGCAGATGGCCAGCCAGGCGGCGCAGATTCCCCAGCAGGTGATGGGCATGGCGGGATCGCTGCCGCAGGCCGCGATGCAGGGTGCGCAGCAGGTCGCCGAGCAGGTGAGCCAGGTCGCCGGCAAGGCCGGCGGCTCTGAGAAGCCCGACGGAGAGCCCGAGGAAACCCAAGACCGGGAAGGCAAGCACCGGCGCGAGGATTCGCCGGAGGAATCGGCAGATCCCGCCGCCGGCGCTGCACCCGCGGCGCCGAATCCCGAACGCGCTCCCGACCAGGTTTCTGGGGATGCCCACCGTCATGCGTCGTCACGCCAATCACCGGAGAATGTGTTGTGACTCAACCTCCCCCGCCACCCAACGGTTCCTGGAATCCCGGATCCGGTGGCTGGCCCCAGGGCTATCCCGGCGGCCAGCCCGGCCCGCAGTGGAATCCGCAACAGGGCTGGCCCCAGACACCACCACCGCCAAAGAAGCGCGGATTCGCGAAATGGATCATCGGTGGGGTCGCGCTGGTCGGTGTCATCGCCGTGACGGCAGTCGTCGCGGTGTCATGCACGAAAAGCACTGGCGGGGACGACAAACCGACCGCGGCACCGACGACGAGCGGTGCGCCGACGTCGGATTTTGCGAGTGCCAATGACACTGGGCCGGTCTCGGTGATTACCGAGGATCCGTCGTGTGCGCCGTGGTTCCCAGTCCAACAAACCCTCGCTGACAGTGAGAAAAACGGCTGGGCTGAGCGAGACCCGTCTCTCTCTGCAGACGTGTGGACTCCAGAAATCCGCTCACAATATGAAGCTGTGCGTATCGCAATGCGTACAGCAGCAGATCAAGCCGAGCCCTTACTCAAAATCACACCACACCGCGTGATGCGGGAGTTGTACGGTCAATTTATTTCTTACGCCCGAGCATATGCACAGCGCATTCCAGTGTATACGCCGCCCGATAACGAGCTTGGGAATGTCGCAAACTACGCAACTCAAGTCTTAAGTGATATCTGCAAGGCGATCGATAATGGTTCGGCGGCAGCTCGCGCGCCGCGCATAGCCTCTGCGCCACCTCCGAGTAAAATCTCGTCAGCTTCGGAGTCGACGCCCACAAAATTCATGCCAAAACCGGATTCAAACTGCGATGGTTGGGAACGCGAGCTAGCCACTTTTGACTCCGACCCCAGAATAGTGGCGTGGCGTGGTGTTTCGCCAAACATTTCCGCAGGACAGTGGACGCCTGAACAACGCGCGATCAACGACGCGGCAATCCCAGCTATGGAAACATCCGCCGATGAACTCGCCCGTTTGGGACAAGAGAGTAATAATGCGGTGTCCGAAGACATCGCCGTTTTGGCAGCGCAGTATCGTCGTGCATTCGCCGCGGCTACTCCTACATACTCGCCTGCTGACACTTATCTTGAAAATTTGCCAAGATCGGCAACCGCCCTGCTTATCTCCGCATGCAAGTCAGCCGGCGGTAACTGATGGGAGTACCCCGGCCATCTGGGCCGTACGCAGACGAACTTCTCAATCCAAATGGGTGGCCCGACAGCGACGAAGACGCCTTGTATGCATGCGGATTGGACTGCACTCGGGCGCTGCAGGAGTTGACTTCAAACACGATCGAGCCCTGGATACATCATCGAGAAGAAGTATTTGGCGACATATGGAATGGCGGAGCAGCCAATGCCGCCAACAGCACGGCGAGCGAAATATCAAAGGCTCTTAGCGAGGCGCAAAATGATCTTGTTGCTGCCGCCACCTGGAACAATCACGTCGGAGGCATGGTCGCCGCCGCAAAGACGGCCGTAGCCGATAATGTTCGCGAAGCACAGCAACTAATCGATACCATCGAAAAATCAACCGATCCGAATGTAAGCGAATCTGACCGCGAAGCCGCCATACGGAACGTAGTGAATACGTTTCATACCTTAAACGTCACTGTCGTCGCCTCTAGCAGCGCCCAGATACCCACCATTCAAAGTTGGAGGCCACCCACAAATGCTCTCCCACAGCTGCTAAGTCGGACCCTTCCTCCGAGGCCCGCTCCTCAGGCTCCGCAAGCTCCGCAGGGCGGAGCCGCAGGCCCTCCTTCACCGACGAGCTTGACGAGCGGGAGAAATGGGCTTCTAGCTCCGCGTACCGGAGGGGCTCCACTTTCTGCCGCACCCGATGCGCCGCACACAGAACCGGCGCCCCAACTCCCCGCACGAACGCCAGCCGCGCCGGATCCTGTGACCCAAGACGCAAAGCCTCCATCGTCCAGCCAGGGTTCTCCACCTGTCGTGCCGAGGGGCGGAGGCGTGCCCGCTGCTGCGACGCCAGACGCCCCAGCGCCTTCTCCCGTCATCCAGCCAGCGCCGAGTCCAACCGCACCAGCTACCGGACAGCCAGCAGTGGCCAACCCGGGTCCTGGGCCGAGCCAGACTGGACCATCTCTCGGCGGCACCGGCAGCCCCGGATCCCCATCCGGCGCGAGCGGCGGTTCCCCGTCACCACTCTCCTCATCGAGCGGAGCAGGCACACCCGGCCAATCCGGCCCCCAGACGGGACCAGGCAGCCAAGGCGCCCAAGGCCCGCAAGGCGCACCAGCCACCAAGCCCGATCCCCTCAGCGGCGCAGCGGGTCCCAAGACACCCGGCATGCAGGCACCGGTGCAGCCGCCGCCCACCCCGCTGAGTAGTGCCACACCGGCCACACCGCTGTCCGCGCCGGCAGCACCGATCGAGCAGGCCGCCACCAGTTCACCGACCACACCTGCGGCGGCCCACCCGGCCGTCCCCACCGGTGGAGGTGGCCCCGCTGCAGCCCCGGCCGCGCCGCCGTCCGCCCCGGCAGCACCGACACCGCCCATGCCGCTCGGCCCGCCGTCGACGCCGCCACCCGCCGCGCCGGTGCCGCCATCGCCCGGAGCCCTCGGGCCCGGCGTCGCACCTGCTGCGACCACCGGCGCCCAGTCCGGTGGTGCTGCCGCCGCGCCCATCCCGGTATCGGCCGCACGAGCCGAGCGCGATCTGATGGCCACCTCAGCCGCCGCCGGCGCCCTCAAGCGTCAGATGGGGGGCAATGATCCGCTGAGTGTCGCCCGCCGCATCGCTGCCGCACTGAATGCACCAGACATGGCTCGACCCAACGACATCGGATTCTTCTGGCTGGTGGCGCTCACCGCCGCCGACACGATCGTCGTCGCCAACAGCTACGGCATCGCCTACCTCCCCGAAGGTGTCAGCCTGCCCGAACAGGTCAAACTGGCCAGCGCCGACAGCTCCATCCCTGCCGCCGAGCGGGCCCGGTGGGCCACCTATCCCGTTGCGGCCCTGACAGGTTGGGCCCAAGCACACGACACGACCCTGCGCGCCGTCATCGGCGCCAAGGCGCATCTGGAGGGAATCGATCCCGGCGCGCACAAGGTGCTCTTGGAAGACGACGACATCCCGGCGACGGGAAAGATGACCGGTCGCAGCCGACTGGAGATCAGCTTCCCCGACGCCGCGGCCAAGTTGGCGGCGGTCAAAGACCCGGAACTCGTCGCGCAGTTACCGCCCGCCGGCGCGGACAACACACCGCCGGCCAACGAATCGTTCACCCTGTGGTTCGACGTGATGCAGCCACTGATGAGTGCGGCCTCCGGCCGCGAAGTCGCGCACCTGGCCGCCTTCGTGCGCTATGCCGCCCACGCGGCGGACCTCGCGCTCTACCGTGCCCACACCGCCCTGGAAATCGCCGACCAGCGCGCCGCCGTCGCCGACTGGTTGTACTGGCTGCACCAGTACGACCTGCTCACCGAGGCGCAGGCCACCGTCACGGCGACGACGTAAGCTCACCGCTCTGCAACACCAACCGGCGCTGCACCCCAATGTTGGCCAGAAACCGCTCGTCGTGGCTCACCACCATGAAAGCGCCGCGATAGGCATTCAACGCCGCCTCCAACTGGCCGATGCTGACCAGGTCGAGGTTGTTGGTCGGCTCGTCGAGCAGCAGCAGCTGCGGCGCGGGCTCGGCGAACAGCACGCACGCCAGCGTTGCCCGCAACCGCTCGCCCCCGGACAACGCACTCACCGGCAGGTCAACCATGTCACCGCGAAACAGGAACTGCGCCAACAGGTGCCGCTTCCGTGTCACGGACAGGCTCGGCGCGAACGCCTCCAATGACTCCAGAACGGCGCGGGACGGATCCAGCAGATCAAGCCGCTGCGACAGATACGCCACGGGAACTTGAGCGCCGGCCACCACGAGTCGCAGCAGCGTCGACTTGCCGGCGCCGTTGGGTCCGGTCAACGCGATCCGCTCCGGACCCCGGACGTCCAGATCGACAGCGTCGAACGCCAACGAGCGTAACCCGTTTGCGGAGAACAACACCCGGCCGGCCGGTACTTCGGTCGCCGGCAGGTCCAGCACCAGCACATCATCGTCGCGCAACGCTCGTTCGGCTTCGTCCAGCCGCGCCCGTGCGTCGCCGACCCGACGGCTGTGGACATCGTCGGCCCGGCCCGCCGATTCCTCCGCACTCCGTTTACGAGCTCCGGCAAGGATTTTCGGCAATCCGGCGTCCTTGACGTTGCGTGCCGCGTTGGACGCCCGCCGGCCGGCCCGCTCACGCGCTTCCTGCATCTGCCGCTTCTCGCGTTTCAACTGCTGCTCGGCATTACGGACATTGCCCTCGGCCACGCGATGCGCTGCCTGCGTCGCTTCCTCGTACGCCGTGAAGCCGCCGCCGAACGTCGACACCTCACCGGCGCGCAACTCGGCGATCGCATCCATCCGATCCAACAGCGCCCTATCGTGGCTGACCACCAGCAACGTGCCGCGGAAGCCGTCCAATGTCGCGTAAAGCCGTTGCCGCGCCGCGGCATCCAGGTTGTTGGTCGGTTCGTCGAGCAGCAACACATCCGGCCGCTTCAACAGCTGCGCCGTCAAACCGAGGGATACCACCTGCCCTCCCGACAGCGAGCCGAGCGGGCGGTCGAATTCGATGTCACCAAGCTGGGCCCGCAGCCGTTCCTCGATATCCCAGTCCTCTCTGATGGCGGCGAACACCTCCTCACTCGCGTCACCAGCGGCCAGCGCTTCCAGTGCCGCCAAAACCGATGTGACCCCGAGGACGTCGGAAACCGTCTGATCCGACAGGAACGGTAACTCCTGAGGCAGATAGCCGACGACGCCGTCGACCTTCACGGTCCCAGCGGTCGGCGAGAGCACCCCGGCGATCAACCGCAGCAGTGTGCTTTTGCCGGCGCCGTTCGGCGCCACCAGGCCAGTGCGGCCCTGTCCCACTGCGAAAGACAGGTCGGTGAACACCGGGGTGCCGTCGGACCAGGCGAACGAAAGATGCGAACAGACAACAGACATGCGGGAACTCCAAGAAAGGAATGGATGTGTGACGACGCGAAAGATCTCGGGGATTTACCCGGAGATGTCGTCGATTCCCAGCACGAAAAACATGCTACCCGCCGGGTCAAGCGGTTAAGTAGGCCCGCAGCATCTCGGTGGTGGCGGTGATGGCAGCCACGTCGACGTGCTCGTCGACCTTGTGGGCCAGGTTGGGATCCCCCGGGCCGTAATTGACGGCCGCGATGCCCAGCGCCGCGAATCGCGATACGTCGGTCCAGCCGTACTTGGCGCGAACCTGCCCTCCGGCGGCGGCCACCAGCGACGCCGCGGCCGGATTCGTCAGTCCGGGCAGCGCTCCCGCGGCGGCATCGGTCACCTCCAGCGACACATCCAGGCCCTCGAACACCTCGTGCACGTGCGCGACGGCCTGATCGATGCTGCGATCGGGCGCAAACCGGAAGTTCACCGTCACCGACGCCGCATCCGGTATCACGTTGCCCGCGATACCCCCGTCGATGCGGACGGCCGACAACCCTTCCCGGTACACGCAGCCGTCGATGTCCACACTGCGCGCCGTGTACCGTGACAGCCGATCGAGCACCGCGCTCAGCTTGTGAATAGCGTTGTCACCCAACCATGATCGTGCTGAGTGCGCGCGTGTTCCGGCCGCACTGACCATGATGCGAATGGTGCCCTGGCAACCGGCTTCGATGAAACCGCCCGAGGGTTCGCCGAGGATAGCGACATCGGCGGTCAACCAGTCGGGCAGTTCACGCTCGATGCGGCCCAGGCCGTTGGCGCTGGACTCGATCTCCTCGCAGTCATACATGACGAGGGTGATGTCATGGGTTGGCTCGGCCAGTGTCGCGGCCAGGTGCAGGAACACCGCATCACCGGACTTCATATCCGAGGTGCCGCAGCCGTACATCAGGCCGTTCTGGACGCGGCTGGGCAGGTTGTCGGCGGCCGGCACGGTGTCGGTGTGGCCGGCCAGCAGCACCCGCGACGGGCGACCGAGGTGGGTTCGGGCCAGCACCGCGTCACCATTTCTGACCACTTCGAACCACGGTGCCTGCGCCCGCAGCGCAGCCTCGATCTCGTCGGCGATGCGCTGCTCATGGCGCGACTCGCTGGGAATGTCCACCAGCGCAGCGGTCAGTGCGATCGGGTCGGCACGCAGATCTAGGGCCACAACCCTCGAGGCTAGTCGAGTACCCTAAGCCACCGTGACTGCCGCATCTGGCGTCGGCCTGGCGACCATCGCCGCCGACGGAACCGTACTGGACACCTGGTTTCCCGCCCCGGAGCTCAGCGCCGACGGGCCGACCGGCACCACCCGGCTCTCGGTGGCCGAGGTGACCGACGATCTGGCCACCTTGACCGGCCCCGATGCCGATCGCGGCGTCGAGGTGGTGGCCGTGCGCACCACGATCGCCGATATCGCGGACAAGCCGGTCGACA
Source organism: Mycolicibacterium chengduense (assembly GCF_033741155.1). Taxonomy (NCBI): domain Bacteria; kingdom Bacillati; phylum Actinomycetota; class Actinomycetes; order Mycobacteriales; family Mycobacteriaceae; genus Mycobacterium; species Mycolicibacterium chengduense. The sequence continues at coordinate 119,238 of NZ_JAWQNH010000007.1, read as the reverse complement.
CCTACGACGCGTACCTGCGGCTGCATCTGCTGTCCCATCGGCTGACCAAGCCGCACGAGGCGAACCTGGACGGCATCTTCGGGCTGCTGGCCAACGTGGTGTGGACCAACTTCGGGCCGGCCGCGGTGGACGGCTTCGAGTCGGTCCGGGCCAAGCTGCGCCGCCGGGGCGCAGTGGCGGTCTACGGCGTCGACAAGTTTCCGCGGATGGTCGACTACGTGCTGCCCAAGGGTGTCCGGATCGCCGACGCCGACCGGGTCCGCCTGGGCGCGCACCTGGCCGAGGGCACCACGGTGATGCATGAAGGATTCGTCAACTTCAACGCCGGCACGCTGGGCGCCTCGATGGTCGAGGGCCGCATTTCGGCGGGCGTGGTCGTCGGGGACGGCTCCGACGTCGGCGGCGGCGCGTCGATCATGGGCACGCTGTCCGGCGGCGGTAAAGAGGTCATCTCGGTGGGCAAGCGCTGCCTGCTCGGCGCGAACGCCGGCCTGGGCATCTCCTTGGGTGACGACAGCGTCATCGAGGCCGGGCTGTACATCACCGCCGGCACCAAGGTGACCACCTCGGATGGGCAGACCGTCAAGGCCAAGGACCTCTCCGGCGGCAGCAACCTGCTGTTCCGCCGCAACTCCATCTCCGGCGCGGTCGAGGTGGTCAAGCGTGACGGCACCGGCATCACGCTCAACGAGGCACTGCACGCCAACTAGCAGCCCGCGCCAGCGTGAGCTTGTGCACGACGATTCTCTGAGATCTCGCACTCAAGTTCACGCTCGTGCGCCGCTTTCAGCACCCGTGGCTCACCCGCAGCAGCGCCATCCCGTGCCGCGGCACCGACGCCGCGACGGGGCCGGTGGTCTGAGAACTACTGTGCTGCCACAGATCTCGCACGGTGTGACAGCTTCCGTCCGACAAGCCGATCGCGCCCAGAGTGGTGCGGATGGTCACGGTGTCGGCGGCCTGGTTGAACAATCCGACGGCCACGGCGCCGTCGGCCAGCGGTTTCACCAGCACCCGCGGATCACCGGAGGACGGGTGCGCCTGCACCACCAGCGGATCCTGGTCGACGGCGATCACCTCGCGGTTGGTCAGCAGTGCCGCGGTCTGGGCCGACATTGAACGAATATCGTTGCCCGCCAATAGCGGTGCGGCCAACAGGGCCCATAACGAGAAGTGCGCCCGCTGCTCGATGTCGGTCAGATCGGCGCGCGCCACGCCCAGGGACATGGTGGGATGCCCGGCCACGAACTCGTTCCAGCCCACCCCGATCACCATCATGTCGGGGTCGTTGACATGGGCCGGGCTGCTCGGCGACCCCGCCGCACCGGCTTCGGTGAAGGCCTGGCTGACACCGGCCAGCCCTGAGGACCACAACGCCGAATCACCCCACGCCGGAACCAGGTCGACAGCATTGCGGGTGATATCGGCGATCTTCGACCAGTCGTATTCCAGGCCGGCGCCCGGATCACCAGAGCTGTTGGGATTGATGGAGTAGACGATGTTCCGACCGGTCGCGCGAAGAGCGTCGCGCATCGCGGTGAAATACTTCACCTGGTCGTCGTGGCCCGCGGCCAAGCGACACCAGTCATATTTGAGGTAATCGACGCCCCAGTCGGCAAAGGTCTGCGCGTCGGTGCGCTCGTGGTCGGCGCCGCCGATCCGGGGATCCTGCCCGCAACCCTCGTTGAACGGGCTGTGATAGATGCCGAGCAGCAGGCCGCGGTCGTGGGCATACCGCGCCAGCGCGCCGATCCCGTGTGGGAAGCGGTCCGGATCGGCTTGCAGTTGGCCGGCGGCGTCACGAGTCGGGGCCGCCCATCCCGCGTCGAGGTTGACGTAGCGATACCCGGCGTCGCGCATACCGGAGGACACCATCGCATCGATCACCTGACGGACGTTCTCCTCGGTGAGCGCGATACCGGAATTCCAGGAGTTCCAGCCCATCGGCGGGGTCAGCGCGCGCGGCGGGTCGGTCTTGTCGCATCCGGCGAGCAGCAGGACGCACGCCGCCAACCAGGCCAAGGCACGCATCCGGCCATGGTGCCAGCTCAGACTGGGAGCAGGATGTGACCGACTATCGAGCCGACAGGATGCAGAACTCGTTTCCTTCCGGGTCGGCCAGCACCACCCAGCTCTGCTCGCCCTGCCCGATGTCGACATGGGTAGCGCCCAAACCGATCACCCGTTGCACCTCGGCGTCCTGATCATCGGGGGTGAAGTCCAGGTGCAGCCGGTTCTTCACGGTCTTGCCTTCGGGAACGTGGAGGAACAACCAGTCCGGTCCGGCGCCCGGCGGGGCGCTGAGCACCACGTCGCCGTCCTTGTCGACGTGGTGCTCCCAGCCAAGGACTTGCGACCACCAGGCGCCCTGCGCATGAGGGTCATGGGCGTCGATGCAGATTTCGGAGAATTTCAGCGTCATTGGTCGACTCCCGCTCGCTCGTTCCTCACTCGCGTCCGTCTGCACGTCACGTCAACAACTCCTTCTTGAGGACCTTGCCCATCGCGTTACGCGGCAGCGATTCGACAACCCGCACCTCGCGTGGCCGCTTGTGCACCGAAAGCTGCTGTGCGACAAAGTCGATGACGTCGTCCGACACCACGGAGCCGACGACGAAAGCGACGATGCGTTGACCGAGATCGTCGTCGGGCACGCCGACCACCGCTACCTCGTCCACACCGGGATACCCGAGCAGCACCGTCTCAATCTCACCCGCGCCGATCCGAAAGCCACCCGATTTGATCAGATCGACCGATTCCCGGCCCACGATGCGGTGCATCCCCTCGGCATCGACGACGGCCACATCACCGGTGCGGAACCAGCCGTCCTCGTCGAACGCCTCCGCGGTGGCATCGGGCCGGTTGAGGTAACCACTGAAAACCGTGGGGCTCTTGATCTGCAAGTGACCGATGGTTTCGCCATCGTGGGGCACCGGCGCGCCGTCGTCGTCGACCAGTCTGGTCTGCACCCCGGGCAGCGGCAGCCCGACCCAACCCGGCCGGCGCTCACCGTCGGCCCGCGTGCTGATGGTGATCAGACTCTCGGTGCTGCCGTAACGCTCCACGGGCGCATGACCGGTCAATCGCACCAACTCGTCGAACACCGGCACCGGCAGGGCCGCGCTACCCGACACCAGCAGCCGCGCCGACCCGAGCGCCCGCGCCGACGACTCGTCGCCGACCACGCGCGACCACACCGTCGGCACGCCGAAGTACAGCGAGCCGCCCGCCTCCGCGTACGCCGCGGGAGTCGGTTTCCCGGTGTGCACGAACCGGTTTCCGATCCGCAGGGACCCCAGTAGCCCCAACACCAGGCCGTGCACGTGGAACAACGGCAGCCCGTGCACCAGCGTGTCCTCAGCGGTCCACTGCCACGCCGTGGACAACGCGTCGATGTCGGCGGCGATCGCGCGCCGGCTGATCAGCACACCTTTGGGCAGGCCGGTGGTGCCGGAGGTGTACATGATGATCGCTGGGCTGTCCGGTGACGGTTCGGCATAACGGTGCCAGGACCTGGCGTGCATCCGGACCGGAATATGTGGCAGCCCTTCCGTTTCGGTCGGCAGTTCACCCAACCATGCCTGCGCGCCGGAATCGGTGAGGATGTGCGCACGTTCGGCGACGCCCACATCGGAGGGAACCGGGACGAACGGAACTCCGGCGATGAGGCATCCGGTGACGGCCAGCACGGTGGTGGCGGTCGGGGTGGCAAGAATGGCGACGCGCCGCGCGACGGAGACGCGTTCAGCCACCGACGTGCCCGCCCCGACCAGGTCGCTTCGGCTCAGCGTCACACCATCGATGCGCACCGCATCCGCGAGATCGTGTCCGGCGGCCACGGCTGCGGGGTCCAGCGAAGTCAACAGCATCCTGGTGAGGCTACTCTGGGCCGGTGGACCCGATCGAGAGACTGGCCAGTCGTGAGGTGTACCGCAACAACTGGATGGTGGTGCGCGAGGACGATATCCGCCGCCCCGACGGCTCGCTGGGCATCTACGGTGTCATCGACAAGCCGACGTACGCCCTGGTGGTCGCCCAGGACGGTGATCGATACCGGATGGTCGAACAGTTCCGCTATCCAATCGGGTTGCGGCGCTGGGAGTTTGTCCAGGGCACCGCGCCGGGCACCCTCGACGGTGACGAGCCCGAGCCGACGGACCTGGCCGAACAGGAACTCCGTGAGGAAACCGGTTTGCGCGCCCAGTCGTGGGAGGTGCTGGGCCGCCTCGACGTCGCGCCGGGGATGAGCAGCCAGCGCGGCTGGGCCTTCCTGGCCACGGGTATCACCGAAGGTGAGCACGAACGCGAGCACGAAGAGCAGGACATGCACAGCGAGTGGTTCACCGCCGACCAGATCGATCGGATGATCCTGGACGGCCTGATCACCGATTCACAAACCCTGGCCGCCTGGCTACTGCTCCGACTGCGCCGGGAGAACCGGTAGCCGAACACACCGACCCCCGCCATGGCCGATGGCGGGGATGCCCTGGCGCGGTCAGGCGCGTCCGCCTGCGCCGGCGATGCCGCCCCGAAAGTAGGGCGCCGACGGCTTGCGATGTCTGGGCATGGAATTCCTTTCGCGAGTTAGCGGGTGGCTCGGCCGACGACGAGCGGATGGACGACGAAGGGCATCCCGCTCCACACGGCATCGGTGGCGTCGACCTCGAATCCGGCGGCGCGGATCAGATCGAGGGTCGGGCGGTTGCAGACGCAGCCGCCGGCGAAGGCACGCCATGGTCGTTCGAAGAGGTTCTGCCACAACATCAAAGGACGCCAGCTCGATCGGGTGTGTTCGATTAACAGCAGCTGCCCACCTGGCCGTAGGACACGCGCGATCTCGCGCAGCGCACGTGCGGGATCATCAACGGTGCACAGCACCAGGGTGGCCACGACGGTGTCCACAGTCACGCTGTCCCACGGCAGGCACTCGGCACGCGCATCGGAGATGACCGCCCGACGACCGCTCCGGTCCAGGCGGTGTGCCAGTTTCCGGCGCATCCCGGCCTCGGGTTCGGTGAGCAGCAACTCGTCCAAGTCGGCGGGATAGTGGGCGATGTTCAGCCCGGTGCCGGCACCGATTTCGAGGACGCGGCCGTGGGCCTGGGCCAGCAGGTTGCGGCGGCGGCGCCGCATGCCGGCGATCTCAGCACTCCACAGGAAGGGGTCGTAGAGCAACGCCATGATCCGTAGCCAGGCCCGGGACGAGCCGACCGTGACGAGCTGGGTCATAGCGTGAAATTACGAGCCCGCGGTCCGCGCGCGCATCGCCCGATCCGGCCATTTTGCCGGCATGGCCGATTCCGGCCAGTTACAGCAGACCGAGCCTCGCGGCCTCGGCGACGGCCGCAGTACGTGAGGAGCTCCCGAGCTTGCGGCGGATATTGGCGACGTGCCGGTGCACCGTATGCGGGCTGAGGTGAAGGTGCTCGGCGATCTCGGGGTCGGCGAGACCGCGGGCCACGCACGCCAGGACTTCGCGTTCCCGCGCGGACAGCTGCGAGCTGTCCTGCGGCGGATCGGATGGTTGCGGGGCGAGCGCATGCCGGCATGCACGGATCACGGCATCGATGTCGCCGTGCCACGGAAAATGCGATGTGCCTTGCAGTGGAACGAAGGCCGCACCGGCGATGGCGGCCGCCACCTCTCGCCCGCACCGGTACGGAACGGCGCGGTCATCGCGGCGGTGCACCACCGTCGTCGGCACCCGCAGGAGCGGAAGGCACGCACGCACATCCAGGCTGTACACCAGCCGCAGCAGTGCCGCGGCAGTCTCGGGGGTGGCCGATTCGCGTTGCAACCGGGCGAAGCGTTCGTGCGCAACCGTATCGGCGTCGCCGAGGAAGATGTTGCTCAGCACGCGCGACCCCAGACCCCAATGCGCTTGTACGGCAGTCACTATCGCGTCGTCGACGCCCGGCGGGGTCAACACCTCACCTCGGGGGTAGGAACCGTACAGCACCAGCCGCTCCACCCGGTCCGGGTGGGCCGCGGCAAACGCCACCGCCGTGCAGCTACCCGAGGAGCCGCCCAGTAGGGACACCCGCTCCAGGCCGAGCCCGTCGAGCAGCGTTCGCAGGACCGCCACTTCACCGTCGAGCGTCAGGTCGACGTCATGCACCGTCCGGTCCGACATCCCGGCACCGAGGCGGTCGTACCTGATCAGCTCGAAGCCCGCGGCCACGCCCTGCCAGAAGCGCCGCACATCTGGGTCTTGCCAGTCGAGTTCGAGGTGGCTGACCCACCAGGCCGGCGCGACGAGCGGCGGTCCCTCGCCGCGTCGCTCGTAGGCCACGCGCCGGTCCCCGACCGGGAGGAAGCGGATTGCAGGCATGGTCCTGCGAGCGTACGACGCTACGAGGCGCTGCGGTGGCCGTGCTTGCCGTATCGCTGGGCCTTGGCGATGAACCGGATGATCAAGGCGGCGACCACGATGACGAGGAAGGGCCCGTAGAACTCGGTGTAGGTGACCCCGCGGCGCCAGTAGGCGATGAAGAAGGTGAACCAGATGACGTAGCTTCCGATCACGTGCAGCCGATGCCACCCGGCATACGGCATCCGCTTGGCAATCCGGTCGAAGGACGTCACGGTCATGGCGATCAGGAAGCCGTAGGCGATGAAGTCGAGGACATAGACACCGTGCGGGGTGCGTTCGACGCCGGCGTCGAACCGCGGCTTGTTCACGATGATGGTGGTCACGATGAAAAAGGCGTGCACGACATGGGATCCGGCGAAGGCGACCCCGAGATAGCGCCGGTTGCGCCGGATCCACCGGGTGGTGGCAGTGGGCCACAACTGATAGAGCGACGATGCGGTGAAGGCGAGCAGGAAAAGGACCGCCGACGTGCGCGCGGTGATGCGGATGCCGAGGTTGGCCCCACTCGCCCCGCCGACCGCGGTCGCCGCGATCGTGGAAATCACCGCGACAACGACGATGAGAAGCCAGGTCAGCTTCCAGCCCGACAAGGTAGTGGCCAACATGCTGGACGACGGTGTCGGGCGGGTGTCGGTTGTCATCACTCCATTCGAGCAGCGGCACCTCATCTAGTCGAACGAACATTTCAGATGTCTTCAATCAACAATGCAGATGAGAGGAATGATCGAGGCGCTGGACGTTCAGCACCTGCACTCACGCCTAAATGGGTTATGTGATCCATAAATTACGACTAATTCCCGCTAATCGTCAGCATCGAGACTGCTACAGTGGGTTACGGAACCCACTATAACTACGGCGGCCGATGCCCCGTCAGGTAGGAGACTGATCGATGCACCCCCAACACCGCAAAGTGGTAACCATGTCCGCGGCAATCGTTTGTGCGGCAGGAATCGCGGCGGGCTGTAGCACGAGCACCACCGAACGGCCCAGCACGTCGACAACGACGGTCACACCGACAAGCACCCACATCACCCCGGCGCCGACGGAAAAGAGCATCAGCCCTACCGGTGGGAATCGTTTCACTCCGCCGGTCCTCGCCCCACCGGCCCCGAATGTCCCCCCGGGCCAGCATCCGGGCATCAACGGCATCACGTAACCGGCAGCGTCGGGGCGTCACCTATTCGGTGGCGCCCCGTCCGTCTCGATACGCTTCAAGAAGTCGCAACCAGACCTCGCTGATAGTCGGGAAGCATGGGACCGCATGCCACAGCCGCGCCAGCGGAATACGACTCGCGACAGCGATGGTGGCCGAGTGCAGCATCTCGGCAACTCCTGGGCCCACGAACGTGACACCGAGCAGATATTCACCGTCTTCATCGACGACCATACGAGCCCGGCCACTGTAGCCGTCTGCATAGAAGTTGGCCCCCGGGACGGTCGCCCCCATGTCGACATCGACGGTACGCACGCGGCGGCCCCGGCGCTTCGCCTGCTCGCTGGTGAGTCCTACTGACCCTGCTTCAGGATCGGTGAAAAAGGCTTGCGGCACAGCGAATTCGTCTGCAGTTGCGGCGTGAATGCCCCATCGTTCGGTGTCGACCGGGTGGCCGTGCGCGCGCGCACCGATCACGGCGCCCGCAATTCGAGCCTGATATTTTCCCTGGTGCGTCAGCAACGCCCGGTGATTGACATCGCCGAGCGCGTACAGCCAGTCTCCTGCGACGCCACGTACCGTGCAGGTGTCGTCCACATCGAGCCAGCTGCCGGGCGGCAGGCCGATGGTTTCCAGGCCGATGTCAGCGGTGTTGGGGGTACGCCCTGTTGCGAAGAGGATTTCGTCCACCTCCAGCTCCTCACCCGAGTCCAGGGTGACATGCGTCGGCCCGGTCCCACCGGGCCGACGCAGCGCCGAAACTGTCACGTTCAGCCGCACGTCCACCCCCGCTGCCGTCAGGCCGGCTCGAACGTACTCCCCGACAAACGGTTCCATTCGAGGCAGGAGGGTCGGAGTGCGCGCCAGCAATGTCACAAACGATCCGAGGCCACGCCAGGCCGTGGCCATCTCGACGCCCACACCGCCGGCCCCGACAACCGCCAATCTCGGCGGCACACTACTGCTGTCCGTCGCCCTACGGTTGGTCCATGGCTTGGCCTCCGCCACACCGGGAAGGTCTGGGACGGTCGCCGTGCTCCCGGTGCAGATGACCACGGCATGGCGTGCCTGCAGCGTGACAGCACCTTCCTCCGCGGTGGTCAACGTGACTCGACGTGCACCGTCAAGTCGGGCATGGCCACGGAACAGCCTCGGTCCCATGGCAGCAACCGCCGCCGCCACCGGTGTGTCGTCCCAGTCGGTGACATAGCGATCGCGGCGCCCGAACACCCCCGCGGGGTCGATCGCTGCGCTGACCGCCTCTCGCGCGCCATCGACTCGGCGGGCATCGGCCACGGCGAGCACGGGGCGCAACAATGACTTACTGGGCACGCAGCCCCAGTAGTTGCACTCGCCGCCCACCAGTTCACGCTCGATCAATGCCACCGACAGACCCTCTGCGTGAGCGCGATCGGCAGCATTGATACCGACCGGTCCCCCACCGAGGACGATGACGTCGTAGACATCGCCGGCCCGCGGCACGGCCTGGCGGTGCGTATCTAGGGAGCTCAATGTGTTTACCTTTCGTGACTCACTAATCGAAGCTGCCGCGCGCCAGCTCGTCTGGGTCGAGGCCGCGATCAGGGCCGTGGGCAAGCACGGTCTGCCCTGGTTCCATGACCAGACGGCGGCCGTTCAGCCGTACCTCGACCTTGTCGGGCTCGAAGGATACGAAGTTGCGCACCCGTGCCACCTCTGCCCAGGCGTCGGGGTACGACCACGCAGCACGTGATCTATCACCGATGTCGTAGTAGCTGGCCAATCCCTTGTATGGACAGAAAGTTTGGCCTTCAACCGGTCGCAGCACCGCTTCGTCCACATCGTCGCGCGAGACATACCAGCGTGGAGCGAAACCCGACTCGAACAGAACCATCGGCTTGCTGGTATCCGCTACGACCCGATCACCACATCGCACCACGAGATGCCTTGATGTGGAACGGATATCGATACGGTGATAGAAGTCTGCGGCATGGCCGACGATACGCTCGTCTTCCTCGTAGAAGGCATCCATTGCTCGCCACGCGAAAGCCACACGGTCGTCCAGCACCCGCGCGTGAGCCGGCAGCGACTCGAACCGCCATGCGGCCCGCTTGACCTCTCCCTGCCCGCTGCGCAACGCGAACCAGGTAACCGGACCCAGCTCCGAATGCTGGGTGATGTGTCCGTCATGCACCAACACCGTGGCATCGATGTCTTCGACGGGAAAGTACGCCACGGGATAACGGCCTGGCTCGTGTAAGAGCAGAACATTTTCACTGTCGGCGACCCAGGCCCGACCCAGCCGTGCCCGCATCCGACGTCGCAACGGTTCGACGAACAGCAGCCGGGGTACCGGTGCCGGTGTGAGGAACTGGCCGGCAGGCTGACGACCAAATGGGCCTTGCTGCCACGCCAATCCCATCGCAATACCTCCACGTTCACACCAGATGACGACCGGCGGGTCACCTGACTCTCCGCCGATGTTCTCGACCGGTATCAGCCTCCGGTCACAGATTGGGACGCTACACCCAAAATAATGGGCTGCATAGCCCAAGTTGTCCAGGCCAGCCGGCTGTGAATGACCAGCCCGCAGGCAGTGTCAGCGGGCGGGTCGCGCCGAACGACGCGGATTAGGTTCCGGCGCAGCGAAACTGGTCACATAGTGAACTGCCGCCTGCACGGCCACTTTGAACGGCTCCGGGGAGCCGGTGATATGGGTGAGCATCGTCCCGCCTTGGTGCGCCACCACCAAGGCTGCAGCAAGATGACGAGGATCGGCTTCTTCGCGCAGCTCATTTCGTTCGACCATCGTGCGCAAGCCGTCGCGGAACAGACCGAGCCAACGGTCATAACCATCGGCGAGATCATCGAGGACGACGTCGTCTGCTTCGAGTAGTTCGCCCGTCAACGACCCGTAGACGCACCCGTTGCGCAGATAGCTGGGGCCTGACTGTGTCCAAGACAGCTCGGCCCACGATCGAAGCGAGGACAAGGTGTCCAACCCGCCCAGCTGCGGTTGAGTATGGAAGCCGAGGACAAACTCGGTCCTGGCAGAAATGATCTGGCGCACCAAATCCTGCTTATCCGAAAAGTAGTGCGACATCTGCGATCCACTGACCCCGACGGCCGCCCGCACGTCATCCAGACTCGTACCGCTGACACCTCGCTGCAGGACCAGCTCCGCAGCCCCCTCAACGATCCGTGACCGCGTCTCCAGACCCTTCCGCGTCAGCCGACGCACCTCGGACTGCTGCTCCGATCTGCGCGGCCGAGCCCCGGGTGACGTGCGTCGAACCAACCGAGGACGACGTTGCTGTGGATCCTTGGCGAACAGACGAAGGTAGTTGACGACAAATTGGGTTGCATCGACCAACGGCCATTCCTGGCGATAGGTGAACGCGACTACTCCCGCACCCTGGTGGACGGCCACCACGACGAGGGCCAGATGAGCCGGGTCGGCTGACGCGAGCAGCGCACCACGGCTCTTCATGCGGGCGAAGCAGTCCTCGAGAAGTGTGACCCAGCGCCGGTAGCCGTCGGCGAAGGTGTTCCGGGTGCCCTCGTCGGTCTTGGCGAGCTGGCCCGCCAACGCGTGATAAGTCGCCGTGCCTCGATAGCCGATTTTGCGCAAGTATCGGACGTTGAGATCGGCCCACCGCTCCCAGTCGGCGAAAGTGTCGAGCCCGCCAAGGGCCGGCTGGCGATGAAAGTCCAGGACTATCTCGATCTGGCGCCTCAACACTGCACGAATCAGCTCGTTGCGGTCGCCGAAGTAGTGGTTGAGCTGAGAGCCGCTGACGTTCGCCGCGCGCCGCACCCTATCGAGGTTGAACGTGGTCAAGCCGCCGTCGAGGAGGACCTCCGCCGCACACCGGAGAATTCTGTCTCTGGTCGCCAGGCCTTTGGCCGTGAAACCGCGTGTATTCGCATCATCCGCGGAGGTCATCTCACTATGCAAGATACCCGAACACATGCGATCGGGTGCGAACATCCACGCCTGTCGCCGGCGCCGAGGGCACCAGCGGCAGCGGGACCACAGCAAATGTGGACCTGGAGGTGATCGGCACTCCAGACCGCGGCGTGGGTAGGACAGATTTCGGCGCGGCCGACCATGGACATATTGGGCTGCGTAACCCATAATCGGCACCGGGCATTAACCCGCTCCAGACCGCGAGAAGGAGAGACGTGTCTGCCACCGAGCCTTCGACCGCCGGAGATGCGAGCGACGCTCCACGCATCCTCATATTCGACGTCAACGAGACGCTGCTCGACATCGACTCCCTGCAGCCGTACTTCGAGGAGATGTTCGGCGATGCGGCCGCCCTCCGCACGTGGTTCGCCGAACTCGTCCTCTATTCGATGACGTTGACGCTGTCGGGCTACTACCTGGACTTCTTCGCCCTCGGGCGAGCCACGATGAAGATGATCGCGACCGCCAGGGGTATACACCTGGACGACAACGAGATACGAGCCCTCGAGGAGGGCATGCGCACAATGCCGGCGCACCCCGATGCCGAACCAGGCCTTCGTCGTCTGCATGAGCACGGTTATCGTCTTGTCACCCTGACGAATTCGCCGCTACATGCGGATACTCCGACACCTTTGGACCGTGCCGGGCTCAGCACATACGTCGAACGACAGTTCACCGTCGATGCACTGAGGGTGTTCAAGCCGGCCACCCAGCTGTACAGACGGGCGGCAGCAGACGTCGGTGCTCAGCCAGCGGAATGCATGATGGTGGCTGCGCACGCGTGGGACCTCATCGGCGCACATGGCGCCGGCATGCGCACGACTCTGATCACACGGCCGGGTAACGCCGCACTGGTCGCGGACGGTATCCCCATTCCGGATACCTGCGCCGGCAACATCGTCGAACTAGCCGACCAGCTCGTCGCGGCCGCGGACTGACAGAGCAGACATCCTCCCAACGAGAAAGGCGAGAAATGCCATGACGCAGACTATGTCAACCGATCCTGCCGGCTCGGAAGCCATCGCCCCCGCCGGTCCCACTATCGTCCGCGAACGGCCGGGCGGGGACCTGATGCGCGCCATCGTGCTCACGGGCTTCGGCGGGGTCGACAAGTTGGTACATACCGAGATCCCAAAACCATTGCCCAAGCATGGAGAAGTCGTGATCGCCGTGAAGGGCTTTGGCATCAATCATGCCGAGATGCACATGCGCCGCGGAGAATGGGCCGAAGCCGCCGAGGTCAGCGGCATCGAGTGCGTTGGCGTGGTCGATTCGTGCCCGGACGGGACGTTCAACGTAGGCGACCGGGTGGCAGCACTGATGGGCGGCCTCGGGCGGACGATCAACGGAAGTTACGCCGAGTACACCCGGGTCCGCACGGCGAATGTCGCACGCATCGACGTCGACCTCCCGTGGGCGCAACTGGCCGCGCTCCCGGAAACGTATGCCACAGCGTGGACATGCTTGTTCCGCAACCTGGAACTCGACTCGGGTCAGCTGCTGTTGATTCGAGGGGCGACATCGTCCTTCGGCCAAGCCGCGCTGAAATTGGCGGTCAACGGCGGAGCACGTGTCATTGCCACGACTCGCAAGAGGGACCAATTCAGGATCCTCACGGAATTGGGCGCCGAGCGCGGAGAGCTGGAGGGTCCAGACCTGGCAGCACGACTGCCCGAAGCCAAATCGGTCGACGCCGTGCTCGATCTGGTCGGCAACAGCACCATTCTCGATTCCCTCGACCTGCTGAGGCGAGGTGGGCGTGCGTGCCTCGCCGGGTGGCTTGGAGGTCTGGCACCCATTCCGGATTTCAACCCCCTGGCCAGGATGGCCAGCGGAGTGCACTTGACCTTTTTCGGCAGCTTCGTCTTCGGCTCTCCCGGCTTCCCCGTCTCAGACGTACCTCTCAGCGACATTGCCGCCCAGGTGAAAGTCGGCGAGTTGGATGCGGCTCCGGTCCGGGTGTTTTCTTTCGATGACATCAGGCAAGCCCACAGTGTGATGGAGTCCGGTGCCGCCAACGGCAAGATGGTTGTGGTTCTGGATTAGTCGATGGCGGATATTCTGCGCGCTCTGATCGGCGATTTGTCCGCGTTGCCGGGCGATGCGGTGAAGACCTGTGCACTGTTCGTATCGGCAGCGGCATTGTTCCGGTTCACCGAGCGGCGAACACTGGCCGAATTCGCGCCCTTCGATTGGGTGGCAGCCGTGGCCGCCGGATCCATCGTCGGGCGCGCGGCCACGGCATCGGATACATCATGGGTTGCAGCCGCATTCGTGTTGGGCTGCCTATTGCTGACACATTCGGTGCTCACACGATTGCGTTTCGTGCCGCGACTGGGGCGTCTGATCGACCCGCCTCCTCGCATACTCATCAGGGATGGCACTGTGTTGCAGCGGAATGTGCGCCGATGTGGCCTCACCCGTGCCGATCTCCAGGCTCTGCTGAGGCAGCACGGCCATCTTCGGCTGGATCACGTCCGACTCGCAGTCTTCGAAGCCAAAGGAGCGGTGTCGGTTCTTGCCATAGCGGACCGGACAACGGCATGCCCCGAACCGGCCGACAGTGAGGAGGACTGGTAACTAAGTGTGCTTCGACCGCGATGCCCGCTGGGATACTTCGAACTCGGCGACATAGTCCAGTGCTGCATCGACCGCGGCATGGTAGGGACTGCCGACACCGGTGATGTAGGCAAGTAATGCGCCGCCTTGATGGGCCGCCACGAGGCAGGTGGCCAGATGCCCGGGGTCGGCATCCGAACCGAAGCTGCCGCGGTCACGCATCGCTGAAAGTCCTTGGTGGAAAAGGTCTATCCAGCGGTCATAGCCGCCGGCCACGTCATCCAGCACGTCGTCTGGAGCCTCCAGCAGTTCGCCGGCCAACGCGCCATACACACAGCCGTTGCGCAGGTAGGCCGCACCTGAGTGCGACCAGCACAGCTCAGCCCATGCCCGCAGGGATTTCATATCGTCCAGCCGGCCAAGCCCCGGCTGGGTGTGAAAGGACACCACGTCGTGGGTGCGTGCGATGACGACCTGCCTGGTCAGGTCGTCCTTATCGGCGAAGTAGTGCGAGAGCTGGGATCCGCTGACACCGACGGCGCGACGGACGTCTTCCAGGCTGGTGCCGTGCACCCCACGCTCGAGGATCAATTCCGCCGCGCCCTCGACGATGCGCTGCCTGGTTGCCTTCCCCTTGGCCGTGAACGCCGGCGCCGACTGGTCGTGGGGTACGCGGGGCCGACGGCGGGCGGAGGCGCCGGCGACCCGGGGTTTCCGATCCGCTGGGTCGGCGGCGAACGAGCGCAGGTGGTTCACGACGGCCCGGGTGACGCCCACCATCGGCCACTCTTCACGAAAGGCGAATGCCAGCATGCCCGCGCCCTGGTGCAGGCTGACCACCGCCATCGCCAGCCGATGGGGATCGACGCTGTCGACCACCAATCTGCGGCTCTTCATCCGGGCGATCGAGTCTTCGAGCAAGCTGATCCAGCGCCAGTAGCCCTGGGCGAGGGTGTCTTTGATGACCTTGTCGGACTTGGCGAGTCGGCCTGCCAGTCCGTGGTAAGTGACGGCGCCCCGGAAACCGGTGGTATGCAGATGGCCGACATTCAGATCAGCCCAGCGCTCCCAGTCTTCGAAGGTGTCAAGCGCTCGTAGCTCAGGTTGGCGATGAAAGTCGAGCACGGCATCGGCTTGGCGACGCACGACCGCGCACAGCAAATCCCGCCGGTCAGTGAAGTAGTGCGTGATCTGAGATCCGCTGACAGCCGCCGCTTGGCGCACCTTGTCGACATTGAATCCTGCGACGCCGTCTTGAAGCAGGACGTCCGCAGCAGCCCGGACGATCCGCTCTCGGGTGGCGAGTCCTTTCGCGGTGAAATCGCGCGGTTCGGACGCATGCGAACGGGTCATCTCGCTGTACAAGATACCGGTCGCGATCTGTTGGCACAGATGTCCTTTTGTGTGGGCGATCCCTCTGTCTGTGCGAGTCGTGCGATCTCAGGTCACTTTTGTCGGCCGGCTCCCCCGATATGTGTGGACAGGAATCGCGAGATGAGCGGTAGCACCTCGGTCAGGGCGGATTCGAGGAGGAAGTGCCCGCCGTCGAGCAAGTGCACTTCGGCGCTCGGCAGGTCGGCGGTGAAAGCTTGAGCTCCCGCCGGCCCAAAGATCGGGTCACCACTGCCCCACACGGCAAGAAGCGGGACTTTGCTCTGGCGAAAGTAATCGTGGACGCGAGGATAGAGCGGGCGATTCGTCGCATAGTCGGCGAACAACGCCAGTTGGATGGCGTCATTACCCGGCCTGGACAAGAGCGCAAAATCATGCGCCCAGGCGTCCGGATCCACCAGGGTCTCATCCGGCACGCCGGTCAGGTACTGCCAGCGTGTGGCATCGAGCGACAGGAAGTCCCGCAATGGAGCTTCCGTCTCACGACACGGATCGGCATGATATGCCCAGATCGACGTCCAGAATTCTTCGACGAAACCGGCGTCGTAGGCGTTGCCGTTCTGCGTGATGATCGCCGTAACGGCATGCGGGTCCGAGAGTGCCAGCCTCCAGCCGATCGGCGCACCGTAATCCTGGACATACATTGCGTACCGGTCGACTCTGAGGGTGCGCAATAGTCCGGCGGTCAGCCTCGTCAAGGTGTCGAAGGTGTAGTCGAAGGAGTCGGCGACAGGCGCATCCGACAGACCGAAGCCGAGATGGTCCGGCGCAATGACGTGGTAGTCGTTGGCCAGAGCCGGAATCAGATGCCGGAACATGTGGGAGCTGGTGGGAAAACCGTGCAACAGGACGACGGCCGGCTTCCGCACATCGCCGGCCTCACGGTAGAACAGCCGATGACCGTCAATGGTCGCAAACCTGTGATGGACCGCAGCCATGCCCGCGCCTCCTCCGAGCCAACTATCCCACTTCTGTGGGTTGAACAACCCATTATTCCCATATCTGCCGCCACCGCGCTAGGGCCTGGATCAGATTCGCGGTGCGATTTTCGCGGTGAGATTTACGTATCCGCACAACCCCTTGACGATCGAGACCTTGGACCTATAGTGGGTCATCCAACCCAATACAGGAGGATGGATGACTGAGAGCGCACGCGGACGAATCGCCGTCGGCCAGGTCCAGATTTCGAAGATCGACACCGTCGCAGCAATACTCGGCCGATACGGCCTGGTAATCGTGATCGGCTGGATCGGTGTACTCAAGTTCTTCGACTTCGAAGCCCATCAGATCGCGCCGCTGGTCGCTCACAGCCCGTTCATGGGCTGGCTCTACCACATCTTCTCGGAGTACACGTTTTCCGCGTTGCTCGGTGTCTTCGAGGTGGGCACCGCAATCTTGCTCGCGCTCAAGCCGGTTGCGCCCAGAGCGTCCATCCTCGGTAGCGGGTTGGCCATCCTGCTCTTCGTCAGCACGATCAGCTTCCTGTTCTCCACTCCGGGAGTAACAGAGCCGGCGGGCGGCGGTTTCCCCGCGCTCTCACTCACCGGTGAGTTTCTGCTCAAGGACATTCCCCTGCTCGGGTTGTCGGTATGGACTTTGAGCGACGCCATTAAGGCAGTGCAGAAGGGCAACGCTTCACCAGCCTAGGTACGCCCCCGATGTCCAGCGGCCCACAGTGACCGATCCGTCACGATGCGATCACTAATTGACGCCGTCGCGCTGTGGGATCGCTGGGATGTCGGTGCCTGCTTCTACCGTGGGCTCGTCAGGAGCTTGAGAGAAGTAGGAGTGATGTCGGTCCGTCGAGTGTGCGTCGCGGTGGCGCTCGCGCTGGTGGCTTGTCTGGGTAACATGGCGACGGCCGGTGCCGCGGGCCAACCGTTGAACGGCCGCTACCAGGTGGTCAGTTACGCGTCGCAGAAGAACGGCACCAGTATCGCCGCACGCCAGGCCGAGCCGGATTTAAGTGCGGTCTATACGTTTTCGACGGCCTGTGGCCGAGTGTGTGTCGCGACGGTGATCGATGGCCCGGCGCCCTCGAACCCGACCATCCCGCAACCTCAGCGGTACACGTGGGACGGCACCAAGTGGACCTTCAGCTACGACTGGCAGTGGGAGTGTTACACCGGCGACCAATATCCACGGGTCTACAGCCCGGCGACCTCCTGGGTGTCCTACACACCGCAGCCCGACGGATCGCTGCGCGGCAGTTGGTATACCGACATCCTCAGCGACGCGTGCCGGGGCAACGTGCTGATGCCCGTCGCGGCGTTCCCGGTCCCTTAACTCTCGAACAGGCCCTGCGTCACCGCCGTCGGCGAGCCGAAACGGTGCGCGGTCACCGCGACCGCTTGTTCGCGCACGAAGGTCAGCAGTTCGATCCGCCCGGCCTCGACAACCGGTTGCGCGTACAGCGCGATATCGACCCGGCCCGCGCTGTCGCGGGCGAACTCCACCCGGCTGCCACCGAGCAGCCGTACTCGCGCGGGGGCGTTGTCGCGCAACAGTTTCTGCCAGGCAGCCGCATCGTCGACCCGATAGGTGACACCCATGACCCGCAACGCCTCGGCCACCGCCCGCTGTAGCGGTTCCGGACTGGAGACGGTCACCGGGGCACCGGCAAGAATCCCGGCACCGACCACGCGCAGCAGGGTCGCGGTGTCACCGTTGGTCGCGCGCACGGTGACGGGCACCGGAAGGTACCGCAGTACATTCTGCTCCACCTGCAACCCGGACACATCGCGCGCGACGCCGAATTCCTCGGCCCACGCGAGCGCATCGGAGGCGAAGGCGCGCTCCAGGAAGGCACGCTCATCGGGCGCCAGACCTGCTGCGGCCGAGAGCAATCGGGACACCGCAGGCGGAAGGGCAGCGCCCCGCGTGGCACGGGCCGGCTGCCAGTCGGACAGCCCGATCAGATAGTTGGGTCCGCCGGCCTTGGTGCCTGCGCCGACCGCCGACTTCTTCCAGCCACCGAACGGCTGCCGACGTACGATCGCCCCGACGGTCGAGCGATTCACGTAGGCGTTGCCGGCCTGCACCTGGTCGATCCAGCGTTCGATCTCGTCGCGGTCCAGGCTGTGCAGTCCCGCCGTCAGCCCGTAGTCCACCTGATTCTGGATCGCGATCGCCTGATCGAGATCGTCGGCCGCGATGAGCCCCAGTACCGGGCCGAAGTATTCGGTGAGGTGGAACTCCGAACCGGGCCGCACGCCGGTCTTCACCCCCGGCGACCACAGCCGGCCGGTGTCGTCGAGGCGGCGGGGTTCCACCAACCACTGCTCCCCCGGTGCCAGCTGCGTGAGTGCGCGCAATAGCTTGCCGTCCGCGGGCTCGATGACCGGGCCCATCTGCACGGCGGGATCCGTCGGATAGCCGACCTTCAGCGAGGTGACGGCGTCGACCAGCTGGTCGCGGAACCGCGCCGACCGAGCCACCGACCCCACCAGGATGCCCAACGAGGCCGCCGAACACTTCTGCCCGGCATGCCCGAAGGCCGAGGACACCAGATCCTTGACCGCGAGATCGAGATCGGCGTGCGGGGTGATGACGATGGCGTTCTTGCCGCTGGTCTCGGCCAGCAGCGGCAGATCCGGACGAAAGCTGCGGAACAACTGCGCCGTGTCGAAGGCGCCGGTCAAGATCAGCCGATCGACCCGCTCGTCGGCCACCAGCCGGGTGCCGAGGTCGCTTTCGTCGACATGGACCAACCGCAGGACTTCTCGCGGGACGCCGGCATCCCACAGTGCCTGCACCATGAGCGATCCGCAGCGTCGGGCCTGAGTGGCCGGTTTGATGATCACCGGGCTGCCCGCGGCCAGCGCGGCCAGCACCGATCCGGCGGGGATCGCCACCGGGAAATTCCACGGCGGGGTGACCACCGTGAGCCCGACGGGCACGGCAGTGGCGCCGTCGACGGCGTCCAGTTCCTCGGCGAGTGACGCGTAGTAGGTGGCGAAGTCGATCGCTTCGGAGACTTCGGGATCGCCCTGATCGAGGGTCTTTCCGCATTCGGCGGCCATCGCCTCCAGCAGGACCGCCCGGGCGGCCTGCAGCGTTCCCGCGGCGCGGCGCAGCACCGACGCCCGGTCCGCGCCGGACAACACCCCCCACCTCGCCCCGGCGACGACAGTATCGGTGACGATCCGGTCCAATGCCTCCGGCGTGTCAATCGTGTACCGGGACACCAGCTCCCGGCCGGCCGTCGAAGTGGCGATCCGTTCGGTGATCGCGCGTCCCCACGCCAGGTTGCCGGGCAATGCCGGGTCGGTGTCGGCGACGTTGGCGAAGCTGCCCGCCGGGCAGATGGCGGCGTTCAGATCGTCGGTGCGCCGGTCCTGGCGGCGGTTCGGCGGCGGGACCGCAGTGTCGAGCTGAGCCAGGGAGGCAACGAACCGGTGCCGCTCACGCTCGAAAAGGCCTGCGTCGTCGTGCAGCTCGAATACCGCGGACATGAAGTTGTCCTGGCTGGCACCCTCCTCCAACCGCCGTACCAGGTAGGCGATGGCGACGTCGAAGTCCTTGGGGTGCACCACCGGTACGTAGAGCAGCAGACCACCGACGGTGCGCCGGACCGCTTCGGCCTGGGCCTCGGCCATGCCGAGCAGCATCTCGAACTCGATCCGGTCCCGGACGCCACGCTGCCCGGCCAGCACCCAGGCATAGGCGATGTCGAACAGATTGTGCCCGGCGACGCCGATGCGGACGTTGGCGGTGCGCTCGGGGTGCAGCGCGTAATCGAGCACCCGTTTGTAGTTGGTGTCGGTGTCCTGTTTGGTCGGCCACGTCGCCGCCGGCCAACCGTGCAACGCCGCCTCGACGTGCTCCATCGGCAGGTTGGCGCCTTTCACCAACCGCACCTTGATTCCCGCGCCGCCACGCTCGCGCCGGGCCCTAGCCCAATCCTGCAGTCGCATCATCGCGCCCAGCGCATCCGGCAGGTACGCCTGCAGCACGATGCCGGCTTCCAGGCCCAGCAGCTCCTGCCGGTCCAGCAGCCGGGTGAACACCGCGATCGTCAGTTCGAGGTCGCGGTACTCCTCCATATCGAGGTTGATGAACTTCGTCGTCGGCGCGGTCGCCGCCAGCGTGAACAATGGCAGCAGGCTTGCTTCGATGTGGTCGACGGCGTCGTCGAAAGCCCACGGCGAGTGCGGCGGGACGGTGGCCGACACCTTGATCGACACGTAGTCGACATCGGGCCTGCCGAGCAGCCGTTCGGTGCCTTCAAGCCGTCGCGCCGCTTCGGCCTGGCCCAGCACGGCCTCGCCGAGCAGGTTGATGTTGAGCGCGACGCCACGGCGACGGATCCGCGCGATCGAGCGCCCCAGCCGGGCGTCGGTCGCGTCGACCAACAGATGACCGACCATCGTGCGCAGCGCTTTTCGGGCGACGGGGATGACCAGCCCGGGGGCGACAACGGAGACCAGCGCACCGAGTTTGATCAGCAGGCGTAGATGCGCCGGCAGGAAGCCCGGTGCGGTGCGGGCGAGATCGCGAAGATTGGCCGCGGCGACCCGACGGTCTTCGGGCCGGACCACGCGGTCGACGAACCCGACGGTGAAGTCCAGTCCGTGCGGGTCTCGCAGCAGCTTGGCCAACTGCCGACCCGCCGGCGCCACCGGTTGAGCCGCGGCGTCGTCGAGCCAGCTGCGCACCTGGCCCACAACGTCGGTCAGCAGGTCGTCCTTACTGGTCACGTCGGTCATCTGCCCATCATCGGCCGCCAAGACACTTAAAATAAAGCAATGATTTCTGACGTGAAAGTTTAAGCAAAAATGAAACATCAGCGGGCCGATCTGCTCGATGTCCGCAGGCTGCGGTTACTGCACGAGTTGAGCCTGCGCGGCACCTTGTCCGAGGTCGCCGAGGCGCTACACCAGAGTCCATCCGCCGTCTCCCAGGCGCTCAACCAGCTGGAACGCGAGGTCGGCGTCCCGCTGTTGGAAAAGGTCGGCCGCCGGTTGCGGCTGACGCCCGCGGCCGAGGTACTCGTCGAGCACACCGGGGTCATCTTGGCGCGGCTGGAACTGGCGGCCTCCGATGTCGCCGTGCAGAGCGACGAGGCGTCGGGCACCGTGCGGTTGGCGGTGTTCCAATCGGCGGCCTCGGCCTTCATGCCACAGATGCTCACCGAGTTGGCGACGCGTCATCCGCGGCTGCGCGTGACGATGTCCCAGCGCGAACCCGAGCAGGCGCTCTACGAGACGTGGATGCGCGAGTTCGATCTGGTGATTGCCGAGGAGTACCCCGGGCACGCCGCCCGGGCGTATCCGGACCTGCACCGCGCGCCGCTGACCACCGACCTGCTGCGGCTGGCCGTCCCGCCGGCCGGGGATCCTTGGGACCGCATCTCCTCGGTCGCCGATGCCGCCGAATTGCCGTGGACGATGGAGCCGGAAGGTACCGCGTCGCGGCACTGGGCCGAACAGCTATGTCGGCGAGCCGGTTTCGAGCCCGATGTGCGCTTCGAAACCGACGACCTGGAAGCCCAGATCGCGCTGATCGAGAACGGCAACGCGGTTGCGATCCTGCCCGATCTGATGCGGGTCCGCCGCCGACCGAACGTGCGCGTCGTCGATGTCGACCCGCGTCGGCGTTCGGTGTTCACCGCGACACGGACCGCCATCAGCGCCACCCCGGCCATCGTGGCCTGCCGGCAGGCCTTGGCCTCAGTGGTGCCCGAGCATCTCGACGTGGACTGACCCGTCAGCCCAACCGCTGCACCGCAGCCTCAGCCCAAACGCTGCACCGCAGCGGAAATCCGTTCGTCCGTGGCGGTCAACGCGATCCGCACGTGCTGGGCACCCGCCGGCCCGTAGAACTCGCCGGGTGCCACCAGGATGCCGCGTTCGGCCAGCCACGCCACGGTGTCCCGGCACGGCTCCCCGCGGGTGGCCCACAAGTACAGACCCGCCTCGGAATGGTCGATGGTGAAACCGGCGTTGCGGATCGCGGCCGCCAGCACGTCGCGGCGGCGGGCGTAGCGATCACGCTGCTCGGCCTCGTGGGCGTCATCGTCCAGGGCGGCGACCATCGCGGCCTGCACCGGCGTCGGGACGATCATCCCGGCGTGCTTGCGGACCTCGAGCAGCTCGCGCACCAGCGCGGGATCCCCCGCCACGAACCCGGCGCGGTACCCGGCCAGCGATGACGTCTTGGACAGCGAGTGCACCGCCAACAGGCCGGTGTGGTCGCCGTCGGACACCGATGGGTGCAACACGCTGAACGGCTGCGCATCCCAGGCCAACCCCAGGTAGCACTCGTCGGACGCCACGATCGCGCCGCGCTCCCGCGCCCAGCCGACCACCTTGCGCAGATGATCGACACCGAGCACCCGGCCGGTCGGATTGCTCGGCGAGTTGAGGTACACCAGCGCCGGACTCTGCGGGCCCAGCTGGGTCAACGAATCGGCCGCCACCACCTGGGCACCGGCCAGCCGCGCGCCGACGTCGTAGGTGGGATACGCCAACTCGGGAATCACCACCGTGTCAGCGGCACCCAGCCCGAGCAGGGTCGGTAGCCAGGCAATGAGCTCTTTGGTGCCGATCACCGGCAGCACCGCGGACTCGGCCAGCCCGGTGACGCCGTAGCGGCGCTCCAGGGCGGCCACGGCGGACAGCCGCAGCGCGGCGGTACCCGCCGTGGCCGGATAGCCGGGCGACGCGCTGGCTGCGGCCAGTGCGTCGCGGATCAGCGGTGCGACCTCGTCGACCGGCGTGCCGACCGACAGGTCGACGATGCCGTCAGGATGTGCGCGCGCGGTAGCCGCGACGTCGGCCAGGGTGTCCCAGGGAAAAACCGGCAGCGCAGCGGACTTGACCGAACGGACCGTGCTCACTCGCCCTTGGGCTCGAGATCCTTGATGGCCTGCGGATCATTGTCGGTCTGGCCGACCTTCGACGCGCCGCCGGGCGAACCCAGTTCGGCGAAGAAGTCCGCATTGCTCTGCGTGTAGCCGCCCCACTGGTCGGGCACATCGTCCTCGTAGTAGATGGCCTCGACCGGGCAGACCGGCTCGCAGGCGCCGCAGTCCACGCACTCATCGGGGTGGATGTACAGCATGCGTGCACCCTCGTAGATGCAGTCGACAGGGCACTCCTCGATACATGCCTTGTCTTTGACGTCGACGCAGGGTTCGGCAATGACGTACGTCACTGATGTCTCTCCTGTCCAGGGGGCTGCTGGTCGGGTAGGTCCGGCTCAGACTCATTGAGTCTGCGGCAAGTATGCGATGCCCGTACTTGCACGCGCGTCTCAGTGTGTCCTAACTTCCCGCGCGGCCCGCGGGCGCGCGCGTGGTTACTGATACTAGACGTTGCAGATACACCTCGACTAGACACCACGCACGGTGTTTGTCAGGTCTTTGCACCTTGTTGCATAGGACCGTCGGTACCACCTACGCTGCCGTGATGGCCCTGCAGCACGCGATCCTGGTGGCGTTGTGTGAGCAGGCCGGATCCGGGTACGAATTGGCCCGCCGCTTCGACCGCTCCATCGGGTACTTCTGGGCGGCCACCCATCAGCAGATCTATCGGACGCTGCGCAGCATGGAGGCAGACGGCTGGGTCTCGGTCCACGTCGTCGAGCAACGCGGCCGCCCCGACAAGAAGGTGTACTCGGTATCCGCAGACGGCCGGGCCGAGTTGAGACGCTGGATCGCCGCGCCGCTGACCGGTGGTGGCAGCACCGTGGCTGATCACCGCACCCGCGATCTGGCCGTCAAGGTCCGCGCCGCCGGCTATGGCGACACCGCCGCCATCCGCGCTCAGGCCGAAGCGCTGCGCGCCGAGCGGGCCGCGCTGCTGGACACCTACCGCGGCTACCAGAAGCGCGAGTTCGCCGACCCCGCCACCCTGACCGGGACGGCCTTACACCAGTACCTGGTGCTCCGCGGCGGGATGCGCGCCGAGGAAGGCGCGATCGAGTGGCTTTCCGAAGTAGTGGAGGCATTGTGAACTATCCGAACCTGTTGTCGCCGTTGGATCTCGGCTTCACCACCCTGCGTAACCGAGTGGTGATGGGTTCCATGCACACCGGCCTGGAGGATCGTGCCCGCGATACCGACCGGCTGGCCGCTTACTTCGCCGAACGCGCCCGCGGTGGCGTCGGGCTCATCATCACCGGCGGCTACGCCCCCAACCGAACCGGCTGGTTGCTGCCGTTCGCCGCCGAGATGCGCTCGAGCGCCGACGCGCGCCGGCATCGCACCATCACACAGGCGGTGCACGATGAGGGCGGCAAGATCGCGCTGCAACTCCTGCACGCCGGACGCTATGCCTACCATCCCTTTTCGGTCAGCGCGTCGTCGGTCAAGGCGCCGATCAACCCGTTCCGGCCGCGCGCGCTGCGGGATGTGTCCGGGACCATCGCCGATTTCGTACGCGCGGCCCTGCTGGCCCGCGCGGCCGGTTACGACGGGGTCGAGATCATGGGCAGCGAGGGCTATCTGCTCAACCAGTTCCTCGCGCCGCGCACCAACAAGCGCACGGACGCCTGGGGCGGCACGCCGGAGAAGCGGCGCCGCTTCCCGGTCGAGATCGTGCGTCGGGTTCGCGAGGCGGTGG
Source organism: Mycolicibacterium chengduense (assembly GCF_033741155.1). Taxonomy (NCBI): domain Bacteria; kingdom Bacillati; phylum Actinomycetota; class Actinomycetes; order Mycobacteriales; family Mycobacteriaceae; genus Mycobacterium; species Mycolicibacterium chengduense. The sequence continues at coordinate 94,246 of NZ_JAWQNH010000007.1, read as the reverse complement.
GCCCCGACTTCATCATCGTCTACCGGATCTCGCTGGCCGACTTCGTCGAGGACGGCCAGACCTGGGACGAAATCGTCGCGCTGGCAACCGAAATCGAGGCAGCCGGCGCCACCATCCTGAACACCGGGATCGGCTGGCACGAGGCCAGGGTGCCCACCATCGTCACCTCAGTCCCGAGCGGCGCCTTCGTCGGGACCAGCAGCGCGCTGGCCGAACACGTCGGGATTCCGGTAGTCGCGTCCAACCGGATCAACATGCCGCAGGCCGCCGAGCAGATTCTCACCGACACCCAGGTGCAGTTGATTTCGATGGCCCGCCCCCTGCTGTCCGACCCGGACTGGGTGCGCAAGGCCGCAGCCGACGCCGCCGATCAGATCAACACCTGCATCGCGTGCAATCAGGCGTGCCTGGACCACGCCTTCGCGCACAAGACGGTGTCCTGCCTGCTCAACCCGCGCGCCGGACACGAGACCACCCTGGTGCTCGGCCCCACCCGACACGCCCGGTCGGTGGCTGTGGTGGGTGCCGGTCCGGCCGGGCTGTCCGCCGCCGTGAGCGCGGCGCAACGCGGGCACCGGGTGACACTGTTCGAGGCGAATCCGGCCATCGGTGGTCAATTCGACTTGGCCAGAAGGGTTCCCGGAAAGGAAGAGTTCAACGAGACCCTGCGGTACTACACGCGGATGCTCGACGTACACGACGTCGACGTGCGCCTGGGCGTGCGGGCCACGGTGGATGCGCTGGCCGGGTTCGACGATATCGTGCTGGCCACCGGGGTGGTGCCGCGTACGCCCGCCATTCCCGGCATCGATCACCCAATGGTGTTGTCCTACGCCGAGGCACTGTCCGGTGCCCCGATCGGCAAGCGCGTCGCGGTGATCGGCGCCGGCGGAATCGGTTTCGACGTCTGCGAATTCCTGGTGACCGACGAGTCGCCGACGCTGAACGTCAAGGAGTGGAAGGCCGAGTGGGGCGCGCTGGACCCACAGGACGCACCCACCGTGCGTGGCGCGCTGACCACGCCGATCCCGCTGCCGCCCGTTCGTGAGGTGTACCTACTGCAACGCACCACAGGCGCCCAGGGCACCCGGCTGGGCAAGACATCCGGATGGGTACACCGCGCAACGTTGAAAGCCAAAGGCGTACATCAGCTTTCCGGGGTCAACTACGAGCGCATCGACGACGCCGGACTGCACATCAGCTTCGGGCGGGACCACACGGAAGCGCGGATACTGGCCGTGGACAACGTGATCGTCTGTGCGGGTCAGGATTCGGTGCGCGATCTCGAGGACGGGCTACGTGCCAGGGGCATACAGCCGCACGTGATCGGTGGCGCCGCCGTCGCGGCCGAACTCGACGCCAAACGGGCGATCCGCCAAGGCACCGAACTCGCCGCCCGGCTGTAACCCTTTTTTTCGCGAGCGGCCGTGTTTGCACACCGACACGCCGCATTTGGTGGCATTCTGCGGGCGCTCGCGGTGGGTGAGCAGGCCCCGCGCGGGGCTGCTCACCCATCCCGACCTCAGGCCTGCTTGAGCGCCTCGATCTCCAGGGTGATGGTGACCTTGTCGCCCACCACGGCGCCACCGGTCTCCAGCGGTGCATCAAACGAGATGCCGAAATCCTTGCGGTTCAACACCACCGACGCTTCGAAGCCGGCCACCGCGCCGTGCCCCATGCCCGGGTTCACGCCGTTGAACTCCAGCTTCAGCGATACCGGCTTGGTGACGCCCTTCAGGGTGAAGTCACCGTCGAGCACGTAGTGGTCACCGTCGGCCCGTACCGCGGTGGAGGTGAACGTCGCGGTCGGGAACTGCTCGACGTCGAAGAAGTCGGCGGCCTTCAGATGCGCGTCGCGCTGCTCGTTGCGGGTGTTGACCGAGTTGATGTCGATGGTCGCGGTGACCGACGGGGTGCCGTCCTCGGCGACAACGATGGCACCGGTGAACGCGTCGAACGTGCCGCGCACCTTGCTCACCACGAGGTGGCGTACCGAGAAGTTGACCGAAGAATGCACCGGGTCCAGCGCCCAGGTGCCAGCGGTCAGGTCGGTGGCTACTGCTGCGGTCATGAAAGCTCCTTGTTCGGTGGGGCCGGCCCTCCCGGACCCTCGTCGAAACTAACTGGACCGTAGTCCGGATTATTCGACGCAACCCGATAATGTGAGCCAGATCACTTTGTTGTCAGCCCATGCCCCACACCGCCCGGGCGCCGGAATCCCCTACCCGGATCACCACGGCGATCGCCGCCAGCCCGACGACCACGGCCAGCACCGCGACCACCGCAGCCATCGCGCGCCCATGGCCGGACCACCACTGCAGCAGCGCCAACAACACCGCCACCACCAACAGCGCGACGGCAACGTAGGGCATCCAGTCCCCGCGTTCGGCATGCTCCTGCAGCACGGCGGGCGGTTGCGGGAAGTTGGCGTACATCGCCTCCCCCGCCTCCACGGTCAACGGGGTGAGGCCTGCCGTCACCGCGGCCAACACCAGCACGAGCCACACCAACCGCTCGCGGGCGGGCGGCCACAGGGCGCAGAGGATCTCCAGCAGCGCCACCAGCGGCACCAGCACGACGATCGCGTGCACCAGCAACGGGTGAGCGGGCAGGCCGGCGATGGTGTCCATGGGCCCGAGGATCCCACGCGAGCGCCCTCGAAATGCCACGAATGGCGGCGCGCCCCTGTGCAGACACGGGCGCTCGCCGACGAATAAAGCTACGCCGCCAGCGGGGTGTAGGTGGTGGTGCGTTGGCGCGCCGGCCGGCCGATACCCTCGGCGATGGCGACCAGTTCTTCGACGGTCTTGGCCGAGCCGTTCTCCGAGCCGGCCATCCGCGAGATGGTTTCCTCCATCAGCGTGCCACCCAGGTCGTTGGCGCCGCCGTTGAGCATCACCTGCGTCCGTTCGATCCCCAGCTTCACCCACGACGTCTGGATACTCGGGATCCGGCCGTGCAGCATGATCCGCGCCAACGCGTGCACGGCCCGGTTGTCGCGGTGTGTCGGCCCCGGCCGTGCCCCGCCGGCCAGATACAGCGGCGAGGACTGATGCACGAACGGCAGCGGGACGAACTCGGTGAAACCGCCGGTGCGGTCCTGGATCCCGCGCAGCACGTTGAGGTGACCCACCCAGTGCTTCGGGGTATCGACGTGGCCGTACATCATCGTCGAGCTCGACGGCAGCCCCACCTCGTGCGCGGTGGTGATGACGTCGATCCACTCCGAGGTCGGCAGCTTGCCCTTGGTGAGCACCCAGCGCACCTCGTCGTCGAGGATCTCGGCGGCCGTGCCGGGAATGGAGCCCAGCCCGGCCTCCCGCAACGCCGTCAGCCATTCCCGCACCGACAGGCCGCTGCGGGTCACGCCATTGGCGATCTCCATGGGTGAGAAGGCATGCACATGCATCGACGGCACCCGCTGCTTGACCGCCCGCACCAGGTCGGCGTAGCCGGTGACCGGCAGTTCGGGGTCGATACCGCCCTGCATACACACCTCGGTGGCGCCCGCGACGTGCGCTTCCCAGGCCCGGTCGGCGACCTCCGCGGTGGACAACGAGTACGCGTCGGCGTCACCCTTGCGCTGCGCGAACGCGCAGAACCGGCAGCCGGTGTAGCAGATATTGGTGAAGTTGATATTCCGGTTCACGACGTAGGTGACGTCGTCGCCGACCGTGTCACGACGCAGCGAATCGGCAAGGGCGGCAACCGCATCCAGGGCCGGCCCGTCGGCGGTCGCCAAGGCCAGATACTCGTCGTCGCTGCAGCCGCCGGGGTTGCGTTCGGCCGAGCGCAAGGCCGCCAACACATCGGTGTCGATCCGCTCAGGGGCTCGGGCCGCCAGCTCGGAGACCTTCTCCCGGATGGACTCCCAGTCCCCGAAGGCGCTGCCCAGGTCACTACGCGTCTCGGTCAGCCGACCCTCGGTATCGATGGCCGCATGCAGGTCGGTACGCCCCAACGACTCCGACGCCTCGTCGGGCTCCTGCCACGGCATGCCCACCGGCTTCACATCCCGCGCCCACCCGGTGTCCGGGTCGGCCAGCGCGTCCACATGTCCGCGGACCCGCGGGTCGATCCACGCCGCACCAGCCTGCACGTAGGACGGCTGCGCGGTAAGTCGTTCCACCAGTTCGTAACCCGCAGCGGCCGTCACCTCCGCCAAGTCGTCCAGCGCGGGCCACGGCCGCTCCGGGTTGACATGGTCGGGGGTCAGCGGCGATACGCCGCCCCAGTCGTCGACGCCGGCGCCGACCAGAGCCAGGCATTCGTCGCGCGAGACCAGATTCGGCGGAGCCTGGATGCGCATCTTCGGGCCGAGCACCAGCCTGCTCACCGCGATGGTGGCCAGGAAATCGTCGATCCCTGCGTCGGGTACCGCGGCCATGGCGGTGTGGTCCTTGGCCCGGAAGTTCTGCACGATCACTTCCTGGACATGGCCGAACTCCTTGTGCGAGCGCCGGATCGCATGCATGGTCTCGGCACGCTCGGTCAGGGTTTCCCCGATGCCGACCAGCAGACCAGTGGTGAAGGGGATGGACAGCCGGCCGGCATCGTCGAGGGTGCGCAGCCGCACCGCCGGATCCTTGTCCGGGCTGCCGTAATGCGCCAACCCCTTCGTCTCGAACAACCGTCGCGACGTGGTCTCCAGCATCATGCCCATCGACGGCGCCACCGGCTTCAACCGCGACAGCTCGGTCCAGCTCATCACGCCGGGGTTCAGGTGCGGCAGCAGGCCGGTCTCCTCCAGCACCCGGATCGCCATCGCGCGTACATAATCCAGCGTCGAGTCATAACCGCGCTCGTCGAGCCACTGCTTGGCCTCGTCCCAGCGAGCCTCGGGCCGGTCACCGAGGGTGAAAAGCGCCTCCTTGCAACCCAACTCCGCGCCACGACGGGCCACATCGAGAATCTCGTCGGGTTCCATGAACATGCCCTTGCCCGCCGCCCGCAAGCGCCCGGGCACGGTGACGAACGTGCAGTAATGGCAGGTGTCCCGGCACAGGTGAGTGACCGGAATGAACACCTTGCGCGAGTAGGTCACCGGCAAGCCGCCGCTGGGACCACGCCGGCCGGCCGACTCCAGGCCCGCGTCGCGGACCCGCGCGGCACTCGCACACAGGTCGGCGAGATCGGCGCCGCGCGCGGTCATCGCGACCGCGGCTTCCTCGACATTGAGCGCCACCCCATCGCGGGCCCGACGCAACACACGACGTAGCGCGGACGCATTGGGCTTGGGCGGGATCACCGGGCTGGGCAAATCGGAGCCGTGCTGCGGGTTCAGAGCCACTCCTCTGTAACCCGTACGTCGTCGCGGATCATCCGCGCGTCCCACTATGTGAAACCACAGCCCCTGACATAGGGGCCACGATAGTCCGAGCCATCGACCGGGACGCGCCGACCCGATACGGGCCATCGACAGTTGACCCTGGCGTAAGTTCAGCAGCGTCGACGATCGCACGAACCAGGAGCCCCGATGCGTGTGTCAGTCCGTTCCTATCTGATGGCAGGCGTGGCCGCTCTCGCCGCAGGCACCATCGCGATTCCCCCGTCGATCGCGCCGCCCGCGCAGCCCCCGGCGCCGGTGCACACCGAAGTGCGGCTGGCCGCCGAGACGAGGACCGCGTGGGCACCCAGACCGGTTATTGCACTGATCCCGAAGACCGGGGCCGCCGCAGGTCCCAACGCCGCACCGGCCGCTGCTGTCCACACCGCCACGGCCGGTGAGACCACCACCACCGCACCGGCCGCGGCGGTGGCGCCGACGGCCGCGGCCCTGGCTTTTCCCGGGCTGAGCAACGCCATCATCCAGGGCTATGACTGGGCCATCGGCTGGGTGGACTACGGGGTGGATCTCGCCCAGTACGCCGTCGGCTGGATCCCGGTCGCCAACATCTTCGCTCCCCAGATCGGCATCGTGTACTACAGCCTGATCCGACCGATCATCACCAGCGCGGTCTACAACACCGCCGCCGTGATCGGTGGCCAGATCGACCTGATCCAGGGCATCGGCAATGTCATCAACGACAGCATCACCGCGGGACGCGGATGCATCCAGGCCGAGATCAACTGGGCGCTGAGCTGGCTGCCGCCGCTGCCACCCCTGCCCTTCGCCGCTACCTCAACCAGCACGGCAGCCAAGACGACGGCCGTATCGCTGACCGCGACCGCCGAACCGACCGACGGCAAGCCGCCCGTGACCGCCGAGCAACAGACCGATCAAGGCAATGAGCACCCGGCCGAGCCCGTCGTGACCCACCCCGTCGAAACCCAGCCCGAGACCACCAAGCCCGACACCACCCAGCCCGTCGAAACCAAGCCCGTCGAAACCCAGCCGGAACCCACCCCTACCGACAGCACGCCGGTTGAGGAGCCCAGCGATTCCCCGGTGAGCGGCCCGTCCGACTCCACCAAGCCCGAGACCACCAAACCGGAGACCAAGCCCGAGACCACCGAGCCGGCCACCACGAAGCCGGCCACCACCCAGCCCGCCACCGCAAAGCCCGCCACCGCGAAGTCCGACACCACCGATGCCGACAAGCCGGACACCAAGCCGGGCACGGACAAGGCTGATTCCGACAAGACCGACAAGCCCGCACCGAAGAAAGCCGAGCCCAAAAAGAAGAAGCGCGATCGCCCATCGGCCCGCGATTCCGCCCCCAAGGCCGACACGCACGCCGGGTCGGACGCGCCCTAGCGGCTGCGCGCGTACCGCCGCAACACCATCAGCGGCGGCAGCACACCGACCACCACGAGCAGCAACAGCAGCACCGCACCGGAGGCGGTCAGCCCGAAGACGATGTCGCTGCCGGGCCCGCCGAGCGTCAACGCCCCGATGGTCGCCAACCAGCACCACAACGGCAACGCACCCACCCGCGGTGACAGGGTCCACTGCAGCGCGGCCCACACCAATGCGGCGTTCACCAGGCCACTGACCAACACGCTCACCGGGAACGGCGCACCACTGACCCGCCAGGGCAACAGAAATGCCGCGAGCACGGCGGAGAGCACACCGTCGAGTGACAGCAACGAAAGCATGACGGGCGGCACCCAGGCCGGCCCGTCGGGGTCCTCGGTTGTCAGGTCGGGATGCTGTCGAGCAATGCCACCAGCGAACCGACCACCCACTGGAAATTGTCCAGGCGGTCCTGCTGATGCTGCAGGTTGGGATCCAAATCCGGGTCCATGTCGGGGAGCTTACCGCGTGCGCCGGCCCGTCAGCCCAGATTCACTCCGGCGAGCAGATCAGTCTCGACACCGTTGCCGTCACGCTCGCCGGGCGACCCGGCGGCCAGCACGTAATGTTCGATCCCCCACAGCGGCAAGGCGACGAGGTTGGACAGCGCCAACGACCGGCCGTCGGGAGCCACGCTGACCTGGGTGGCGTGGGCTCGCAACGCGGCTGCCTTGGCCGGTAACTGCGCCGAGGCGTCGATGACGGCGTCCACCTTCTCGTCCGGGTAGCCGAAGGTGAGGTCCTCGGGCTTGATCGTGATCCAGTCCGCGGGCGGCTCCCCGATCGCGGCCAGCCCGTCGGCGATCGCCGACTGTGCCAGCACGGTCCAGTAGAACTTCGGCACCTGCCACGGCTCGCCGGGATGACCGTCACCGGCTGCGGCCGCGACGGCGGCGGTGGTGACCTCGTGCGCGCGGATGTGGTCCGGATGCCCGTACCCGCCGTTGGGGTCGTAGGTGACGACGACGTGCGGGCGCAGTTCCCTGATGATCGCGACCAGGGCGGCGACGGGCCCCTCGATATCCGCGTCGACGAACCGCTGCCGGTGCCGTGCCGGCGTGCCCGCCATCCCGGAATCGCGCCAGCGACCCGCGCCGCCGAGGAAGATCGGCTCCCCGGCACCGAGTGCGGCTAGGGCGGTGCTCAGCTCGGAGATGCGGTAGCCACCCAGCTGATCGGCGGCATCGACGGCGAGCTGGGACCAGCGGTCCCCGATCACCTCGCCTTCCTCGCCCATGGTGCAGGTGACCACGCGCACCGTGGCGCCCTGCGCGGCATAGTGCGCGATGGTCGCGCCGGTGGTCAGGGACTCGTCATCAGGGTGGGCGTGCACGAAGAGCAGCCGAGGTGTTTGCACTCCCCTAGATTTACCCTGTGCCGCCGACTGACGCGAAGAACACCGGTGAGCGGCAGCTTCTGGAGTTCGGGTGCGGTGTCCTAGCGGTCGGCCTGCTCGCCGGCGTCGCGGGTGCCGCCACCACCGTGCTGCTGCACTACATCGAACATCTCACCTACCACTATCACCTGGGCACCCTGCTCACCGGTGTCGGCGCCGCCGGCGAGATCCGGCGGGCCACCGGACCGATGATCGGCGGGGCGCTGGCCGGTCTGGGGTGGTGGCTGCTGCGACGGCGCGCATCCGTCCCGTCCCTGACGGCGACGATCAGTGCACATCGCCCGCTGGCCCGGATACCCCTGGCCGTCGACGCGGTGCTGCAGGTGCTCGTCGTCGGGTCCGGGGCCTCGTTGGGCCGCGAGGGCGCGCCACGACAACTGGCCGCGGTGTTCGGTGACACCGCCACCGGCCGCTGGCGCCTGACCGAGCGGGACCGCGAGATCCTATTGGCCTCGGCGGCCGGTGCCGGATTGGGTGCGGTGTACAGCGTGCCCGTCGGGGGTGCACTGTTCACCATCACGATCCTGCTGCGCAGCTGGCATCCCCGGGTGATCGGCACCGCGTTGATCACCTCCAGCCTGGCGGTGGCCGTCGCCGCGCCCGTCACCCACCTGGAGCACCCGCTCGTGTGGCCCTCGGCCACGGTGTCCTACCGCTTCGTGCTGCTGGCGTTCGCCGTCGCCCCGCTGGCCGTCGGGATCGGGATGGCATTCAACCGGCTGATGGCCGCCGCCCGGCCGGGCGTGTCACCCGCCTCGTGGCTGCTGGTCCCCGGTATCGCCGCGGCCGGCCTGCTGACCGGCATCTGCTCCATCTGGTACCCGGAGTTGCCGGGTAACGGGCGCAGCATTCTGGCCGTGACCGTGGACAGTTCGTTGACGTTGACGGCCGCCGCGGTGATCCTGCTGCTCAAGCCGATCCTGACGGCGCTGTTCCTGCGGGCCGGCGCGGTCGGCGGCCTGATCACCCCGGCGCTGGCCACCGGCGCGGCGGCGGGTTCGGTTGTCGCCCTTGCCCTCAACGAATTCGCCGGGGCCGGGCTGAATGTCCCGGCGGCGGCGCTGACCTGCGCCGCAGGGGTACTGGCGATCACCCAGCGGGCACCGCTGTTCGCCGGCGTGTTCGTATGGGAACTGGCCCGCCCGCCGGAGTGGCTGGTGATCGTATTCACGATCGCCGCCTTCACCGCCTATGCGCTGTGGAAACGTGTTGCGGCTAAGGCTGTTTGACCCACTTGCCGGCGTCGCCGACGATCCCGACCGGCACCGCTCCGGACAGACTGACCCCGCGGACTCGCGGTCCGGCGGCGACGATGGTGGTGTCCTGCAGGATCGGCAGTACTGTCGCCAAGTTCCACAGCCGCGGCTCGACGGCGTCGATCACCTTACCGATTTCCTCGGTCCCGGCCAACGCGGCCTCGATCCGCGGCTGGATGCTGCGGTCGCAGACACCGGTCAGGTTGCTGGGCACCGTCACCAATTCGCTTGTGCCGCTGGGCGGCGGTGCCGTGGCGGTCGGAGTGGGGGCAGCGGAGGTTGCCGGCGGCGGCGTCCGCGTGGGTGATGCCGAAGGTGTGGTCGTGACGCTCGGCGACGGTGTCGCCGTGGACACCGAGGTGGCCTCCAGGGCCGGGCAGCCGTAGCGCGATGCCAGCGCGGTGGCCAGGTCGCCGCCCGCCTGATGCCAGCCGACGATCGCATCGACCTTGTTGTTGGCCAAGGCATCTCCGTACAGAACCACCGGGTCGAGCGCCGACACCGAGGCGGCAATCCCGACGCTGCGCAATTGGTCGGCTGCGGTGTTGGCGACGGCCACCGAGGTGGGATCGTTGGCCGCCACCCCGATCACGATGGTCAGCGGCTGGCCGTCCTTGGAGATCTGTCCGCGGGAATCGTCGGGCGGCGGGGTACCCGGTGTCGGCGGCGGGGTCGAGGTCACCGGCTCGACCTGATAACCGGCGTCGGCCAGCAGTTGCAGCGCGGCCTCCCGGGTCAACGCCGGCGGAGCGGTCGGGACGTAGCCGGGATCCGATGGTGAGCGCACCTGAGCCTGCGCAAGTGTCACGGTGTTATCCGATCCAGCACCCACGGCGGCCAGCAGGTCGACGTCGAGCAACCCGAACAGCGCCTTGCGGACGTGCGGGTCGGCCAGCGCGGGCTGCTGGGCGCGCAGCGTCAACTGCATCACCCGAGGGGTGACGATGCGCGCGGTGCGCACGTCCGGGATGGCCGACAGTTGCGCGAAGGCCGCTTGACCACCATGCACCTGAGCCACCTGGGTGTCCCCGTTGCGGATCGAATCGGCAAGGGCCGCAGGCGCTCCCCCGCGCCGGAAGAGGATCTGGTCGGGTGCCGCGGGCGGGCCCCAGTATCGGTCGTTGCGGGCCAACAGAATTTCGTCACGCTGCGGATCGATACTCTCCACCCGGAACTGGCCGCCGGTCACCGGCATGGTCCGCACCAGTCCGGCACCGAAACCACCGGGCACGTCCTTGACGATGTGCGCAGGCAGCAAGTCGTTGAACAGTTCCCGCCAGGCCGGGTAGGGCTGCGAAAAGGTGACGACGGCCGTCTTGCCACCCTCGACCGACTGCACCCCGGTGATCAGGTCGTAGCCCGCCGGATCGACCACCCCGGGTTGGCTGACCATCTGCCGCCACAGATACCAGTAGTCGTCGGCGGCGATCGGTGCGTTGTCGGTCCAGGACGCCTCTGGCTTGATCTTGTAGGTGACGGTGAACGGCGCCTCGTTGGTCACCTCGGCCGACACCAACAGGCTGGTGTCCAGTTCCCACCGCGAACCGGTGGGCGACACCGGATCGGGAACCGGCCGGAACGAACTGGGCAGCACCAGCGCGGAGATGGCAGCGTTCACCGGAGACTGATCGGACATCAGGTGCGGGTTGAACCCGGCCCCGATCGAGTCGATGGCCATGATGATCTGCATCGCCTTGGCCGGCGGCGGGGGTGTCGACTGCGTCGTCTCGGTGCTCTGCGGAGCGGGCGGCGGGCTGACGGTGCACCCCGCCAACACCAACGACGTTCCGATCAGGGCGCCGGCGACAGCGCGGAAACGTCGTGGGTTGGTCGGCACGCACAACAGGGTATCGGCATGCCCGGCAGCCACCCCCAACATGGGTTGGGCCCGCCAATCGGGAATTCGTACAACTAGAGGTAGTAGTTCGGTTGAAATTCGGCGGGCGGTTCAGAATATTTGCCACCAATTGATCGAGAGAAGCGCTCAGCAACCTCACGGCGACATGGAGTGCGTCCCCAATATATCGATTTAACGTGCTTGTATAGCCCTCTCGCTTCCATCTGGAAAACATTCATTGCTTCGGCAAAGAGTGGCTGAAATTCCACACCCGCGCATGACGGCAAACAAGTAGCAGGCCCCGACAGAATTGAATTGGAACACGTTTTACCAAAGCGCCTTTTCCGTTTCATCCCCGTACTACGGTCAGGCCCGTCGGAGTGACCGACATCACATTTCGGTAAGGAGAGAACGTTGCAACGTGCATTGCGCCCCTATGTGACCACGGGCATCGCGTTGGTGGGTGCCGGTGTCATCGCGGTGACCCCGGTGGCGGCGCCACCACCCGAGGTTCATCTGCCGACCGTCACCCTGGCCGCAAACCCGGTCGCCGACGCTTACCGTCAGCTGCTCCAGAACACCTGGACCAACGTGCAGGCCGTCGGTTCGCAGGCCTGGAATCAAGGCATGCCGATCCTGGAGCAATTCCTGGTCAACACCCGAGCCAACCTCGACATCGCGGCCAAGGTGCCGCCGCAGATCTTCGACGCCCTGAAGTACTCGGCGCAACAGATCCGACCGACACTGGACGCGGCCGGGGCACAACTGCGGGCCGGTCAGGTCGGCGACGCGATCAACACGCTGTGGAGCGGGCTGGTGATCAATCCCCTGGTGGGCGTGGCCTTTCCGCTGTTGAACACCTTGCAGATCCCGGTCAATATGGCCAAGACCTTCGCCCGGGTGGTCGAAGCGCTGCCCTCGGCGATCCTGATCGGTGTGGGACTTCCGGTGTTGAGCACCGTTACCGCCGTGGTGAACTCGCTGGGCACAGTGGCCCAGGGGCTGTACGACGGCATCACCACCGGCAACCTCGGTGCGGTACTGACCACCGTGCTCACCGCGCCGGCCACCGTCATCGGCGGTGTGCTCAATGGCGACCCCAACACCGGGACCGTCGGCCTGATCAACGGCCTTGTCGCCGGAATCCTCAACGCCCGTCAGACCATTGCCGACGCCATGGCCCCGCCTGCGACGGCGTCGGTGGCCAAGACCACCGGTCCAGCGGCCCTTGCGACGGCGGCCGCCACGGCGCTGCCCGCGACCACCGCGGCCACAGTGACTTTGGACACCGCGCCCGCGCCACCCGCCGTCGATGGCACGAAAATCGAAGGGACGCAGGCGAAGACAACCGAACCGGCCACGACGACGCCGGCTGCCGAAACGGGCACCGGCGCAGTCGCAGCCACCGACACCAAGACGTCCGCGGCGGCACCAGCGGAGACCAAGACCGAGCCGGTCGAGGTGAAGACCGCGCCGACATCGGCCAACGGCGCAACCGACCTCAGCGACGGCAACAAGGTGTCACCCGGCGACAAGGTCGGCGAAAAGAGTTCCGACACAACGTCGTCCGCTCCCGGCAAAACCACCGAACCGACGGCACCAACCGATCCGAAGCAGACCGATACCACGTCACCGTCGGGTGCCGTGGGCTCGGCGCCGAGTTCCGGCAGCGGCTCGTCCGGTGCTACTGCGGGCGCATCGTCGACAGCGTCGACAGCATCAACGTCGTCGACAACGTCGACAGCATCGACCTCGTCGACAGCGGGCGACTAGCGAGCAGCTGCCGTCAGCCCTGCTGCTGCTTCGCGCGTGCCTTCGCGCGGGCGCGCAGGCTGGCGGTCAGCTCGACCTTACGTACCCGCACCACTTCCGGGGTCACCTCGACGCACTCGTCCTCGGCGCAGAACTCCATGGCCTGCTCCAGGCCCAGCTCCATCGGCCGCGCCAGCGTCTCCATCACATCGGCCGTGGAGGACCGCATGTTGGTGAGCTTCTTCTCGCGAGTGATGTTGATGTCGAGATCCTCTGCGCGCGGGTTGATCCCGACGACCTGGCCCTCGTAGGTGTCCTCACCCGGCTCGACGAAGAACGTCCCGCGATCGGCCAGCTGGATCATCGCGAACGGCGTCACCTGACCGGACCGGTCGGACACCAACGAACCGGTGTGCCGGGCGCGGATCTCGCCCGCCCACGGCCGGTACCCGTCGAACACCGCATTGGCGATGCCGGTGCCGCGGGTGATGGTCAGAAAGTCGGTGCGGAAACCGATCAGGCCACGGCTGGGCACGATGAAGTCCATCCGCACCCATCCGGCAGCGTGGTTGGTCATCTGCTCCATGCGGCCCTTGCGGGCAGCCATCAGCTGGGTGATGGCACCGAGGTGCTCCTCGGGGCAGTCGATGGTCAGCGCCTCGAACGGCTCGTGCAGCTTGCCGTCGACCTGCCGGGTGACCACCTGCGGCTTACCGACGGTCAGCTCGAAACCCTCGCGGCGCATCTGCTCGACCAGGATGGCCAGCGCCAGCTCGCCACGGCCCTGCACCTCCCAGGCGTCGGGACGGCCGATGTCGACCACGCGGATCGACACGTTGCCGACGAGTTCTTGGTCCAGCCGGTTCTTGACCATGCGCGCGGTGAGTTTGTGCCCGGACACCTTGCCGGCCAGCGGTGAGGTGTTGGTGCCGATGGTCACCGAGATGGCCGGCTCGTCGACGGTGATGCGTGGCAGCGCGTGCGCATGGTCGGGGTCGGCCAGGGTGTCGCCGATCATGATCTCGGGAATCCCGGCCACCGCGACGATGTCACCGGCGACGGCCTCCTCGGTGGGCGTGCGCTCGACGCCGACGGTGCCCAGCAGTTCGGTGATCTTGGCGTTGGTGACGACGGGATGCCCGTCGACCTCGCGCATCCAGGCCACCTGCTGGCCCTTCTTGAGCCTGCCCTTGTAGATGCGGATCAGCGCGAGCCTGCCCAGGAACGCCGAGGCGTCGAGGTTGGTCACCAGCGCCTGCAGCGGCGCCTCGGGATCGCCCTGCGGCGGCGGGATGTGCTCCATCAGCACGTCGAACAGCGGGTCGAGGTTCTCGCCGTCGGGGTTTTCGCCGTTGGCGGGCTGGTTGGTGCTGGCGATGCCCGCACGCCCGGAGGCGTACAGCGTCGGCAGGTCCAGCGCCTTCTCGGCCGCGGCCTGGGCGTCCTCGTCCAGATCGGAGGCGACGTCGAGCAGCAAGTCGTGGCTCTCCTCGACGACCTCGGCGATGCGGGCGTCGGGCCGGTCGGTCTTGTTGACCACCAGGATCACCGGCAGGTGCGCGGCCAGCGCCTTGCGCAGCACGAATCGGGTCTGCGGTAGCGGGCCCTCGGAGGCGTCGACCAGGAGCACCACGCCGTCCACCATCGACAGGCCGCGCTCCACCTCACCACCGAAGTCGGCGTGGCCCGGGGTGTCGATGACGTTGATCACCGTGACGGTGCCGTCGGCGTTGTGCCGGTGCACCGCGGTGTTCTTGGCCAGGATGGTGATGCCTTTTTCCTTCTCAAGGTCACCGGAGTCCATGATGCGTTCGGTCGCGTCGTCACCGCGGTGGGTCAACGCACCGGACTGCCGCAGCATGGCGTCGACCAAGGTGGTTTTACCGTGGTCGACGTGCGCGACGATGGCAACGTTGCGAAAGTTCGGGCGAGAATCCACGACGGTGATTGTCGCAGTGTGAGTACCCGATCACGAAAACGACGGAAGAGCGCGTGAAGAAGCTGGTATCGGCCAAGCCGAAGAAGAAGTGCTGCCGCAGTAAGCCCCGCTGCAAGCGCTGTCCGTTGGTGCTGCACAAGGTGCGCAAGGCCGCCCACGCCGGTGTGACTGGAAAGGAGCTGGAGAAAGTCCACAAAGATGCCAGAAAGTC
This sequence comes from Mycolicibacterium chengduense, assembly GCF_033741155.1. Taxonomy (NCBI): domain Bacteria; kingdom Bacillati; phylum Actinomycetota; class Actinomycetes; order Mycobacteriales; family Mycobacteriaceae; genus Mycobacterium; species Mycolicibacterium chengduense. Next base: position 79,119 of record NZ_JAWQNH010000007.1, on the reverse strand, counting down.
CCGATGACCTGCATCGACCGGCGTCATCGGGCGTACCGTTGAAGTGTCCGTCACCGATGGTTGGAGGTAGCGATCATGACGGTTTACGAGGCACTCACCGTAGCGCTGATCATCGTGCTGGCGCTGGCCACGACGGCGGCGATCTACCTCGGATTGCTCAACTGGATCGGCGCGGCATTCGTGGTCCGGTGTGCGGCATGTCACCATCTGACCTTCGCCTCGGCCAATGCGCCGCAGGCGTCGTGCCCACAATGCCGCCATCAGTCGCTCATCCACCCGATCTACGCCGCCCAGCATCCCGGAGGTGAGGTACGGGTGGTCGGCGACCGACTCCGGTACTAGGCGAAGCCTTCCTCGAGTTGGCGTGCGGCGGCGGCGCTCACCGCGATGGCCTCGTGCGCGGCTGGACTCAACCGTCGCTCGGCGAGATGCGCGATGAGTATCCGACGTTGGGGCGGGCGGGTGGCCAGGCGGATCGAACGCACGTCGGGCCGCGGGTTGAGCACCGCCAACCGGGGGGCGATCGCCACACCCAGCTGCACCGCGACCATGGCTTGCACTTCGCCGTAATCGTGGGCGAACACACTGGTGCGGGGCGCGAATCCGCCTTGCTGACAGAGCTTTTCCAACGTCTGCGCGACGGGATGGTCTTCGGCGCGCACCACCCAGGACTCGTCACGGAGTTCGCCGATGCCGATCGCATCGCGATCGGCGAGCCGGTGATGTTCTGACACCAGCAGCATGGTCGGATCGTTCATCAGGTGGTGGTAGGTCAGGGTCGGGTCGTTGATCCGGTTCCACTCGTAGTCCCAGAGCAGGGACAGTTCGGTCTCACGCCGGCGGAGCGCATCGACGAGCCGGTCGAAACGGCCGCTGAACACCTTCAGTTCGACCCCGGGGTGCCGCGTCTTGAACTCCTTGACCACCAGCGGCAACAGCGACGAGCCGGCCGTGGGAAAGGTGCCGATGGCCAGGACGCCCGCTCGTAGGCCCCGGATCTCGGCCAGTTCGGCTTCCGCGGCATGCAGTTCGACCAGGATGCGCTCCGTGTGCCGGACCACCGATCGGCCGGCATCGGTCAGCGCCACACCGCGGGCGTGACGTTCGAGAAGAGGTTGCCCCGCTTCCTTTTCGAGCTTGGCGATCTGTTGTGAGACGGCAGACGTCGTGTAACCCAGAGCCTCCGCGGCCGCGGTGATGGATCCGTGGGTGGCAACCTCACGCAACGTGAACATCCGATTGGTATCGAGCACAACACTCCAGCGTGGTTTAAGAGAAACTGAACCCTACTGTACATAGTCGACATTGTCGTTAAGTCAACACGTTCTTAGTGTGATCTGGGTAATGATCAACGAAGGGTGTGACCCGCAACCATCGCAGCTCCGCCGAAAGGCGGGACGGTGCTCGGCTTGCGCGCAGCGCGACCTTCTCCGGAACTGAGAGACCAACGATGACCTCTGTCGAAGTGCTACCGCTGATCGCCCTGGTGGCGATGTTCGTCATCGCCACATTTTTTCCCATCAACATCGGCATTCTCGGATTCATCGGCGCCTTCGGCGTCGGGTACTTCATGCTCGGCTATGACGACAAGGAGCTCTTGGCCGAGTTCCCCAGTTCGATCGTGCTCACCATCGTCGGTGTCACCTACTTCTTCGGCATGGCCAAACGCAACGGCACGATCGACCTGCTGGTCAACGCCTGCATCCGCGGGGTGCGCGGCCGCGTCACCGTGGTGCCGTGGGTGTTCTTCTTCTGCGCCTCGGTCTTGACCGCGCTCGGCACGTTCAGCCCGGCGGCCGTGGCTTTGATCTCTCCGGCAGCGATGTCGTTCGCCGCACGAACCAAGATGAGCCCGCTGGTGATGGGCATCATGACGATCAACGGCGCCCACGCCGGGGCGTTCTCCCCGATCTCGGTTTCCGGCGTGCTGGTCCGCGACATCGTCGAGAAGAGCGGCCTGAGCATCAACCCGTGGACGCTTTTCTTCGCCAGCTACGGCATCAACCTGCTGCTCTCAGTCCTGACCGTCGTCGGATATGCCGCGTTGGCCCGGGTCCGCCACCTGGAGTTCAGTGCCACCGGCACCCCGGAAGGCTTCGATCACGACGACCTCGGATCCACCGGCGTTGGCACCGGCCGTGCCCCGCGCGACACCCCGCTCGGCGCAGGCTCGGGAACTACCGGCACCGGACTGCTCACCCGACCGGCGGTGCGCACCGGCGTCCTCCTGGACGCGATGCCCACTCCGGTGACCCGCGTACAGAAGCTCACGCTGGCGCTCATCGCCGTGGTACTGGTGCTGGTGCTGGTGTTCCACCTGCCGATCAGTTTCATCTCCATCGCCGCGGGCGCTGTTCTGGCCTTCACCGACCTGTCCAAGCAGAACGAGGCGATTGCCGGGATCAGCTGGTCCACCGTGCTGCTGGTTGCCGGCATGATCACCTACATCTCGGTACTGCAAGAGATCGGCACCATCGACCACCTCGCCGAGATGTCCATGACCATCGGTGCGCCCTTGCTGGTTGCCGCCGTGCTCTGCTACGTCATCGGCGTCACCTCGGCGTTCGCCTCCTCCACCGCGCTGCTCACCGCCATCATCCCGATGGCCCTTCCGCTACTGCACACCGGAGCGTTACCCGTCGTCGGTGTCGTTGCCGCACTGGCGATTTCGGCCACCGTTGTCGACGTCTCACCGTTCTCCACAAACGGTGCCCTCGTGCTGGCCAATGCCCAAGGGATTGCCCGGCCGAGGTTCTACCGCCAGCTGTTGCTCAACGCCGGCATCGTCGTCGCCCTGGCTCCGGCACTGTGCTGGCTCGTGCTGGTAGTCGCACCCGCGTTGTTCTGAGCCCGCATTCGCCGCTGCGCAGCCACGAAGCCGGACTTTAGAAAAAATTAAGCCCTATCCGGTAATGCGTGATTGTGCTACATGCCGGGAGCGCTCACAGTGGAATCACACCTCACTTCTCGTGTGGAAAGGCCTGATCAGACATGCTCACTCTTCGTGGCACCTGGATGCGGGGCGGAACCAGCAAGTGCTGGCTGTTCAACGCCGTGGATGTCGACCCCCTGCTGACCGACGCCGGCGGCCTCGACGCGCTGCTCACCTCGGCTTTCGGATCCGGCGATCCCCGCCAGCTCGACGGGGTCGGTGGCGGAAGTTCGACGACATCGAAGGCGGCCATCGTGCGCCGCTCGCAGCTGCCCGGCATCGACGTCGACTACCTCTTCGCCCAGGTGGCGATCGGTGATCGACGAGTCGAATGGGGCAGCAACTGCGGCAATTGCGCCACCGCGATCGGCCTCTACGCCTTACAGACCGGCCTCGTCGCCGTCAACGATTCGACGACCGAGATCCGGATGCGCAACGAGAACACCGGCGCCGTCCTCACCGCGGAGATCGCCACTCCCGGCGGGGTGATCCCAAGTGAGGGCACCGCACGGGTGCCCGGCACCAATGCGCTCGGGGTGCCGGTGGGTCTGTCCTTCACCGGGCTGGACAGCGATCCGTCGGGCGTGCTGCGCACCGGGCACGCCGTCGACCACGTCCAGGTCGCCGGCGGCAGGTACACCGCAACGATGCTGGTGGCCGGCGCGCCGGCGGCTCTGTTCGACGCGGCCGATCTCGGCTTGACCGGAACCGAGGACAACGACGTGATCGCCGATCGGATGGAATTGTTGGTGGCGCTTCGCCAAAAGTCCTCGCTGCTGATGGGTTTGAGCAGGGTTGGCGAGCCGATCAGTCACGCCATCCCGAAAGTCGGCGTGGTGGGCCCACCGAGGACCTACCGCACGAGTGCCGGCAATGAGGTGTGCGCCGACGAGTACGACATCTCGGTGCGGATGGTGTCCATGCTGGCCCCGCACCCCGCCATCGGGCTCACGTCCGCCGTCGCCGTCGCCGCAGCGGCGACGATCCCGGGTAGCACCGTCGCACACAGTATGCGCATGCCGGTAGCCGATTCACTTCGGCTGGGCACCGCCGCCGGGGTGCTACACGTCGACCTCACCAGAGCCGCAGACGGCGCGTTGACAGCAGTGACCCTGCACCGCGCAGCCCGAAAGATCGCCACGGCAGAACTTTTCGTCACCGCACCGGCGCTTGTCGGCGCAGGCGTGTGACGCCGCATCAGGTCGAGCGGGCCCGGTTACTCCGCAGCGCGGCCAGCAGATCGGGCACCCAACCCCGATCCGCCGGCACCCAGGGCAGGTCGTCGAGCTCGGCAGCCGACACCCAGCGCAGGGCGCGGTGGTCGTGCGGCTGCGGGGTGCCGTCGGTGAGGGTCACCCGGTAGGCGCGCAGCGTCATGCCGTTGGACAAGGTCACATCCGACCCGATGCGGGCGCCCACCCGCACCCGGATCTCGAGTTCCTCGTGCAGTTCGCGGGCCAGCGCCTCGGCGTCGGACTCCCCCGGCGCGACCTTGCCACCGGGCAGTTCCCACAGCCCGGCCAACTCGGCGGGGCGCGCCCGTTGCGCAACCAGCAGGACGCCATGCGAAATGAGCGCCCCCGCAACGACGATCTGCTCATGCATCGCCGATGACGGTATACCGTCGATTGCATGGCTGTGTTGACGAACGAACAGGTCGATGCCGCGCTGGCCGATCTTCCCGGGTGGGAACGGGCCGCGGGCGCCCTGCACCGGTCGGTCAAGTTCCCGGCGTTTCTGGACGGGATCGACGCGGTGCGCCGCGTCGCCGAATTCGCCGAGCAGGCCGACCATCACCCCGATATCGATATCCGTTGGCGGACGGTCACTTTCGCCCTGGTGACGCATTCCGCGGGTGGGATCACCGAGAAGGATCTGGCGATGGCGGCCGATATCGACCGGATTCTCGGCCAGTAGCGGCCATCCATCCCAGCGTGGCCAGGGTGGCCACCGGGTAGATCAGGCCGGCCCAGGCCAGGTACCACGGCCGGCCGATCTCCCAGATGGTCGGTTGCGCGAAGCTCAACAGCCAGGGCAAGCCGATGAGGGTCAACGCCAGCCAGCCCCATCCGAATATCCGCGCGCCCAGCCGCTTCCGTACGGGGCCGTGCAGCAGCCAGATCATCAGCGGGATCAGCCATACCCAGTGGTGTGTCCACGAGATCGGTGACAGCAGCAGCCCGAACAACTGCACGATGACGATGCCGGCCAGTCGGTCGTCGGCTCCGTCGACCGCGCGCCAGGCCAGCACTGCCAGTGCCGCGGCCACGACCAGGATGGCCACCACGACCGGCCCATAGCCGGCGTCGTGGCCGACGATGCGGGAGATGGCGCCACGCACCGACTGGTTGAACGAGGTGCCGATCGGGCCGACACGGCGGGCATCGCCGAGCAGATCGGTGAAGTAGTAGCGGCCTTGTTCACCCACCACCAGGATCGACACGCCGACGGTGGCCGCGAACACCACAGCCGAGAACGCGACGGCCGCCCAGCGGCGCACGCCCAGGAAGTACAGGCCCGATACCGCCGGCGTCAGCTTCACTCCGGCCGCCAGGCCAACCAGTAGGCCCGACACCCACCACCGCGAGCTGTACACCGCGTAGAGCACGGCCAGCACCAGCAGGACGTTGATCTGCCCGTAGTCGAACGTGCTGCGCAGCGGCTCGGTCCAGATACCCACGGCCGTCCACACCATCGCCAGGCGCGCATCGGCTCGTCCCAGCAATCGCAGGCTCAGCGCCACCACGCCGTAGAGCGCGGCGATGGTGCCGAGTTGCCAGAGGAAGGCCACCACGCCGAACGGCAGCAGGTGCAGCGGGTAGAACACCACCGCGGCGAATGGCGGATACGTGAAGGGCAGCGGGAAGTCCGGCGTCTGGTCGGCATACACGTAGTCGTAGAGGGTGCCGGGATGGTTCAGGGCGGCAGCGCCCCCCACGTACACGTGCAGGTCGACGAAGTTCGCGCCGTTGGGTACCAGGTAGGTCCAGGCCAGCCGGGCCGCGATGCTGAGCGCGAGCACGGCCGGCGCCAGCCGGATCAGCGGCGCGCCGCGGGCGCGCGAAGAGATGGTGTCTACCGGCACGACTGTAGCCGCGCGGCCCGCGGTCACCATCGGCGCACACCTCCGTAACGGTTGAATAACCGCCACACGTGTCACTTGAGTAACACCAGTAACTGAATACCGTCGGGTGCAGGCCTGCCGTCAACGAATTGGGGAGAACCATGCCAGCCACCAGAAAAACCTTTATTTCCAGCGTGATTGCCGGAGCCGGCGCTGCTACCGCGCTCGCGATGAGCCCGCTGGCCGCCGCCGACCCGCTGCCGCCGGCACCGGTGACGCCCGGCGCGCCGGCCGCACCCGCGCTGCCGTTCGCCAACCAGCTCGCCATGGCACCGCAGCTCATCCAGGGCCTGGCCTCCGCACTGTCCGGCGGCGGAGCCGCCACCGCGGTTCCCGCGGCCGCGACGCCGGCCGCACCTGCGGCTCCGGCTCCGACCGCGAGCGCCAATCTGACGCTGCCCCAGTTGCCCGCTGTCACCCCGGCGTCGGCGGCCACACCCGCGGCAGCCGCTACCGCGCCTGCGCCCACCGGCAATGTGCTGCTGCCCGCGGCCGATGTGAACCTGCCGCAGGTGGCCGGGCTGGATCTGCCCAAGCAGTTGGACTTCCCGGGTGCCCTGGCCGGGTTGATGCCCGCCGGCTCGCCGCTGGCCGGCCTGCTGCCCAAGGCCGCGTCGGCCGCCACCACCACACCCGCAGCGCTCGGCGCGCCGGCGACCGCCGCCGCTCCCGCGGCCGCCTCCGCACTGCCGGGTGCCGCAAGTCTGGTGCCGATGCTCCTGCCGACCAACGCGCTGTCCGCCTTGCCGTGACCCGGCACTGACCGACCGTCGTCATCACCACATATCCAGGGGGATACATGTCATCGATCCGGACACTGCTCACCAGCACCGCGGCAACGACGCTGGTGGTACTGGGTAGCGGAATAGCCGGCGCTGACCCGACGGTGCCGTCACCACTGCCGATCAACAGCCTGCAGGCCCCGGGCCTGCCGGCCATGGAGACGCTCGGCCCGGCGATTCAGCAGGCGGCGGCGGATCCGTCCGGCGCTGCGTCGATGCTCATGGCCGCTGCCGCCGCGTTCGCCGGAAACGCGGCGGCACCGAGTGATTCGAAGAATGTGGCGGCTGCGGTGAACCAGTTCGTCGCCGAGCCGACGGCCCATGTGCCTGCGGCCGGCGCCGGGCCGGAGGCTCATCTGCCGGCCGGGGTGGACCCGGCCTTCGCCGTCGGTCCGGTACCGGGCGCGGCGTCGCTCGCCGCTCCGGCGCCGGCACCCGCTCCCGCACCGGCACCCGCTCCCGCGCCCTCTCCCGCACCGGCGCCCGATGCCGCAGCACTGGCCGCGCCGGCTCCGGCACCCGACGCGGTGCCCGCACCCGCCGCTGTGCCGGCTCCGGCTCCTGCGCCGGCCCCGGGCCCTGCTGCCGCACCCGCCCCGGCGGGTTTGCTCAGCCCGGACGCGGCGACCAAGCAGGACTTCATGTACCCGTCGATCAGCAACGGCTGCCTATCCGACGGCGGCAATGTGCTGGCGACCGCCATCTCGGTGGCCGGCCCCGCCGCGATTCCCACCCCCGGCCCCGGTCCCGGCCAGACCGCTTATGTCTTCACCGCGGTCGGCACGCCCGGCCCGGCCGCGGAGCAGAAGCTCCCGCTGAACGTCACCTGGGTGAACCTGACGACCGGGAAGTCCGGGACCGCGACGCTGAAGCCGCGCTCTGACATGAACCCTGAAGGGCCGACCACGTTGACGGCGATCGTCGACACCGGTTCGGGCAGCATCATGTCGACGATCTTCGGTCAGGTGACCACGACCGAAAAGCAGTGCCAGTTCATGCCGACCATCGGCTCGACGGTGGTGCCGTAGGCCCCAGTACCGCGACGGTGCATCCAGAGTGCAAATCCGGCCCGATAAGCGATCTGGGTGCACCGTCGTCTGGTGAGAGGTCCGTTCAGTACGCCATGAACAGGATCATCTCGCGGTCGTACTCACGACCGGGATGCGCCTGCGCCAGGTGCTCCTGCGCCTTCTCCACCAGATCGTCCTCGTCGGTCCCGCTGATCGCTTCGCCGCACGGGCAATTCAGATGCGTCTTCGCCATGTGATCACCATCTCATATCGCGCGAGTCAGGCCTTGGCGGCCTTTGCGGCAGCCTTCATCTTCTTCTTGTACGCCCGAACCTCCTGCAGTGAACCGGCGTCCACCACATCGGCGACCGACATGTGCGTGCCGGCCTTGCCGTAATCACCTGCCGCGGCCCGCCAGCCCGCCGGCGTCACGCCGTACTGTTTGCCCAGCAGCGCCAGGAAGATCTTGGCCTTCTGCTCACCGAAGCCGGGCAGCCGTTTCAGCCGGCGCAGCACCTCGGCACCGTCGGGATCACCGGCGGTCCACAACGCCGTCACATCGCCGTCGTAGTCGTCGACCACGGCCTGCGCCAGCGCCTGCACCCGCTTGGACATCGAGCCCGGAAAGCGGTGGATCGCCGGTGTTTCCGAGCACAGCGCGGTGAATTCGTCCGGGTTGTATTCGGCGATCTGGCGGGCGTCGACAGCGCCGATCCGGTCGGCGATCTTCTTCGGCCCCGCGAACGCCGTCTCCATCGGGATCTGCTGATCGAGCAGCATCCCGACCAGCAACGCGAACGGATTGGACTCAAGCAGGGCATCGGCCGCGGGGTCTTGGACCAGCTGCAGGGTGGGCATCTGGTCAGTTTAAAGTGCGCCGCCGGCCCGGTGGAGTGTGCGAACGTGGACTGCACAACCGTGCTCACACCCTTGGGAGACGAGATGAAACGCCTGGTGGCGCCCCTACTCGCCGCGCTGGCCACCGCTCTCGTGTTGGCCGCACCGGCCGGCGCGATACCGGACCAGGGCACGCCGGCGTTCGACGACTACATGCAAGGCCTGCAACGCAACGGCTACAACCTGAATCCCGACACCGCATGGCGCGTCGCGCACCAGGCCTGTATCGGCGGCATCCCCGGCTACATCGGATTGGAACTGGCCGCCCAGGGCGTCATCGGTCCCGGCGCGCAAGACCGGGTGATGGACGTGGCCAGGAAATACGCCTGCCCGGTCCAGTAGCATCCACCACCCCACGCAAACCTTCGTATGTCCGGCCCCGTTGCCCTCGCGCTGGCCGCCGCCGCAGCACTGGCGGCGGTCGCTGCGGTGTTCGTGGTGCGCACCCGCCGCGTCGTGGCCACGCCCACCGAACGCGCCGTGCACACCGCCCTGCACACCGCATCCCTGGCGGCGCGCGCCCTGCGGCGCGGCCTGGACACCGAGTCTGCGCAGACCGCAGCCCCCTTCCTACGAGGGTTGACCGGCACCGACGGGGTGGCGCTGTTCGACGGTGACGGGGTGTTGCTGGCCCGCGACGCCGCCCACGACGCGATCTGGCAGCCCGATATCGACGACGCCTGCGCCACCACGGCGCGCGATTCGGTGACCGCCGCCCGGCGGGTGCTGACCAACAACGGCACCACCGCCGTGGTGGCCCAGCCGCTGCTCGCCGAGAGCGGAGACGTGCTGGGTGCGCTCGTGGTGGTCGCGGCCGGCAATCCGGGTCCGGGCATGCTCGGCGCGATCGGTGAGGTGGCCCGGTACGCGGCGAGCCAACTGGAGCTCGCCGAACTCGACGCGTCCCGGGCGCGTCTGGACCGGGCCGAGGTGCTGGCGCTGCGCGCGCAGATCAGCCCGCACTTCATCTACAACGCACTGAACACCATCGCATCCTTCGTGCGCACCGATCCCGACCGCGCCCGCGAATTGATCCTGGAATTCGCCGATTTCACCCGCTATTCGTTCCGGGCGGCCGGCCAGTACACCACCCTGGCCGAGGAACTGCGCAATATCGACCGATATCTGACGCTGGAACGAGCCCGATTCGGGGCGATGCTGACGGTGCGGCTGCAGGTGGCACCCGAGGTGCTCAACGTCGTCGTGCCGTTCCTGGCGTTACAACCGTTGGTGGAGAACGCGGTCCGCCACGGCCTGGCCGGGCAGGGTGGCGGCTCGGTGGAGATCATCGCCCGCGACGCCGGGACCGACTGCGTCATCACCGTCGAAGACGACGGCACCGGAATGGATCCCGACACGCTGCGGGCCGGGCACGGGGACGCGTTGGCAGAGCAGACACACCAGTCCGCACACGTGGGCTTGACGAATGTGGACCATCGGCTGCGTGCGGCGTTCGGCAACGACTACGGTCTGGTGGTCGAGACGGCTCTCGGGGCGGGCACCAAGGTGATCATGCGGGTGCCGAAGTTCCGCTCCGGGGTGCGGGCCAGTGGAAGTGGGGTGGCGTGACTGCGAAGCTGACGGTGCTGGCCGTCGACGACGAGGCACCCGCCCTCGACGAGCTTGCCTACCTACTCGGCCGCCATCCCGGTGTGGCAGAGGTATTCACCGCCGGGGACGCCACCGCGGCGCTGCGCGAACTCAACCGGCACACCATCGACGCGGTGTTCCTCGACATCAACATGCCGGGGCTGTCCGGGATCGAACTGGCCGGCATCCTGGCCAATTTCGCACACCGGCCCGCCGTGGTCTTCGTGACCGCCCATGACGACAAGGCCGTGGCGGCGTTCGACGTCGGCGCCACCGACTATCTGCTGAAACCGATCCGGCAGGACCGGCTCGACGAGGCCGTGCGCCGGGCCGCGACGGTCCAGACCGCGACGGTACCGGGCGAGCAGGATTCCGATGTGATCCCGGCCGAACTCGGCGGCATCACCCAACTGGTGCCGCGCGACAGCATCGGCTGGGTGGAGGCCGAGGGCGACTACGCGCGCCTGCACTCGGCCACCGGGGCACACCTGGTCCGAATCCCGTTGAGCGTGTTGGAAACCCGGTGGGCCGACCACGGCTTCCAGCGCATCCACCGGTCGTACCTGGTGTCGCTGCGGCTGGTCACCGGCCTGCGCACGCAGGACGGCGCGGTGCTGGTCCGGTTGCGCGCCAACGGCACGTCCCCGGCCGTGGAGTTGCCGGTGAGCCGGCGGCAGGCTCGCGAACTGCGGGATCGGTTGGTCCGTGATCCGATGCGCAATCTGAAGCCCGCTGATGAGTGATCGACCTGAGGCTCCGAACCCGCGGCCCGCCGCGGGACCCAATGCGCGGCCCGCCGCCTCATCGACTACGCGGCCCGCCGCCTCATCGACTACGCGGCCCGCCGCGGAACGCCAGCGGGTGGTGCTCGCCCACCGGCGCGGCGCCCGAATGGTGCGCACCCGGGTGGAAGTCCAGGAGCAGACCCAGGTGGGTGACGCCCTGGTGCGCGGATTGGTGCGCGCCCAGCTCGGTTTGGCGCTGCGGCTGAGCCTGGTCGTCATCGCCGCGGTCGCTGCGGCGGTGCTGCTGGCACCGCACCTGGGCACACTGACCGAGCTCGGGATGCGCTTGAACTGGTTGCTGCTGGCGGTGCTGGTCTACCCGCTGCTCTACGGCGTCGGCCGGTTGTACGTCCGGCTCGCCGAACAGGCCGAGCGGGACTTCGTCCGCGTCGTCGACAGCGAACCATGACCGGCTCCCCGCTGACGGCGGCCGCGCTGCTGGCCGCGGCGGTGGCCACCGTCGCCATCGGCGCCTACGGAGTCCGCCTGTCGCGCACCACCTCCGACTTCCTGGTCGCCTCCCGCAGCGTCGGCTCGCGCTGGAACGCCGCGGCCATCTCTGGTGAATATCTTTCGGCGGCATCATTTCTCGGGGTAGCCGGGTTGATCGCCAAGTACGGCGCCGACGCACTGTGGTACCCGGTGGGCTTCACCGCGGGCTATCTGGGCTTACTGTTGTTCGTGGCCGCGCCGCTGCGACGCTCCGGCGCGTACACCGTGCCCGATTTCGCCGAGTTCCGGCTGGGTTCGGCACGGCTACGCAAGGTGGCCATGCTCGTCGTGGTGGTGATCTGCGTGTTCTACCTGGCACCGCAATATCAGGGCGCCGGACTCACCCTGAAAACCCTTCTCGGCGTACCGGTCTGGATCGGCCCGCTGTTGGTCGGCGGAATCGTCATCAGCAATGTGGTGGGCGGCGGCATGCGCTCGATCACGTTCGTGCAGGCCTTCCAGTACTGGCTCAAGCTGACCGCCGTCGCCGTGCCGGCGCTGGCCCTGCTTGCGTTGTTCCTGCACGACCGCGCGGAACTCGGCGGCCCGCTGCCCCCGAGCGTGCAGCATGACACCACCGTCGCCATCGACACCGACGTCGTGGTCCAGGTGATCGACCCGGCCGGCATCACCGTCACCGGGGCGCTGGACGGACGAGACGTCAAAGCCGCCGCCATCGGCGCCCCGGGTGAGCACACCCTCGCCGCGGGCAGCACCCTGACCCTGGCCGCCGGGGCCGCCACCCCGGTGGTGGCGGGCACCCCGGGCACCGGCAGCACATGGATCGCCTCCGGCGGTGGACTGGGCGGCGGACATCCGCTCTATCAGGTGGTGTCGATCATCGTCGCGACATTCCTGGGCACGATGGGCCTGCCGCATGTGCTGGTGCGCTTCTACACGAATCCCGACGGTCGAGCGGCCCGGCGCACCGCATTAGCCGTCATCGCCATGGTGTCGGTGTTCTACCTGTTCCCCATCATGCTTGGCGTGTTCTCCCGGCTGTACGTGCCCCAGTTGTTGATCACCGGCACCGCTGACGCCGCGGTACTGCTCGCCCCCGGCTCCACCATCGGCGGGGTGGCCGGCCAGCTGTTGGGCGCCCTGGTGGCCGCCGGCGCGATCGCGGCGTTCCTGGCCACGTCGTCGGGTCTGCTGGTCAGCATCGCCGGCGCGTTGGCCACCGATGTGCTGCGCGGGCGGGTGCGGGATTTCCGGGTGGCCGCCGTCGTCGGCGGGCTGATCCCGATTCCGCTGTCGATGGTGGTGTCAGGCCTTGAGCTATCCCGCAGCGTCGGTCTGGCATTCGCCGTTGCGGCGTCGACTTTGTGTCCGCTTCTGGTACTTGGCATCTGGTGGCGCGGGCTGACTGCCACCGGCGCCGCCTGCGGGCTGATCACCGGCGGTGGCGTCTGCGGCGGTGCGGTCGTGGTGGCCATCGCCGGCGGCGTCGACGACGACGTGCTCGGCGGCTGGCCGGCGGTGATGGTCGGCTACCCCGCGGCCGTCAGCGTGCCGCTGGCCTTCGCCACCATGATCATCGTCAGCCGATTCACCCGTGCCACACCAGATGTCGCGCGGATCTTTGCGCGCATGCACGTACCGGAGCGGCTGGGGATGGGTGTGGAGCGCGTGCCGCGAGACTAACTGTTCCAGTCCCGGTTCAACGCTTCGACCCGATCGATATTGTCCTCCACCCAGGTTCGCAACAGCCCCAAGGGTTCTGACACACTGACCCCGAGATCGGTCAACGTGTACTCCACCCGCGGGGGCACCTCGGCGTACACCGTCCGGTCCACCAAGGACGCCGCCTCCAACCGCCGCAGCGTCTGGGTGAGCATCTTGGCGCCCACGCCGGGCAGCTGCGCCTGCAACTCGGAGAACCGCACCGCCCCGCGCTGTTCGAGTGACCCGATGATCAGCGCAGACCACTTGTTCGACAGCAGGTCCAGCAGGGCCCGACAGGGGCAGCTGTCCGAATACACGTCGTGCTTGTCGTGATGCCCCGTCGGACACGGCCTGGCCATCGGACCCTCCTGAGCTGCATTGGTGTCATATCGAAAGTAACTGCCGTCAGACTCAACCGTGGCGGATCGCCCTGAATTCCGCTGATGTGCAATGCTTCCCCGCAGGAAAGTAACCATCCTTGCAGGACACCGGGGTGATGGCGCTAGCCTCGCGCACATGACCACCATGACCGCCATCGGAGCATTCACCGCCCTGCCCATCGACGACGCCGACGCCCTTCAAGATGTGCGGGTCGACGTTCCCGAGCTGCGCCCACACGATGTGCTGGTCCGCGTGCACGCGGTCTCGGTGAACCCGGTCGACATCAAGCGGCGCCGCAGCCTTGAGCCGTCGGCGACACCGGTGATCCTCGGCTTCGACGCCGCCGGTGTGATCGAGGCCGTCGGCCCGCAGGTCAGCACGCTGAGCGTGGGTGACGAGGTGTGGTACGCCGGCGATGTCAGCAGGCCCGGCACCAATGCCGAACTCCACGCGGTGGACGAGCGCATCGTCTCACGTAAGCCGAAGTCGTTGTCCTTCAAGGATTCCGCAGCCCTGCCGCTGACCACCATCACCGCCTGGGAGGCGCTGTTCGAACGGTTCGGTCTGACCACGGACTCCACCGGTGACCTGTTGGTGCTCGGCGCCGCCGGCGGCGTCGGCTCGGCCATGATCCAGCTGGCCAAGAAACTGACCGGGGTGCGGGTGATCGCCACCGCCAGCCGCGACGATTCGCGGGACTGGGCACTGGGCCTGGGCGCCGACGTGGTGATCGACCACCACGATCTGGAGAAACAAGCCCTCTCGGTGGCCCCCGATGGTGTCGACTACGTTTTCTCCCCGCATTCGGCCGGGAACGTCGAAACGTACGCGGCGATCACCAAACCGTTCGGACACATCACCGCCATCGACGAACCCGAAGGGCTGGAGTTGGTGGCCCTGAAACCCAAGAGCATCGCCTGGCATTGGGAGCTGATGTTCACCCGCGCGTTGTTTACCTACGACATGATTGCCCAGCAGCGCCTGCTCGCCGCCGCCGCCGACCTGGTGGACCGGGGCGAGTTGCGCAGTACCATCACCACCGCGATCGACGATTTCTCCGCGGCGGGGCTGCGCGAGGCGCATCGGCTGGTGGAGTCGGGGCGCATGATCGGAAAGGTGGTGGTGCACCGGTGAATGACCGGCAGGTCGACCTCGCGGTCATCGGGTTCGGTAAGGGCGGTAAGACGCTGGCCGCGGCGCTGGGCCGTAAGGGCTGGCGGGTGGCGATGATCGAGCAGTCCGCGCAGATGTACGGCGGCACGTGCATCAACATCGGCTGCGTCCCGACCAAGTCGCTGGTCTATCGGTCCGAGCACCTGGGCGCCGGCACGGCGCACCCCGAGGACTATCGGCGCGCCGTCACCGCGACCGCCGAGCTGACCGCCGGCCTGCGGGCCGGGAACTACGCCATGATCGACGGCATCCCGACGGCCGAGGTGCTCACCGGTTCGGCTCGCTTCCTCGACGCACACACCCTGGCCGTGCGCACCGCCGACGGCGAGGTCACGGTGTCGGCGAAGTGGATAGTGATCGGGACCGGTTCGCGCCCAACGCTTCCGGAAATCCCCGGCTTGGCCACCTCAACGCGGGTGCACACCAGCACCGATCTGCTGACCGAGCAGAACCTGCCCGCACGATTGGTGGTACTCGGCGGCGGCTATGTCGGTCTGGAGTTCGCCGCGATGTACGCCGCGTACGGCTCCCAGGTCACCGTGCTGGAACGACACGACCAAGTGCTGGCCCGTGAGGACGACGATATCGCCGCGGCGGCACGAGACATCCTGCATGACAAGGGCGTCCGGATCATCACCGGCGCACAGGTGACCGCGGTCGACGACGGCACGGTCAGCTATCGCGCCGACGGGACCGCACACACCGTCGACGCCGACGCCATCCTGGTCGCGCTGGGCCGCGAACCCGTCACCGCCGAGCTGGATCTGGCGGCCGCTGGTGTGCAGACCACCACGTCGGGCGCCGTCGTGGTCGACGAGTACCTGCGCAGTAACCAGTCGCACATCTTCGCGATGGGCGACGTGAACGGCGGTCCACAGTTCACCTACGTCTCGCTCGACGACTACCGCATCGTGCTCGACCAGTTGGTCGGCGCCGGCCTTCGCAGCACGTCCGACCGAAAAGCCGTGCCCTACAACCTTTTCATCACCCCACCGTTGGGCCGGGTTGGCCTGACCGAACGGGAGGCCAGGGACAAGGGGCTCGACATCAAGGTGGCGGCCATGGCGGTGGCCGATATGGCCACCGTGCCGCGGGCCCGCATCGTCGGCGAGCCGCAGGGCCGGATGAAGGTGGTGGTGGACGCGCAGACCGACCTGATCCTCGGTGCGGCCCTGCTCTGCTACGACGCCCACGAGGTGATCAACACCGTCGCACTGGCCATGCGCCACGGCATCACCGCCACTGCCCTGCGGGACTCTATCTACACGCACCCGTCGATGACCGAGGCGTTCAATCAGCTGTTGGGCACTCTGTAGTCGAGGAATCAATCGCGGTCGCCGACCGTTGCCCACAGGAGGCCGACAGGGAGGAAGACCATGACAGAGGCGTTCGATTTCGACGCGATGAACCGCCAGGTGATCAGCGAGTTCCGGGCCAACGGCGGCGCCGCGGGCGGCATGTTCGAAGGCAAACCGTTGGTGCTGGTACACCATGCCGGCGCAAAGTCCGGCACGGAGCGCATTGCTCCGTTGGTACCCCTGATCGACGAGGACCGGATCTACATCTTCGCCAGCAAGGGTGGGGCTGACACCAACCCGGACTGGTTCCACAACCTCGTCGCGCATCCCGACGTCACCGTCGAGTGGAAGACTGAGACCTTCCCGGTGACCGCGCGGGTACTCGAAGGGGCCGAGCGCGACGCCATCTACGCCAAGCAGACCGCCGTCCAACCGCAGTTCGGTGACTACCAGCGCAAGACCGCGCGGGTCATTCCGGTGGTCGAGCTGGTCCGACGCTCGGCGTAGCCCGCCGCTCACCGCCACCCACCGACCGTTCGGCGCACCGGCCAGAAGCTTCGGCGCCGCCCACACCCGTGTGACTCACATCTCATTTAGGTTCGACTCCAAGCTGGTTCACAGTCGACCTCAAGGAGTCACCGGTGCCCACAACCGACAGTCCGCCCGCCCCCACGGGCTCTGATTTCGTGCACGTACAGGACAGCCCCGAGTTCCAGGAGCTGCGCAGCAAGCTTCGTCGCTTCGTCTTCCCGATGACGGCGTTCTTCCTCATCTGGTACGGGCTCTACGTGGTGCTCGGCGCCTTCGCCCACGACTTCATGGCCACCAAGGTGTTCGGCAACGTCAACGTCGGGTTGCTGCTCGGCCTGGGACAGTTCGTCACCACCTTCCTGATCACCGGCATCTACGTCCGATTCGCCAACCGGGAGCTGGATCCGCGGGCCGCGGCCATCCGGGAGCGGCTCGAAGGCCAGGAAGGCGGAGCACAGTGACCACCCTTGTCGCCGCCGCCGACTCGGTGGGCAACCCGGTCGCCAATATCGCCATCTTCGGCCTGTTCGTCGCCGTCACCATGTACGTGGTGATCCGGGCCAGCGGCAACAACAAGTCCGCCGACCAGTTCTTCACCGGCGGCCGCGCCTTCTCCGGGCCGCAGAACGGCATCGCCATCGCCGGTGACTACCTGTCGGCGGCCAGTTTCCTGGGCATCGCCGGGGCCATCGCGGTGTACGGCTACGACGGGTTCCTCTACTCGATCGGTTTCCTGGTGGCCTGGCTGGTGGCGCTGCTGCTGGTGGCCGAACTGCTGCGCAACACCGGCCGGTTCACCATGGCCGACGTGCTGAGCTTCCGGCTCAAGCAGCGTCCGG
This sequence comes from Mycolicibacterium chengduense, assembly GCF_033741155.1. NCBI lineage: Bacteria > Bacillati > Actinomycetota > Actinomycetes > Mycobacteriales > Mycobacteriaceae > Mycobacterium > Mycolicibacterium chengduense. The sequence goes on along the minus strand of NZ_JAWQNH010000007.1, from coordinate 61,620 downwards.
TCCGGCTGGCGGCCGCCACCACGACGCTGACGGTGTCGCTGTTCTACCTGCTGGCCCAGATGGCCGGCGCCGGCGGCCTGGTGGCCCTGCTGCTCAACGTGCACAGCAGGGCGGGCCAGTCACTGGTGATCGCCGTCGTCGGCATCCTGATGATCGTCTACGTCCTGGTCGGCGGGATGAAGGGCACCACCTGGGTGCAAATCATCAAGGCCGTCCTGCTGATCACCGGCGCCGCCCTGATGACCGTCATGGTGCTGGCGAAGTTCGGGCTGAATTTCTCCGAGATCCTCGGTGCCGCCCAGTCCGCCGTCTCCGACGCCACCACCAAGGGCGTTGCCAGCCGGGACGTGCTCGCTCCCGGCGCCCAGTACGGTGGCTCCACGGAATCGAAGATCAACTTCCTGTCGCTGGGCCTGGCGCTGGTGCTGGGCACCGCGGGCCTGCCGCACGTGCTGATGCGCTTCTACACCGTGCCGACCGCCAAGGAAGCCCGCCGCTCGGTGGTGTGGGCGATCGCCCTCATCGGCGCGTTCTACCTGTTCACCCTGGTGCTGGGCTACGGTGCCGCCGCCATCGTCGGACCGGACCGCATTCTGTCCGCGGCCGGCGGGCAGAACTCGGCGGCCCCGCTGCTGGCCCTGGAACTGGGGGGCGTGGTGCTGCTCGGCATCATCTCGGCGGTGGCGTTCGCCACCATCCTGGCGGTGGTGGCCGGCCTGACCATCACGGCGTCGGCGTCGTTCGCGCATGACGTGTACGCGTCGGTGTGGAAGAAACATCACGTGACCGAGGAGGAGCAGGTCAAGGTGTCCCGGATCACCGCGGTGGTACTCGGGCTGGTCGCCATCGGACTGGGCATCCTGGCCAACGGGCAGAACATCGCCTTCCTGGTGGCGCTGGCCTTCGCGGTGGCCGCCGCGGCCAACCTGCCCACCATCGTGTACTCGCTGTACTGGCGCCGGTTCAACACCCGCGGCGCGCTGTGGAGCATGTACGGCGGGCTGATCTCGACCATCGTGCTGATCGTCTTCTCCCCCGCCGTTTCGGGCTCCAAGACCGCGATGATCCCCGGCGCCGATTTCGCGTGGTTCCCGCTGGCCAATCCCGGCATCGTGTCCATCCCACTGGCGTTCCTGCTCGGCATCGTCGGCACCCTGACCTCGTCGGACCGGGGCAATCCGGAGGTCAACGCCGAGATGGAGGTGCGTTCGCTCACCGGTGTCGGTGCTGAGAAGGCCGTCATGCACTGAATCGGGTATGGATTACCCATGGCGGCGGCGGCGTTGTTCACCCGAGTGAGCACCCGCCGCCGTCTGGCTTTTCCGCTGCTGGCCTTCGCGTTCGCCGCCGTCATGCTCGGCACCACGTTGCCGACGCCGATGTACGCGCTGTACGCCGACCAGATGCACTTCGCAGTCCTCACCACCACCATCGTGTTCGCGGCCTACGCCGTCGGGGTGCTCGGCGCGCTGCTGGTCTTCGGCCGCTGGTCCGATGCGATCGGTCGGCGCCCGGTCTTGCTGGGTGGCATCGTCTTCGCGCTGGCCAGCGCCGTGGTGTTCATCGCCGCCGACAGCGTTGCGATGCTGTTGGTGGGACGGCTGCTCTCGGGGCTGTCGGCGGGTGTCTTCACCGGGACCGCCACCGCGGCGGTCGTCGAGGCGCTACCGGCCGCCGAACGGGAGCGGGCCGCCACGGTCGCGACCATCGCCAACGTCGGCGGCCTCGGCAGTGGACCCGTGCTGGCCGGACTGCTGGTGCAGTACGTCCCGCACCCGCTGGTGGTGCCGTTCGTCGTGCACATCGTGCTGATGGGCCTGGCAGTGGTGGCGGTGCTGATCGCCCCGGAAACCTCGGACCGCACCGGCCGCATCGGCTTCCAGAGGCTGTCCATTCCCGCCGAGGCGCGCGCCGTGTTTCTGACCGCGGCCACCGCGGCGTTCGCCGGTTTTGCCGTGATGGGGTTGTTCACCTCGGTGGCGCCGGCGTTCGTGGCCAACGTGGCCGGCATCGGGAATCACGCCGTCGGCGGCGCGGTCGCGGCGTCGATCTTCGCCGCTTCGGCGCTGGCCCAGCTGCTGGGTCGACGGATCACCCCGGCGCGTGCGGTCGCGGCGGGGTGCGCCATCTTGGTGGTCGGCATGGTGATTTTGTCTGTGGCGCTGCGGCTTTCGTCCCTGGCCGGCATCCTGGTGGCGGCGTTGGTTGCCGGCACCGGACAGGGCATCAGCTTCAGCCGGGGCTTGGCCGCCGTGGTCGAGCAGGTGCCGGCCGACCGCCGCGCCGAAGTCAGCTCGACCTACTTCGTGGTGGCGTATGTGGCGATCTCGCTGCCCGTGGTGGGCGCGGGCCTGGCCGCGCACGCATGGGGGCTGCGCACCGCCGGCGAGGTGTTCGCGGCGGCGGTCGGGGTACTGGCCGCGCTGTGTCTGGCGGCGATCCTGGTGCAGGAGCGCCGGGCCACCCCTGCCAGCGTGTGATCTGTGGAGCCGCAGCCGTACTGAGTCCGGTTGCGGCTCCACAAACCGCTGAGACTTTGAGTGGTTCTACTCAGGCGGTGCGGGTGAGCCCGGCTTAGCGTCGAGCCATGCCCGTGACCGCATTTCCCTCCGTCGCCGAGGTCGCCAGCGCCACCCCGCCCGACCGCGATCGTGCCATCGACGTCATCCGCATCGCGTCGTTGCTCGGCGTGATCGTCGGGCACACGTTGATGGCCACCAGCATCATCACCGACGAGGTGTTCCACTGGGACAACCTGCTCACCACCTCGGTCGTGTTCCAGGCACTCACCTGGGTGTTCCAGATCATGCCGCTGTTCTTCTTCGCCGGGGTAGCCGCGACGGTGCAGTCATATCAAGGTGATTGGGGCGGCTGGTTGTTGAAGCGCTGCACCCGGTTGTACCGGCCGGTGTTCTACTACCTGGCGTTCTGGGCGGTCGCGCTGCTGGTGCTGCACCGCATGGCGCCGGTGCACGTCTACGAGCCGATCGCCGGCATTTCGACCCAATTGTTGTGGTTCCTCGGCGCGTATGTCCTTGTGCTGGCGGCCGTTCCGCTGCTGTCCCGGATCACCAGCACCGCCCGGCTGGCCGGTGCGGTCGCGGTTGGCTATGGCTTCGTCGCGGTGGTCGATGCGGTGCGCCTCACCGACCCGGGGCTGGGCTGGTTGGGCTATGCGAACCTGTCGGTGTGGCTGTTGCCGGGCATGTTCGGCGTGGCCTACCGGCGCGGCCTGCTGCGCCCACCGGGTGCCGCCGTGCTGGCTGTGACGATGCTGGCCGTCAATCTGGCTTTGCTGCGGTTCGGGCCGTACGAGTTGAGCCTGGTCGGCATCGAAGGACAACGGCTCAAGAACATGACGCCGCCGTCGCTGCTGCTGGCCGGGCACGCAATCATGATGTGCGCCTTCGCCATCGCCGCGGCGCCCGCGATCACCCGGTGGGCCGCGCGGCCCCGGGTGTGGTGGCTGACGGCGATCGGCAACAGCGGGGCGATGACGCTGTACCTGTGGCATATGCCTGCGCTGCTGGGCATGCATCTGGTGTTCGACCGTCTCGGCCTGCCCCGCTATCCCGGGCAGCCACATTTCCTGGCGCTGAGCATCGCGCAACTGGTGATCATGGTCGTCATGGTCGCAGCCCTCTTCATGGCGCTGCGGCCGCTGGAGAACAATCCGCTGCCCTACTGGGACGGCGGCACGGTCGCCGCCACGCGCAGTACGGCGGTGGGGTCGTTGCTCTGCATCGCCGGTGCCGCCACCCTGGCCTCGGTCGGCTGGGGGCTGAAAGGTCCCGGCGTGCTGTGCGTGGCGGTGCTGATCAGCGCGTTGGCGGCAGCACGCAGCCTCGCCCGCTAACCGCTCTTGCGGCGGAACTCCCGGCGGTTCTCCACGGCGCCGTGGGCGCGGGACTGCTTGCGACCGCCGTCGGCGTGCGAGGCACCCGCCGCCGATTGCGCCTTCTTGCGTTCCAATGCCTCCCGGAACTTGCGCTTGGTCTCGTCCTCTTCCGGTTTCTCGGCCATGCTCAGAGCCTATCCGAGAGCAGGCCGAATCAGCGCAGACCCGGTGGCATCCCGTACAGGTGGGAGATCGGAATGGTGAGCAGCACCCTGCGGTCGTCGACCATCGCCCTGCGATAGTCGTCCCAATCCGGGTGCTCACCGGCGATGTTGCGGTACAAGGCAATCAGGGCCTCGACGGTCGCGTCGTGCGGATCAGCCGCCGGCGGGGTCAGGATGGCGTCACCCTCGGCCACCGCGTAGGCCCAACCGTCGTCGGAGCTGACATGCAGCGATGCCCGCGGGTCGCGCCGCAGGTTGCGGGTCTTGGCCCGCGGCTCGGTGATCGACACCTGGAGGGCGACCGCGCGCGGGTCGAAATAATAGGACACGTTGGACAGCTGCGGTCGGCCGTCGGATTTGATCGTCGCCAGCACCCCCAGCGAGTTCCCACTGATCAGCGCCAACAGCTTGTCATCGAACACCAAACGGCCCATGCGACGAGGGTACGTCGATACCATCGAGACGATGACCGCTCTGCACAGGATTGCCCCCTGGCCGACGCCGGAGCCGGCCCGGTGACGCGGTACGTCGCCTTCCTGCGCGGGGTCAACGTCGGCGGGGTGAACCTGAAGATGGCCGAGGTAGCCAAGGTGTTCACCGACGCCGGCTTCGACAACGTCAAGACGGTTTTGGCGACCGGAAATGTGTTGCTGGACAGCACCTCCGACGCCAAAAAGGTGCGCAGCACCGCAGAAGCCGCGTTGCGTCAGGCGTTCGGGTACGACGCCTGGGTGCTGGTCTACGACCTGGACACACTGCGCAACGTCAGCGCCGACTACCCGTTCGAACGCGACGTGCCCGAGCACCACTCCTATGTCACCTTCGTCAGCGACGACGCGGTGCTCGACGAGCTCGCCGACTTGGCGGCCGATGCCGGCGAGACGGCCGCACGCGGTGACGGTGTCCTGTACTGGCAGGTGGCTCGCTCGTCGACGCTGGACTCCGCGATCGGCAAGACCATGGGCAAGAAGCGCTACAAATCGTCCACCACCACCCGCAACCTGCGCACGCTGGACAAAGTGCTGCGCTGATCCGGTCCTGGGTAGATTCGGATACGTGACTTCGGAGAAGATCGACGGCTCCGCGTTGACCGGGGTGTCCGAGACGGCACTGTTGACGTTGCAGGTCCGGGCGAACGAGGCCCGCAGGCCCGACGCGATCCTCGACGATCCGGTGGCGATCGAGCTCGTCGATGCCATCGATTTCGACTTCGCCAAATTCGGCCCGTCCCGGCGGCAGGACATGGCGCTGCGCGCGCTCACCTTCGACGCCGCCACCCGCGCCTATCTTCGCGATCATCCAGCGGCCACCGTCGTGGCGCTTGCCGAAGGGCTGCAGACCAGTTTCTACCGCATCGACGCCTCCGGCGTCGGCAACCGATTCCGTTGGCTCACCGTTGATCTGCCACCGATCGTGGCGCTGCGCGAGAGGCTGCTACCGCCGTCGGACCGGGTGCGGACGTGTGCGCAGTCGGCACTGGACTACAGCTGGATGGACCAGGTCGGAGCCGCTTCGGCGGCGACGTCGAGCTCAGGCTCCGATGACGGCGTCTTCATCACCGCCGAGGGGCTTTTGATGTATCTGCAGCCCGAGGAGGCACTCGGCTTGATCACCGCCTGCGCGCAGCGGTTCCCGGGTGGGCAGATGATGTTCGACCTGCCACCGCATTGGTTCGCCTGGGGTTCCCGCAACGGCTTGCTGCGGCCGTCGTCTCGCTACCGGGTGCCGCCGATGCCGTTCAGCCTGTCGGTCGCCCAGGCCGCGGAGTTGGCCACCACGGTCCCCGGTGTGCGCGCCGTGCATGATGTCCCGCTGCAGCCGGGGCGCGGCCGGGTGCTCAACACCCTCATCTGGGCCGCGCACCGGCTTCCGCTGCTGGATTCGCTGCGCGGGGTGACCACCCGGCTCGAGTTCGGCTAGCTGGTCTGGGCGAGCGGAGCGACGGGAGATAAGCCCTGGGCGAGCGGAGCGACGGGAGATGAACCCTGGGCGAGCGGAGCGACGGGAGATAAGCCCTGGGCGGGCGGCAAGGCGGCAACGCTCGCACTGAACCGCAGGTTCGGATCGGTCACCGGTCCGTTGCGCAGTGTCTCGGCGTCGGCGGTGTAATTCATCGTCATCTGCCACGGGCCGCTCACGCCCTGCCGGGGTAGTTCGGCAGCGCTGCGGCTGATGTAGCCGGCACCGAAGTCGATCAGCGGCAACGTCGTCATGGCCGGGTCGGTGAATTCCGGTCGGACCGCGTCGAAACCGTTGGCGTCCATAAAGGACAGCAACCGGCAGAAGTGCTCGCACAACAGCCCGACCTTGAGCGTCCACGACGAGTTGGTGTAGCCGAACGCGAAGGCGAAATTGGGCACACCGGAGAGCATGATGCCTTTGTAGGCAACGGTTTCGGCCGGGTTCACCGGCACACCGTCCACCGTGAGCTGCACCCCGCCGAACAGTTGGACCTGCAAACCCGTTGCGGTGACGATGATGTCGGCTTCCAGCTCGCGACCGGACTCCAGCAGGATGCCCTTCTCGGTGAAGGTGGCGATCCGGTCGGTGACCACCGAGGCGCTGCCGTCGCCGAGCACCTTGAACAGGTCGCCGTCGGGCACCGCACACAGCCGCTGGTCCCACGGGTTGTAGCTCGGGTTGAAGTGCTCGTCGACCGGGTAGCCGGCGGGCAGCTGCTTGGTGTTGATGTAGCGGATCAGTTTGCGCGCAATCTGCGGGTACTTCTGGCAGAAGACGTAGACCGACCGCTGTTTGAAGATGTTCTTGCGCCGGGTCAGGGCGTATCCGCGTTTGTCGCCCAACAGTTTCTTGGCGGTGTTGGCGAAGCCGTCCTTGGCCGGGACCGGCATCACGTAGGTGGGCGAGCGCTGCAGCATGGTGACGTGGCCGGCGGTCGGGGCCATTGCCGGGATCAACGTGACCGCCGTGGCACCGCTGCCGATCACGACAACCTTCTTGCCGGTGTAGTCCAGATCTTGCGGCCAGTGCTGCGGATGCACCACCTGGCCGGTGAACCGCTCGCGGCCGGGGAACTGCGGGGTGTAGCCCTGGTCGTAGCGGTAGTAGCCGCCGGCGCAGAACAGCCAGTTGGCGGAGACCTGGATCAGCTGGCCGTCCCGCTCGATATCGACCACCCAGCGCGAGTCCGCACTGTTCCAGGCCGCGGCGAGCACCTTGTGGTGGAACCGGATCCGGCGGTCGATCCCGTTCTCGGCCACCGTCTCGCGCAGATAGGCCAGGATCTTGTCGGCGGTGGCGATGGCGTGCTCGTCACGCCACGGTTTGAACTCGTAGCCGAAGGTGTGCAGGTCCGAATCCGACCGGATGCCGGGATAGCGGAACAGGTCCCAGGTGCCGCCGGTGGCGTCGCGCGCCTCGATGATGGCGTAGCTGCGGCCGGGGTGCTCCCGCTGCAGATAGTAGGCGGCGCCGATACCTGAGATGCCGGCGCCGACGATCAGCACGTCGAGGTGTTCGGTGTGAGTCATGTCTCTATGGTCCTCGGGCGTACCGGCTTGCCCTAGGCCATAACGCACCATCATTCCTCGTCTGATGTGCAGTTTGCACCGTGCCGTTAGGCTGGCGGGGTGGAGTGGACGGCGCCATCACCAGCGGTGCGCGAACTGATCCGGCACTGCGCCCAGATCGTCGTCAACGCCCGGCCGGAATGGCTCGACGAATTGGACGCGGCGGTGCTGGCCGCCAGCCCGGTGATCGCCGCCGACCCCGAACTTGCCGCGGCGGTCAGCCGCAGCAACCGTGCCAACCTGTACTTCTGGGCAACCGCCAACGTGCGCGATCCCGGCGCCCCCGTGCCACCCAACACCGGCCCCGAGCCGCTGGCCATCGCCCGCGAGCTGGCGCGTCGCGGTATCACGGCGTTCCCCTCCGATGCCTACCGTGTCGGTGAGGGCGTCGCCTGGCGACGCCTGATGGAGATCGCCTTCGAACTCACCTCCGATCCTGCCGAGTTACACGAGCTGTTGCAGATCTGTTCGCTGTCCATCAGCACGTTCATCGAGGCGACGCTGCAGGGGATCGACGCCCAGATCGAGCTGGACCGCGACGAACTCACCCTCGGCACACAAGCCGAACGCCGCGAGACGATCGCACTGTTGCTCGACGGGGCCCCCATCCCCCGCCAGCGTGCCGAGGCTCGCCTCGGTTACGCGTTGACGGGCGCCCATACCGCGGCGGTGATCTGGAGCGTGCGGTCCAACGGGGATCTGTCCCTGCTGGACGGTGTCGCCGAGGCGTTCGGGCAGGCATGCGGCAGCCCTCGGGCACTCAGCGTGTTGGCCAGCACCGCCACCCGATGGGTGTGGGCACCGGGGTCGGGGGGCGCCGACGTCGCCGCCCTGCTCGAGGTGGTGCGTGCCGCACCCGATATCCGAGTGGCGATCGGTCCGACCGCCGACGGGGTCGATGGTTTCCGGCGTAGCCACTTCGACGCCATCGCCACCCAGCAGATGATGGCGCGCCTGCATTCGCCGCAGCAGCTGGCGTTGTTCACCGATATCCAGCTGGTCGCGTTGCTCACCGCCGACGCCGACCGGGCTGCGGAGTTCGTGCACCGGGTGCTCGGTGACTTCGAGTCCGCGAGCCCCGAACTGCAGGACACTGTGCGCATTTTCGTGGCCGAGCAGTGCAGCGCCTCGCGCGCGGCGACCCGGCTCTACACCCACCGCAACACCCTGCTGCGCAGGCTGGCCCGCGCCGATGAGATGCTGCCCCGGCCGCTGGCCGACAACAGCGTCGACGTCGCCGTCGCACTGGACGTGCTGCGCTGGCGCGGACCGTAGCGGTCAGTCGAAGACGGCGTCGAGATAACGCACTGCCTCGGCCTTTCCCATGCCCACCTGGCGGGCCGCCTCGGCGAACGCGTGCGCGGCGGCCGCCATCGCGGCATCCGCGGGGTCGACCCGTGCCACGAATGTGCCGAACCGTCCCCTGGTTTCGAGAATCCCCGCGGCTTCCAGTTCCCGATACGCCCGGGCGACGGTGTTGACCGCCAGCCCCACCTGCCCGGCCAGATCGCGCACCGTCGGCAACCGTGTTCCCGGCTCCAGCCGCCCGTCCCGAACCCCATCGATGATCTGGGTGCGCAGCTGGTCGAACAATGGGCTTGCCCCCTGCGCGTCCAGCCTGACCCAATCCCCCAACCCGGCCATATCCCCAGTATTGCCCACACCGGCTACTTTGGTGGGGTGCAGGTGACGGTGCTCAGCGGAGCAGGGATGTCCGCCGAGAGCGGTGTCCCGACGTTCCGCGACGTCGAGACGGGTTTGTGGGCGAAGGTCGACCCGTATGAGATTTCCAGCAGCGAGGGCTGGCAGCGGCACCCGGAGAAGGTGTGGGCCTGGTACCTGTGGCGGCATTACCTGATGGACACGGTGCAGCCGAACAACGGTCACCGTGCCGTCGCGGCGTGGGAGGACTACGCCGACGTGCACATCGCCACCCAGAACGTCGACAATCTGCACGAACGGGCCGGCAGTACCCGGGTGCACCATCTGCACGGCAGTCTGTTCGAATTCCGTTGTGACCGCTGCCAAATGCCCTTCACCGGGGAGCTTCCCGCGATGCCCGAGCCGGTCGAGATCGTCGAGCCGCCGCGCTGCAGCTGCGGCGGCCTGATCCGGCCCGACGTGGTCTGGTTCGGCGAGGGACTGCCCGACCAAGCCTGGGACGCCGCGGTGCAGGCGGTGGCCGGCGCCGACGTGGTGGTCGTGGTGGGCACCTCGTCGGTGGTCTATCCCGCGGCGGGCCTACCGGAGGCCGCACTGGCCAACGGGATTCCCGTCATCGAGGTGAATCCCCAGGCCACCCCGTTGTCGGCGGCGGCCACCGCGGTGGTGCGCGAGCCCGCCGCGATCGCGCTACCGGGCCTGTTGCAGCGGCTGCCTGCGCTGCTGGGCTGACCAGCTCACGCTCGTGGCCGCATCGCCTGTCCGACCGCGAACTCGGTAACCGGCAGCGGAACCCACGCCGGTAATGCCCATTGCCGCCGCGAGCGCGAGACGGCAAATCCCGCATCGGTGATCGAGGTTTCGGTGTCGCGGTGGGTGTGGCAGTTTCCCAGCAGCCTCGGCCACACCGTCGCGTCGGCTACCCGTTGCAGCGCGGCCCGCGGACCGGTACTCGCGACGTGTTCCAGATACCGCAACTGTCCACCCGGCTTGAGCATCGAAAGGAGCTGTCGGAGAACGGCATCCGGCTCATCGACCGAGCACAGCACCAGTGCGCACACCACGGCGTCGAACGGTTCGTCCGCGGCATAGTCCTCGACGGTGTCTTTGCTGACGGTCACCGGCACCGGAGCCGACTGGGCCGCGCGGGCCGCGATAGCGGCCAGCCGCGGTTCCGGTTCGATGGCCACCACCTCGGTGACCCCGGCGGGGTAATGGGCGAAGTTGGTGCCGGTACCGGCACCGACCTCGAGCACCCGGCCGGTCAACCCGGCGAGGTTCTCCTCCCGCAGCCGGCGCAGTGATTCGGGCTCCCGTCCGGACATCACCGTCCATATCCGCGCGAAGAACGGGTTCTCGAGGCTGCTCATCTCAACTCCTGTAGTTTCGCGATGGTCTCCGCCGGGGTCGCATCCGGCCCGACGATTCCGTACACAATCCGCCCGCAGCACACCGCACTCAACACCCGATCGGTGAACGCCTCCACATCACCCCACGGCAGATAGGGCTTGGCGATGAGCAGTGCTGCGACACCGTGCACGGCGGCCCACAGCTCGAGCGCCGCCGCCGTCGAATCCCCTTGCGGATAAATGCCTTCGGCCATCAGCGCCTCGATCGATGCGCGCATGTGCTGAAAAGCCGAACTGGCCAGCGTCACGTCGACATCGCTGCCCGGATTGCCCTCACTCATGGTCGCGATGCGGTAGAGCTCCGGGGTCTGACGGGCGAAGCGCACATAGGCCAATCCCTGGGCCCGCAGCACCTCGATGGTGGAACTCCGCCCGACCGCGACGCGCTGCATCTCCTCGTCGAGCTTCTCGAAGTACCGGGCGCAGACCGCGTCCAGGAGCGCGTCCTTATCGGCGAAATGCAGGTAGATCGAGGGCGGGGTGACCCCGACCCGCTGGGCTACCGCCCGGATCGACACCAATTTGGCATGCCCGGTTTCCAGCAGCAGTTCGGTGGTCGCGTCCAGGATCTCCTCGCGCAACTGGTCACCCGAACCGCGCGCGGCGCGACGGCGTTTGAGTGCTTCAACCACGCGGACCAGTGTCCGTCACACCCGCTGCCACGGGCTCGCGGCGCTCCGACTCCGGACCCGATTCGCTGATCCCGATCCGCTCGTGCAACCAGACCAGCGGCTTGGGCGCCCACCAGTTCCACCGGCCCGCGACGTGCATGAACGCCGGCACCAGCACCATCCGCACCAGTGTCGCGTCGACCAGCACGGCCAGCGTCAGCCCGATCCCGAACATTCGCATGAACGACACCTGTGCGGCGATCAGGGCGGCGAAGGTGATCGACATGACCAGCGCTGCGGCGGTGATGACCTTGCCGGTACGGGCCAGCCCGAGCGCCACGGCCTTGTCATTGCGCTGGCGCGCCGGGCCGTCCAGCGCCAGCCAGTACTCCCTGATCCGGGCGGCCAGGAACACCTCGTAGTCCATCGACAGCCCGAAGGCGATGCAGAACAGCAGCACCGGCATATTGGCCACCAGGGTCCCGGTCGGAGTTGTCCCCAGCGCGGACAGATGGCCGTCCTGGAAGATCCAGACCAGCGCACCGAACGCCGCCGTCAGCGAAAGGACGTTGAGTACAAGGGCTTTCAGGGGCAGCACGACGCTACCGGTGAGCAGGAACAGCAGTCCGAAGGTGATCACCGCGATGACGCCCAACACCCATGGCAACCGGGTGGTGATGGCGGTGACGCTGTCGCGGTTGATCTGCGCGATACCGGCGAGTTCCACGGTGCGACCGTCCGGCCCAGTGACGGCGTGCAGCGCGTCGAGCTGACGTTCGGAAGCATCGGAAAACAGCGGCGCCGTGCTGCCGACGGTGAGGAAGGCGCTGCCCTCGGCGACGCCGGCCTGCCCGGCGGCACCGACCTTGCGTCCGTCGACGAACGTTCCGGTCGGGCTGCCGACCATCGAGACATCGGCCACTCGGGACAGTTCTGTTGCGTAGCGGTCGAGTTCGGCCGCGGTGATTCCGTCGGCATCGGGGATGACGGCGGTCACCGCGGTGGCCGAGTTGTCGGTGAAGTCGTTGCGCAGTTCGTCACCGACCTGATGCGCCGACGCGGAAGGCGGCAACACCCGATCGTCGGGGAAGCCCCACTTGACGCCGAGGAACGGTGCGCCCAACAGCAGCAGCAACGCGACGACGGCAAGCCCGACGGGAACGGCGCGGCGCATCACCACGCCCGTCCAGCGGTACCAGAACAACTGCTCGACCGGTTTGGCGACCGGCGCCGGTGCGCGCCGGAACAGCCGGCGAATGTTCAGGGCGTCCAGCCGCTCGCCGAGCAGCCAGATCGCGGCCGGCGCAACGACGATGGCCGCCAACGCCGCGAAGCCCACCGTTGCGACACCGGCGTAGGCGAACGACTTCAGGAAGTACATGGGGAACAGCAGCATGGCTGCCATCGACAGCGCGACCGTCGTCGCCGAGAACAGCACCGTGCGACCGGCCGTCGCCATCGTGCGGATCAGCGCACGGTCGCGCGGCTGCCCCTCGGCAAGCTCGTCGCGGTAGCGACTGATGATCAGCAGCGTGTAGTCGATGGCCAGGGCCAGGCCCATCGCGGTGGACAGGTTCAGCGCGAAGATCGACACGTCGGTGGAGAAGGTGATCAGCCGCAGCACCGACATGGTGCCCACGATCGCCATCCCACCGACGAGCATCGGTAGCGCGGCGGCTACCAGCCCACCGAACACCCACACCAGCACCAGGAAGCTCAGCGGAATCGCGATGGATTCCATGAGCAGCAGGTCGCGTTCGGTCTGCGCGTTGATCTGGGCGTACACCATCGCGGTGCCGCCGGTCTTGATCGTCACGCCGGGCTGACCGTCGGCGGTGTGCATCAGCGAGTCGGACAGCTCCTTGGCGTACTTCTGGGCGTTGTTCTCCCCACCGGTGATGCCGGCGACGATGAGGCCCGCGGTCTTGTCCCTACTTACAAGGTCCGCGCTTGCTGGGTCACCCCCCGTCGCTCCGCTCGCCCCGGAATTAAGAGGCGCGTTCCACGGCGAGGTCACCTGCGCCACGTGCGGCGAGCGGCTGAGCGCACCGACGATCTCCTTGCCGACCGCCGTCGCACCCGGGCTGGTGACGCCGTCGGGTGAGCTGACCGTGATGATCAGCTGCATGTCGCCCTGGTGGAACTTGTCGGTGAGCAGTTGCGTGGCGCGCGCCGACTCCGACGTCGGGTCCTGGAACCCGCCGGCGGACAGGCTCTTGGCGACCGGAATGCCGAAGATCGCGGCGGCGATCATGACCAGGGCGGACAACACCAGCACGCGCCGTGGAGCGGCGATCGCGAGGAGCGCGATTCGGTTCAGCATTGCGGATTCCCCTCCGTCTATATATCGCCGTTAAGTTAACAACGGTAAGTCTGGTGCGTCAATCGCTCTTCTGGTCACGAGCGGGATGCGCGAGGGGTTCACCAGCTCGGCGGGTGAACCTCATCAGTCTCAGAGCCCACTCTGGTAACCCAGTGCCCTACTCGGCAGTAGAACCCGGAAGTAACGTTTGCTGCCGGACAAGATTCGCCCGGATGCTCCGGCACACACCGGACGGACCCGGCAGACGGCCCAGCCGACTCGATAACGGCAGCTCAAGCCCCTACTGACCGCCGAGTAACAAGATCAGCAGAGATGCCCGCAAACATCGTGAACCTACCCGGCGGTAAGAATTGCCACGGTTTTCAGAATCGTGACTCAAAGATTCCTTAAGCGTGACCCATACGCTCAATGGCATGTGGATCGACGACACCAGTGCCGATGTCATCAAAGTCGACTTTGACGCCCTGTACCACGGGGACGTCCTCGTCGAGGGTGACACCTCCGAGCAGTTCCCCGACCTCGCTGCAGCGGTCTGACCGCCGCAGTCCCTCCTAGCGCCACGACGCCGCTGAGCCATGCCTCGGCGGCGTCTTGGCGTTTTCATGCGGTACGAAAGTCATGCGATAAGAGAACCGCGCGACCGGACGTCGTTGTCCGGCCGCGCGGTAGTCAGCGGGCAGCGCTACGCCGACGCCTTCTCTTCCTCGGCCTCTTCGTCGGCCTGTTCGCTGTCGAGGACCACCATGTCGGCCAGCCGACCGGTGATGATGTCCTCGGCCTCGCCGACGATGCGGCTGATCAGGTCCGCCACTGTCGGGATGTCGTGGATCAGGCCCATCACCGTGCCCGCGGTCCAGATGCCGGCGTCGATGTCACCGTCGTCGAAGACCTTGCGGCCACGCACCCCGGCCACCAGATCCTTGACATCCTCGAACTGACCGCCGCCGGCGAGGATCTGCACCACCTCGCGTGACACCGCGTTGCTCGCGACACGAGCAGTGTTGTGCAGGCTGCGGAAGATCAGCTCCGTGCCGCGCTCGTCGGTGGCCACGATGGCCTCCTTGACGTTCTGGTGGATGCAGGACTCCACCGTGCACATGAACCGGGTGCCCATGTTCACGCCGTCGGCACCCAGCGCCAAGGCCGCCACCAGACCGCGGGCGTCCCCGAAACCGCCCGACGCGATCATCGGGATCTCGATCTCCTTGGCCGCGGCGGGGATCAGCACCAGGCCGGGCACGTCGTCCTCACCGGGATGGCCGGCGCACTCGAACCCGTCGATGCTGATGCCGTCCACACCCAGGGTCTGCGCCTTGACCGCGTGCCGCACCGAGGTGCACTTGTGCAGCACCTTGATGCCGTTGTCGTGGAACATCGGCAGGTGCGGGGCCGGGTTGGAGCCGGCCGTCTCGACGATCTTGACCCCGGCGTCGACGATCACCTGGCGGTACTCGTCATACGGGGGTGGGTTGATCGCCGGCAGGATGGTCAGGTTCACCCCGAACGGCTTGTCGGTCAGGTCGCGGGTCTTGGCGATCTCGTTGGCCAGATCAGCCGGGGTCGGTTGGGTGAGTGCGGTGATGAACCCCAGCCCGCCCGCATTGGCCACGGCGGCAACGAGTTCCGCGCGGCCCACCCACTGCATACCGCCCTGGGCGATGGGGTGCTCGACACCGAACGCCTCGGTGAACTTGGTCTTCAAGCTCATCTGCGCTACCTCGGCGCCATCCGGATCGCGCCGTCCAGGCGGATCACCTCACCGTTGAGCATCGGGTTCTCCACGATGTGCGCGGCCAGCGCGCCGTACTCGTCCGGGTCACCGAGGCGGGCCGGGTGCGGCACCTGCTGGCCGAGTGAGCGCTGCGCCTCTTCGGGCAGCGAACCCAGCAGCGGGGTCTTGAACAGGCCGGGGGCAATGGTGCAGACCCGGATCAGGCTGCGCGACAGGTCGCGGGCGATCGGCAGGGTCATGCCGACGACGCCGCCCTTCGACGCCGAGTAGGCGGCCTGGCCGATCTGGCCGTCGAATGCCGCGACAGAGGCGGTGTTGATGATGACACCGCGTTCTTCACCCTTGAGCGGCTCCGTCTTGGCGATCCGCTCGGCGGCCAGCCGCAGCACGTTGAAGGTGCCGATCAGGTTGACCTCGACCACCTTGCGGAAACCGTCCAGCGGGAACGGGCCTTCCTTACCAAGGGTTTTGATGGCATTGCCGATCCCGGCGCAGTTGACGTTGATCCGCACCGGACCCATCGACTCGGCGATGTCCAGCGCCTGCGACACGGCCGCCTCGTCGGTGACGTTGGCGGCGACGAACTTGGCCCGCTCGCCGAGCCCGGCCACCACGTCCTCGCCCTTGAGATCGATGACCACCACCGACGCGCCGGCGTCCAGCAGCCGCTTGGTGGTTGCCAGGCCGAGGCCCGAAGCCCCACCGGTGACAACCGCTACGGAATCCTTGATTTCCACTTGGTGTGTTTCCTTCCTGTCGGGGTCGTTACCCGGTTCCTAGGCTCGCTCGTCGGCCCACTCGTCGAGGATGGTGTCGTTGTCCGCGCCGATCACCGGCGGCGGCGTGGGTTGCCCCGCACGACTGCGCGAGAAACGCGGCGCGGGCATCGGCTGCAGCCCGGCGCCGGTCTCGTAGAAGGTGTCCCGTTCGGCGACATGCGGTTCGGTGAGCACTTCACCGAACGCCAGTACCGGGGTGGCACAGGCATCCGAACCCGCGAAGATCTGTCCCCACTCGTCACGGGTCTTGGTCTTGAACACCTCGGTGAAGCGGTCCCGCAGTTCGGGCCAGCGCGCGATGTCGTTCTGCCCGGGCAGCGACGCGGGGTCCAGACCCACCTTGTCGAGCAGTTCGGCATAGAACTGCGGCTCGATCGCCCCGACGGCGACGTACTTGCCATCGGCGGTCTCGTAGGTGTCGTAGTACGGAGCGCCGGTGTCGAGCATGTTGGTACCCCGCTCGTCGCTCCACAACCCCTGTGCCCGGAACGCCCACATCATCTGGATCAGGACACTGGAACCGTCGACCATGGCGGCGTCGACCACCTGGCCCTTGCCCGAGGTCTGCCGTTCCCACAGCGCCGCCAGAATGCCGAGCACCAGGAACATCGAGCCACCACCGAAGTCGCCGGCCAGATTCAGCGGCGGCACCGGCCGCTCCCCCTTACGGCCGATCGCGTGCAGGACCCCGTTGAGTGAGATGTAGTTGATGTCGTGGCCGGCCTGCTGGGCGCGGGGACCGGTCTGCCCCCAACCGGTCATCCGGGCGTAGACCAGTTTCTCGTTGACCTTGGCGCAATCGTCCGGCCCGAGTCCCAGCCGTTCGGTGACCCCGGGGCGGAAACCCTCGATCAGCACATCGGCCTTGCTGACCAGGTTGAGCACGAATTCGCGGCCCTGTTCGGATTTGAGGTCGGCGGTCACCGAGCGCCGGTTGCGCAGCATCGCGTCCTTGGCCGGGCCGTTGGCCGCCGACGGCCGGTCCACCCGCACCACCTCGGCGCCCAGGTCACCGAGAATCATCGCCGCGTGCGGGCCGGGCCCGATACCGGCCAATTCGACAACGCGCAATCCGTGCAGTGGTCCCGTCATACCGACCGTCCTTCGTCGTTGAGTGTCTTGTCGAGTTCCGAGTAGTTGACCGCCGACATAGCTTACTTGTATAACCAGGTCGTACCAGCCGGGGGTCACCCGGCCTACCCAGAGGGTGTGTCCATGACGTATCACAGCATCGAATCTCTGCTCGTCGAGCTTTCCGATGGCGTGTTGTCGCTGACGTTGAACCGGCCCGAGAGCCTGAATTCGTTGTCCCAGGCGATGCTCGACGGGATCGCCGACGCGGTAGACCAAGCCGCCGCAGATCCCGCGGTGCGGGTGGTCAAGCTGGCCGGCGCCGGCCGCGGCTTCAGCTCGGGTGCCGGGATCAGTGAAGAGGACACCGCGGGTCAGGGCACCGGTGGTCCCGATGCCGTACTCGATGCCGCCAACCGGGCGGTGCGGTCCATCGTCGCGCTGCCCAAACCCGTCGTCGCGGTGGTGCAGGGCCCGGCCGCCGGGGTCGGCGTCTCGCTGGCGTTGTCCGCGGACATCGTCTTGGCTTCGGAGAACGCGTTTTTCATGCTCGCCTTCACCAAGATCGGATTGATGCCCGACGGTGGCGCCTCGGCCTTGATCGCCGCGGCGATCGGGCGCATCCGGGCCCAACGGATGGCCCTGCTGGCCGAGCGGATCACCGCGGCCGAAGCCTACGACTGGGGTCTGGTGACCTCGGTACACGCCGCCGATGCACTCGACGACGAGGTCGCCGCGGTGCTCACCACCCTGTCGACGGGGCCGGCCGTGGCGCTGGGAAAGACCAAGCAGGCAATCAACGCCGCCACCCTGACCGAACTGGAGGCGGCCCTGGAGCGGGAACGTGCGGGCCAGCTCCTGCTGTTGCGCTCGGCCGATTTCCGAGAGGGCACCGCGGCCTTCCAGCAGCGCCGTCAAGCCAACTTCACCGACAGTTAGCCGCACCGAAAAACCAGTGGATTCACCGGTACTCGATCGGTCACCATCGACCGTGTGAGTACACAACTCGAGCGCTCGGGCTGGCGGGTACTCGCACCGTTTCGACACCGCGAGTACCGCCTGCTGATCACCGCGGTGTCGTTGTCGATCTTCGCCGAGGGCATGTGGGCCGTGGTGATGGCCCTGCAGGTCATCGAACTCGACAACAATCCGACGTCGCTGTCACTGGTGGCAACCTGCCTGGGCGCCGGTCTGGTGGGTTTCGTGCTGGTCGGCGGGATCACCGCCGATCGACTCAATCAGCGCAGCATCATCATCGCCGTCGAGACAGTCAACGTCGTCGCGGTCACCGTGGTGGCGGTACTGGGTTCGCTTGGGCTGCTTCAGATCTGGCACCTGGCCGTGACGGCGGGCACGCTCGGCATCGCGGCGGCCTTCTTCTTTCCCGCCTACAGTGCGATCCTGCCGCGCATTCTGCCGCCCGAGCAGTTGCTGGCCGCCAACGGTGTCGAGGGTGTGGTGCGGCCGGTGTTCCAGCGCGCGGTCGGGCCCGCGGTCGCCGGCATCGTGGTCGGCGCGACCATGCCCTCGGTCGGTGCCGTCGTGGTCGCCGTGCTGTTCGCGGTCGGCCTGGCGCTGCTGGTGGCCACCCGCTCGCCGGCCGCCGCGGCACCCGATGGTGATCGGCCGCATGTGCTGCGGGATCTGCACGACGGTTTCACCTTCGTGGTCCGTACGCCCTGGCTGCTGGCCACCCTGCTGTTCGCCAGCATCTTCGTGCTGCTGGTGCTCGGCCCGATCGAGGTGCTGCTGCCCTTCATCGCGCAGCAGCGCTTCACCGAGGGTGCCCGGACATACGGGTTCATCCTGGCCTTCTTCGGCGTCGGCAGCGCAGTCGGCGCGCTGGCGGTGTCCTCCCGCCGGCTGCCACGGCGCTACTTGACGGTGATGATGGCGATGTGGGGGCTGGGGTCGCTGCCGTTGGTGGTCATCGGCACCACGTGGTCGTTCGGCTGGATGGCGCTGGCGTCGTTCGTCGTCGGGGTCACCGACGGGGCCGGCATGGTCATCTGGGGCACGCTGCTGCAGCGCCGGGTCCCGACGGCGATGCTCGGCCGGGTGTCGAGCCTGGATTTCTTTGTGTCGCTGGCCTTCATGCCGGTCTCATTCGCGATCGTCGGTCCGCTGTCGAAGGTGGTGTCGATGGAGGCCATCTTCATGGTCTCCGGCGTGGTACCGGTGCTGATCGGCCTGGTGGCCTGGACCATGGCCAAGATGCCGCGCGACGAGATGGCCAACCCGCTGCGCGGTTAGACCCCGAAGATCGGCGGCAAGGCCAGCACCATCACCAGGCCCCAGCAGAAATGGGTCAGCATCGATGCGAGCACGCCTCCGGTCATCCGGCGTTGCAGCGCACATGTCGCCCCCAGCAGGATGGCGGCGAACCCCAGCATCGGATTGCCCGCCGCCATCACGGCCACGAAATAGATCGCCGTGGAGACCAACACCGGGCGCCGGCCACGCAGCGCGCTGTACAGCGCGCCGCGGAAGAACAGTTCCTCGGCCAACCCGTTGACGACGGTGATGAACACGACCAGCAGCAGGGCGCCGTGGTTGGCGAATTCCAGTACGGCGGTGACATAGTCGCGCACCGGCGGGATCAGCCGCGCGATCAGGCCGCCCACCAGGAACACCGCCCCAAGTCCCAGCCCGACACCGATGCCGAGCAGGGCCGGGCGGCGCTCACTTCCCTGAAGGCGGCCGAGGTGCAGCGGCCCCGATGACAGCGCACCCACCGTCCAGACCGCGGCCATGGCGAGAGTCAGCACGTAGAAGGAATTGTCCCCCGGATGCCGGCTCAGCGAATACGACTGCAGCGCAGCCCCGATCACCAGCACCACGATGACGGTGATGCGACGGCGGCGCACCACCTGTGGCGATTCTTCGGCCACCGGTGCCACCGTGCGCCAGGGTGGTGGGATCATCGGGAATGCTCCGCCGCAACCAGGTCGGCCAACACATCGATGCCCGTGCGCAGCGCGGCGGTGGCCGGCCCTGGCAGCAGCGGCAACAGCGCCAATGCCGGGCGGGCGATCGACGGGGTCAACTCGCGGATACGGGACATATCCCCGCCAGCCCACGGTGGATCGGTGTCGGCCAGGTGGTGCGGATCGGTGAGTCGGTCGACGGGCCGCCGGGTGCGGGTGGCGATCGATCGGCGGATGGCATCGTCCACGGTGAGCAGCCCGCCGACCGGATCGGGCACCAGGTCGCGTAAGCCGGGTCCGGCCGCCGTCATCGGATGAGCCAAGGAGGCAGTGAGATCCGCGGCGAGACCGCCGGGCACCGGCAGTGCCAGCGCGGAGACCCGCGACGCCAGCGCCGTCGGGATTCCGGGTGCGGGCACCCGCCACTGCCGGGTGCCGCTCAACCGGCCGTACGCCGCCAGCAGATCCCGGTACCGAAGGGTCTGCGGACCGCGGATGTCGTAGGCGCCGGCGGGCACCCGCGCAGGGTCCGCCGCGGCCGACAGGTAATGCAGTACATCCCGGATGGAGATCGGGTCGATCGGGTTGTCCAGCCACGGTGGGCTGGGCAACAGCGGGAACCGATCGCCCACGTAACGCAGCATCTCGAACGAGGTCGACCCGGCACCGATGATCACCCCGGCCCCGAGCCAGACCACCTCCGCGCCACCGGCGACAGTCAAGGCCTCGGCCACCTCCGCCCGGCCGGCCAGGTGCTCGGAGAGGTTGCCGGCATCGGGCACGAAGCCACCGAGGTAGACGATGCGGCGGACCCCGGCGTGGGCGGCCGCGTCGGCGACGCGGCGGGCGGCCGCGTTGTCGGCCGCGCGAAAGCCCGGTTCACCGATGCCGTGGATCAGGTAGTAGATCGTGTCGACCGGACCGCACCGCTCGAAAAGGGTTGCGACGGAGTCCGCTTCGTGGGTGTCGAGTGCCACCGTGGCCACTTCGCCGTACCAGCCGAAGGTGCTGAGGCGGTCCGGCCGGCGGCTACTGACCACCACCTGGTGCCCGGCGGCGAGCAGTTTGGCGACGAGCCGCGATCCGATATACCCGGTGGCACCGGTGACCAGGATGCGTTCGGTCATGCGCGACTCGTATCAGAGCTCGACGCCCACATCCGCACCGTACCTCCCATGACACCGCTAGCCGTATCGCTGCACGGCTAGTCCTATCACTGCATGGGGTGGGCCATACCCTGTTCGGGGACGCCCTACACCGATGGAGGCACTCGTCACACCGGACGGCGCCGGTCAGCGGGCGTGGTGGCGCGCGGCCCGCGGATCGTCGACGACGACGCGATCGGGCTCGTCGTCGCCGGAGCCGCCGGAGCGCTTGATCCTCGGGTCGATCTTGTCGGCATGCTCGCGCCGGGCCTCCAGGCGCTCGCGGGTGGAGTCGACCTCGTCACGATGACTTGCCGCCCGATCCTGAAGACGCGCCGCTTCGGCGGCCTTCGCGTCCGCCTCGGCCTGCGCGGCACGGGCTTTCGCCTCGGTTTCTGCGGCCGCGGCCGCGCGTCGATCCAGCCGTTGACGTTCTTCCTGGACCTCGTCGCGGATGCGGTCGGCCTTGACGGCGCGGCGGCGGTGGCTGGCGGTGCGGACCAGGTAGGCGACCAACGCCAGCACCAGGACGGCGACGACGGCGAGGACGATCCAGCTGGTGGTGCTCATGACGGTTCCTCCGATCGACGGGTGCGCGCACGGGTTATTGACGCGCCTGCTGGTTTTGGATTGCCCACTGGGCCCGTCCTCAAACCCCGCGGTGGCAGGTGCGTGCGACAACCGTTGCCGCCGTTGACCGTCGGCTCAGTCGGGGCGGCGGTGCAGCTCCATAAGTCCGCGGTAGGCCTGCGCGTTGAACTGGTTGGCGGCAACCTCGTCGTCGGTGAGGTTGCGGCGCACCTTGCCGGGCACCCCGGCGACCAGCGAGCGCGGCGGGATCACCGCCCCCTGGGGCACCACCGCACCCGCGGCCACCAGGGTGCCCGCTCCGACGACGGCACCGTTGAGCACGATGGCGCCCATACCGACCAGCACGTCGTCCTCGATGGTGCACCCGTGCAGGACGGCGTTGTGCCCGACCGTGACGCCGGTGCCGACACGAGCGGGGAAGCCCGGATCCACGTGCACGGTGACCCCGTCCTGGATGTTGCTGCCCTCCCCGATCTCGATGGGCTCGAACTCGGCGCGCAACGTGGCGTTGTACCAAATACTCACCTGCGCAGCCAGGGTCACCGGACCGATCAACGTGGCGTTGGGCGCAACCCACGATTGGGCGTGCAGCTGCGGGGCGCGCCCCCGGATGGGGATGATCAACGGCTCAGGCATGGCCGTCATCGTAATCAGGCGCCTGGTGCCGAGCCCTGGTACACCTTGCGATAACTCGACGGGGACATGCCCATCCCACGGCGCAGGTGGTGCCGCAGGTTGCCACCGGTGCCCAGCCCGGACAGCCGCGCGACCTCGTCGACCGGAAGGTCCCGGGATTCCAGCAGTTCCCTCGCCCGGTCGATGCGCCGCTGGCGTATCCAATTGCCCGGCGCCTCGCCCGTCTCCTCCCGGAAGCGGCGGTTGAACGTCCGCAGGCTCATATGGGCGTGCTCGGCCAGCGCCTGCACGGTCAGCTCGGCATCCAGATGCGCCATCGCCCACGCCCGGGTGCGCGCGGTCGAGGCATCGTCGACCACCGGCAGGTGCCGGTCGATGAACTGGGCCTGACCGCCCTCCCGCCACGGCGGCACCACGCAGTACCTCGCGACGGCATTCGCCGCCTGCGCACCGTGATCACTACGAATGATGTGCAGGCACAGGTCGATTCCGGCAGCCAACCCCGCCGAGGTGAGCACGTCCCCGTCGTCGACGAACAACACGTTCTCGTCCACCCGCACCGCCGGGTACAGCTGCCGCAGGGTGTCGGCGAACTTCCAGTGTGTGGTCGCGGTGCGGCCGTCGAGCCGGCCCAGCGCGGCCAGCACGAACGCACCGGTGCAGATCGACACCAGCCGCGTTCCCGGTCGGATCCGGGCGAATGCGGCGGTCACCGCGTCGTCGAGGACGGCGCCGGTGCGCGCCGGCGGGTAGCGGGTGCCGGGGATGACCACGGTGTCGGCGGTGTCCAGGGCCTCGGGTCCGGCGCTGGGCAGCATCGCGAAACCGTTGGTCGACGCGACCGGGCCGGGTTCGGCGGCGCACGTCGTGACGTCGTACAACGGCGTGCCGTCGGGTCCGGTGGCCGCCCCGAACAGGGTCGGCGCGATGGTGGCGTCGAACCCGACCACCGGCGGCAGCAGCAAGACGGCGACACGGTGCATCCGGCCAGTCTGGCATGTTTTTGACGAATCGTGTCGTTTATGCCACTAGGCGCTGCGCCGTCTTTCCGCGACAGTGAGCCGGTGACACTTCTCGGTACGCGTACGCGCCTGCACTGGGCCTGGGTGGTCGCCGCGGTCAGCTTCGTCGCCGTCCTCGGCGCGGCGGCCTTCCGGTCGGTGCCGGGCGTGATGATGAATCCGCTGCACCACGAGTTCGGCTGGAGTCACGGCACCGTCGGCGCGGCGATGGCGGTCAACATGACGCTCTACGGTCTGACGGCCCCGTTCGCCGCGGCGCTGATGGACCGTTTCGGGGTGCGCCCGGTGCTCGCCGGCGCCCTCACCCTGATCGCGGCCGGGTCGGCGCTCAGTGTGCTGATGACCGCCAGCTGGCAGCTGGTGCTGCTGTGGGGCGTGCTGGTCGGGCTGGGCACCGGCGCCATCTCGATGGGGTTCGTGGCGACCGTCGCGACCCGTTGGTTCGAGGCCCGCCGCGGCCTGGCCACCGGCGTGCTGACAGCGGCCAGCGCTACCGGGCAGCTCATCTTCCTGCCCGTGGTGGCCACGGTGACCACGCATCACGGATGGCGGTGGGCATCGCTGATCGTGGCCGCGGCGGCCGTCGCGGTGGTACCCCTGGTGGTGCTGTTCATGCGTAACTATCCCCAGGACATCGGGTTGACGGCCTACGGCGCCGACCCCTTTGCCGGGGCGCACACACCCGAGGCGCTGCCCACCGGCACCTTCACCGCGGCCTTCGACGGCCTGCGGATCGGGCTGCGATCCCGGGCGTTCTGGTTGTTGGCCGCCAGCTTCGCGATCTGCGGGATGACCACCAACGGCCTGATCGGCACGCACTTCATCCCGGCGGCCAACGACCACGGCATGCCCACGACGGTGGCCGCGGGCCTGCTGGCCACCATCGGCGTGCTGGACGTGCTGGGCACCGTGTTCTCCGGGTGGCTCACCGACCGGGTGGATCCGCGTCTGCTGCTGGTGGTCTATTACACCGGCCGTGGTCTGTCGCTGCTGCTACTGCCGTCGCTGTTGTCACCGCAGGCCGAGCCGAGCACCTGGGTGTTCATCATCTTCTACGGATTGGACTGGGTGGCCACCGTGCCGCCGACGATCGTGCTGTGCCGGGACTATTTCGGCGCCCGGACCCCGGTGGTGTTCGGCTGGGTGTTCGCCTCGCACCAGTTGGGTGCCGCCGTCGCCGCGGCCGGTGCCGGTTGGATCCGGGATCTGCAGGGCAACTACGACCTGGCGTTTTATCTGGCCGCCGGGTTGTGCGTCATCGCCGCCGGACTTTGCGGCGCGGTGCGGCGAACCGCGTCCTGAGAGCCACCATTTTGTTCGTCCAGCCGGTACGCATAGCATGCAAGCGGCGCCGCGGGGACGCCGAGGCTCGGATGGACCGTTAGCTGATGGTGCGCTTCGTGCGCATCACGTCCCCGCCCATCCGCGCCGCCCAGCGTCAGTAACTGGACCCAGGCACGAGATGGAGGAATTCACGTGCAAGCTCGCACCGGCAAACTCATCGGCAGCGTCGTCGCATCGGCGGCGGTCGCTCTTTCGGTGGCGGTCACGGCGCACGCCGACCCCACCCCGACCATCACCGCACCCGTCCCCACGCCGCAGGGCCCCGGCTGCGACGCCGGGATCAAGTCCGTGGCATCGGGTCCGGGCTCGCTGAACAGCCTCGTCAACGAGACGTCGTCGGCCGCGCTGGCCGCCATCCCGGAGATCTCCACCTTCAGCCAGGCCGTCTCGGGTCAGCTCAACCCCGCGGTGAACGTGGCCAGCGTGCTGGACAACGGCCCCTACGTGGTGTTCGCGCCCAGCAATGACGCCTTCGCCAAGCTCGATCCGGCGACGCTGGACGCGATCAAGGCCGATCCGGCCAAGCTGACCGCGCTGGTCTACTACCACATGGTGCTCGGCATCCTGGGGCCCGACGATATCCACGGGACCATGTACACCCAGCAGGGCAAGCCCGTCGTGGTGAAGGGCAAGGGCGGCGATATCACCGTCAACGATGCCAAGGTGACCTGCGGCGGCATCAAGTCCGAGAACATGCGGATCTACATCATCGACACGGTGCTCGACCCGGCCACCGCGCCCGAAGGCTTGACCCCGAGCGCGGTCACGTCGACCGAGACGACCTCGGCGCCCGCCACCACCTCGACGACGACGACGGCGACCACGACGGCTCCCGCGCCGGCCGCCTGACACAACGCGAAACTGAAGCCAGGGACGGATCCTCTACGGATTCCGTCCCTGGTTTCAGTTTCGGTGCTTATAGACCGCGCCGGCGGTGCCGGCTATAGACCCAAGTCTCGGCCGATGATCTCTTTCATGATCTCGGTGGTGCCACCGTAGATCGTCTGGATCCGGACGTCGACATAGTCCTTGGCGACCCGGTATTCGTTCATGTAACCGTAGCCGCCGTGCAGCTGCAGGCAGGCGTCGACGACCTTCTTGCCCAGTTCGGTGCACCACCACTTGGCCTTGGCGGCCTCGACGGCGGTCAGCTCCTTGTCGACGACGGCCCGCAGGCAGCGGTCGACGTACTGTTCGGCGATGTCGAGTTCGGTTTCCAGCTCGGCCATCACGAAGCGGCTGTTCTGGAAGCTGCCGATCGGTTGCCCGAATGCCTTGCGGTCCTTGACGTACTGCAATGTCTCGGTGAAGGTGGCACGCGCCCCGGCGACACCGGCGATGGCGATCGACAGCCGCTCCGAAGGCAGGTTCTCCATCAGGTGGTAGAAGCCCCTACCCTCTTTGCCGAGCAGGTTGGCCGCGGGGACGCGAACGTCCTCGAAGTTCAGCTCCGCGGTATCGGCGGCGTGCTGGCCCATCTTGTCCAGCTTGCGACCGCGGCTGAAGCCCTCCATGTCACGCTCGACGACCAGCAGCGAGAAGCCCTTGTGGCCGGCTTCGGGATCGGTGCGGGCCACCACGACCACCAAGTCGGAATTGATACCGGCCGAGATGAAGGTCTTGGAGCCGTTGATGATCCAGTCGTCACCGTCGCGCACCGCGGTGGTGCGGATACCGGCCAGATCGCTTCCGGCGCCGGGCTCGCTCATGGCGATGGCGCCGATCAACTCACCGCTGGCGAAGCCGGGCACCCAGCGGTCCAGCTGCTCCTTGGTGGCCAGGTTCTTGAAGTACGGGCCGACGATGTCGTTCTGCAGGCTCACACCTGGGCAGGCCAGTCCGAACTTGGCGAATTCCTCGACGATCACCGCGTTGAAGCGGAAATCGTCGACTCCCCCGCCGCCGTACTCCTCGGGCATGTTGAACCCGATCAGGCCGTAATTGCCTGCGGCCACATAGGCCTCGCGGTCGACCAGACGATTGGCCTCCCACTTCTCCACATTGGGCAGACACTCCTTCTCCAAGAACTGCTTGGCGGTTTCCCGGAGTTGCTCGTGCTCGGTTTCGAAAACCAGTCTCTTCATTGCTATTTCCCTACTTGGCTTTCCAGACGGGCTCGCGCTTCTGCGCGAAGGCCAGCGGTCCCTCCATGGCGTCCTCGGTCTTGAGCAGGGTGGCGAATTCGCCGAAGGTCTGCTTCCAGAACGGCTCGTCGGCACCGACGATGCCGTCGATGGCCCCATAGGACACCCGCTTGCTGGCGCGTACGGCCAGCGGTGCGTTGACCGCGATACGTTCGGCCAGTTCCAGCGCCGCGTCGACGACGGTGCCGTCGGGCACGACCTTGTTGATCAGACCCCACTTGAGCGCGTCGGCCGAGGACAGCGGCTCGCCGGTGAACACCAGCTCCAGGGCCAGCTTCTGCGGGAGTTGCTGCACGATGCGGAACACCCCGCCCGCACCGGCGATCAGACCGCGCTTCACCTCGGGCAGACCGAATTTGGCGCGCTCCTCGGCAACCACCAGATCACTGGCCAGGGCCAGCTCGGTGCCGCCACCGAGGGCAGTGCCGTTGACGGCCGCGATGGTCGGCTTGTCGATGAAATGCCGCACGTATCCGGCAAAGCCCCACTCCGGATGGTCGGGGTGGAACAGATTCTCGCCGCGCGAGATGGCCTTGAGATCTGCTCCCGCACAGAAGGATTTGTCGCCGGCACCGGTGAGGATGACCGCCCGGATATCCGGATCTTCCTGCGCCGCCTGTAGCGCGTCGCCGACGCCGGTGGACACCGCCGCGTTGACCGCATTGCGGGCGTCCGGCCGGTTGATGGTAATGATCGAGATGTTGCCCTTGCGCTCGACCAGCGCGCCCGGCTCGGTCACAGCAGTTCCAGGATGGTCGCGTTGGCCTGACCGCCACCTTCACACATGGTCTGCAAGCCGTACTGAATGTTGTTGTCCCGCATGTGGTACAGCAGCGTGGTGAGAATCCGCGCGCCCGATCCGCCGAGCGGGTGTCCCAGCGCGATGGCACCACCGTTGGGGTTGAGCTTGTCCTCGTCGGCCCCGATATCCTTCAGCCAGGCCATCGGCACCGGGGCAAAGGCCTCGTTGACCTCGAAAGCGCCGATCTGGTCGACGCTCAGACCCGATTTGGCCAGCGCCTTCTGGGTGGCCGGGATGGGCGCGGTCAGCATGATGACCGGGTCGGCACCGGCCAGCACCGCGGTGTGCACCTTGGCAAGGGGCTTGAGGCCCAGCTCTTTTGCCTTCTCCGCGGAGGTGATCAGCAGCGCGGCCGAGCCGTCGGAGATTTGGCTGGAGTTGCCGGCGTGGATGACACCGTCCTCCTTGAAGGCGGGCTTGATGGCGGCCATCGACTCGATCGTGCCACCGCGGCGGATGCCACCGTCCTCCAAGACCACGTTGCCCTCGGCATCCTTGATGCCGACAATCTGATCCTTGAACGCACCGGAATCCTGTGCCGCGGCTGCCTTCTCATGCGAACGCAGAGCGAACTCGTCGAGCTGGGTGCGGGCGAAACCCCACTGCTCGGCGACCATCTCAGCACCGACACCCTGATTGGGGGTCTGCTCGTAACGGGCCCGGAAGGCCTCGGGGTAGGGGTGCCCACCGTTGGCCAACGAGGAGCCCATCGGGGTGCGCGACATCGACTCGACACCACCGGCGACGACGACGTCGTAATGCCCGGCGATGACCCCTGCGACGGCGAAGTGCAGCGACTGCTGGCTGGATCCACACTGCCGGTCGACGGTCACGCCGGGTACGGACTCCGGCCAGCCGGCGGTCAGCACGGCGGTGCGGGCGATATCGAGCGCCTGCTCCCCGGCCTGCATGACGCAGCCCCAGATGACGTCGTCGACCAGCGCCGGGTCGATACCGGCGCGCTGCACCAGGCCGTTGAGAACCTGGGCGGACAGTTCGGAGGGATGCACACCCGACAGGGCGCCGTTGCGCTTGCCGACTGGCGAGCGAACTGCCTCGACGATGACCGCTTCTGCCATGAACTTCTCCTTCGAAGTATCCGGGGGACCTAAAATGCAACCTAGAACAGAAGGTTTACTAGGTCAACCTACTGGTTGGTAGACCTCAGGTAGCGCGCAGACGTCCTTCGACATGGTTTACTGAGTTCACTAGCTGGCCACAAGATGCACAGGAGGCATGGTGGCACCGTCCACCCCGTTATCGCCGATGATCGGCCCGAACGCCATGTCATCGACGACCGGCGCCCCCATCCGGAGCCCGAAGACCGCCGAACTCGTCGCTGGCACGCTACGCCGGATGGTGGTCGACGGCCAGCTCAAAGAGGGTGATTTCCTGCCCAACGAGGCTGAGTTGATGGCCCACTTCGGGGTGAGTCGCCCCACCCTGCGCGAAGCGGTCCGCGTGCTGGAGTCCGAGCGGCTGGTCGAGGTACGACGCGGTTCACGCACCGGCGCTCGGGTGCGGGTGCCGGGCCCCGAGATCGTCGCCCGCCCGGCCGGACTGCTGCTGGAACTGTCCGGCGCGACCATCGCCGACGTGATGACCGCGCGCTCGGGGATCGAGCCGATGGCGGTGCGACTGCTGACCGAGTCGGGTAACACCGCGGCGTTCGACGAACTGGAGACGATGCTCACCGAGTACGTCCCGTCCGGGCGGGAGGCCGGCCGGATGGCCGAGACCACCGGCGATTTCCACCGCCGGATGGTGGAGCTGTCCGGTAACGCGACGCTGACCATCATCGCGGGCATGCTGCACGAGATCACGGTGCGGCACACCGCCTTCGCGATGAAGGAGAACCGCCCGATGTCCAAGTCGGACTACGACCTGTTGATGCGGTCGTACAAGCGGTTGATGACGTTGATGCGTTCGGGCGACGGTGAGGGCGCCGAGGCGCATTGGCGCAAGCACCTGGACACCGCCCGCGACCTGTTGCTGAAAGGTATGGAGACCGTCAAGGTCCGCGATGTGATGGGCTAGCGGGGCGACCCACCCAGCCAGGTCCGCGCGGCGACGGTCAGCGCCTCGACCCCCGTGGTCAGCGTCGGCTCCACCACCGGTGCGAATTCCGGCGCGTGATTCGTCGGCGGCAGTTCACCTTTCGCGAAGGCGTCGGTGAAGGTCTGCGCGTCCACCCCGCCCCAGAACCAGAACACCGTCGGCACCCCGATGGCGTTGCCGAACACCCCGACGTCCTCGCTGGCCGACAGCGGCGGCAGCGGCCACACCTTGTCCGCACCGAAATGCGCGCGTAAGGCAGCGACGGTTTTCTCGGTCGCGGCCGGCTCGCTGATCAGTACCGGCGCCGTCACCGTCCAGTCGAAATCCGGTTCGCGCGGAGCGTTCGATGCGGCCGCCTCGGCACGCACGATCCGCTGCACCGCCGCCTTCACCGCGTCCCGTACGTGCTCGGAGTAGGTGCGCAGATTGATCCCCAGCTCGGCGGTGTCGGGGATGATGTTCTCCTTGGTGCCGGCCTGCAGCCGGCCGACCGTGACCACCGCCTGCTCGTGCGCCGGCACCTCGCGCGCCACGATGCCCTGCAAGCGCAGCACCACCGCCGCGGCCATCACCACCGGGTCGATGGTGTGCTCCGGTGACGATCCGTGTCCGCCCCGGCCGTGCAGCGTCACCTCCACCGAATCGGTGCCGGCCATGATCGGGCCGGTGCCGAAGCCGAGCACGCCGGCCGGCAGCGGACCGACGTGCTGGCCGATGACGACCACCGGTCGAGGAAACCGGTCGAACAACCCGTCGTCCAGCATCGCCTGGGCACCACTGGCCAGTTCCTCGGCCGGCTGAAATACCGCCAGGACGGTGCCACACCACTGGTCGCGGCCGGCCGCCAGCGCATGCACCGCGCCGACCAGGGCGGCGGTGTGCATATCGTGCCCGCAGGCATGCGCCACCGGTACCTGTCCCCCGGCGGCGTCGGTCACGGTTTTGGTGCTGGCATAGGGCAATCCGGTGTTCTCCCGGACCGGGAGTGCGTCCATATCGGCGCGCAGCATGACCACCGGGCCATCCCCGTTGCGCAGCAGCGCGACCACGCCGGTACCGCCGACGCCCGCGGTGATCTCGGCTCCGCTGCCGTCCAGCGCGGCGATCACCCGCTCCGCGGTGGCGTGCTCCTGCCTCGACAGTTCGGGGTCGCTGTGCAGTGTGCGGTACAGGTCGGCCAGGGCCCCGGCATCGATCGCCATATCCGACAGTCTTCTCTACGCCTGGGTGACCCCGTACACCGGCACGTCGTGCTCCCAGGGCTGGCGGACCACCATGTCGGCGACCTTGACGTATCCCGACTCGAACTGCCCGGTGGCGGCGTCGACGAGACGGTACTGCTGGGTCTGGCGGTGGATCGGTTGGGCATCGAGCATGACGATGCGGACCTCACCGGGTTCGAAGTGGCAGCGCGCCTGCAGGGCGGCCACCAACTGCTCGTTACTCATGTGGCCGTCGCCGAAGTTCCAGCCGATGGCGGTGGACACGATGCGCTCACCGTCGGTCAGGGTGTAGTCGTCCTCGTTGTGGCCGGCCATCGCGCGCTGCGCCAGGGTGAACAGGGCTCGGCCGTGAGTGTTGAAGGAGCGAAACGCGTATCCCATGTAGAGCGGGATCTGGGCGGCCTCCTTACTGCCGTAGAAGCGTTCCAGCTGCGCGGCCGGCATGCTCGCGATCGCGACGACGCCCTTGGCGATCTTCTCGTCGGCCGACGGTTTGATGCACCACAACGAGGTGTCCCAGTTTCCGGCGTAATACCGCATCCCCGGCAGGAAGGACACCTTGCGCGGAGACATGTTGCCCACCGCGACCGTTCCTGCGACGACCACGAAAAGCACTATCGGCCAGGGACTTCGGAGGTCGCCGAGACCTATGCCGGCCTGGCCGACGAACAGTGTCAGTACGGAGAACATCATGAAGACGTTCCACTCCAGCGGCACGCCCATGGGGATCGAACTCAGGATGCCGAAGTGGAAGCACAGCATGACGAACGCCGCGATGTAGGTCGGCCAGCCGCCGTGGGAGAAGAACAGCACCAGCGGCACCAATCCCTCGACAGCGGTGGAGAAGTGGGCCAGGAAGCGGGACGACGGGCCGGGCCGCAGATCATCGGGAAAGCGCTCGAAGAACCGGCGTTTGATCCAGCGTGGCCGAACCACCGGGTTGTTGCTCATCATCGTCGAGATGACGAATGGGAAGTGCTTGTTGAGTTTGGACGTCGCCGCACCCAGCCAGATGACCAGGCAGACCAGCTTGGCCGCGATGACGATATCGGCGCCGACGAACAGGAAGCACACCGCCAGCGACCCGTACACCTCGCCCCGCGCGGCCAGGAAGATCACCTTGTCGCGCAACCCGGCCACGGCCAGCAGGCCGACGATGGTCGCGGTCTGCCACACCGGCAAAACCCCCACCGCAGAGCCGAGTTCGGGGATGGGTCCGGTGCCATCGGAGAATATCGCGACCACCAACACCACGAGCAGCGCTCCGTACAGCGCGACATCGACAGGCGTCCGGGTGTCACCGGCGGTCAGCGGGATGCGACCCGGCCACGGTGGCAGCCGAATGGTCTTGGGCCGCAACCAGTACAGGATGGACCCCATCGGCGGAGAGAACCGGTTGTTCAGCGGGCCGAACCCGCAGCCCAGACCGACCACCTCGAAGAGCATCGTGTAGAAAACGACCTTCTGATACACAATGGGCTCGGCGTACCAGAGCGACACATCGAAGAACCCGGCCGCCCCTCCCAGCCCGGACGTCGTCCAGACCACCAGCCAGCCGCCCAGGATGTAGGCCAGGATCTTCACGACGTAGAACAGATGCAGCGCCACCGGGGTGCCGAAGCCGACCTCGGCCCAATGCCGGGCCATCGGGATGATCCGCTCCGAGCGGGTGCCCTTACTCCACTGCTCGAAATCGATCTGCGGAGTTTCCTGCTTCAGAAAGCCCATGCACGTCAGATTAGAACGTGTTCCAGTTCGACGGACAGACTTCCCCGAAACACGTCCTACGATGTCCCTGCCAGCGGGGCGGCGCTCAGGGCGTTGCCGAAGCCTGTTCGGCGGGGCGCCCGCCGAATGCCCCGGCCAGGTATTCCGAGCGCGACGCCTGCCGAGCCAACTTGCCACTGGTGGTGCGCGGGACGGCACCCGCACTGACAAGCCGGATGTCGGCGACCGCCAATCCGTGTCCGCGTGAGACAGCGGCCCGGATGGCGGTGATGACCGAGTCGGGATCGACGCGGCCGAAGCCGGCGGCCCGTTCGGCCACGATCACCAACTCTTCCCGGTCGGAGGGTCCGGGCACCGCGATGGCGACCACGAAGCCGGACCGGACGGCGGGGGTCGCCTGCGCCACGGTGTGTTCGATGTCCTGGGGATAGTGGTTACGCCCGTCCACGATGAGCACGTCCTTGACGCGCCCGGTGATGAACAGCTCCCCGTCGACGTAGACGCCCAGGTCACCGGTTCGCAGCCAGAGGGCGTCGGTGTCGGTGTCCTCGGCGTGGCTGCCTTCGGGCACCTTGGATTGCAGCTTGTTGCGGAACGTCGCCTCGGTTTCGACCGGCCTGCCCCAGTAGCCGGTACCGACGTTGTCGCCGTGCAGCCAGATCTCGCCGACCTGACCATCGGGCAACTCGGCACCGCTGGCGGCGTCGACGATGACCGCCCATTGGCTCGGCGCCACATGACCGCACGCCACATGGGTGCTGGCCGCGGGATCGGAGGGGTCGACCTGCACCGCATGGCCGGCTCCGAGCTGGTGGCGGTCGAGGTAGATCACCCGCGGCGCATCAGCCGGGTCAGTCGTCGAGACGAACAGCGTCGCCTCGGCCAGTCCGTAGGACGGTTTGACCGCCGTGGGAGCCAGCCCATACGGCGCGAACGCCTCGTGGAACCGGCTGATCGACTCGGCGCTGACCGGTTCGGAACCATTGATCAGACCGGCGACATTGCTGAGGTCGAGCTCGTCACCGGCGGGTGGCAGCCCACGCGTCGCGGCGAGGTCGAAGGCGAAGTTCGGTGCCGCGGCGAACACCCGGCCCGGCTCGGTTCCCGAGCCGAGTTCCTTGATCCATCGGTAGGGCCGCCGGATGAACGCCGACGGCGACATCAGCGTGATGTGCCCACCACACAACGCCGGGAACATGATCATGAGCAGCCCCATGTCATGGAACAACGGCAGCCAGCTGACGCTGCGGATATCCCAGTCCAGCCCGACGGCCATGACCATCTGCAGGACGTTGGTGCACACCGACCGGTGCGTGATCTCCACGCCTGCCGGCTTGCGGGTGGACCCGGACGTGTACTGCAGGTAGGCGATGTCGTCCATGCCGATCGGCATGGGGCGGAACTCGGTCGCCAGCGTCTCGGGGACGGCGTCGACGGCGAGCATGCGGGGCCGGTTCGCGATGGCGCGGCGACGCAGGGTTTCGCGCACCCGCTCGGCGCTGTCGGTGGTCGTGAGCACGACGGTCGGCTGGGCATCGGTGACGACGTTGTCCAGCCGCTCGGCCTGCCCCGCCATTTCCGGCGCGAACAGCGGGACGGCGATGCAGCCGGCCTTGATCGCGGCGAAGAAGGCGACCACATAGTCGACGCCCTGCGGCGCGAGGATGGCCACCCGGTCACCGGGTTGGGTGACCTGCTGTAGTCGCGCGGCCACCGCGCACACGCGCAGCTTCATCTGCTGCCACGACAAGTCGATCCGCCTGACGCTCTGGTCTGGACCGAACTCCAGATACCGATAAGCGACGGCTGGCGAGGCAGCCTCGAAGTTGCGGTCCAGATACGTACATATCGTCGTATCCGTCGGCAGCTCGATTCGGCCGCTCTCGCCGAGGTAGTCCTCCAGCTTCAGCGCCACGTCAGCTCGCTCTTCGCACCCAGTTCCGCCAATACCACGGGAGTCTAGAGAGACTTGCCAGGAATCACGGGTTGCAACACCGCCCGAATCGGATTTCCCGTCGAGCGTCGATCACGACCAGCGATTTCCGGCATGTGCACTCTGTACCCCCTGCACACCGTAACTAACGTCTCAGGTTCGGCGCGCAGATACCTGTGACTTTGGTGGGCGGAGGGAAGAAAAGTGCCAGCTGACGGCCCCGCCGAACAGGCCGGCGACCGCGACGGCGGCATCGTGGCGGAATCCGGGCCATCTGTTACACCGCCGCCCACCCTCCGTCGACGCTGAGCACCGCGCCGTGGATATTGGCCGCCTCGGAACCGGCCAGGAAGACCACCGCGGCGGCCACCTCCTCGGGAGTGCTCATCCGGCGCGACGGAATCCGCGCCAGCGCGGGGCCGATGTGGTCGGCGATCGCCAACACCCGGTCGGTGCCGATCGGTCCGGGCGCCACGGCGTTGACCCGCACCCCCAGCGGCCCGTATTCGGCGGCCCAGGATTTGGTCAGCGAGTGCACGGCGGCCTTGGTGGAGCTGTAGAGCGCCGACTTGTCGCCGCCGATCAGGCCGTTGATCGAGCCGATGTTCACCACCGCTCCCTCGCGGCGCTGCGCCATCGCCGGCACCAGCGCCCCGGTCAACAGGAACGGTGCGACGACATTGGTGCGGTAGGACTCCAGCAGCGCCTCTTCGGTGATCTCGGCGGTGGGCGCCGGCAGCGACCACACTGCGGCGTTGTTGACCAGGATGTCGATCCGGCCGCCCGCGGCCTTCAGCGCGCCGTCGGCCAGGGCACGCACCCGTTCGCCACCCGCGCCAAGGTCGGCCGCGACGAATTCGGCGCGCCCGCCGGCGGCCCGGATGTCGGTGACGACGGCATCGCCTCGGCCCGGGTCGCGACCGCTGACGATCACGAGGGCCCCCTCGCCCGCCAGCGCCTTGGCGATGGCGATACCCAAGCCGCCGGTGGACCCCGTGACCAGTGCAGTACGGCCCGCAAGCCGCGTAGTGTTTGGACTCATGAGTCCACAAGTACGGATGTAAAAATGGACCTGCAAGTCCAAAATTCCCCCACGCCGGCGACCAAGAAGGGCGCGGCCACCCGTGACCGCATCGTGCGGGGCGCGGCGGCCGAGATCCGCGACCGTGGCGTGGCCATGACCACGCTGGATGACATCCGGGCTCGCACCGGGACGTCCAAGAGCCAGCTGTTCCACTACTTTCCCGGCGGGAAGGAGCAGTTGCTGCTTGCGGTTGCTGCGTACGAGGCCGAGCAGGTCCTCGCCGACCAACAACCTCATTTGGGCGCGCTGACATCGTGGGCGGCCTGGCAGCGGTGGCGCGACGCCGTGCTGGACCGCTATCGCAGGCAGGGCCAGAGCTGCCCGCTGAGCATGCTGATGTCCGAGATCGGCCGCACCACACCCGGCGCCCAGGCGGTCACCACGGCCCTGATGCGCCGCTGGCACGACGAGATTGCCGACGGCATCCGAGCGATGCAGGCTCAGGGCAAGATCGACGCCGGGGTGCATCCGGAGAAGGCCGCGGCGGCCCTGCTGGCCGGCATCCAGGGCGGTGTCGGCATCCTGCTGGCGACCGGCGATCTGTCCTACCTGCAGCACGCTCTGGATGTGGGGATCGAAAACCTCCGCGCCGCTTAGGGTTTGCCGCTCAGGTGATCGGCCAATTGATCACATACCCCGACCCAGCCGTCCTGGAAGTCGTGGAAGACCTCCGGCGGCAACAGGGTGTGCTCGATCGACATCAGTGTGTCGCCGTCCCCGTGCGGTTCGAACGCCACCGTGACCACGCTGGTAGCAGTCGGATCCGGCCAATCGGAGCTGGACCAGGTAAAGCGCAGTAGCCGCGGCCGCTCGATGACCAGGAACTGGCCGCTGATGATCACCAGGCCGCCCGCGTGGTCGACGTCGAAGCGCACCTTCCCGCCCACATGGGGCTGCACGGTGACAGCGACACAGCGATCCGGACGAGGACACATCCACTCCGCCAACGACTCCGGATCCAGCCATTCGTCGAACACCACCGCCGGAGCGGCCGGCATGACCCGCGCCACACGGGCGGTGACATCCCCGCTCATCGGGATCGCTCCTGGTGGCGGCCGCTCTTGTGCCGGCGCAACCGGGCCGCGAGCGCATCGGCGCGGGCCGACCAGAAGTCCGTCTGGTCGCTGATCCACTGCTGAGCGGCCGCCAGCCCCTCGGGCTGTAACGACAGCCAATGCTCGCGGCCGCGCACCTCGCGACGCACGAGCCCGGCCGACTCCAGGACGCCGACATGGCGGGACACCCCCGCGAACGTCATGGGCAGCGGGGCGGCCAGGTCGGTGATCCGCGCGTCGCCGGCCCGCAGCGCTTCCAGCAGCCGTCTGCGGGTCGGATCCGCGAGCGCCGCGTAGGCACGATCGAGCGCCTGATCTTCAACCATTCCGTTGACTATAACGGCCGGGCCATGCTTCCCTTGAAGCAGATCGTTAAACATATTGGTTGAATGAATGGAGGGTCGTCATGGACAGGCCGGCGGTCGTCTCAGCCGATGAATGGCAGCGGGCGCTCAACGAAATGCTGGTCAAGGAAACGCAATTCACCAAGGCGCGCGACGCGCTGGCCGCCGAGCGCAGGCGGATGCCGTGGACGGCAGTGGACAAGGACTACCGTTTCGACGGACCTGATGGCGCCGTCAGGCTGCTCGACCTGTTTGCCGGCCGGCGCCAGCTGCTGGTGTACCGGGCTTTCGCCGACCCCGGCGTGCACGGCTGGCCTGAGCATGGCTGTGTCGGGTGTTCACTGATGGCCGACCACATCGGCAATCTCGCGCATCTGAACGCGCGGGACACCACATTGGTCTACGTCTCGCGCGGCGCACAGGCCGACCTGGCCGGGATCAAGGCGCGGATGGGCTGGGACATCCCCTGGTACACCATCGCGCCCACCGCCGACGCCGCATTCGACGTCGATTTCGGGGTGCGCGAGTGGCACGGCACCAACGCGTTCATCCGGGACGGCGAGCGCATCTACCGGACTTACTTCGTCAACAACCGCGGTGACGAGGTGTTCGTCAACACCTGGAACTTCCTCGACATGACCGCACTGGGCAGACAGGAGACGTGGGAGGACTCCCCCGCCGGCTACCCGCAGTCCGCACCGTACGAATGGTGGCGCTGGCACGACGAATACGGGCAACCGGTGTCATCACACTGATCCGGTCGGTCGGGCTAGTCGATTCGGGTGCGTAGATACTCGGTCATCGCCACGATCGATTCGGCGATCAACTGCGCGTCGCCGTCGGGCTCGTGCCGAAAGGCGAACCGCAGCAGGTAATCCAGGATCTCGATGGCTACCGAGCAGTGCACTACCTCCAACCGAGTCGTGCGGTCGGGTTCGACCCTGGTGAGGGCCTCCCAGAGCCTGGTGGCGATGTAGAGGTTGGCGCGTTCGTCCTCGGCGACCGCCACCGGCGACAGGTGCCCGTTGAGCCACAGCTCCCGCACGACGGGATCGCGGTAGTAGCCGCTGTAGGTCGAAATCGCGCGCGCTGTCACCTCTTCCCAATTGTCGTAGTCCGCACCGGCGAAGTCGTCGGCCATCGCGGTGGAGCGCTCCATGTACTCCAGCGCGACGGTCTCCATCGCCATCTCAGGGCTGGTGAAGTAGGCGTAGAACGCCCCCTTGCTGACTCCGGACTTCTCCAGCAGCAGAGCCGGCGACTCCACGGCGCGCTCGTATCCGACGGTGGCGAGCAACTCATGGGCCGCATCGAGGATGCGCTGCACCGTCTCTCGACTACGCCGCTGCGCGGGCAGTCGGCGCATCGTTTCGGCCATGAATGCGACTCTAGTCGGATTTACCGCATCGTTACGCCGCGACGCACTCCAGAAACAGACTCAAGTTCAGACTGGAGTCTGATTTCAGTCGACATCACCCCGAGGAGTCACTCCGTGCCAGAGCTCAACCACCTACCCGCCACCGCCCATCCCGAGCAGATCACCCGGGCCCTCCGTGAAGACGGCTACGTGATCATCGACAACCTGGTGCCGGCTTCCCATATGGACCGCGTCGCCGAGGAACTCAGCCCCTATATCGAGGGCACCGCCTACGGCGCCGACGACTTCCTCGGCGTCAAGACCCGGCGTACCGGCTCGCTCATCGCGCGGTCGGTCG
The DNA here is from genome assembly GCF_033741155.1 of Mycolicibacterium chengduense. Lineage (NCBI taxonomy): Bacteria > Bacillati > Actinomycetota > Actinomycetes > Mycobacteriales > Mycobacteriaceae > Mycobacterium > Mycolicibacterium chengduense. Next base: position 22,690 of record NZ_JAWQNH010000007.1, on the reverse strand, counting down.
CCGCGCGCGAGCTCGTCGCCCACCCCACCGTCTTGTCGGTGGCCGGTGACTACCTGAGCCACGCCTCCAAGTTCCAACTGCATCTGACCCAGGTCATCTCGATCGGCCCCGGATCACCGGCCCAGGCCATCCACCGCGACGAACTGGCATGGGACTTCTTCCCGTTCCCGGCCGACTACCAGGTCCAGTGCAACACGCTGTGGGCGATGAGTGACTACACCGCCGAGATGGGCGCCACCCGGGTGGTCCCGGGCAGTCACCTACTCGGAACCAATGAGAAGTTCTCCCAGGAAGATTCGCTGCCGGCCGAGATGGAGCGCGGGTCGGTGCTGCTGTACAACGGCAAGATCTACCACGGCGGCGGGGCCAACACCACCACCGACAAGGTGCGCCAGGCGATCAACATCACCTATGCCGTCGGGTGGGTGCGGCAGGAAGAAAACCAGTATCTCTCCACCCCGATGGAGATCGCCCGCACGCTCGACGACGACCTGCTCAAGCTGATGGGCTATCAATTGGGGTGCTTCGCCATCGGTTACGTCGGTGATGTGGCCGACCCGCTGTCGGTCGTGCGCGACGACGTCACCGGTCACCTGTCGATCGAGGACATGAAATCGGCAGCCGACCGCCAAGACTCGGCGAACACGTTGATGAACGCCATCACCGACACCTCGGGAGCGCGGGTATGACCACCGACGAATCCGACGGACTCGCACGCAACAGTGTCACCCTGGGCGAAGCGACCTTTGTCTCGATCGCGACGATGGCACCGGGCGTGGGTGCGGCCTTCGCCGTGATCGCCGGTGCCGGCTTCGCCGGCGGCGCCCTGCCCGCATCTGTGGTCTTCGCCTTGCTCGGGTGTCTCTTCGTCGCCGTCGCGATCGGGCAACTGGCCAAGCGGGTGACCTCGGCGGCCGGGATGTCGTCGTATCTGGCCGCGGCGTTTCACGGAGCCGCGGGCTTTCTCGGTGGCTGGGGCACGCTGCTGGTCTATGCGGCGGCGCTGCCCTATCTGGCCCTGTTGGTCGGAAACATGGTGGGCACCTCGTTCACCGGCGCCATGGGCTTGGGCTACACCGCCTGGTGGATCATCGGCGCACTCGTCTGCATCGCCTTGGCGCTGGTGATGAACTACCTGGGCGCCCAGTTCGGCACCCGGGTGGGCATGCTCCTGGGCGCGGCGGAAATCCTTGTCATGCTGGTGCTTTCGGTGTGGATGGTGGTGGCCGCCGGTGACCGCAACACGCTGAGCGTGTTCTGGACCACCCACGCGACGGTCGACGGATTCGGCGGTATGAGCGGCATCATCGCCGGTGCCGTCTACGCCTTCCTCGCCTTCATCGGCTTCGACGCCGCAGCACCCCTTGGCGAGGAAGCCCGTGATCCGCGCCGCACCATCAAATGGGCCGTCATCGGATCCGTCCTGCTGGTGGGCGTCTTCTTCGTGTTCACCACGTACGCCTCGGCGGTGTACTTCGGGCCCGACAACTATGCGGGCTTCCTGGCCTACGGCGATGGCGACCCCTGGATGGAAATCACCCGGACCTTCTGGGGCGCCGGGTGGGTGATTCTGTTGATCACGTTGCTCAGCTCGGGGTTGGCGTCGGCGAACGGCGCGGCGATGGCCACCACGCGCGTCGCATGGGCGATGGGCCGGGCCGGCATGCTGCCCAGGTTCCTCAAGAAGACGCATCACCGGTTCAGATCCCCGGTGGCGGCAATCGCGGTGGTGTTCACCATCGCCGTCGCGGTGACGCTCGGGGTCGGCCTGGTGTTCGGGCCGGTATCCGGATTCATGTTCACCGGCACTGTGTTGACGGTCGCGGTGCTGCCGATCTACATGGCCGTATGCATCGCCTGCCCGGTGTACTACCTGCGGTTCCGGCGTTCGGAGTTCCGCCCGGTCGTGCACCTGGTCATTCCGGCGCTGGGTCTGCTGTTCTTGTTCCCGACCTTCTGCGCGGGTGCGGGCATCACGGCGTTCAGTTTCGTCGCCGCGCTGTCCTATCCCATGAGCTTGGCCGGCTACTGCGTGGCAGCCTGGTGGGCGATAGGCCTGGCGATTCTGGGCTACCTCGCAGTCCGCTTTCCCGAACGTCTGGACCCCAACCTGATCGCCGGCGACCCCGGCACTCCCAACAGCCCCGAAATCGATCCCGATCCACAGACCCGAGAGGCAGCACTGGCATGACCAACCCGACCACCATCACCCGCTCGGTACCCGATATCGGCTACCTCGATCCCACGCTGTTCGACGATTTGGGCATCGTGCAGACCATCGTCGCCAACGGCACGGTCTACGTCTCCGGGATCGCTCCACTGACCGATGGTTCCGGCGAACTCGATGTCGTGAGCACATCGCTGGCCGAACAGTTGGAGTACGTTCTCGGCGTTCTCGAGCGCTCGCTCGCCGCCGTCGGCGTCGGCCGCGACGGTCTGGTGGCCTGGACGATCTACACCACTGACGTCCCCGCCCTCGCCGCCTGCACACCTCTGCTGAAGGACTGGGTGGGAGATCACCGCCCGACCAGCACCTGGATCGGCTGCTCTGGATTCATCCATCCCCAGCAGCTTCTGGAGCTCACCGCAACCGCTGTCGTCGCGTAAGCGATTCGTGCACGTCGTGTCACGCCCGGCGTGACGAAACGTGCACAAGTCGCTAGACGAAGGCGGATTTCAGCCGCGCCACGTAGGCATCCACATCGCCGACGGCCGACTCCGTGGCAGACACGTTGATCGAAACGGTGTCCCCCAGCCCCATCACACCGTGGGTCAGACCCATCATCGGTGACAGCCCGGGGAACACGGTGGCCACCCGGACCGGGCACCCGCCGAAACCGAAATCTGCGGCGCCACAGTTGATGCTCGACACCACGGTGTTGCCGATCACCGTCGCCGACCGAACTGTCGGGTCGAATGTGCTTATCCCCCAACGCAGCAGCGGCGCGGGAGTGGCGGCAAACGCTCGGTCCGATGCCAGCATCGCCGGGTGCGCCGCCCGGTCCCGCCGGGCCCGCAACTCGGCGGCGATGGCCGCCATCCGTGGCTGCACCGGCAGCTCCGGGTGCAAGTCCACACCGGCGGCCCGGAAGTGGTTGTACGCGTGACGCACACCGGGTTTGACCATCGTCACTTCGGCACCCAGCCGGCTGGTGTCCTCACCGAGGTCGGCCAGGTGCATCGCCAGAGCGCCGGCGATGTGGGTCAGGGCCGCCACGGTGACGGTGCCCCCGGACAACGCGGCCCTGGGCACCACCACACTGCGCATGGCACGGCGGCCGGCGAGCGGGGCGTTGGTCCGCAGCGGCGGGCGGCCGGGCGCTTGCGCAGGGATTCGCCCGGATTCACTGTCACGCAGGAGGTCTCGCTGCGCCCGGATCGCCCCGACGGTGCGCCAGGGCAGCGACAGCGCTCCGGTGCGCGACGGCAGCACCGGCGGGACGACTCCGGGGCGGCCGAACATCAGCGCCGCCGGCGCATCGGTGCGCCCGGCGCCGCCAAGGGTGTGGGTGATCTGCAGCGCGGCCACCGTTCCAAACCCGCGGACACCCGGCACGCCGTCGATACCGGTGAACACGTGCAGCCGCCAGGGTGTCACTTGCGGGTCGAGCTGGTCATCAACGAGGCCGTCGACGACGGAAAGGCAACCGTCCCAGGTGCGCTCGCCGGATTCATGGACCAGGAACCGGGACCGGTCCGGCGGGCACGGTGCCCAACGCGGGTACCGCAACCACGACGAGTCGTCGATGCGCTGCGACAGGTCCGGGCTGGTGCGCGCCCGGGCGAGCAGCTCGTCCAGCGCCCGGTCCAGATCGTCTGGCACCCGGTCGAACCCGAACACCATGAAGGTGTCGTTGGGAATCTTGGCCGACATCCAGAACATCTGGGCGTCGACGGGTGCGAGCCGAGTTATGGCTACACCGGGTCGAACTTGGAGATCAGCCAGCGATCACCGTGCTTTTCCAACGTCACCCGCACACTGGAAGCGGTATCGGTAGGCGCGTCGGAGCCCACGACCACGGTTTGGTTGACGAACACCAACACCACGGCCTTGTTCGGATCGGCCGACACCGAAGCCGCGGCCGGGACAGTAGCCACGGCCGAGATCTGCTTCTGCTTGGCGCCCGGGATGACCACGTCATGGGTCAGCGAGGTGTAGGCCTCCTGGAAATCACCGGTCAGCAGGTCACGCGCGGCATTGAGCTGTTGTTCGACGGTGTCGGGCTTGTAGGACAGCAGCGCGATGGTGCTGTCCTTGGCCACCTGGACGGATTCGGCGCGCGCCGTGTCACCGTCGCGGACCGAGTTGTCCTGCCATTTGAGGAACCCGGCGGCCAGCGCCAGCACGAGGGCCAGCCCGGGCAGCACACCGTAGGCCACCACGCGTTTCCAGTCGACGGACCGTTTCGGCTGCGGCACAGCCTGTGCCGTGTCGGGGGCGGCAGGCGTCTCGGCGATCTCTGTGGTCTCGGTGACGTCCGCCCTCTCGGCGACGTCCGTGCTCTCGGTGACTTCCGTGCCCTCGGACTCGGTGATCTCCGAGGCGGTGTCGTCGTCCTTATTCGGTGTGGAGGCGGCGTTCGGTTCGGTCACGGCACAAACTCCACGTTGGACACCTTCACGTCGTCACCCATCTTCTGCACGGTGATGCGCATCCGCCACAACCGCGGTTGCTGCTCGGCCGCACCGGCGTTGGAGGTCTGTACCGTCACGGCCACCAGCACCTGCGCGCCGGTGTCGGTGTCGGATTCCAGACCCGCCTCGGTCACGGTGCCGATCGACTTGGACTTCGCCTGCTTGACCACCTCGACGAACGGCCCCGCCCGCTTCTGGAAGTCGTCGTAGAACGTGCCGGTGGCCGAATCGAGGATGCGTTGCACGTCCGCGTCGGCGTGCTCGAAGTCGATGGAGGTCAGGTTGATCGCGCCCTGGCGGCCCACCTGCAGGAACACCTTGCGCTGATCGTCGAGCTGCTTGGACTGGAAGGCCCGAAACCCCAGCCAGCCGGTGAGCCCGCCGAGGGCCAGTACCAGCACCAGGCCGGCGATCAGGGCCAGCGTGACATGCGAGCGCTGCGGCGCAGCGGCACCGATATCGGTAGCGGTGTCCGACTCGACGGCGTCGATATCCTCGCCATCCTCGACCGCCGTGGCGTCGGTGGTCGTGCTGGCTTCACTGGTCTCGGTGGCTTCGGTTTTGCCGTCGGCTGTCTGTTCTGCGGACTCGCTTACCGCCCCTTCGGGGGTAGCAGCATCGTCTGCCATGTTTGCTCCTCGCTCGCACTGCGGGCCAGATTGGACTGGGTGTACACCTGACCGTCGGGTCCAACGTACGTGCCGGTGCTGGGATCGTATTCGGCGGCCGCGACCGGTGGGGGCGGCGGGGCTCCCGACGGCACCACCGGTCCGGCGGGAGCCGGCGGCGTACCCGGCGGCAACTGCGGGATGGCCTGCCCGGACAAGGTTGCGTTCGGGTCGCCCTTCCAGTTGTAACCATCGTTGAGCGGAATGTAGTTTTCGTTGCTCTCGCACAGTTTGACCGTCGGTGCCCGCTTACCCGGCACGGTCTCGCACGGCAGGTTGCGCGCACCACGCACGTTGCCTGCCGCGTCCTGCGGGATGCGGCAGTACAGATCCCCGGCCGGGCGGTCCGGATAGTCGACGTCGGCGGCCACCCGCTGCTGCTGTGGCGGCAGGAAACCGGTGGTGCATGGCGGGGGCAGATTCAGGTTGAGATTGAGGTCCAGATAGGCACCTTTGAAGTTCTGCTTGGTGTTGCGGTTCGCGGTGCCGACGGCCTGCGAGGTGGCGGTGCCCTGCGGCAACAACACCAGCAGCTGTTCCAGCGCCGGTTGGTAGGTGATGGCCACCTGGTTGATGTTGACCAGGTTGGCCAGCACCACCGGCAGCGTCGGCTGCAACCGGCCCAGCAACGCCCGCACCTCGTCAGCAGCACCCGGCCCTTGGGTCAGCACACCGCGCACGGCCTGGTCCTGGGTCTGCAGCTGCCCGGTGATGGTGGCCAGGTGCGAGGCCCAGGCCCGGATGGACCCCGACGTATCGCTCTGGGTGTCCAGGACCGGCTTGGACTGGTCGATCAGCGCGGTGAGCGGGTCCAGGTTGGCGCGCGCGTCGATGGCCAGCGCCGTGGAGCCCTTGACCAAGCGCGACAGGTCCGGGCCCAACCCGCCGACGGCCTGGTAAGCCTCGTCGACAGCGGTCTGCAGGTTCTCCCGCGGGATGGCATCCAAGCCCCGGTTGGTCGCGTCGAGTAGCGCGTTGACATCGGGCGGCACGGTCGCCCGGTCGGCGGCGATGACATCTCCGTTGCGCAGATACGGTCCGCCGTCGGCGCGGGGCAGCAGCTCGACGAACAGTTCACCGATCGCCGTCTGGCTGTGCACCTGGGCTTCCAGGTCGGCGGGGATCTCCACATCGTCGGTGAGTGACAGTACGGCGTTGACGCCACCGTGTTCGTTGAGGCCGACGCTCTCCACTCGGCCAACCTGGCTACCACGGTAGGTGACGTTGCTGCGCGGATACAGGCCGCCGGTCTCGGGCAACTGCAGCGTCACCTTGTAATGCCCTGCGCCCCACAGCAAGTTGGGCAGGTTCATATAGCCGAACACCATGATGCCGATGGCGATGGCGGCGATGAAGGTGAACACCGCGAACTGCAGCAGGACACGTCTGGTCAACACCATGATTACGGCCCCTGATCCCAGCGATACGGCACCACGAGCGGATTCACCGCGGTGTACGGGCTGGGCAGCTGGCCGATGGTGCGGCCCCACTGCATCTCCAGCTCGGTGAGATCACCCTCCCAACGCGTTCCGGTGAACACACCCTGATCCAACCGGCTCAGGGTCAGGTCGACCACCAGGGTCAGGTTGGCGTAGTCACCGCGCATCCAGTTCGCCAGCGTCTCCTTGGGGAACGGGTAGGTGGTGAAGAAGCTCAGTGACCGGGTCAGCGCCGGCCCGGCATTGGCCAGTTGTTCCAGTGTCGGGCCGAGCGATTTCAGCTCCGCCACCAGCGCATCCCGGGTCTGGTTGGTCGAATCCGCCGCCAGTGCACTGAATTTGCCCAGCTGGGTCACCGCCTCGGCGAGCTGGTTGCGTTGATCCTTAAGTACCGCCAGCGCGTCGGGCACCGTCTTGAGCGCCTTGTCCACCACCGGTTTCTGCGCGGCGACCTGTCCGACCAGATCGTTGAGGCTGGACGCCGCGTTGATGATGTCGTCCTTCTGGTCATTTGTGTTGGCAATGAAGACGTTCAGCTGATCGATCAGGCTGCGCAAGTCGGCCTCGCGCCCGGTGAAAGCCTGGCTGAACGCCGCGGTGATGTCCTGCACGTTGCCCAGGCCACCACCGTTGAGCAGCAGCGAAATCGCCGCCAACGTCTGCTCGGTGGTCGGGTAACCACCGCTACTAGCCAACGGGATCAGCGAGCCGTCATGCAACCGCCCCTGTGGTGCAACGTCTTTGGGCGGCGCGAGCTCGATGTGCTGGGACCCCAGCAGGCTGGTTTGGCCGATCTTGGCGGTCGCATTGGCCGGCAGCACCACATCGGCGTTGAGCTTCATGGTGATCAGCGCGTGCCAGCCCTGCCGCTGGATATCGGTGACGTTCCCGACAGTCACGTCGCCCACGCGAACACGCGAATTGCGGTCCAGATTGTCCACATCGGGCATCTCGGCCTGCACCGTGTAGGCCCCCGGCCCCTCACCCTGGACGCCGGGCAATGCCACCGAGTTCAGGCCCTGCCATGAGCAGCCGCCCAGTGCCAGGCACGCCAGGACGAGGATCAGCCGTTTCATGAGCCACCGCCGCTGTGCACCATCAGGCCGGGCAGGCCGTCAGTCGGATTGGTCGCCTGGGGTGCCTCCGCAGGCAGCGGAGGCGACGCGGGGTCGACCACCGGCGGTGGCAGGATCGCCGGCGCCGGTCCCGGTGGCGGGATGTAGTCCGGCCGCATCCATTCCTCGCTGTAGGTGATCTCGTTGGGGCGGGCCTGCGCGCCGACCAACTGGTTCAATCCCAGCGGCAGGAAGTTGTACTGGCGGTTCTTCACGATCGGCGCCAGGTATTGCACGCACAGCTTGGCCGACTGCTCGGCACCCATCCGGGAGGCGGCCTGAATACCGCCGCACAGGAACGAGATCGGGTCGGCGAAGTTGTTCAGCGCCGGCACCGCCGCCACGGCGCCTTGCGCCGGTTGGTAGATGTTCACATAGTTCTGGAACGCCGACGGCGCGACGTGCAGGAACTGCTTGACGTCATCGAGGCTGTCGTTGAGGGTCTGGGTCACCCCGGCCAGCTTGTCCGACGTGGTGCCCAAGGCCTCCCGGTTGTCGGCCACGAACGTCTGCACCTGCCCGACGGTGTCCGACAGATCCTTGACGGCATTGCCGACCTCGTTCGGATTGTCGGCGAGCAGCCCGGTCACCGAGGCCAGGTTCTGGTTGAGCTGGCGCATCACCGTGGTGCTGTCCTGCAGCGCCGACACCAGGATGGACAGGTTCTTGACGGTGCTGAAGATGTCGGTGCTGTGGTCGCCGAGGGCCGAAAAGGCTTGGGACAGTTTGGTCAGGGCGTCGCGGATACTGGCACCCTGACCGCGCAGATTGTCGGCGGTGGTGTTGATGAACGAACCGAGCGTGCTGACCCCGCCGGGTTCGGTCGGCTGCAGGGTCTGGGTCAGCCGCTGCAACTGGGTTCGGAAATCGTCGTATTCGACGGGCACGACGGTGCGTTCCCGCGGGATGACGGCGTCATTCTTGAGCACCGCCCCGCCCGAGTAGGCGGGCGTGAGCTGGATGGCGCGCGAGGTCACCAGCATCGGCGACAGGATCGCCGCGTTCACATCGGCAGGCACCTGGTAGCGGTCGTCGTAGTGGAAGGTGACCTTCACCTGTTGCGGTTCCGGCTCGATCTTGTCGATCCGGCCGACGGGCACCCCGAGGATCACCACGTCGTCGCCGACGAAGATGCCGTTGCTGTTCTCGAAGTACGCGACGACATTCGTCCGATGCAGGGTGTCGCTGGCCCGGGTCACCAGGTACACCCCGGCGCCCAGCATGAGTACCAGGGCCAGCGCCAGACCGATGCGGGCGTTGCGCACGTTCAGGTTCGAATTCACTGGCCCGCCCCTGCATTCGGAGCAGCCGGGTCACCGGCAGGTGCCGGCTCGCCGGGTGCCGGGACCAACACCGGGCTGGGGAACGGCGTCGGCGTGGAGGCGATTCCCGGCGGCGCGATCGCCGGCGGTCCCGGCGGCGGACCACCGGGCGGGCCCGGCGGAATGGGCTCGCGGTACGGGTAGCAGCCGGTGGGCCCTGGCAACGGCAGCCCGGGCGGTCCGCACCCCTGGTCACCGGGGTTACCGGTGATCGCATCGGGCAGGTTCATCCTCGGCTCGCCGCCCTGACCGGTGCGCGGGAACGGGACGGGCATGGCCGGAGTGCCCGGCTGCCCCAGTTGCGGGTCGGTGCGCTGCGAGGGCAGCAGCACGTGCGGGTCGAGGCCGAGGTCGGAGAACGCCGCGTCGACGAAGGGCTGGATGAATTGTCCGGGAAGCAGATTGACGATGTAGGTCTTGAAGAACGGCCCGGAGCTGACCGATTCACCCAGCGACATCGCGTAGGAGTTCAGCAGCGGCAGGGCTTTACGCAAGCGGTCCTTGCGGTTGTCCAGGATGGTCAGCACTCCGTTGAGCTTGTCCAGCGCCGGGCGCAGTGTGGTCTTGTTCTCCGCGATCAACCCCTGCACCTGCCGGCTCAGGGCTGAGATGTTGCCCGAAAGGCTGTCCAGCGCAGCGCTTTGCCCCTGCAGTTCGGCCAGCAACGCGTTGGTGTTGCGGACCAGGCCGACGATCTGGTCGCTGCGCTCGGCCAGCACCGTGGTGGCGGTGTTGGCGTTGCCGAGCAGGCCCCGCAACTGGGCGTCACGCTCGTTGAGGGTCTGGGAGAAGCGGGCCACGCCTTCGACGGCGACCTTGAGTTCGGGCGGGGTGTCGGCGAACGTCTCCGACAGCACGCGCAACGAATCCGAGAGCTGGTCGGTGTTCAGACCGCTGATGGTGGCAGTCAGGTCGCCCAACGCATCGGGCAATTGGTAAGCCGGCGTGGTCCGTTCGAGCGGGATGGTGGCCCGTAGGGTTCCCTCGCCGCGCGGAGATACCTCCAGGATCTTGGTGCCCAGCAGACTCTTGGTCTTCACCGCGGCCTCGCTGCGGTCACCGATGCGCACCCCGTCGTCGACCTTGAACTTGACCAGAACCCGCTGGCCGTCCAGTTCTACGGCCGTCACGTGACCGACCCGCATGCCCGAAACCTGAACGGCCGCACCGCTGCGCAAGCCGCCTGCCTCGGCGAAGTAGGCCGAGTAGTCCTTGCCCCGGTCCAGGAAGGGCAACTTGTCGTAGTTGAGGGCGCCGACGATGATGGCGGCGATCACCAGCAGGCCGACAGCGCCGACGATCAACTGGTTGCGTTCGGAGAAGGACTTCATCGCGGCGTGCACCGCCCGCTGTCCTGCCCGGCAGCCTTCACGTACACCGGCTGTCCGCCCTTGCCGTTGAGCTTGAGGATGATGTCGCACAGGTAGAAGCTGAAGAAGTCGCCGTAAATGCCTTGGCGGGCCAGGATTTGATACGAATCCGGCAAGGTGTTGAGCAGGTTGTCGAAGTAGTCGTGGTCGGCCACGACGATGCCTGCGGCCCGGTCGGTTTCCTGCACCGTCTTGACCAGTGGTGGGCGTGCCTGCTCGAGCAGATCGGCGATGCTGCCGGCCGCGGCGCTGGCGTAGGCCACACCGTTGGCGATATCGGTACGACGCTGGGCCAGCGTGTCCATCAGTTGCGCCAGACCGTCGATGCCCTTGGCGAACTGCTTGTTCTGATCGCCGAGGGAGCCCATCACCGTATTCAGGTTGACGATCACCTCACCGATCAACTGGTCCCGGTCGGCCAACGTATTGGTCAGGGCGGCGGTCTGGCTGAGGAAGGATCCGATGGTGGCACCCTGGCCCTGCAGTGCGCTGATCAGCTGGCCGGACAGCGCATTGACCTGGTTGGGGTCCAACGCGCGGAATAACGGCCGGAACCCGCCGATCAACGCATCCAGGTCCAGCGCCGGTGCGGTGCGAGCCAGCGGAATGGTGTCACCGGGCTTGAGCTTCTTGGTGTTTCCCACGCCTTCTTGCAGGGCCAGGTACCGGCCGCCGATCAGGTCGTCGTAGCGGATCACCGCGCGGGTGCCCTCGGTCAGCACCACCGAATCGTCGGCGGTGAATTCGGCCAGCACCGTGCCATCGTCCTGGATGTGCATCGCGCCGACCTTGCCCACCTCGACACCGGCGATCCGCACGAAATCGCCTTCCTCCATACCCGACGCGTTGGCGAACAACGCCCGGTAGTTGTGGGTGGACTCGCCGAGACGCAGCTGCGCGAAGATCGCGAACAATCCGAAGACACCCAGCATGCACACAGCCAGGAAGATGGCCAGGCGCCAAATCGCGCCTACCAGATTGTCTTTCATGGCTCGTTCCTTTTCGTGCTGCTGCGTTCGGATCTGCTCGTTGCGCTACGGTGCCGGTGCGGCCTCCTCGGGCAGGGGTACTGGTGGCAGCGGCGTCGGCTGCACACCGGGGGCGGGTACCACGAACGGCTCCGAGCCTGGCGTGCGGCCGGGATCGCGCGGCGCTCCCGGCGGCGGGGCGGGCGGCAGACCGGGCCACAACGGTGTGCCGTCCGGCGCGTACAGCGGCGCGCCGTAGGCCGGAGCCCCGGGATATGGGATCGGTCCGGGTGCAGGACCACCGAAGGTGTTGCGGATGCTGGGCGGTTCGGGCACCGCGCGGGTGACCGGCAGGTAGTTGCCGTACATCGGGAAGGCGATGCCCGGGTTGGGCCGCCAGTCCAGGCCGGTGCCGAAACCGGTGTTGGTGATGAGCTGGCGCACCGGCCAGTTCTGGTCGACGATCGGTAGCGAACCGCAGCCGGGCTTGCCACCCGGTCCGCCCTTGGCGCCGACGATCGGCAGGTTCTGCGGGAACTTGTACGGGTCGTTGCCGGGCCGGATGCCGGCGTCCAGGATGAACGACTTGCCGTTGCCGCCGGTGGCCTCGTAACCACCATGGTCCAGAAGGTATTTGGCGCCGACGAGCATGCAGGTGTATTCGGGGTCGTACTTGGCGAGCAGGTCGGTGGTGGGCCGCAGCGTGTTGATTGCGGTGATCAGGTTGCCCTGGTTGGGCGCCAACAACTCGATGCCCTTGTTGGACAGTCCGGTGGTGGCCAGCAGCAGCGCATCCAACTGCTGGGCATGACTGGAGATGGTGACCGCGGTGGTGCTCGCCGCGTTCAGCGTGGACAGGATGTCTTGGGCCGCACCGCTATAGGCGTCGCTGAAGCCTTGCAGCGACTGCCAATCGGCCCGGATGGTCTCGCTACGCGGGTTGATGGCCAACAGCACCTGGTTGGCGTCGGTGGTGGCTTGGCCGATGCGCTCGCCCTGCCCGCGGACACCCTCGGCCAGTGCTGAGAGCACCGCGTTCAGTTTGGCGGTGTCGATTTTGTCCAGCACGCCCACCAGGTTCTGGAAGACGGTGTTCACCTCGGTAGTGACGTTGAGCGACGTGAGTACCTGGCCGGCTTCCAGCCGCTGCGGGCTGGGATCGTCCGGGTAGACGAGGTCGACGAATTTGGCACCGAAGATGGTGGTGGCCCGGATCCTGGCCTCCACATTGGCCGGGATGTAGCGGATCTGGTCGGGGTCGATGTCCAGGCGCAGTTTCACCGGTGCGGCACTTTCGGACCATTCCCCGTCGCTTCGCTCGCCCCCGGTGTCGCCCCCGGAGATGGCCACCACCTTGCCCACCTGCACGCCGCGCATTTTCACCTTGGCGTTGGTCTCCATGACCAGACCCGAGCGATCCGAGGTGAGCGTGACCGGCACCGAGGATTTCAGGCTGCCGGTGAACAACGAATACGACAGCCACACCGAGCCGGCGAGGAACAACACGAGCATCAGCGTCCACCAGCCCGGCGCCAGCCCCTTGTCGCGAGAGAAATGGTCCATGTGTGTCAGCCGGCCAGGTTGAAGTTGCCCGATTGCCCGTACACGGCCAGCGAGATCATCACGACGACGAACGCGGAGATGACCAGCGACGTGCGCACCGCGCGGCCCACCGCCTCACCGACGCCGGCCGGGCCACCGCTGGCGGTGAACCCGTAGAAGGTGTGCACCAACATGATCACGATGGCCATCGCGATGGATTGCACGAACGACCAGATCAGGTCCACGGGGTTGAGGAACGTGTCGAAGTAGTGGTCGTAGACGCCGATGGACTGCCCGTAGATGGCGGTGGTGCCGAGTTTGGCTGCCCAGAACGACATCAGCACACCCACGCAGTACAGCGGAATGACCACCACCACACCGGCGATGACGCGGGTGGACGCCAGGTAGGCAATGCTGCGGATGCCGATCACCTCGAGAGCATCGATCTCTTCGTTGATGCGCATGGCGCCCAGCTGGGCGGTGGCACCGGCGCCGATGGTGGCCGACAGCGCGACGGCGGTGGTGCCCGGTGCGATGAGGCGGACGTTGAAGAACGCCGAGGCGAAACCGGTGAGCGCTTCGACGCCGATCTCGGCGAACTGGTTGTACCCCTGCACCGCGACCAGGGCACCGGTGCTGACGGTGAGGAAGCCGACGATGGCGACGGTGCCACCGATGATGGCCAATGCCCCGGTACCCAGCCCCATTTGGGCGATGAGCCGGATCAGTTCCTTGGGGTAGTTGATGAAGACGTCGGGTATCGAGCGCAAGGTGCGGCCGAAGAACTTCGTCTGCACGCCGACCTGGTTCCAGCTGTCGACCACACCGCCGACGCTGCGCTTCAAGCGGTGCCCCAGTGCCCCACTCATCGGGCCCCGCTCACATCGTGGCCTTCACACCGACCGCCGTCGCGACCACATTGATGGCGAACAGCGTCATGAACGTGAACACCACCGTCTCGTTCACCGCGTTACCCACACCGGCGGGACCGCCGCCCACCGAAATGCCCTTGTAGCAGGCGATCAGGCCGGCCGCGAGGCCGAACAGCGCGGCCTTGGCCAGCGCGATGACCACGTCGGCGGGACCGGTCACCAGGGTCAACCCGGCGACGAAGGCGCCCGGCGAGACGTGCTGGATGTAGACGCAGAAGAAGTACGCCCCCGTCAGACCCACCAGCACCACGGTGGCCGACAGCGCCAGCGATACCGTCGTCGCCGCGAGCACGCGCGGGATCACCAGTGCCTGAATGGGATTAATGCCCATGACGCGCAGGGCGTCCAGCTCGTCGCGGATGGTGCGCGCACCCAGGTCGGCGCACATGGCGGTGGCGCCGGCGCCGGCGATCACCAGCACGGTGACGATAGGTCCGATCTGGCTGACGGTACCCAGCGCGGCACCCGTCCCGGAGAAGTCGGCGGCACCGAACTCGGTCAGCAGGATGTTGAAGGTGAACGTCAGCAGCACCGTGTACGGGATGGTGAGCATCAGCGTCGGCAGGATCGAGACCCGCGCCACGAACCATGCCTGCAGGATGAACTCACGCCAGGCGAACGGCGGTCGCCACATCAGCACGAAGACGTCCAGCGTCATCGAGAAGAAGCCGCCGAACGCGCGCACGGGTTTTGCGACGACGTCGGGCACCGCATCGGAGGAGGCCATTAACGACGCCGTCCCCAGCTGCACCTCTTCCGCATTACCTGCTATTTCCCTTCCCTGCGCCCCGACGAAGCCGTGTCACACGAATCTGACCACAGGCATCACCATGGACGGGCAAGAACGTACATAACGATTTTCCCGCCAGCAACATCTACCGCGAGCCGCCGCGCCGGTCACCGCCCGATCCACAATTCCGGAGGCCACTCGTCAAAATTTGCCAGCGCCGAGCGCGCGCAAGGCGAATCCGAGCACTTGTTGCTTGGCGATGTCGACCAGCGCCGGATCGGCCGGAACCGGCACGCTGAGCTGCCTGCTGACCAACGCGTTGATCGCCACCGCGTCAAACTCCGGTTCGGCCAGCGGAAATGAGCCATCCTGAACACCGCGGCGCAGTATTTCGGCCAGTATCTGTTCCCGATCTGTGCGCGCCTGTTCACGGACGTGCGGATAGCCCTTCGCGGACCGCATCTCGTCGGATTCCATCACCGCGAGGTAGCTGGAGACCAACGGTTCGGTCGCCAGGGCAAACATTTGGCCGATCCAGGCGCGCAGCTGCTCGACCGGCGTGCCGGGCCCCCGGGCGATCTCGTCCAGCCAGCCCGACAGCGTCGCCAGCAGGTCTCCCAACATCGCCAGGAACAACTCGTCCTTGGACTCGAAATGCCGGTAGAACGCCCGGCTGGACACACCGGCCCTGGCCAGGATGGCCGACACCGGCACCGGGCCCTCATGGGGTTGCACCAGGCATTCGTAGGTGGCCCGGATGATGCGGCCACGTTCCTGGTCGAGGGAACGTTCCGGCGGCACAGCCGTGATTCTAGGGACGACCGCACGGGTGGACCGGTCATTTGCGGTATCGGGCGGCTCGGTAACGTGATCGCCTGGTCGGCGAGAGGATGCCCGTGAGCGCAGCAGACAACGCACCGCAGACGGTCACGTTCCGCGGCGTCGACGACCTGACCCTGGTCGCCGACGAATGGAACGCCGACACCGACACCGACCTGCCCACCGTCTTGCTGTTGCACGGCGGCGGCCAGAACCGGCACTCGTGGAAGAACACCGGGCACGTGCTGGCCGAAGCCGGCATGCACGTCGTCGCGCTGGACAGCCGCGGACACGGCGACAGTGACCGGTCCCCCACCGCCAACTACGCCGTCGAGACACTGTGCGCCGACATCTTGCAGGTGCTCTACCAGATCGGCAGGCCGGTGGTGCTCATCGGCGCCAGCATGGGCGGGCTGACCGGCATCCTGGCCGCCCACGAGGCCGGGCCCAACCTGGTGACCAAACTGGTGCTCGTCGACGTGGTGCCGCGCTTCGAGAAGGACGGCAGCGCCCGCATCCGCGACTTCATGTTCAACCACGTGCACGGCTTCGATTCGCTGGAGCAGGCCGCCGACGCGGTGGCCGAATATCTGCCGCACCGGCCGAAACCGCGCAGCGCCGAAGGGCTGAAGAAGAACCTGCGGCTGCGCAACGGCCGGTGGTACTGGCATTGGGATCCGGCGTTTCTCACCAAGCCCGGCGACGACCCATTCACCCGGGTGGACAAGCTGGAACAGGCCGCGATGAACCTCACCGTACCGATCTTGCTGATCCGCGGCCGGCTCTCCGACGTGGTGTCCGAGGAGGGTGTTCGCGACTTTCTGGCAAAGGTGCCGACCGCCGAGTTCGTCGAGTTGTCCGACGCCGGACACACCGCCGCGGGCGACGACAACGACGCCTTCACCGACGTCGTGGTCGACTTCGTCAACCGCTGACCGTGTTTTCTTTTCGGCGAGCGGCCGTGTCTGCTCACCGACACGCCGCAAACAGTGCCATTCCGGGGCCGCTCGCCAGGCACTAACCGGCCTGATTCGCCTCGTCGAGCCGCTGGTGCAGCCGGGCCCGGATGTCGTCGGCGGTGTAGGCCTTGCGCTTGCGCTGATCCCGTGCCACCAGCACCCCGCCGGCCACCACCCCGGCGACGCCGGCCAACCCGACCCACTTCCAGATGCTTCGCATCAAGCGATTGTGCTGCATAGGCTGCCGGGGTGAACGCACACACGGTGTCACTGGACCGGGCACTGAACGAGACGCGCACCGGTGATATCTGGTTGTTCCGCGGCGGCTCGGGTCCGGACCGGGCCATTCAGACGTTGACCAATGCGCCGGTCAACCACGTCGGCATGACGGTCGCCATCGACGACCTGCCCCCGCTGATCTGGCATGCCGAACTCGGACACAAACTGCTGGACCTGTGGACCGGCACGCACCATCGCGGCGTGCAGCTCAACGATGCACGTGAGGTCGTGGAGCAGTGGGTGCACGGTTACGGACAGCACTGCTGGTTACGTCAGCTGTCCCCGTATGCCACCCGCGAGCAGGAGGACCAGATGCTGCGGGTGATCGCCCGGATGAACGGTACGGCGTTCCCGACGACGGCCCGACTGACCGGCCGGTGGTTGCGCGGGCGGTTGCCGATCGTCAGCGACTTCACCCGGGGGCTGCCCTTGGTGCACAAGAAGGTGCGGGAGTCCGCCGAGCGCAGCAAGTCGCGACGGCGGGCCGTCGGCCTGGAGACGGCGTACTGCGCGGAGACGGTCGCCATCACCTACGAGGACATGGGCCTGCTGCAGACCGAGAAGCGGGAGAACTATTTCGATCCGGGCAAGTTCTGGAGCGGCGACTCGTTGTCACTGACCCCCGGATACGCCCTGGGCGACGAGATCGCCGTCGACGTTGCGACACCCCTGGCATAACTGCGGGCATTTCTGCGTTATAACAGGCAGACCGGATCGTCGATACTACCCCCGAGGTCGACGGTCCGGTCTCCGAAACTCTTTGGACGGCAGCTTTTTTAGCTAGGCTCGACCAGTGCCCGCCATCACAGTGTTCGCCAGCCCGGAGCTGGATGCGCCTTCCGGGTTGATTCACGCGTTCGGCGATATGTGGTTCACCAGTATCGGCAACCACCGCATCGGCCGGGTCCGCGACGGTGTCGTTCAGACTTTTACCGACCCCGCTATCGCTTTGCCCGCCAACATCTTTCCCGCATCCGATGGCCGCGTGTGGTTTACCGCCCTGGGCTCGGACGCGTTGGGCGCCGTGGATCCCGAGGCGCCGGAACCGTCGTCGACCATCGCCATGTACCCCCTACCCGAAGGTAGCCGTCCGGTGGCCTTGAAATCGGGTCCTGATGGGCGCCTGTGGTTTTCACTGCGCGGCCGCAATGCTGTCGGCGCCCTGCATCCGCGCGCACCGCTCGACTCGATGCAGTTGTTCTACTCCCCCACCATCGCCGCGCCGGCCGCGTTGTTCGTCACATCCGACGGCACGGTGTGGTGGGTAAATTCGTCGTCGGGCACCATCGGCATGCTGGCCCCTTCGACCGACACGGTGACCGCAGTACCGATGCCGGGCAGCCCGCGCGCGTGGTGTCAGAGCACCGACGGCAGGCTCTGGTTGACCACGCGTGACCCGGCGGGCCTGCTCTCGTTCGACCCCGACGACGCGTTCAACACCGCGGTGCCCGTGACCGATTCCCGGCTGTCCGCACCGGACGGCGTGTGGGTGGGACGCGACGGTGCGGTGTGGTTGGCCGACACCGGGGCCAACACCATCGGCCGGTACCTCCCGGCAACCGACACGTGGTCGTTCCTCGGTGGGCCGCCGCAGGTGGACGGCCCCTTCGACATCAAGGATGGTCCGGACGGTGCGCTGTGGTTCACGAACAAGGCCGGTAACACGATCGGACGGATAACACCGCCGGGGCCCACGGCGATAGGGACGCCATAGGCGCCATTTGGGATCGGTAACGGCCCGGCCCGACGTCTACTGGATGCCATGACGCGTCCGGACAGCGACGCCTGACGGAAGGACCGAAAGATGAACCGGTTTACGCGGATGGCGGCCACGGTCGTCATATCCGGCGGGGTGGGGTTGGTCGCGCTCGGCGCCGCCGGCCCCGCGAACGCCGACGGCCCCAGTTATCAGGGTGGCAACTGTCCCGGCGGCCTCACCTGCACCCATTGGTGCCCGGGCGACCCGTTGATCCCCGGCGCCGAGTTCGGCGTGATCACCTGGGATTGGAACATCTGCCACGACTGGTACTGGACATCCGAGGGCACCGTGGATATCGCGACCAACATCGTCTATCCGTGGCGGGGTACGCCGCATCAGGCGGCACCCGTTCCGCCCGCGCCACCGCCCCCGCCGCCCGCCGAGCCCCAGCCCCTGCCGGCGGACTGCCCGCCCTGGTCACCGTTCCTGGCCCCGTCCCGGTGCGGTGGACTCTGAGGCGTCAGTAGCGTTCTGGGGCAGTGCCTTTGACGCCAAGAATCCGTCAAGTCCTCGGCCCTAGCGTGGTGGCACCTGATACCACGAAAGGACTCACCTCATGAAGATCGTCGCTCGGTCGCTGCCCGTGGTGGCGATCGCCCTACTGGCCGGATGCACCGCCCAGCAGGCCCCACCGGCACCGACGGTGACGGTCACTGCCGCCCCGACCGCCACCCCCACACCGGTCGCGACGCCGGCACCCGTTCCGCCCGTTTCCTCGATAGCGCCCGTGACCGTCACGGTCGCGCCGTCACAGGCGCCGGTGGGGGTCGGGCCGTGTTCCGACGATGCGCTCGACGTCACCAACGGGGCAATGGAATCCGCGAACACACAACGGCGGGTGGTGGTGTCCTTCCGCAACTCGTCGCAGCAGACGTGCACCATGGTGGGCTATCCGGGTGCCGATCTGGTGACACCGGCCGGCGGAGTGCTGATCAACATCCCGCGACGGCCGGCCAATGCGGCGCCGCACCTGACGCTGCAGCCCGGTGAGGTCGGCAGCGCCGATGTGCTCACCTCGATGATCGACACCGAAACGGGTAACTCATGCGCCCGATGGGGGCAGTTGGTGGTCACCCCGCCCAACGATGTCGTCGCCCGGACCCTGCCGATCGACTTGCCGATCTGCGGGGCGAGCATCAGTTCGGTGGGCTGACGACCCCGAACTTGGCCCGCGCGGCATCGGCCACCGGGGTGAACAGGTTGACGAGGTTGCCGTCTGGGTCGCGGAACAGTAGCGCCCGGTTGCCCCACGGCATCGTCGTGGGCTCGGTGACCACCTCGCCCACGCTCCCCCGCAACCGTTCGTAGTCGGCGTCCACGTCGTCGACGATGAACTCGATGATCGCGCTGCGGTTGGCGGCCGGCTCGGCCGATCCCGCGCCGAACAGCGGCACGGTTTTGTCACTGCCGATGGCCAGGGTGCCGACCGGCGTCTGGATCTCGGCGAACAGCTCATTGGCCCATACCGCTGCGACGCCGGTGACCTGCTCGTAGAAGGCGACCAGCCGCCCGACATCGGCGGTGATGAGGCGCGTCGACACAAATTTCATGACCGGGATGCTAGGCGGCACCACCGACAAGTCCGGCGCTACGGCAGCTGGGCGCCCGCGCTCGACCCGACGGCCACCGCCCGCGACGTGTCCTTGAGCGCCACCCCGGACCGCCCGAGCTGCCGGGCCCCGGCTACGAGACTGACCGCGACGCGCGCCGCCTCCTGGTAGCCCAACCCGTCGGGTGGGTGGATGTTGGAGATGCAGTTGCGATCCGCATCGGTGCACCCCGGGCGGGGCCGGTGGGTCAGGTAGATGCCCAGACTGTCCGAGACGGACAGGCCGGGGCGCTCACCGATGATGACCAACAGCGTCCGGTAGCCACCCCGGGCGGCGATGTGATCCCCCAGGGCGACGCGTGCCTGTGTCGCGATGACGGGAGACGCCAACGAATACCGCTGCCCGAGTTGGGCCGCCAGTTCACGCAGCAGCGGGACGCCGTGGTGCAGCACCGCGGTCGGTGACAGTCCGTCGGCGAGCACGAAACCGATATCGGCGGGGTGTTCGGGGACCGCCGACAAGTCGGCGGGACTGCGGCCGAGGTCGGGCCGACGGAGATACTCGCCTCGCGACGTCGCTTGGCTGGTGACCGTCGCCGGGACACCGATACCGATCTCGGCGACACGCGCGGCCAGCTGTTCGACATCCAGGGGCAGGTGCACCGCGTCGCGGGCAGCGGCGTGGGCAGCATTGAGCGCCAACACCTCTCGGGTCGGTAATCCGTTGCCGGCGCGGCCCAGCCCGATCCTGGCCTGGGTGGTGGTGCGCAGCTCGTCCCAGAATTGTTGCCGGGCCGGTTCGTCGGAACTCATGACGCCCCCGCCGAGGTCAGTGATCGCAGCGGCGATCGGGTGACGTCGAACGGCGTCAGTCGGCCGGTGGCGTCGATCATGCCGATACCGCGCAGCCAGTCCTCGAATTCCGGTGCGGGGCGCAACCCGAGGGTCCGCCGCGTGGCAAGCACGTCGTGGAAGGACAGGCTCTGGTAGCCGAGCATGACATCGTCGGCACCGGGCACGGTGATGACGAAGGCGACACCGGCGGCGGCCAGCAGCGTCAGCAGGTTGTCCATGTCGTTCTGGTCGGCTTCGGCGTGGTTGGTGTAGCAGACATCCACGCCCATCGGCAGGCCCAGCAGCTTGCCGCAGAAGTGATCCTCCAGGCCGGCCCGGATGATTTGCTTTCCGTCATAGAGGTATTCGGGACCGATGAAGCCGACCACGGTGTTGACCAGCAGCGGTTGCAGATCGCGGGCGACGGCGTAGGCCCGGGTCTCCAGCGTCTGCTGGTCGACGGGCTTGCCGCCGACGCCGAGATGCGCGCCGGAGCTCAACGCCGAGCCCTGACCGGTCTCCAGGTACATCACGTTGTCGCCGACGGTGCCGCGCCGCAACGACCGTGCTGCGGCGTTACCTTCGCGCAGCAGGTCGATATTCACCCCGAACGCCGTGTTGGCGCCTTCGGTACCGGCGATCGACTGGAAGACCAGGTCCACCGGCACCCCCTCCTCGATCAGCCCGATGGTGGTGGTGATGTGCGACAGCACGCACGACTGCGCAGGTATGTCGTAGCGGGACCGGATCGAGTCCAACAGATACAGCAGATCGGCTGTGGCGTGGGGTGAATCGGTCGCCGGGTTGATGCCGATGACCGCGTCGCCGCAGCCGAGCAGCAGCCCGTCGAGCACCGCCGCGGCGATTCCCCGCGGGTCGTCGGTCGGGTGGTTGGGCTGTAGCCGGGTAGCCAAGGTCCCCGGCAGTCCGACCGTCGTCCGGAACGCAGCGGTGACCTCGGTGGCGGCTGCAACCGCGATCAGGTCCTGGTTGCGCATGATCTTGCTGACCGCAGCCGCCATCTCCGGGGTGATGCCAGGACTGACGGCCGCGATACGACGCGCACCGTCGTCGCGAGAAGCGTTGTCCAGCAGCCAGTCCCGGAACCCGCCGACGGTCAGATGCGAGATGTCGGCGAAGGCGTCACGGTCGTGACTGTCGAAAATCAGCCGGGTCACCTCGTCGTCGTCGTACGACACCACCTCTTCGTCGAGGAACGTCTGCACCGGGAGGTCAGCCAATACCCATGCCGCGGCTGCCCTTTCGGCGTCGGAATCGGCCGCGCAGCCGGCGAGCTGATCACCGGAACGCAGCGGGGTGGCCTTCGCCAACACCTCGACCAGACCGTCGAAACGGTAACTGACACCACCGATTTGCTGCCGGTACATCATTTGAGCACGCTCCGAACCTCGGCCGGGATCGCGAATTCCTCGGAGTTGAGCTGCCGCTTCTGCAGATGGCTGACGCTCCCAAGGTGTCTCTGCACCGCACCATGACTCGCCGCCACTTTCCACTCCCTCGATCAGCCCCCGGCATCAAAGGTTGTTTTTCCAACCTTTTAGGAGAGTGTGGCCGATGGCCTGGTCCCTGTCTACCCAAGACACGGATCACGCCCTGAGCCGACGGACTCGGGGCGTGATCCGCGCTGAAGCTCTTTAGAAGAAGCCGGCGGCGGTTTCGCTGTAGCTGACCAGCAGGTTCTTGGTCTGCTGGTAGTGATCGAGCATCATATGGTGGTTTTCCCGACCAATACCGGACTGCTTGTACCCA